>NC_015709.1:0-733750 GCF_000218875.1 Zymomonas mobilis subsp. pomaceae ATCC 29192
AAAACGCGCATTTACACAAAAATATCGACGATCCTATTGTTGATAATCGTTTGATGCCGTCTAAGCTGACAGCAAAAACTATGCATAGTTTTGCTTCCTGCTCTTGACCCGTAACGCGGAAAGCCATAAAGACTTTTCCTTCGTAAGGGCTGAACTGTGTTCAGTGTCAGTGCCTTTATTCTTATTTTCTGATTACATCGAGGACAAGCATGGCGAATACGCCGCAGGCAAAAAAGCGCATCCGTCGTAATGACCGTCGCGCTGAGATTAACGGCAATCGTATTAGCCGTATCCGTACTTTTATCAAAAAGGTTGAGTCTGCTATTGAAGCGGGCAATAAAACCGATGCAGAACAAGCTTTAGCCGCTGCACAGCCGGAATTGTTCCGCGGTGTTTCTAAAGGCATTTTGCATAAAAATACGGCTTCACGGAAATTCTCCCGTTTGGTTAAGAGCGTTACCGCTTTAGCCTAATATTTGTTAAAGGAGTTGCCATTGATCAGTTGATCTTGATTCAGCACGAAAAATGGCATTTTCCTCTAACAGATTTCAATATTTTATCTAAAAGCGTCCGATCCAAAGATCCTTTGCTTTTATTGGAAACAAGGGAATCACTTTATTTAAAGTAAAGTTGATATTCTTTATTCTTTTAAGATATTTTCGGATTGCTCTATCAGCCAAACTTCTTGTTTTTTAACAGGAAGTAGATTGAGCTCGTTACTGCATATAGTGGCGAGCTTTTTTATGCGTCAAAAATAATAATACCGTCTATATTTTGTAACAAAGTATTGATGTTGTAATAATATTTATGCACCGCAGTCTGAATATTTCTTGATAGCTGTTCATTTTAGCGCATCCGCTAAAAAAATAAAAAATGTCCAGTTAATCTATTTCAAGTGATAGTATCCCATGCAGTGATTCCTTCGTACATATCGAGTCAAGGCGTAAATTTTTGACGCTATCGCCGCTTACCCCTTGATTGGTTTTGTTTGCTCTTCCAAAAAGTAAGCGCATACTTGATAAATATTGAGTCCATCATCAGGACTTCAGTAAAACAGAATCGAGCATGACGGGTCTCCGTAAATAATAAGGCTGGGGCGCGTACCGTCTTATCGGTAGGGGCCGAAATCAAATAAAATCATAATTCTTTATAAGAGCTCAATTGAAGCGGGGAAAAATAATAGCGTGCTGAATCCAGTGCAAAATTCAGGTGGTGAAATGAATATCCCGGTACAAGACCAGGCATCATTACTGCCGGCTGCATGGAATGAAGTGCGTCAAATTTTGCGTAAAAAATGTGGTACACGTACTTTTGAAAGCTGGCTAAAATCTCTGGCACTCGCCGATTTTGATAACACTCATAAAATAATACGTTTGGCCTGTCCCAGTGAGTTTATGGCCAATTGGGTTTCTGCTCATTTATCTGATGAATTATTATTAGCATGGCGGACAGTCTGGCCTGGTATTACCGAAGTAAAGATAACCGTTCGCAATCCAAGTGCTCAACCTTTATTATTAGACGTTACAGAAATCGAATTACCCTTAGGCGACCATCCTCAACCCGTTGTCAAAAAAGCGAGCAAAAAAAAACAACCTTCGGCTACCATTGTTCCCCCTGCGTCAGCAGATGAATCCGAAAAGGATAGCCAAGGCCAGTTTGAAGAGCGCTATAATTTCGATAATTTTGTTGTTGGCAAGGCAAATGACCTCGCTTATCGCGCGGCCTGCACTTTTGCAGAAGGTGGAAAGCTCGATTTCAACCCGCTTTTTTTACATGGTGGAACGGGTCTTGGTAAAACCCATTTGATGCATGCGGTCGGGCTCGAATATTTAAAGCGTCATCCTAACAGTTCGGCAATTTATATGTCTGCCGAAAAATTCATGTATGATTTTGTCGCGGCCATGCGGGCGAAAGATACGCATAGCTTCAAGGCCAGATTGCGTTCCGCTGATCTTTTAATGATTGATGATGTCCAGTTTATCGCTGGAAAGGATTCTACACAGGAAGAATTCTTCCATACGATGAATGAGGTGATTACAGCCGGACGACGGCTCGTGATTTCAGCCGATCGTAGTCCTCAAGATTTAGAACGGATTGAAAGCCGTATTCTTTCCCGCTTGTCATGGGGCTTGGTTGCGGATGTTAATCCCGCTGATTTTGAGCTGCGGCTCAATATCATTCTGAAAAAATTAGAAGCTATGCCTCAGGTCACTGTCCCTGAAGACATTGTTTTCTTTCTTGCGAAGCGCATATGCACGAATGTTCGTGAATTGGAAGGCGCGCTTAATAGGGTTGTTGCCTATGCAACTCTTTCCAATCGGCCGATTGACATGGATTTTGTCACAGAAACCTTGGCCGATTTATTGCGCTCAACGCAAAAACGCATAACGGTTGAAGAAATTCAAAAGCGGGTTTGCGACCATTATCGTTTGAAATTAGCTGATATGAGTTCAAAAAGACGTGACCGGATTATTGCCCGCCCGCGGCAGGTCGCCATGTATTTATCCAAATATCTGACACCTCGTTCTTTACCTGAAATTGGTCAGCGTTTTGGGGGGCGGGATCATACAACCGTTATTCATGCGATTCGTCAGGTAGAAAAATTGCGTTTAATAGATGAAGAAGTTGATTCTGATGTCCGTATGCTGATGCGTCAGCTTGAAGGATAAGGCTTTTTAATAATAAAGCTTGAACCAACCTTCTGTGATTTTTATAAATTCGTTGTCTTTTGATTTCCTCACTTAACTTCCTGAATTGAGAAATATGCTTAGTTTTTCGGCCATTACTGTCCGGCTTGGGGGCCGACTTATCCTTGATCAGGCAACTGCGAGTTTACCACCCGGCAGTCATGTGGGTCTCATCGGGCGGAATGGCGCGGGTAAATCCACTTTGATGAAAGTGGTCGCAGGCCTCTTAGAATCCGATGGGGGCACGTTATCTATGCCCCGTGAAACCCGTATCGGCTATATTGCACAGGAAGCGCCAGAAGGGACGGCTACACCTTATGAAACGGTGTTAGCGGCGGATAAAGAGCGTGCAACGCTTATGGCTGCAAGTGAAACCGAAGCCGATCTTGAAAAGCTAGCGGAAATTCACGAAAGATTAAATGCCATCGACGCCTACACCGCGCCAGCACGGGCATCCCGTATTCTGGCAGGTCTTGGTTTCGATGAAACGATGCAGGCACAACCCCTTTCATCTTTTTCAGGTGGTTGGCGTATGCGGGTTGCTTTAGGGGCATTATTATTTTCTGCGCCAGATTTATTGTTGCTTGATGAACCGTCAAACCATCTCGATTTGGAAGCGGTATTATGGCTTGAAAATTTCCTTCGTTCTTATCGTGGGACTTTGCTTTTAATTAGCCACGAACGTGATTTTCTGAACAAAGTTGCTGATCATATTCTTCACCTTCAACAGGGAAAACTAACTCTTTATCCAGGGGGATATGATGCTTTTGAACGACAGCGGGCTGAACGTTTGTCGCAAGTCGAAGCAGCGCGTAATCGCCAACTAGCGGAAAGAGAAAAACTGCAAAGCTTTGTCAACCGCTGGCGCACAAAAGCACATAGCGCCCGCCAAGCACAAAGTCGAATGAAGGCGTTAGAAAAAATGGAACCCATCGCGGCGGCGGTTGAAGATCCATCGCTCAGTTTTTCCTTCCCCAGTCCCGATGCCAATTTGAAACCGCCTTTAATAACCTTGGATCAGGCTTCTGTTGGCTATGGGGAAAAGCCCATTCTAAGCCATCTCAATTTACGGATTGATCCTGATGACCGGCTCGCTTTCATTGGTCGAAATGGTAATGGTAAGACGACTTTAGCTAAATTATTAGTCGGGCAGTTATCTACGCTTGAAGGCGCTATGACCACCTCGTCTAAAATCAAAGTGGGCTATTTTACGCAATATCAGGTCGAAGAATTAGATGTTGAGGATAGCCCTCTTGATCATATGACGCGATTGATGCCCGGTTCGCCTACGGCTGCGGTTCGTGCCCAGCTGGGACGATTTGGTTTTTCAGGGGAAAAGGCAACTCAAAAAGTAGGCAGCATGTCTGGTGGTGAACGGGCAAGATTAGCTTTAGCTTTGATTACGCGTGATGCGCCTCATCTGTTGATTTTGGATGAGCCTACTAACCATTTAGATGTGGATGTTCGACAAGCCTTGATCGAAGCTTTAGCTGAATATCGGGGGGCTGTTATTATCGTTTCACATGACCGTCATATGTTGGAATTAACCGCTGATCGTCTTATTCTGGTCGATAATGGTAATGCTTCTGATTTTGAGGGTGATCTTGATGATTATACGGATTTTATCTTAGGCCGAAATGATCGGATAACTAGTGGTCAAAATACACCAAAGCCTCAAGATCGTAAGGCTGAAAAAAAGGCACGAGCTGAAGCCCGGCAAAAAAATAAAATTTTGCGGGATGAAATTAAAAAATTAGAATTAAAAATATCGCAATTAACAGCTAGAAGAAATGAAATAGATCAAGCTTTGTTCGATCCAAAATCGGCTTCTTCTAAAGATAAATCACTTACAGTTACTGAACTTATGAAGTTACGTTCTGATGTTGAAGAAGAATTAAACCAAAAAGAAGCCCTGTGGTTGGAAAAAAGTGAAACTCTAGAGTAAATTGATCTTAATTTTATTTAAAAAATACTTTTTGGTTTTTGAAAGTCTATCTCAGAGGCTCTCCAAGAAGAGTCTCTTTTTTCTCAAAACCAAGAGCATAACTGCGTTATAAAAGCCTCTAATGTAGGTAAAATTGCACTAAACATTAAAAATAGTGACCTTTTTATTTTATTTTCGAGCGTTTCCAACTATCACTTACATGATGAAATAAATTACCTTGAGATAATCTTTTAAGATTTTTTTGAGAAATTACTGTTTCGATTGTGCGTATTTAAGCAAAAGCAAGCTTTTCGTTTGATATGCGATGCTTTTTGGCAACATTTTGAGCTATATGTGTGCTTGCACCGCTCGCTTGCTTTGTTTAGTTACGATAGTAATCCGTAAGGGTTTGATTGAAAGGGGATGACAATGCGTAAGCTGGCCATTGTGGCTGCGCTCGCCTCTAGCGCAATAGCTGCACCGGCGCTTGCCCGCGATGGTGCGTGGTATGTCAGCGTCGACGGCGGCGGTTTGTTCGTCGAGGATATACATTATAAACTGCCGGGTGCCCAATCTGCAAGAATGGGTAACAAAGCAGGTTACGATGTAGATGCCAATGTTGGTTACGACTTCGGGCCGTTCCGTGTAGAAGGTGAAGCCGCCTATAAAAGTGCCAATAATGGCAACTTTTCATCAGGAGGTACTACCGCCAAAAGCCATGGATCGACTGATGTTCTAAGCTTCATGTTGAATGGTATGTTCGACTTTGGCGGCAAAAATGACGGCGTTTCCGGCTTTATCGGAGGTGGTGTCGGTGTCGCTCGCGTCGCTCTTAACCATTACTCATTAGGCGGCACTAGTAGCTTCGCCAATGATTCTGATGCGCATTTTGCGTGGCAGGTAATCGCTGGTATCCGTAAGCCGGTCACTAAGATGATCGACTTCGAATTGAAGTACCGCTTCTTCAATGTGAACGGTTTGAACTTCCAGACCACCGACATGGGTAACATGTCTGGCCGTTATCGTTCGCATAGTGTGTTGGCCGGCTTGGTATTTAACTTTGGTGAACCGAAGGCTTCGCCTCCACCACCACCACCGCCACCTCCGCCACCACCACCACCGCCACCTCCGCCACCACCACCTGCGCCGCCACCACCACCTCCGCCTCCGGCAATTCCGGGACCGTTCTTGGTGTTCTTTGACTTTGACAAGTACAATATTACGCCAGAAGCAGCGTCAATTCTTGACAACGTGGCCTCGTCTTACGATCAGACGGGACAAGCACGTGTGGTTCTTGCGGGTCATACCGACACCATGGGTTCTGCCAAATATAACATGGGTCTGTCACAGCGCCGTGCAGATTCTGTTAAGGCTTATCTGGTTGGAAAAGGTATTCCTGAAGATGCAATGGCTACCGAAGCTTTCGGTAAAACGCATCTCTTGGTACAGACCGCTGATGGTGTTCGTGAACCTCAGAATCGCCGCGTCGAAATCACTTTCGGTCCAGGTTCTGATCAATAATTTTAATCGCCTTTCTAGGCTTCAACAAGAAAGGGCTGATCTTTGGATCGGCCCTTTTTTTATTATGATCACGGTATTTTTTATATTTTTCCAAGGTAAAAAAGGCCGCACATCCGACCTCGGCATTTTATCTGATTTTATATTATTAGGGATGTTTTTTAAGAAAGATCGGCCTAAACTTTCTTTAGAATCTGAATAATAATATCGAGAAGGATGCCTTAATGTCCCATGATATAGACCGTGATATTGCTGCCGTAAAACAGCAAGAAGCGTTACTTCATTTACCCGAATTTAATGAAGAAATTGCATGGCAGCTAGGATCTTATATCCGCGCTATAGCCGGTAAAGAAAAACTGCCGATTGCTATCGCCGTGGCGCGTTTTAATCAGCCTCTTTTTTATGCGGCGATGCCTAATAGTTCTCCCGATAATAGAAACTGGATTCGACGCAAAGTGGCAACGGTTGCGCATTATTTCTCAAGTTCTTACGCTATCGGTTTGAAATTAAAGAAAAAAGGCGAAAAATCCTTAGCGTGTTATGGTTTAGATGATAGCCAATATGCTTTTCATGGTGGTGCTTTTCCTATTTTCGTTAAAAATGCCGGTATTGTTGGCTATATAGCTGTGTCAGGACTGGATCAGCGTGATGATCATGCTTTGGTCGTAATGACCTTGGCGCAACATTTAGGAATTGATCCTAAAACTGTCTCGTTAGATACCTTAATTACCGCCTAAATAGAATATTTAGATATAGGGGCATTATAGTAAATATTATTTATAATAAGGCCCCTATATTATTTAGGATGAAATAAATATATTTTTCAGTCATTTTTATTCTATTCCAGTTGGATATTATCTGTTTGTTAAAGCAATTAGTTTTCAAGACGATATGCCTCGCTGTTTTTTTTAAAATGTCTTTATATTTTATTTCATAGGTTTAACCGAAAGATAAAATTACAGGAGACATTTTAATCTATCAGTCAGCTTCATTTATATAGGCTATTAACTTGAAATAGAGTATTGCTATCCTGATATATACGGGAACAATCTTCCTAATTGGAGATCACACATTATGGCAAATTGGAATGATCCTCGGGTGAGCGCGATGGGATCTGCGACACCTGGTCGTGCCGGATCGTCGGAGCGTGACGCCGGTCTTCGCTCCTATATGCTTTCGGTTTATAATTATATGGCTGGTGGGGTATTATTCACCGGTATCGTTGCTTATTTACTGGCCCATTCATCCTTGGGTGAAGCTATTATTTTTTCACCCTTACGTTGGGTTGCAATTCTGGCACCGCTTGCCTTTGTTTTTGCTTTAAGTGCAGGGGTGAACCGTTTCAGCCTTTCGACATTACGCGGCCTTTTTTGGGCTTATGCCGGTGTAATGGGCGTATCCATGTCGGTTATTTTCTTTGTATATACCGGCACTTCTATTGCTCAGACGTTTTTTGCAGCGGCGGCAGGATTCGCCGGTTTAAGTCTGTTGGGTTATACGACCAAAAAAGATTTATCCGCGTTTGGTAGCTTTCTGATCATGGGCGTCTTTAGTTTAATCATTGCCTCTCTTGTGGGAATGTTCTTTCATTCTTCACAATTACAATTTGTGATTAGTGCCTTTGGCGTACTGATTTTCGCAGGTTTGACGGCTTATGATACTCAGCAGATCAAAAGCCTCTATTTTATGAGTTCAGATAGAGAATATACCGGAAAATTGGCGATTATGGGAGCTTTGAGCCTTTATCTCGATTTCATCAATATGTTCAACTATCTGTTGAGCTTTATGGGTGATCGCCGCTAATTTTCTAAAAAATTATTTTTTGAAGCCCGAAGGTAAATAGGCCTTCGGGCTTTTTTTATGTCGTAATGGTTTAAGGCTTCTCCGGGGTGGCTGGGGCCATGCTGGAATCTGACAGATTTTTTGCCTGTTTTTGTTCATCTTTTTCTATTTTGCGAAGCAAAGCCGGCTTGGGTTCTAAATATTTAGCTAGAAATTCGGTACTTCTTGCCCATGCCTGTTGAGAGGCCGCTTGGTTATAATTGGTCTGCGTTTCATCCATAAAACCGTGGCCGGAATTAGGATAAAAATAGCATTCCAAGGGTACGGAGGCGGCTTTTAAGGCTTCAATCCAATCAAGGGCTTCGACATCAATCTTTTGGTCCATGGTGCCGAAATGGAGCTGTAAAGGCGTTTTAATTTTCGCGGCCTCTGCAACAGGTGGAGAGGGACTATAATAAGTCACTGCAGCCAATAGATCGGTATTGGCTTGGGCGGCTGTATATTCTACTAATTTCCCGCCCCAACCAAGGCCGATAGCCCCTACCTTGCCGGTTGAATAACGTTGGTTCTTTAACCATGCAATCGTCATGACGGCATCTTTGATGACCCATGGCATATCAAAAGCCCCAATCATTGCTTTTGCCTTGGCCGTATCTTTCGGGGTTCCACCCCAAGGGGATAAGAAATCCGGCGCAAGCGCAATATATCCCTTAAGGGCCATCTGCCGGGCAACTTCGCGCGCTTCAAAATCCAGTCCGTTTTCATCATGTACCACCATGACCGCCGGTAATTTCCCGCGCGCAACGGCGGGCACCGCAATATAGCCATGCATCAATTCACCATTAGAGACTTTCCAGTGAACCCGATGGGTATTTAAAAGCGGATTATCATCGCCTTTATCAATAGGAAAAGGCAACTCGGCAGGTTTAGTCGATGTAGTATTACCCTCAGTCTCGGCAGCCATACTTTTACCCGAGAATCCAAGACCTATAAGCGTTGTTATACTCAAATTTAAAAAATTTCGGCTAAAACATCGACGATTTATTTGTTGTCTCAAAGAGACTATTTCGTCAGAAAGCGTTTTAAACCCCATAACAGGACCTCTATTGTTATATAGCACCATCAATAGCCGATAAATCTTCAGCCAGAAGACGCGCTATCAAATCCTGTGCACATTTATTTAAGGATTCTTTATCTGTAGATCGGATGACCAAATTGACCCCGCCGCTACCATTCCGAAAGAAAGGGTAGCTGCCTAATTTGCAATCAGGATGGTCTTTTTCAGTTTCTCTCAATGTTTTGGCAATACGGCTTTCACCATCCCATGTCCCAATAGTACGCGATAAAACCGGTTTCCCCCCTTTTAAAGTGCCATTAAGACTTTCCAACATCGTCGTTACAATTTTAGGAACACCGGCCAGAATAAAAATATTTTGAATATGGATTCCTGGCGCGCCCGATATTGGGTTTTTAATGAGCGTGCTACCTTTGGGAACCCGCGCCATTAGAAGACGGGCAGGGGTCAGGCCGCCCCGATCAGAATAATATTCTTCAAGGCATTTCCGAGCATCTGGATGAATGACTATCGGCAAATCAAGCGCGTGGCTGATACCTTCTACCGTAATATCATCATGGGTTGGGCCAATCCCTCCGGTAGTGAATAAATAATCATGGCTGTCTTTTAAATCGCGTACAGCCGCAACTATCCTCGTATCATCATCGGGAATAACGCGTACTTCTGTCAGCCTTATCCCTTGTATATTGAGCCATGAGGCAATTTGAGCAATATTTTTATCTTCCGTCCGTCCCGACAAGATTTCATCGCCAATTATCAGCAAAGCCGCTGTCCATATACGATTATTTTCCATAATGCTCGATTTGTCCTTGTTTATTCAAAAAACCATTTCTGAACTCTGAAACTTAACAATTCTAATGCATAATGCACCCTCGCAAAGGGCAAGTTTATTAGTTATAGCAGAAGTTATGACTGAATATATCTATGTCAAAGATGGCGACACCGCTATTCGTACACATGCCATCAAGCTTTATGATGAAAACGCTTTTGCCGGAATGCGTAAAGCTGGAAGACTGGCTGCTGATGTACTTGATGCACTTGTACCCCACGTCAAACCGGGTATCTCGACCGGAGAACTTGATCGTCTTGCCGATGACCTGATCCGGAAAGGGGGCGGTATCTCTGCCTGCCGTTACTATCGTGGCTATCAAAAGTCGGTATGTATTTCGGCCAATCATATTATATGTCATGGTATCCCAGGCCCCAAAGCATTGAAATCCGGTGATATTATCAATATCGATGTTACGGTTATTGTTGACGGATGGCATGGGGATACCAGCCGAATGTATTTCGTCGGAGATGTCCCCTTAAAAGCTAGAAAATTGGTCGATGTTACGTATCAAGCTTTGATGCTCGGTATCGAACAGGCTCGCCCCGGTAATCATATAGGGGACATCGGGCACGCTATTGCGACACTGGCGGCACAGCATCGCTATGGTGTAGTCCGCGATTTTTGCGGCCATGGCTTGGGCCGCGTCTTTCATGACCGCCCAGAAGTTGTTCATGTCGGTATGCCAGGCGAAGGGCCAGAATTAAGACCGGGTATGCTGTTTACTATTGAACCAATGATCAATATTGGTAAGCCCGATGTTAAAATTTTAGAGGATGGTTGGACGGCGGTTACCCGTGATCGGTCCCTTTCTGCCCAGTTTGAGCATTCTATCGGAATCACGGAAAAGGGTTGCGAAATCTTTACAAAAAGCGCAGCCGGATTAGATGCACCCCCTTATAAGGGGTAAGCTTGTTATTTTATAATAAAAATTAACGATAAGCTATCGTATTTTAGTTTTGGGGATAGTGAGTATAATGCAGACCATTCGTTTTTTTTCTGATAATGCCGCCACCGTCGCAGCACCTGTTATGGATGCTATTATAGCCGCCAACCACAGCGATATGGCCTATGATGCTGACCAGTGGAGTTTAAAGCTCGACGCTATCTTTTCCGAATTATTTGAAACGGAAGTGACAGCGCATTGGACGGTCACGGGGACGGCTTCAAACGCTTTGGCTATGGCCGCCATTTGCCCTCCCTTTGGTGGCGTTTTATGCAGTCAGGATGCCCATGTTCAGACAGATGAAGGCGGCGCACCAGAATTCTATACGCATGGCTCTAAATTATTATTAGTACCTGGCGAAGCCGCAAAATTTACCCCTCAAAGCTTACGGGATAGAGCTGCCGCTATTTCTGATAGTGTCCATATGGTACAACCCCATGCGGTAACTATTACCAATTCAACAGAATTAGGGCAGGTTTACACCCCAGAAGAAACAGCCGCTATTGGTGCTGTCGCTCGTGAAAAAGGATGGCATTTCCATCTGGACGGGGCACGCTTTGCTAATGCAATAGCTTCTCTTAACTGTTCGGTTGCGGATTTGACGTGGAAAGCGGGCGTCGATCTGATGAGCTTTGGCTTTACTAAGAATGGGGCTATGGCCGCAGAAGCCTTGGTTTTCTTTAATCGTGATCTCGCTGCTGACAATAAACGCCGCCGTAAGCGTGCGGGCCATCTCCTGTCAAAAGGACGTTTTATTTCCGCTCAGATCGAAGCTATGCTGAAAAACGACTTATGGCTTGATCTTGCACGGTCTTCCAATGGCGTTGCGGCGCGTATCGCTGCGGCTATTGATCCTAAACGTCTGGTTTACCCTGTTCAGGCTAATGAAATTTTTCTGTATATTTCGCAAGAAGAACGCGCTGAATTACGGGCAAAAGGCTTCGTTTTTTATGATTGGGGTCATGACAAAATCCGTCTGGTCGCTTCATGGGATCAGCCTGATCATGAAGTCGTCGCTCTGATTGAAGCTTTACAGGCTTTATAATTTTTATTGTGACGAGCGTATAAAATGGGGAAGAGGACGTAATGGCATTAACTGAAAGTGAAGTTCAGTCGAACAATAATTTAAGGCTGACTTCACCAAAGGTTTTAATCGCTTTTTTGTTAGTGACCTTAATCTGGAGTACCACTTGGTTTATTATCCGCGGTCAGCTTAACACCGTGCCCGCCAATTGGTCGGTCTGTTATCGTTTTTTTATAGCTGGCTTGATGATGTTTCTATTTTGTCGTGCCAAAGGTTATAAAATCACGCTGGATCGCGGAAATCAGCTTTTCTGCATGGTTTCCGGTTTACTCTTGATTACGGCCTCTTATGGTTTTGTCTATGCTGCCGAATCCCATATTACATCGGGGTTGGTGGCGGTTGCTTTTGCTCTAGTCATTATCCCCAATAGTTTTTTTGCGCGGGTCTTTCTGGGGAAAAAAAGCTCGCCCTATTTTGTTTTGGGATCGGCCTTAGCCGGAATCGGGTTGGGGCTGTTATTTCGTAATCAACTAGGGCATTTTTCCAGTGATACGGAAACCCGCTTGGGTCTGGGCTTATCTTTATTAGGGGTTCTGAGCGCTTCTTTGGGGGAAGTTTTACTAGCTACGCCTCGAGGACGCTCTCATCCTATGCCGGTTTTTTTGGCATGGTCTATGATATGGGGCAGTATAGGAATCGGCGTTGTGGCTCTTTTTATAGATGGCGCGCCTGTTTTTGACACTAGCCTTCCTTATCTTGAAAGCTTGCTCTACCTGACCGTCTTTGGCTCGGTATTGGCCTTTATCTTTTATTTTTATGTTTTACAGGCGGTGGGCCCTGCTATGTCTGCCTACTCCCATGTTCTTATTCCCATTGTCGCTATGGGTATTTCAACTCTCTTTGAAAATTATATCTGGGGTATTTCGGCTATTGCCGGTAGCGGCATGGTACTGCTTGGATTATTGCTGACGCTGAAGTCTCAGCAACCTAACACCCCGATACCTCTTGAAACCATGATAGTTGATTAGAAATTGTTAAGGGTCGGGCTTATATAACTAAAAGAGCCTTAAAAAGTTTTTATCGGCCTCAATAAGTGTTCTAGGATTTTAAATATCACTGTTAGGTTAGGATCACTGTATGTCTGAATCTCGGGTTGTTTCTGATAAACCTACGGTTATCCATCGCCATGATTATCAGCCACCTGATTGGCTAGTGCCCAGTATTGCGCTTAATTTTTTACTCGATCCGCAAAAAACACGGGTAAAAGCCCGTTTGCACGTCAAGCGTAACGGTGAACACACACATCCTTTACGTCTAGAAGGTAATGATCAATCGCTGATCAGCTTTTCTATTGATGGCGTTGATGCCCTGTCACAAGTCGAAAAAGCGGACCACGGCCTAACGGTGCCTTTATCCGGCGATTCTCATTTTATTGAAACCGAAGTAGAAATTTCACCTGAAAGCAATTCCCAATTAATGGGGTTGTATGCTTCTTCGGGGCTTCTTTGCACACAATGTGAAGCCGAAGGCTTTCGCCGTATTACCTATTTCCCAGATCGTCCCGATATTCTCAGCCGCTATACGGTGCGTATGGAGGCCGATGCCTCTGCCTTTCCGGTATTATTATCAAATGGTAATCTGGCGCTATCTGGAAAAACAGAAAATGGCCGCCATTTTGCCTTGTGGAACGATCCTTTCCCCAAGCCTTGCTATTTGTTCGCTTTGGTAGCGGGAAATTTAGCGGCGCGCCGTGATGAATTCATTACGGCATCTGGACGCAAAGTTGCGTTGGCCATTTGGGTTCGGGAAGCCGATCTTGATAAAACAGCTCATGCTATGGAGGCCCTTAAAAAGGCGATGGCGTGGGATGAAAAAGTCTATGGTCGCGAATATGACCTAGATCAATTTAATATCGTGGCTGTTGATGACTTCAATTTTGGCGCGATGGAAAATAAAAGTCTCAATATCTTTAACTCACGTTATATTCTAGCTGATCCCGATACCGCTACAGATGCTGATTATGATGCTATTGCAGGGGTGGTCGCCCATGAATATTTTCATAATTGGTCAGGTGACCGCGTTACCTGCCGTGACTGGTTCCAGCTTTCTTTAAAAGAAGGTTTTACCGTTTTTCGGGATCAAAGCTTTTCGGCTGATTTGGGTTCACCAGCAGTTAAACGTATCGAAGATGTCAGAAGTTTACGCGCGGCTCAGTTCCCAGAAGATGCTGGCCCCCTAGCGCATCCTATTCGGCCAGAAAGCTATATCGAAATTTCTAATTTTTATACGGCAACTGTCTATAACAAAGGGGCCGAAATTATCCGGATGTTGCATCGCCTGTTAGGGGCCGAGCAATTTAGAAAAGGTTCGGATCTTTATTTTGACCGCCATGATGGCGAAGCCGCTACTTGCGAAGACTTCGTTCAGGCGATGGAAGATGCTAGCGGTGTTGATCTAAAGCTGTTCCGTCGTTGGTATAATCAGGCGGGCACGCCTAAATTAAAGATTGCTTTCAAATGGGATGATAAGACCAAGATGGCCCATCTCCATTTGGAACAGATTGTTCCACCAACCCCGTCACAACCTGAAAAACAACCGATGGTTTTACCTGTCGCTGTCGCATTGATCGGGAAAGAAACGGGGCGCAATTTAATCGGGGAACAGTTGCTTGTTCTTTCTGAAGCCAGTCAGGATTACGAATTCGGGCCTTTGGAAGAAGAACCGTTATTATCAAGCAATCGTGGTTTCTCGGCGCCTGTGATTATAGAAGATCAGTGTGAGGCCGCTAATCTTGCTTTTCTTTCGGCGCATGATGACGATCCCTTTGCCCGATATGAAGCTATGCAGCAGCTGATGCTCAATTTATTGGTTGCTCGCGTTCATAAAGAGCAATCAAATGCCAGCACTGTTGTTGAAGCTGTACGACAAACCTTGATTGATCCTAAATTGGATTCTGCTTTCATTGCAGAGGCGGTGATACTGCCTTCTGAAAATATGATTGGCGAACAACTTGAAACGGTTGATCCAAAGGCTATTGCTGAAGCCCGCGATGATTTGCGGTCTATTTTAGGGCAAGAATTAGAAGATTTATGGCGCGATGCTTATAAACGTTCCAGTAGGGGCGATTATAGCTATACCCCCGAAGCCGTAGGTGCACGGCGTCTAAGAAATGTGGCGCTCAGCTATCTAGCGGCTGGCGATTTCAAAGATGCACCAACGATAGCATGGCAGCAATTTGAAAAAGCTGACAATATGACCGATCGTCGCGGGGCGCTTGACGTTCTGGTTAACGGGGTAGCGCCTGAACGGGAACAGGCCTTAACAGCCTTTTATGAGCGTTATAAAGATAACGCTTTGGTTATTGATAAATGGTTCTCGGCTCAGGCGCTTTCGACACGCCCTGATACGATTGATATTGTCAAAAAACTGGCCGTTCATCCTGATTTTACACTGAAAAATCCTAACCGTGCACGCTCTTTGATCGGCGGATTTGCCCATAATGCACGGGCTTTCCATGATCTTTCCGGCGAAGGCTATCGTTTTGTGACGGATATGATTATCGCCTTGGATAAAATCAATTCTCAGACGGCAGCAAGAATGATTGCGCCCTTTGGTCGCTGGAAACGCTACGATAGTACGAGATCAGAGCTGATGCGCCAATCTTTAGAAAAAATATTGGAAACGCCTAATCTTTCCAAAGATGTGTTTGAACAAGCCTCTAAAAGTTTGCTTTCTGACTAAAACAGAATGCCAATAAATACTTCAAAAGGTCGTCTTTTAATGAAAGGCGGCCTTTTTTATGTGTCCTGAATATAATTTGTCAGAGCATTCTATCTAAAATGCCTACCCCAAAGAAACAACGACGGTACAAGGCAAAGATGCCTCATCAAATTCGCCTCAAGAGGCAAGATTGAAAGTTTTTTGTTGGGATAAATTTTTAGGAGGTGTTTTTTTGATTATGAGCCATTTTAATGGCTCCCCGAGTAGGATTCGAACCTACGACCTGCCGATTAACAGTCGGACGCTCTACCGCTGAGCTATCAGGGAATACCGTTCGCGTTTACCGCGTTGGGTGTGGAGCGCGTATAACAATCACCCTTTTATCTCGCAAGCTTTTTTTTAAAAAAAATCAAAAAAATGAAAGCTATGGATGAAACTTGTTCACCTCCCTATATTTACTGAAATCGGATATAGGGAAGGTGGAGTTTGTCATGCGGCTTGATGATTACCGAAGTAGCGACAATGTCGAAGACGAACGGGGTGAAAATTTCAGTAACGGGGGCGGGGGCGGCTTCAATCTTTTAGGCCCTTTACTGGGATTTATCATCGGTCGTTTTGGGATTGGTGGTGTCGTTATATTAGTTTTAATTTGTGTTATTTTCAAAATTAATCCTTTGGGTTTTATCAGTAACACCCCGTCTGTCAGTCCATCCGCTTCAAGCCAGCAGCATTCCGTGCGTTCTGCCCAGCAAGCTTGCCAGTTAAATGCGGCCAGTCTTTTTTCCTGTCGCGTTTTGGCAAGTACAGAAGATACATGGAGTAAAATATTTGCGGATGAAGGCAAAAAATATACCCCGACGACTTTAGTTTTCTATAGCCAGCGTGGACGTTCTGGATGTGGGGTAGCGGAATCAGCGATGGGGCCGTTTTATTGTCCCGCAGATCAGCGGGTTTATCTGGATACTGATTTTTATAATGAATTGGTAAATCGTTTTCATGCGGGCGGGGATTTTGCCCAAGCTTATGTTATTGCTCATGAAGTCGGCCACCATGTTCAGGATTTGAACGGCTTATCTGATCAAATTCGTGAACAGCAGGCAAGGTCGTCGAAAGCGCAAGCCAATGCCCTACAGGTTCGGATGGAGTTACAGGCTGATTGCTATGCTGGCGTTTGGGCAGCCCATAACCGTGATCGCATCGAAAGCGGCGACATTGAAGAAGGTATGAAGGCCGCCCATGCTATCGGGGACGACACTTTGGAAAAAGCAGCGGGTATGCGTCCGGTTCCAGAAAGCTTTACTCATGGCACATCTGAAGAGCGTATGCGCTGGTTACGACGCGGAATTGAAAGCGGTAATCCAGCTCAATGTGACACGTTTAACCATGATATTGATAGCTAAATAGCGTCCCTATAGCTTTTTAAAAAGGCTACTGATAACGGCCAATTATCCTTGGATATAAATTAAGGCAGGCGCTAGAAAGTCTGCCTTATTTTTTAGGCTTATCAATAGCCTAGCGTGAAGGCTTCATACCTTCTCTTTGAAATTACGCCTTGCTCTCATCCTCTTCCCCATCCGGTTGAGGCTTTAATTTTTCGGCTTCTTTTGCGGCATCATTCTTCTTCAAAGAGATGTTTTTTTCTTTTTTTATGCCTTTATCGGGGGCGGCCTGTACGCCATCCTCGTTACCAGAAGAAGCATTGTCCCCTTCTTCAGCCTGCTGCATAGAGGTCGGCACATCAGGTTGATCATTAATCCAATGCAGGGGTGATCCCGGCGGGGTCGTATAATAAGAGGTACCCGTGTAAAATTTCACCTGTGCTTTAGCCATACGATTGGCAAGACGACGATAAAATTCTCGCTGAATTTTCCACTTCATCATCGCTGCCGTGCGGATGGTGCCCACCAAAATAGCACCACTACCATCTGTATTATCGACACCAAGATCATTGTATCCTGAATAGATAATATCTTTAAAATTATCTTCCTTTCGCATTTCATCAATGGTTTGTTGCATGATTTTGACAACACGAGAGGAATCTTCGGATAAATCCAAGGTCTGACGAATAATAATTTGGTTAAAATCGCGGCCTGTATTGGCAATAGAGGTCACGGATGAAAAGGGTATAATATGCAGATCACCGTTGATAGCACGGACCCGCAAAGTACGGATAGAAAGATGCTCAACCGTCCCTGAAACACCGCCTGTTGTAACCCAATCACCCACCTGAATGGCATCTTCAACCAACATAAAAAAGCCGGTAATAAAATCTTTAACCAAGCTTTGAGAACCAAAAGCAATCGCGGCACCCATGATACCGGCACCCGTCAGTAAAGGGGCGACATTAATACCAATCTGAGATAAAGTGGTAACCGCTACGATAATAACAATAAATACTAACAAAACTGTGCGAATAATCGGCAAAACCGTACGCAAACGTGTCGCACGACTAAATTGGTTGGTTTCATGGAAACGATCGATCTGACGATTCAATAAAGCGTTAACAAATTCCCATAAAGCAGCCGCAATCGTAATAGCTATCAACATGCTAAAGGCTAACCCTGTCAGGCGCGCCCCTATACTTGATTTAAACAAAAAGCGGATAGTGGGAATGCCCCAACTTTGAGTAAGGGCGACCAGAGAAACAAAAGTAATAATAACAGTAATAGCGGTATGGACATAAGGATAATAAAAATCGGCACGCTTTTGTAGGCGGGGATAACGATTTTTTGTTTCATCTTTAAGATTGAAAAGATTCTCTTGCGCCCCATAAGCTAGAACCGCAAATAAACGAGAAAAAATTAAGATAGCTATAGTGAGGATACAACTGCGCAGCATCCATTTATAGCCATTATGAAGGCGGGTTGCCCATATCAACCAAAGGGCCATATCAACGAATATAGCCGGTATCCACCATAAACCGACAATCGTGCTGACAAAGCCCCAGAAAACACTGCCTCGCATTTTTTCAGGCGGTTGAAGGGCACGACCAACAATATGACGAATACGCCATATAAAGGCAGCTAAAAGTAAATGCTCAATTAAAATAACGGCAAGGACAATCGCCTCTATACCACGGCGTGCGAGATGAAATTCACTCCCCATGGAAGTAATAAAAATAATAACCGCGGGGGAAAATACTAAAATATTAGCCCAACGAATAACTAATTTTGCAGTATAATCAGAAGCTGGAAATATCCGGATGGGAGGCGATGCCGGCGCAAAGGTTGATTCCAGAATAATATAAACAATACGGGATACAGAGTAGGCATTCGCCAGCGTCAGGGTTAGGGCTTCTGCCTGCCGACTAGGAGAGAATAAAGCAGAAGCAATATAGCTAAATCCTACCAATAGAGCGACTGGTAATAATTTTATCATCATATGATAAAAGGTAAAAGGCACGCGAATGATGAAGGCCATCACCTCATGCTGTCGCCGATGATCTTCTTCTCGGGTTTTTATATCTTTTGGATCGGGATCATCCGAGTCAATATTATCCTCAGATACCGGATTTATGCCTTGGCTAGTATCGTCGCTGTCGTTATGGGCAAGATGCCGAAAGTTCCACTGCGTTTCATAGGACTGTGCCCGCGATTTAATCGTCCGCAGCAAACCTCTTGTAAGAAAAGCTGTGGCATATTCTAGCGCTAATCCCAGTAAAAAGATAAAGGTCCCGTAAACGACAGCGTTAACCAAAATTTTATGGGTAACGGGGTTACTCATTTCTACCCGGAACCAACGGGCGACAAAACCCATATCCTTAAATAAGGATGCAAAATTGCTGCTATACCGGACGATATAGCGAGAAACGACATTCAGGTCATCGCCAACATCTTTGTTAATAATAATAGCGGGTTCATTATTATCGACGGCTTCTTCAGCAGAAGACGTTTTTGATGGGGCTACGGGAGCAGCGGCAGGCTTTTCAACTGTTTGAGTACTATTATTTTCGATATTATTTTCAGTAACGCTATCATTAGTAACGCTGTTATCGGCTTCGACCGTATTATCTAAATCAGATGTTTCTGATGGATGATGCGTCTTATCGTGATCGGAAGGCAGCGCCTTGGTCATTAAAGAGAGGGTATGCGCAAACGCTTCTCTTTTCTTTGGATTTTCTAATGTTTGTAATAATCTTTGTGCTTCAGATTTTGATAAACTGGCCTGATCACTGGGCGCAGCGGGGGGATTATCATTATTATCCGCAGCAATAGCTTGCGCTGTTATTGTGTTGATAAACAAAAGCAGAAAAAATAGAAAAAGAGATATAGAACGTATTTTTTGAAAATAACTATTATCAGGCAATATTTTCATACGATTATACACGCTTTACATTCTCTTTTTATAAAGGATAAAATCATAAGAATTCATATTAAATCTTAGATAAAAAATATGAATTCTTACCCTGAAATAATTTTTTTGCTCGTCAATCAATCCAACTTGACGATTTAATATTTCAGCCTCAAGGAAAAACAGCAAGCAAATTATTCTAAAATACGCTTCGAATATCGAATATAAACTAAAAATAATAGTGCATTTATAGCCTTTATCTAAGGCTAAACTGTTCCTTCTTTATAAGCCGATATAACATAAACAAGATATTCGATTAACATAACCGGAATTGTTCTCGTGCTATCCGATCATCCAAGGCATGATTGGGATCAAATAGCAAATTAAGCGGCGTAGTTCGGTCTAAAGTAATGGTAACATCAGAAATATCACGCATTTCCCGTTGATCGGCCACGGCGCTCATAGGTCTTTTATTCGGATCAATGACCCGCATATCAATAATAGAACATTCAGGAATAATAGCGCCTCGCCAACGACGCGGGCGAAATGGGCTGATCGGGGTAAGCGCCAACATACCAGAATCCAAGGGAAGAATAGGGCCATCTGCTGATAAATTATAGGCGGTGGAACCTGCAGGCGTTGCCACTAAAATACCATCAGCGACCAGTTGTGGTAGAACAACACGCCCATCAATACTGATTTCCAAATGGGCCGTCTGGCGCGTTTCGCGTAACAGCGACACTTCATTGATCGCCCGATAGATTTTTTCTTCTCCTGAAACAGAAGTGCTTTCCATCCTTAAAGGATAGATTGTAAAACGCCTTGCCCGAAGAATCCGTAAAAGAAGATTAGGCGTTCTCCATTCATTCATCAAAAAGCCCACCGTGCCCAAATTCATACCAAAAACAGGAATATTGAGACGATGATCTAACAAATGATGAAGCGTTTGGAGCATAAAGCCATCACCCCCAAGGGCAACGATAACATCTGCTTCTTCCAAGCTTCCCCAAGAATAGAGTTTTCGTAATTCAGCCGCTGCTACCTGGGCCTGCTCTGTCGGAGACGCGATTAACGCCAATACATTATATTTCATAACCGGTATCTTTTTGAAATAACAAAGAGGAGGAGCGCAAAAGGATGCTCTTAAATGAGTAACTTAACCACTTTTCCGTTGCTGATTTAAAACTTCATAGGCCATAATCGCGCCTGCAACAGCAACGTTAAGGCTATCTGCCCGACCCATCATCGGTATTTTTACCAAATGATCGCACGCATCTTCATAGGTTGCAGGAAGACCCTGTGCTTCATTCCCAACCAAAACAAAGCTAGGCGTTCTATAAATCGGTTGCTGATAATCTTGGGAAGCTCTTAAGCTGGCCCCGATCAATTCCCCCTTATCCTGCTTCAGCCATAGGATAAAATCTTCCCAGCGCGCTGTTACTATTTTTTGGGTAAAGAGTGCCCCCATAGTAGCGCGGACGGCTTCTACTGAAAAAGGATCAACACAATCATCAATCAAGATAAGGCCCCCTGCACCGACGGCATCACCCGTACGGAGTAGAGTGCCAAGATTACCGGGGTCTCTTAAAGATTGGGCGACCAACCAGATAGGCGCTTGATGACGATCAATATCGGATAAAGATTGTGTAAAGGCTTCAAATACACCGATAACCGTTTGGGGATTATCTTTGCCGGATAATTTATGAAGAATATCACGACTGGTTTCTATAGCTTCCCCGCCCGTTTCCTCAACTGCCTCAATCAAGGTTTTTACTAAGGGATGAGGGGCACTATCAGCCGCAAAGAAGATATAGACCGGAATATAGCCCGCTTCCCGTGCTTCTGTTAAAATACGCAATCCTTCAGCTAAAAACAGTCCTTCTTCACGGCGATGCTTCTTATCGCGTAAAGCGCGGATGCGTTTAATAAGGGGATTAGAAAAGGCTGTAATCGATCTTGGCATGAAAAAACCAGATTATCCTTGTTTATTCTTCACCGAATTTTTGTTCAACTAAATCAGCTAATGCGCTGGCCGCCCGTTCTGCACCTACACCTGAAGCATGAATAGTGACATAATCGCCAATAGCGGCCCCTAACATCATTAATCCCATAATCGAGGTGCCGATCACTTTTGAGCCATCTTTTTCGACTTCGATAGTGGCTGACTGGGCAGAAGCTAAAGCAACGAAACGGGCACTGGCACGGGCATGAAGACCGCGTTTATTAGAAATTTTTACTTTACGTGTAACGGAGGTCATAATGATTCGCCTAATATTTCTGATGCAACTGAAATATACTTACGTCCTGCTTCACGGGCAGCCGCAACAGCGGCCTGAACATCTTGTTGCCTGCGTGCCCGTTCCAGCCGGATTAGCATTGGCAGATTGATTCCCGCAATGACTTCTACCTTGCCGGGCTGCATAAGGGAAATAGCCAGATTAGAAGGCGTGCCGCCAAACAAATCCGTTAATAAAATAACCCCGTCCCCTGTTTCTACCTCCGAAATGGCTTGTGCTATATCAGCACGCCTGATTTCCATATCATCGTCAGGGCCGATGCAGATAGCGACTATCCCCTCTTGCTTCCCGACGACATGTTCCATAGCCGTGACGAATTCCGCCGCTAGCCCCCCATGGGTTACTAATACTAATCCAATCATTCAGTGCTCATCCGCCTTGATATTCCTTTCCGCCTCTAAACGCCTCGGGTTGTGATTCGAGTAGAGGTAATTTTAAATCACGATGGGTAATAGTGAGAGAAAAATGCGCTTGACGCAACTTTGCAGCCATCCATTCTGCCGCATAGACAGAACGATGCCGTCCTCCCGTGCAGGCAAAAGCAATAATAATATAGCTCTTACCTGTTGTTATATAGCGCGGCAGTAAAAAAAGAAGAAGATCTTCAATTTTACTTAAAGCCGACGCACAGGCCGGATCTTGCTCGATATACTGGGCTACTTCCGCATCCAACCCTGTCAGAGGCCGTAATTTTTTGTCCCAATAAGGGTTCTGTAAAAAACGCATATCAAAGAGCAAATCGCAGTTACGCGGGATGCCGCGTGAAAAACCAAAGGATAAAATAGATACATTGGGCGCCAAGCTATTTTTTGCCCCAAAACGTTGTCTTATTTCTAATTGCAGGCTGTGGCTGCTGGTTGTGGTAGTATCAATTAAAAACTCGGCGGCTTCTCGAAGCGGGGCTAAAAATTCACGTTCCTGTGCGATTCCATCTTCCATAGGTCGATCAAGCGCCAAAGGATGGCGTCGTCTTGTGGTGTCAAAACGACGCATCAATTCGCTATCCGAACAATCCAGAAACAGAATATCAATAGGTTGGGCGTGGTGTTTTCGTAACTGCACTATGTCCTTTAGAAAAGCTTTCGCATCAAAACCGCGGGTGCGACTATCTATGCCTAAGGCTAAAGGCCGCCCTTCATAGGGGGTAACAGAGGAGGCAGAGGAGGGCGGTGTTAAAATAAGACGCTCTAATAAAGAGAGCGGCAAATTATCGACTGTTTCCCACCCCATATCTTCAAAAGTACGGAGTGTAGTGGATTTACCCGCACCCGATAGACCAGACACTAAAATAATACGTTTGGGCGGTGGGGCTGATGAGGCATCAAGCGGAGGGATTATTTCAGATGAATTATTCTGGGCCATGCTTGAAATATCCTCTTTCTTGTCAATTCTCTAACAGAATATCGCCAAGTAAACAGTCAATTTTGATTTCAATTTTTAAAGGTGCAGAATTTTCAAAAGCATTAAGTCTTATTTGAGGAATCCGAATATCCCCTATCACGCTATGGCTATCCTTTTCAGGCATTCTTTTCGGTTGTTGATCCAAAATTGCTAATAAGGCTATTTTTGCCGTGGTAATATAAGGGATAGTTATAATGCCTAGCCCCCTTACTTCCAATAAATGCGCGATAGAAGGGGGCGCTTTTGCCAATAAACTTTTTGTATCAGAAGTATAAATAGGCTCAATTAAGGTATAATCATCGCTGACCAAGCTAGCGCCCCGATCAAGGAGGCGTAAAGCGAGATCAGATTTTCCACTTCCTGATCGACCTATTAAAAGAACCGCCAGATTTTTAATAGCCACCGTTGTGGCATGTATCACCAACGGCTTTTTATACGAAAAAAAGGTCTCTTCATCTTCAGCAGTAAAAGAGAAAAAATCATCAGAAGGTATAAAAGACCTGCTCATAGCTTTTTATAGCCTAGTTCTTTTTCTCTGCGAATATCAAAAAGCTATGAGCGACCGCTATTATCTGATTCCAATATTTAAGATCTAGAAGAAGGCATAGTCGGAATAATGGGGGCAGCGGGGAGATGAATAATAAATTTTGCCCCTTTCTGACCATTCGCACGATTCTCGACTTCGATAGTGCCATGGTGGGCTTCAACCGTTGCCTTAGCAATGGCCAAGCCTAGGCCGCTATGCCGTCCGAAAGCTTCTTGACTAGGGCGGACAGAGTGGAAGCGGCGAAAAATTTCTTCTCTTGCCTCTTTTGCTACACCGGGCCCTTCATCCTCTACCCAAATAACGACATCATCGCCATCACGTGTAGCGGCAATAGTGACCAAGCCATCAGGGGGAGAAAAAGAAATCGCATTATCGATCAGATTTTCAAAAACACGGGTCAAACGGGCACCATCGCCCAAGACAACGGCAATACCTGACTGCGGTCGAGCAAAAGCAATTCTGACATCGGACGCATCGGGTCGTCTTTGACAATGTTCAGTAATGCCTTGAATAAGGGGACCAAGGTCAATCACCTCAAAACTTGAACGCGCCATTTCGGCATCGACACGGGAAGCTTCCGAAATATCGGTAATCAGCCGATCAAGCCGTTGAATATCATCCCGTAAGACGTTGATAAGCTGACGCCTTAGATGATCTTCCTTAATGATTTCAAGGCTATCAACCGCAGAACGCAACGAAGCTAGAGGATTTTTCAATTCATGTGTTACATCAGCAGCAAAGGCTTCAGTGGCATCAATACGCTGTTGAAGCGCTGTATTCATGTCCGAAAGCGCTCTTGCCAAAAGGCCGATTTCATCCCTTCTAGCCGGAAGCCGCGGGACTTTCACTTCCCGTTCTCGTCCTAATCGAACCCGAACAGCAGCCTTCGCTAAACTCTTAAGAGGGTGAACAATTGTGCGGGCTAAAAACAGGGAAAGTCCTAAGGAAACTGAGGTGACCACCAATAAAACGATCATCGCCCAAAAACGCTGTCTCCGCACTTTATGTGTAATATAGCGTGGATTATCCGTCGTAAATAACGTCGCACCTTCTTTTCGAAGGGGGGCTGCGATAGAAATCAAGGGTGTCCGATCGGCGGCCCAACGTAATCGGGTAGAAAGTTTATTCTGATCACGGGCTTCCACAGCCTCTGGCCATGCATGCAGCGTATCATGCTGCGGTTCTTCATAATAGGGTAAGGGTTGTGCCCGAACAACCGTATCATTAATCTGATCCATTAAACGGGCTAAACGATGCTGCCACGTATCCTGTGCCGGATCATGAATAACGTAAGTTGGGGTTTGTCCTTTCCAACTATCAGAAATTTGAGCGCCTTTATTATCAAAAATTCTGATACGAAATCCGGTTTGCTGTCCCATTCTTTTAACCAGATCAGGCCAGTCTTCCCTTGGTGAATCGTCCAGATTATCGGCAATAAGTTCGACCATTGCCTTATATTTTCCGGTTTGAAGACCCGTCAAGCGATCCCGATATTGGGCGACATAGAAGAAACTACCGGCAAATATCAGAAGGACAAAGATATTAATGGCCAAAATCCGCGCCGTCAGCGACCAACGCGCTGACCAACCCAGCGCGAGCTCGTTACGTCGCCAATTATGACGGGAAAAACCTGTTTCTTTATTCTTCGGCAAATCGGTAGCCGATGCCATAGAGCGTCTCTATACTTTTGAATTGATTATCTACCTGACGGAATTTACGCCGCAGGCGCTTGATATGACTGTCTATGGTACGATCATCAACATATACATCATCTTGATAAGCGGTATCCATCAACTGATCACGTGATTTTACAAAGCCTGGACGTTGGGCAAGCGCTTCTAAAATAAGAAACTCGGTAACGGTAAGGTTAACATCTTTACCCTCCCATGAAACCCGATGCCTTGCTGGGTCCATAACAAGGCGTCCTCTTGTAATAACCGCATTTTCTCTTGATTGAGAAGCATTATCTGGCGATAATTCACTATGCCGTGCTTCGGTACGCCGTAACAAAGCACGAATACGGGCAATAAGAAGGCGCTGGGAAAAGGGTTTGGCAATATAATCATCTGCGCCCAAAGCCAGCCCCAAGGCTTCATCCAATTCATCATCTTTAGAGGTAAGAAAAATCACCGGAATCATGCTTTTTTCACGTAATCGACGCAAAACTTCCATGCCGTCCATGCTGGGCATCTTGATATCCAAAACAACCAGATCAGGCGGAGCGTCCAACAACGCTTCAAGCGCCATTTTCCCATCCGAATAGACCCTGACCCCAAAACCTTCTGATTGAAGGGTAATGGAAATAGAGGCTAATATATTACGGTCATCATCGACCAAGGCGATTGAAGCAGTCATTTTATCTCTGCTCTACTGCACAAATATTTTGAAATGGCAACCATTATCCGGTAAAAATTTCTTTCTTTGTCGCAGGTTATAACGGTTTTCCTGTTCCTAACTGTGTTGTCTTAGCCGCTGATATAGACAGAAAATGAAGAATAAATCAGGAAAATTGTCTTGGGTGCTAGAAAGCTTGGTCATCACCTTCTATAGGGCTACGAATCTTATTGCCCAATCAGATCCTTATATCTTCTTTCTATAAGGTTTTGAACGGGCCTGATCCGGGGGATTCACATCATGGAAATCAGTCTAGGCCTCACTTTTGACGATGTATTACTTCGTCCGGCAGCCTCTGATGTTCTTCCTAGTCAGGCCGACCTCCGCACAAACCTGACGCGGGAAATTTCACTTAATATCCCCATGTTGTCTTCTGCCATGGATACGGTAACAGAAGCCAAGATGGGTATTGTCATGGCCCAATTAGGCGGCCTTGGCGTTTTACACCGTAATATGACGGTAGAAGAACAGGCTGACGCTGTACGGCAGGTAAAGCGTTTTGAAAGTGGTATGGTTGTTGATCCTATCACTATTACGCCTAACAGTAACTTGCGCGAAGCGCGCGAATTAATGGCACGCTATCATATTTCAGGTATTCCGGTCGTAGAAGCGTCGGGCCGTCTGGCAGGTATTCTTACCAACCGCGATGTCCGTTTTGCCGAACATCCAGAACAATTAGTATCTGAATTGATGACTTGTGAAAATCTGGCAACCGTCAAACCGGGGGTTAGTCAGGATGAAGCGCGCCGTCTGTTACATCAACGCCGTATTGAAAAGCTTTTGGTTGTTGATGACAATTATCATTGTTTAGGCTTGATCACCGTCAAGGATATTGAAAAAGCGGTAGCTTATCCGGCGGCAACCAAGGATAATTCAGGTCGTTTACGTATTGCCGCTGCAACGACGGTTGGTGATTCCGGTTTCGAACGGGCCGAGGCACTGATTGATGCTGGTTGTGATTTGATTGTTATTGATACGGCCCATGGTCACAACATCAATGTGGGTCGTGCTGTAGAACGCCTGAAACGCTTATCCAGTAAAATTCAGGTTGTTGCGGGTAACGTTGCCACCCCTGAAGCCACACGCTTCTTGATTGATTCAGGCGCCGATGCTGTAAAAATCGGTATTGGGCCGGGCTCTATTTGTACCACGCGAGTGGTTGCCGGTGTGGGCGTGCCTCAGTTAAGCGCTGTTATGGAATCAGCGGAAGAAGCCTCTAAATCCAATGTTCCTATTATCGCTGATGGCGGATTAAGAACTTCGGGTGACTTGGCCAAAGCCTTGGCGGCTGGTGCTTCAACGGTAATGGTCGGTTCTTTGTTGGCCGGTACCGAAGAAGCCCCGGGTGAAACTTTCATCTATCAAGGACGCTCTTATAAATCTTACCGTGGCATGGGATCGGTAGGCGCTATGGCGCTGGGTTCAGCTGATCGCTACTTCCAGCAAGACGTCAAAGATCAGATGAAATTAGTGCCGGAAGGTATTGAAGGACAGGTACCTTATAAAGGTGCTGCGGCGGCTGTTATCCATCAATTGACGGGTGGCATTAAGGCTGCAATGGGATATACAGGCTCTGCTACTATTCCTGAATTGCAAAAACGGGGTAAATTTGTCCGTATTACCGGCGCAGGTTTAAGCGAAAGCCATGTTCACGACGTTTCTATCACGCGTGAAGCCCCTAACTACCCGCTTCGCTAAAAGGCTGACGGGACATTAATTTCTTATTTAAGGAGTCTTGGCGGTGATCCCTCAAGCAAGAGTAGAAGCCGCCATCGAACTGCTTGATCAGATAATCAACGCAGCCCGTGATGAAGGATCAGCGGCCGATAGGCTGATTAGCGGTTATTTTAAAACGCGCCGCTATGCGGGTTCCAAAGATCGGGCTGCGGTGAGGGCGCTCGTTTATCGCGCCATCCGTCATATTGGTGACTGTCCTAAAAACGGACGGTCTGCCATGATAAGGCTGGCCAAAGATGATCCTGAACTGGCCGCTTTATTCGATGGGGGTAAACATGCGCCAGCGCCTATCTTACCACAAGAAATCGAGTATGCGGCACAGAAATCCGCAGAAAATCCGTCCTTACTGCCTTTGTGGCTCGCCCAAAAGATGGATGGCTATTTAGATAAGGATGAACAAAACGCTTTATTAGGACGTGCTCCGCTTGATATTCGGTTTAATCCTCATATCACAAATTTAGAAGCCGTCTTAGAAGCCTTTCCAGAAGGTAAACCTATTGAAGGCCTTCCTTATGGGGTCCGCTTGACTGAAGGCACTCAGGTTGAAAAATCACCGCTCTGGCAAAAAGGCGCTGTTGAAGTTCAGGATGCTGGCTCGCAATGGGCGTCCCTGATATGTCAGGCAAAATCAGACATGCGGATTGTTGACCTTTGTGCGGGGGCAGGGGGCAAAACCCTAGCCCTAGCCAGCGATATTCTGGCTGATGGGGGCGATGGGCACGGTTTGATTGCCTGCGATACGGATCGTTCCCGTTTATCGCGCTTACAGCCGCGCTTAAAAAGAGCCGGTATCGAGACGGTAGAACAACGTCTTCTCAATCCCAAAGAAGAAGATCAGGCTTTAGCCGATCTTTTTGAAAAAGAAGATTTGGTCTTGATTGATGCGCCTTGCTCGGGGACAGGCACATGGCGTCGGAATCCTGAAGCAAGATGGCGTCTTAACCCAGAACGTCTAAGCCGTTTAACCGCAATACAGGCTTATCTTCTCGATATGGCGACGAAGCTTGTGCAACCGGGCGGCCATTTGGTCTATGTGGTTTGTTCTTTGCTGAACGAAGAAGGCAATGATCAGATTGCCGCTTTTTTGGATCGCCATTCCGACTGGACAGTCGAAAATATCGCTATTCCTGTTGGAAGTGTTCAGGAAAATGGGCGGCGGCTTACCGTGTTAAAAGATCAAACGGATGGTTTTTTTATCAGTCGGTTAAAATATTCAGGTTAGTTTCATTCATTTTCTTGTCAGATAATCCATCATGCTTCCAGACTAGCATAAAATAGAGCTATTGATTGCGATTATCCAATTTGCAGGTTAAGTCTTTTGGATATGAGCAGATGATTTCCGTCGTGACGAATTCTTATCAGCCTATTTCTTTTCCGGAGAAAATAATGAATTTTTCGCCACTAGCCCTTGTCTTGTCGCTGACATTGGCGTCCGGATCTGCGGTTTCAAATGGAGAAAAACCCGATAATCAGATTAATCCTTATTCGGTTAATTTGATGCTTCATGGCGAAAAACTGCAACAAGAAGGCCATCTAGTTCAGGCGGCACAGATGTTTGAATCGGCATTAGCCGTCGATCCACGGAATAAAAACGCCTTTACGGCTTTGGGAAAGGTCGCTTTTGCCCAAGGATTACCCGGCAAATCTATTCGTTTTTATCGGGAAGCGCTTAATATAGATCCGAATGACCTAACCGCTTTGGAAGCCCAAGGCGAATCTATGGTGGCGCAAGGGGCGGTTGCGCGGGCAAAGCAAAATCTGGAAAAAATTAAGACAATTTGTCAGACGGAATGTCCCGCTTATACTTCTTTATCGGCTGTCATTGCGAAAGGGCCTCCGGCTATTGCGCCCATAAAGTCAGAGAATAGCGCAAATGATACTAATACCCCGCTAAAGACCGCTCCAGCGCCCACTGCGGCGGAAACACCGGCGACGACATCCTCAGAGGAAAAATCACAATCTCCAAAAGCCCCTGAAACGCATTAATTCTTTCTAAGACATCCGAATGAACCGTCCCAAGACGCAATTCATTCGGATGAAATGTTATTCAAGCTGCTTTTGGGGCGCTACTGTCTAAATGACGGGCAATGGCAACAAATTCTTCTACTGATAAGGTTTCTGGCCGACGGCTGGATTCAATCCCTATCGCTTCTAACGCCTCCATGGCTCCTTCAGTATTTTTTAAGCTTTGACGAAGCATTTTCCTGCGCTGATTAAAAGCTGCAGCCGTTACTTTTTCTAAAGTCGCCAGCGATGTCTGTTCCGGTTGCGCTTTTGGGGTAAGATGCACAATAGCAGACGTCACTTTAGGCGGTGGAACAAAAGCCGAGCGATGGACGGTAAAACTCAGTTTTGCCTGACTGCGCCACTGCGCCAAAACAGACAGTCGTCCATAATGTTCACTGCCCACCTTTGCCGTAATGCGTTCTGCGACTTCCTTCTGAAACATCAAGGTTAAAGAACGCCACCAAGGATACCATGTTTTTACCGTCAACCACCGAATAAGTAAGGCCGTGCCCACATTATAAGGCAGATTAGCGACAATATGAATATCCTTGCCTAGAATTTGGGCTTCATCGACCGTCATCGCATCGCCAGAAATTATCTGCAATTTTTCAGGAAAGAGCAGCGATAACTCTTCAAGGGCGGGCAAACAGCGACGATCGCGTTCAACAGCGGTGACATGTGCCCCCACTGATAACAAAGCACGCGTTAGTCCGCCCGGGCCGGGGCCTACTTCATAAACAGACGTATTTTCTAAATCACCCGGAACACGGGCAATTCTATTTAAAAGCTGACTATCCAACAAAAAATTTTGTCCCAGCCGCTTATCAGCTGCCAGCCCATAGCGTGCTATTACCGCACGTAAAGGTTCAAGTTTTTCAGTTTGGGACATTTTGTTTCTACTTATAACGCATGGATTTTTTTATAGGCCTGTCGATGATGGACAGATTCAGCCGCCATCAAAAGGGCTGCAACCATAGCGCCCTCATCGGCTTTGTCTTTCCCTGCCAATGCAAAGGCGGTCCCATGATCGGGAGAGGTTCGAATAATAGGCAGCCCCAACGTTGTATTGACGCCATTATCGAAATTGATAGTTTTAATAGGAATAAGCGCTTGATCATGGGTAGGGCATAATGCTGCATCATAGCCTGCCCGAGCGCGAGGATTAAATAACGTATCGGCGGCAAAAGGCCCTTGAATATCGATGCCTTCTGATTGAAGTTGTTTTACAGCCGGACGAATGATCTCGATTTCTTCACGTCCAATCGCTCCATTTTCACCCGCATGGGGATTTAACCCTGCGATAACCAGACGGGGGGATTGAATACCAAAATTATACCGCAACCCTTCTGCGGTCACGCGTGCACGGCTGATAATTAAATCAAGGGTTAAAGCAGACGGCACATCTTTATAAGGAATATGAATAGTAAGGGGGACTGTCCGCAAGTCCGGCCCCGCTAACATCATAACCGTTTGATCGGGGGCAATACCGCATCGGTCTGCTACAAATTCTGTCTGACCGGGAAAAGTAAAGCCTACTTTATAGAGATGCTCTTTTGAAACAGGTGCGGTAACCAAAGCGGACGCACTCTCATGAAGTGCCATTTTAACGCCGACTTCTAAAGCCGAAAACGTTACTTGGGCTCCGGCCTGATCGGGTTGCCCTAATCTCACCTCTGCTAGAGAAGGAATTTCAAAAAGCGGTAAGGCTTGGTCAAAATAGCGTAAGGCTTCATCGGGATGATGAATAACTTTTACCGGAATATCAGAAGCCGCTTTTAAAGACGCCACACTGCCTACCGCAAAAAAAGGCATTAACTTTTCATTTTCTCGACGACGCCATGCTTTAGCGACAATTTCAGGCCCAATACCCGCAGGGTCTCCCAAAGTTACGACAAGCGGTTTCATATTCTGTTCCAGCCTTACTCTATACGGTCTAATATTAAATTTTAACGATACTCGATAATAGCATCACGCCGTAAATCGCGTAGGTATCGTGTAGCACGTTTTGTAAGGCGTTCCTCTTGCAATCTATTATGAATTTGCTGAAAATTCGGTGCTTTTGCGACCTTGGGATCATCGCGACCACATAATACCAAAACCCGAATACCTTCATTAAGCGAACCGAAAGGCGGCGTTGCTTCACCGATTTGAAGGGTCGTCATCATATGCTGTAAGGCTTCAGGCATCTGGCGAATACTAACTTGATCATTTTCAATGACCTCGCCGCCCACTTTTGCCGCAATATCATTGACAGAACCACAGCCCTTGATCTGTTTGACCGCATCCGCAAAAGCTGTAATTTTAGGCTCGGCGGTTTCCTTGGTCGTGCCGGGTGGAAAATTTACATACAGTTGTTTTAAAGACAAAATAGCGTCCCGAGGATCAACCCCCAGAATTTCACGCTTATCTTCAAGGGCGATAATAGAAAACCCACTAGGCGTTTCCAAGGGTCCCACCGCAGAACCAACCGGCATCTTTTGAACAGCCTGCGCTAACGCATCCGGCAATTGTTCAGCGCGTACCCAGTCCATATCGCCGCCTCTTGCTGCGGTCGAAGCTTCTGAATATTGTCGTGCATAGGCCGAAAAGGCAGCAGCGCCACCTTCCTTTAAAATTTGTTGGGCGATACGCGTGGCATTGGCTTTGACTTCAGCACGATTGGCATCCGTTGCCGATAAGAAAATCTCGACAACATGATATTCTTCTTTACCCTTGGCTGCCTTCAATCGGTTAATAATACCCTGAACTTCTTCGTTGCTGACGTTGATAAAAGGCTCAATCCGCCGTCCCATTAAACGTCGCCAGGCTAATTCTCCCTCGATCTGACGCTTCAGCGCTTTTTCTGAAGCCCCAATATTATGGAGATATTCAGAAAATCCTTCCGGGGTTTTTTTCAGATTTCGAGCAAAATGCTCATATGTCTGATTAATTTCAGCGGGCGTAACAATAATATCGTTCGCTTTAGCTTCTTGAACCTGAAGTGTTTCATCAATTAGATTGCGTAAAATCTGTAATCGAAGCTGACTCCGTTCTTCTTCCGGGATCTGGCCGCCACTTCCGGCCGCGGCCAAGGCAAAGCTCTGATCAATATCCGTATTAGTAATAATGGTACCGTTTACAATGGCGGTTGCCTTGTGAACATTGGGATCACTTTTACTAAAAATAGTCAGATCATGGGGTAATTTAAGATCCGCTGCATCGGGGTCTGCCAATAACAAAGCCGGGGTTAAAGCTACAGTCGCAGCTAGAACCGTTACAATCTGTTTTATCCGTTTTTTAGAAACGGCGCCTATTTTTTGCGGCAAACGCAATCTTGTATCCTCGATAAAGTCTGACATCACCCTCTTTATATCCGAAAAGGGCTTTATTTTTAAAACGGAAAAAATAGCTTTTATCACTAAATAATGATTATCTATATTGGCTGTTACGCCTTACATTTAAAGGATAGGATACCTTTTTTAGCTAGTTATTATCAGTGCCATAAAGGGAAAAACGTAGCATAAAACTATTACCACGACGGGAATCGCCAACCGTTGAATAGTCACGACGCCATGTAAGACCCAATTGCAGGCAATTATCATCATATTGTATTCCAATACGTTGCCTGACAGGTTGGAAACCATTGGAAATAACCCCAGAATCTGCAATGTCGATCTGCTTTTGATTGGCAATCTGGTCTTTCTTCGTTGTCATATCGATAGTACCAGAACCGAAAATAGACCAGTAATGGGCAATCTGGATACGACCACCTAAACGTAATTCGCGGTAATTACCCAAATCCGGTTCAATCGCGGTATCAATATCGCGACTTAACTGAAGATAACCGACCATAAGGTAAGTGCGCTTTGAACCGATCGTCAAATCGAGTTCCTGACGGCGAATCGCTAACGTTTTCCGATCCAGCCGGAAGCGTTCGGTAAGCTTGAGGAAAGAGCCATAACGTACCGACATGCGGCCAACAAAGTCAGAAAAGCGTCGGTTGAAACCTGTTCCTTGCGGGAAAATTTCATCTTCTCTGACCAACCGCACACTTTGACCAAGATTACCATAAACCGAGATCATAGGCCGTTCCATTGTGTATTCGGCGCCATAGGTTACGCGCGTTCCGTCTTCAAAACGATCATATCCCGGGAAACGATTGATAGAGAAAAGATTAATATCCTGAAGATCAAGTGCACGGGAATCTTCATCGGGAATAGCCAGATTCCGTACATGGGGCGAGGTTACCACCTGCACACGTGGCGTAATAACTTGTGTTCCACCGAAGGCTTCCCCTGCAAAAGGCCAACTGGCATCTACGGCACCGGCAACAATACCGCGTTGTTGCCATCCGCCGGTGCCCTGATAGAGTTCGGGGGTCAAATTATTGTAATTGCTGTGATAAAGATCACCACGCAGTAAAGCGGTGTAGGTTATCTGTTGACCCAACGGAGTGTATTTTCTTAAATCCCATTCGGCGCTTACAAAAGCCCGTTGGGTATCTTGTCCGTCTGTACGGCTTAGAGCGAGGGTATTGGCCTGAAGCGAGACGACACCTCCCAACCACGGATCAGCTATTCTTTTCCGCCAATCAACAAGCGGTAAAGCCATCGGCTGGGTACCAAAGTGATCGGTTGGACGTAATCCCTGAATGATCCACCCCGAGACTGAAAAATAACTTTTATCCGTAATCCGTTCCAGATTAAGCGTTGATCGTAAGCGATCATCCCATGCAAAATCATAGCGGCGCAAGAAAGTTTTATCCGTCGTTACTCGGATGGATCCGGTCAAACTCCATTTGGGGTCGAATTGAAATTTACCATTTGCATTAATATAACCACGCATCTTAGCATGGGCATCCGAGCTAATCAGCGAACTATTAGCAGAATTCTGTTCTTCAGCCGGCAGCGGCGTGCTGCGGGTCAACATGCCTTCGACCTGAAAAAAGCCCTTTCCAAATAATTGGCGATAATGAGCGCCAATTCCCGGCAATACTTTTGAATAAATATAAGGGGTAAGGGTTAAATCCTTATTGGCGGCCAACTTGAAATAATAAGGTGCCGACAATTCGAAACCGTTGATTTTCGATTCTTGAATATGCGGTAATAATAAACCGGAACTACTTTTGGATCTGTTGTCAGGATAAGAAAAACTGGGTAAGCGTACGAGGGTACGACCCAAAACATCTAACTGAGGCGACTTGAAAGTGACCCTTTCCCGTGTAGGGTCGCGGACAATACGAACTGCAGAAATACGCCATATCGGCGTTTTAGGACATCCTTCGTCATTGATAACCCGACACGGGGTATAAGCGGCCATATCAAAGGTTGTAACATCGTTAACATGCGAGGCTTTTTGCGCAGCTACTCGGCTACCATCTTGTAAGACCATAAGCATATTCTGAATAACGCCATCTTTTAAATGCGGGTCTAAATCGGCCTGATCACTATAAGAAATGGCCCCATCTTCGTTAATAATAACGACATGACCGATGGCATGGACCTTATCGGCTTTTCTGTCCCATTGCAGTTGATCGGCACTAAGACGGGTATTATTTTGATTAGCGTGTACCTTGCCACTTACCGTTACAATATCATTATCACGGTCATAGGTCATTTTATCCGCCTCAAAGGCGATAGGATCATTGTATTTACCCGATTGGGGCGGTGAAACACTTTCAAGATCAGCGGCGCTTTTATCCGTTGCGAGTGATGGAGACGCAGCAGAGGACAGCGTGCCTGTTTCAGCCACAGCCGGTGCTAGAAAAATACTAGACAGAATCAGCGGCATGGCCGTGAGCATGTCGGTTCTGAAATACCTCACATTTCTCCTTAACGTATGACAATACATCCAACAACATGCCGTCTTATGGCATAAGAAATATCACGACTAGTCATTTGTGATCAGAAGAGAGCTGATAGACAGCCCATTCTGAATGGTAGTTTTATACAAATATTTGGTATCAGGCGTTTTCTATACAGCTCAATTAAAAGTCGAAAGGTTTTTTTACCTTAAAGTAGGCGCATTCGGGTATTTTTGGCCTTTTTATGCAAAGCTGATGCAAGTCGGTTAATAATTCTACTTTATAAACTCGACCCGCAATCAACTGATCGACTTTATCCTTGATATTATATCTTTATAAAATAGCTATATCGTATAGCCTAGAAAAAGACTGACGGCTGTTTTTGAATGAAAGTATTGTGATTATGGCACTTCCTTTAAATATCTATTTCAAGGCTGATACGGCTGATAAGCAGGCTGTAAAGGTACTGCCGGTAAAAGAAGGCTTTTCAGTTTCCGAGCTTCCTGATTTTAGTGATGAAGCGCGGGCATTAATAACTTTAGCCGCAAAAAATGCGCGTTTTACGGGTAAAGAAGGTAGCCTTCTAGAGGTAGTTTTACCGGAAAAGGGAAATGTTCGTCAGTATGTTTTAGTCGGTTTTGGTAACGATAAAGCCTATGATAAAGCAGGTGCGGCGGTTGTTGCTCGCTTCTTAACTTCTGGTCTTGAGAGCCTTGCTATTGACCTTGCCGCCGTAAAAAAGAAAGAAACCGCAAAAGCGGCCGCTTCCTTTGCCTATGGCGCTGTGCTTCGGGGATATAAACTAGACAACTATCGCACGACCTTATCAGACGATAAAAAACCCAGTTTAAAATCACTGTATTTTGCTGAAGTAGACCAGAAAGAAGCAGAAAAAGCTTGGCAGCCCTTTTCCGCTTTAGCAGAAGGTATTCTGTTTACTCGGATGCTGGTCACCGAACCCGGCAATATCCTTTATCCTGAAAGTTTTGTTGAGCATTGCAAGCCTTTGGCCGAAATCGGTCTTTCTGTTGAAATTCTTGATGAAGCTGCCCTTCGTGAAGCGGGTATGGGCGCCTTGTTGGGGGTCGCCCAAGGCTCTGCTCGATCCCCGCGTCTTTTAGCCTTGCGTTGGAATGGCACGGGTAAGCCGGATTCCCGCCCTGTCGCTTTTGTGGGTAAGGGGGTTACCTTTGATAGTGGCGGTATTTCCCTGAAACCCGGGGCCGGTATGGAAGGCATGAAATGGGATATGGGGGGCGCTGGCGCTGTCGTCGGGGTTATGAAAGCCTTAGCGCTTCGTAAAGCCAAAGCTGACATCATCGGTGTTTGTGGTCTGGTGGAAAATATGCCCGATGCCAATGCCCAGCGTCCGGGTGATGTCGTTAAAACGATGTCAGGTCAGACGGTAGAAGTGATCAATACGGATGCAGAAGGACGGCTCGTCCTATGCGATGTTTTAACTTGGGTACAAAAGAACTATAAACCCGAAGTCATTATTGATTTGGCGACACTGACAGGGGCAATGATCATTTCATTAGGCCATGAATATGGGGGCTTATTTTCTAATTGTGAAAAATTGGCCGACAATCTAGTGAAAGCAGGCCGTTCATCGGGGGATGCCTTATGGCGTCTTCCTATGGGTGATGCCTATGATAAATTATTGGATTCCCATATTGCCGATATGAAAAATGTTGGGCCCCGCTATGGTGGTTCCATTACAGCGGCCCAGTTCTTGAAACGCTTTATTGATAAAGATGTCCGTTGGGCTCATCTTGATATTGCGGGTATGGTCTGGGCTGATAAAGCGGATACTTTCTGGGATAAAGGCGCAACCGGATATGGTGTTCGCCTTTTAAATCAGTTGGTTTCCGATAATTTTGAAAAATAGGGTGGATATTCTTGGTAACACGCATTGATTTTTATCATTTATTATCAACAACAATAGATGATGTGTTACCGCGTATCGCAGAAAAAGCCCTGACGGCTGATAAAAACCTGTTGATCGTTGTAAAAGACGATCAACAGGCTAAGGCGCTCGACCGACATTTGTGGTGCTATACGCCTGAAAGTTTTTTGCCCCATGGATGCGTGGGGGCAGGGGATGAAGAGGCACAGCCCATTTTAATCTCGTCTCTTCCTGATGCCTTGAACCATGCCCCTTATATTGCCTTGGCAGATGGGCTTTGGCGCCAAGAATCTTTGAATTTTGAGCGGGTTTTCTATTTTTTTGACGAATCCTCTATCCAGATAGCACGAAAGGCTTGGCGTTTTCTGGCCGATACAGAAGGGGAGCGGCATTATTGGAAACAGGATAGCCGTGGAAAATGGCAGAAATTCGCGTGAAGGACTGCCTTGAATTATAGGCTTGAACGGCAGCCTTTTGTAAAGAGACGTTTTTTTTAGAGTGATCTGACTTTATGCCGCCGGCAGATAGTAGCCATAGGATACTTACTATCTGCCTTGGAAGGCTATAATTTAACCATGACAAGAGGCACAATGTGCTTCTAAAATATGTTTATGCCACGTCTCTGGCCCTGTTTTATGAATATTATTGCCCTTTGTATCGACCGCTACGGTGACCGGCATATCTTTGACTTCAAATTCGTAAATGGCTTCCATCCCCAAATCTTCAAAAGCCAGTATTTTTGCGACTTTAATCGCTTTCGAAATCAAATAAGCGGCACCACCTACCGCGATCAGATAGATCGCTTTATTATCTCGGATAGCTTTAATAGTTTCCGCGCCTCTTTCAGCTTTCCCGATCATGCCCCGCAAACCTGTCTCGGTCAGCAAACGGGGTGTGAATTTATCCATTCTTGTGGCTGTTGTCGGTCCCGCTGGCCCCATGACTTCGCCGGCCATAGGATCAACAGGTCCCACATAATAAATAAATCGGTCTTTAAAATCGACGGGTAACGGTTTTCCTTGGTCTAATAAATCTATCAATCGCTTATGGGCTGCATCGCGCCCTGTTAACAATTTACCCGAAAGCAACAGGGTATCCCCCGGCTGCCATTCTGCGATCTCGCTTTCGGTCACTGTATCAAGATTGACTCTCTTTGCTTTGTCATCACTCAGACGGGTAATTTCCGGCCAATCACTCAGATTAATTTCGGGCATATCAGCAGGGCCATTACCCTCTAATGTAAATTCAATATGGCGTGTAGCTGCACAATTAGGCACTAAACCAACCGGTTTATTGGCCGCATGGGTAGGATAAGAGCCCACCTTTACATCTAGTACGGTACTAAGGCCGCCCAAACCTTGGGCACCGATACCTAATTGATTAATCTTCTCATATAATTCCAGTCGCAATTCTTCATCGCGATTTTTGGCACCCCGTGCTTTTAAACTATGAATATCAATGGATTCCATCGCCAAAGACTTGGCCATTTCCATTGCTTTTTCAGGATTACCCCCAATGCCAATACCGATAATACCGGGGGGACACCAGCCAGCCCCCATTTTTGGTAATTGTTCCAGCACCCAATCCACAATATTATCTGAGGGATTAAGCATCGCCAGACGGGCTTTGGCCTCGCTTCCGCCCCCTTTTGCCGCAATCCGTATCCGAAGTTTATCCCCTGAAACCATATGATGATGAATAACCGCCGGTGTATTATCGCCGGTATTTTTACGGGCCCCATCGGGATCTGAAACGACGGATTTACGCAAAATATCAGCCGAACTAGTATAAGCCCGCCTAACACCTTCGTTGATCATTTCATCAAGAGTCATTTGACTATCAAAATGCACGCCCATGCCGATTTCGACAAAAACGGTAACCATTCCGGTATCTTGGCACATGGGACGTTTCCCAATGGCTGCCAGGCGGGAATTAATCAAAATTTGTGCCAAAGCATCCCGTGCGACGGGGTTTTCTTCCTTTTGATAGGCTTGATACAAACTATCAATAAAATCTTTTGGGTGATAACAAGCGATAAATTGCAACGCATCAGTGATGCTGTCGATCAGGTCGTTTTGATGAATGACAGTCATAAAAAACTCTTACAAAAAGAAGAAAACAGGTAATCAAAAATGACTTTAAAAAGTGCCAGAATTTGAATTCAGTTACCGATCTTTTACGATGTCCAACAGATTTATCTCAATAGCTGCTCTATGATTTTTATCGGGCTTGGTTGGACTTCTGTCAAAATACCGCTTTAAGGCTAACCGTTAGGGCATAATGAAAGCGCTTTTCTCTTGCAAAAGAGACGCTATTTTAATCTTTTTTCCCTTCCTATCGGACAGTAAAAGGCGGCAATGGCAAACAAGACGAAAAAAAAACGGGTCGATCAACTGCTGGTAGAACGCGGTCTTGTGGAAAATACAATCCTTGCACAAGCCCTACTTATGGCGGGTCATGTTTGGTCAGAAGATCGTCGGATTGAAAAAGCCGGACAAATTCTATCGGTAGAGGCACCGCTTCGCTTAAAGGGAAAGGAACATCCATGGGTATCTAGAGGCGGTGTAAAATTAGCCCATGGCTTGAAATATTTTGGCTGGAAAGTAGAGGACTATGCCGCTTTGGATGTCGGCTCCTCAACTGGAGGCTTTACCGATGTGCTGTTACAATCCGGTGCCCGTCGGGTGTATGCGGTGGATTCAGGCACCAATCAACTGGCATGGAAATTAAGACAAGATCCCCGTGTTGTGGTCTATGAACAATTAAGCGCCCGTTTATTAACCGCCGAGCATATTCCCGAGGCCATAGATTTGGTCGTCTGTGACGTCAGTTTTATTTCTCTGACTAAAATATTGGAAAAGGCGCTTTCTTTTGCAAAAATCGGCGGAAAGCTGCTTGCTCTGATTAAACCTCAATTTGAAGCCGGACGTGACGAAGTCGCAAAAGGCGGCATTGTCCGCGATCCCGATGTGCATAAACGGGTTTGTTTAGAAGTGACGGCTTGGCTTGAAGGATTAGGCTGGCACAGCCTTGGCATAGAAAGAAGCCCTATTACGGGTCATGATGGCAATATTGAATTTTTAATCGCCGCCGAAAAACAAATATAAAATCCTGTTCTTTATTTTCTTCCCTGTAAAAGGGCTGTTTTTCCAGAAAGATAGCTATTCATTGTTAATTTATGCCAGCCGCCTTCGCTATAGCGCAGAAGCCCCTTGTTTCACGCTTTTATAAAGGCCACATCAGAAACAAGGTTAACCTTATTATTGCAGGGGAATTTGAAAATGCAGACAGAAAATCATTTAATTGATGATCTCGTCAAAGTGATCAATGGGGCGGTCGGCACTTTTGCCGGTTTGGGCCGTGAAGCAGAAGCGACCTTAAAAGAACATCTGCGTGAATGGATCGGCGGCCTTGATTTTGTAAGTCGGGATGAATTCGAAACCTTGAAAATGCGTGTTGAGGCATTGGAAGCCTCTGCAAAAAAAGATATAAAGTAAAATACCCTAGGCTGATAATCGTATTCAAAAATTTTGGTTAAAAAATGTATGAAAAGCATCTCTTAACGTGAAAATTTTTTACAGATGCGCTAATCAGCCTTTTTTATATGAATTTTTAGCCTTTGGGGGGCTTAATCGTGATCACTGATGATTATGAGTTAGCCAATGATGACCTTGGACCAATTGATATGCTGGAACATTATTTTTCAGCACATGGCTGGACTCATGAACGTCAGAGCGATGATGAAATTATAGCTAACTTTCAAGGCAGCTGGGCGCAGTATGAATTACGGGCGATCTGGCGCGAAGAAGATAGTGTCCTGCAATTCTTGGCGCTACCTGATATTCGCGTTGCTCCCGATCGTCATCGCGTTATTTATGAAACCTTAGGGTTAATTAATGAGCAGCTGTGGATCGGTCATTTTGAAATGTGGTCCACTTCCGGCATTGTTCTCTTTCGTCATGCGGTTTTATTGGATGATGACAGCAACGCTAATCTTTCTGTGATACAGGCCGAAACTTTGGTCGAGGCCGCCCTTGATGAATGTGAGCGTTTTTATCCGGTATTTCAATTTGTGTTATGGGCCGATAAAAGCCCTTCAGAGGCTATCGCGGCCGCTCTGATCGAAACGATTGGCGAAGCCTGACCCTATATCTGGGCTTTATAGAACAGAATAGAACAGATAAGCCTTATCTCTTATATTTAATAATAGAGTACTGATTTCTCTCATGACTGATCTTGCGATGCCTTCCGAGTTTAAAGATTTATTAGACGATTCTCATGCTCCTTTTTGGATCGTCGGAGCGGGTAACATGGCCGGCAGTATGATTCAATGCTGGCTGAAAAAGGGTATAAAACCCCAAGATTTATTAGTCATCCGGCCTTCTGGTAAACCTATTTCCGAAGGCGTAAGCGTCGTTACGCATATAGAAGCAGATCAGGCAGCGCCTGCGACGCTTTTATTGGGTGTAAAACCTCAAATGCTGGCTACGGTAGCGCCTAATATCGCTTCCCACGTCGATTCAAACACTATTCTTATTTCGGTTTTGGCGGGCGTTGAACTGGCCACTTTGCGGGAATATTTTCCAAAGGCTGGAAAAATTGTTCGCGCGATGCCTAATTTACCTGTTTCCTTAGGGAAGGGGGTAACGGCCCTTTGCGCGGAATCACTCGACCAAGCGCAACGACAGTTTATAGATCAATTAATGGGTGCCTTGGGCGTTGTTGAATGGGTCAGAGAAGACCAGTTCGACACTGCAACCGCAGTGGCTGGATGTGGCCCTGCTTTTGTCTATCGGTTTATTGATGCGCTCGCGAAAGCGGGCGAAAAATTAGGGCTGACAGCCGATCAGGCGTTACCAATGGCTTTGGCAACAGTGGAAGGCGCCGCCGCTATGGCTAAACAGTCTGATATATCGCCTCATGCTTTGGCCGAAAAGGTAGCAAGCCCCGGTGGCAGTACACGAAAAGGTATGGATGTTTTAGATCAAGATAACGCGTTGTTTACGCTGATTGAACGGACTTTAGAGGCTTCTTTTAAGCAAAATCGTTATATGGCCGAAATGGCACGGAAGAATAAGCCTTAAAAAAGGCTTTCTATCTGAAACGTATTTTCTAAAGGTAGGATTATCATCTTTCTATGCCCTTATTTTTAGCCTTTTTGGAATTTATGGCGTGGATGTCGCCTCTAAAAAGGCTAAAAAATGGGGAAAGCAAGCTTTTAAAGCTTCATCAACAGCTGTCATTTCTATGTTTTTGTGAAGATGCTCGAGGCTGGTAACGCCGAAATCTTGAAGACCACAAGGGACAATACCCGAAAAATGTTCAAGATCAGGGGCAACATTTAAAGAAAACCCATGAAAGCTGATTCCCCGTTTTATTCGGATGCCAATAGCGCCTATTTTAGCTTCCCCTTCTTCTGTATTCACCCAGATGCCCACTCTTTCCGGGACGCTATAAGCGGTTACACCCAATAGCGATAAACTCGTAATTATCCAAAATTCAAGGCCATGCACAAAGCGCCTGACATCTTGCCCATGCTTTTTAATGTCTATCATGATATAGCCGATACGCTGCCCGGGTCCATGATAGGTATAGCGTCCGCCTCTTTCGATAGGATAGACAGGAAAACGTTGCGGGGTCAGTAATTCTTTAGGATCAGCGCTGCGGCCTGCGGTATAAAGGGGCGGATGTTCTAATAACCAGATCAACTCTTGGGCTTCGCCCTGTAAAATAGCTTCAACACGGGCGGTCATTTGCTGATGGGCAAATTCATATTCAGTCAGCCTAGGGCTAATCTGCCATTCTATCAATGAATCTAAAGCCATGATTTTATCTTTAAAGCAGTGAAAGGATAGCGATAGGCTAAGTCGGCGCTTTATGATAAAAATAAAACGATAGGTATTTATTTTTACTTTTCATCTTAGAAATATTGCTAAGAGCGTTACAATTTTACAGATATTTTAAAGGGATAAGAACCCGTATTAACACGGGTTATGCCTAATATTGGGTGTGCTCGGCTTGGTCAGGCTAAAGGGAAAAATTTGTGCCTTCTTTCAAGATAACGGAAATTATCAACGAAACCTTCTCTTTTATAAAACGCGAAATCAGGTTGATTGCGCCTGTCGTCTTATCGACTATCGGTTTTAGTAATCTTGTGATGTTTTTTTTGTCGATTGAAAAAAAGAATATCAATCCGCTTTCATCGGCTATGCCTCATCAAGGCTACTATACGCTCTTACTGTTATTTTGTACCTTTCTTAACATCGTAGGTTATCTTACCTTATCCAGATTGACCGCCGTTTCTGGCGAAACTGTAAAACAGGCTCTATCTTTGGCGCTTCGCCGTGTCATTTCTGTTTTTGTCTTTCTTTTTACACTGTCCTTGATTTTTACTTTTGTCCTTCTTTCCCTTCTTATAATCGGTAATTTCCTAAGTCGTTTCTTAGGCAATACCCAAATTTTAACGCAACCCGCATTTCTTTATCCCGCTATATCATTAGGCCTTATCGTCACTATCGCTATTCTGATTAAATTCAGTTTTTGGTATGTCATAATGATGACGGATAAAGCTTCCCCTTTTCAGGCTGCCCGTTATAGTTTCCAGATAACAAAAGGGCTGTTTTGGCGTTTAATTCTTGTGATGATGCCTTTTGCTATCAGCAGTTATGCCGCTTCTATGGCTTATATTTTTGCCCATACCCACACATTAAAAATCATTGTTGGTATTATAGGCTGTATTCTCAATGCAGCGATTGTTTCATCCCAAGTCATTTTTCTGGCAATCATTTATAACAGACTAAAATCCAAACTGTTTTTCTACAAAAATAGATAAGTACTATTTTTTATTACTGACTTTCCTTGTCCTTATTTCAAACCAATCATCTTATGCGTTTGCAGGGAAAGTCGCCATAAGGGCCGTTGCATAACAAAGGCAACGGCTTCTTCTAAATTCTGCCTTGCTTCATCATTATCCATCGGTTGAATAAGATAATGGGTAAAATCGAGGCTTTCTAGCGCTTCAATATCAATATCTGTCTGAGGCCATATTAACTTTATTTCATTCCCTTTTTTTAAGGCGAGCGCTGCGCCCGCCTTGGGACTCATACAGACCCAATCTATGCCTTCGATCATGGGCCGCGTGCCGTTAGTTTCAACTGCAATTATAAAGTCATGGGATTTTAAGGCCTGTATTAAATCAGTATCGACTTGTAATAAGGGCTCGCCTCCCGTCAAAACGACAAAAGGCCGACTAGCGGGAGCGGGTAAAGAGGCGCTCTCACATAAACCCTGTCGCCACAGATTTTTAGCATGGGTCGCCAACTGGCTAGCTGTAAATCGACCACCGCCATCCCCGCCAAGACCCACAAAATCAGTATCACAAAATTGACAAACTGCCCCCATCCGGTCTCGTTCCAAGCCATTCCAAAGATTACAGCCTGAAAAACGAATAAAAACTGCCCGTCGTCCTGCCTGTGCACCCTCACCCTGTAAGGTAAGGAAGCTTTCCTTGACAGCGTAGCTGCCGCTCATAAAATTATCTTTCTATTAGTATAACTTAACGACTAAAGGTATCTAACCTCCATCGCCTGCCGTAAATTGCCCCGATGGTCTATTAAAAGCTGGTCGGCCTGATCCGCTGAAAGGTTCATCGCTATTAAGACCGCTTTTCTAATATCGTCATGCGCTTCTATCAGGGCACAGGTTGCCTTTTCTTCATCAACCTTTGCCAGCCGCCCGATAATATCATGGGCACGCTGCCGTAATTTGGCATTGGAAACCCGCATATTGACCATTAAACCACGGCATACCAGCCCCAATTTTAACATAATAGCTGTTGAAAGGGTGTTCAAAATCGCTTTTTGGGCTGTACCGGCTTTCATACGCGTTGAACCTGCTACAGGTTCACTGCCTGTTGCGGCAACAATGGGATATTCTGCCTCCTCTAATAAGGGGGCCTTTAAATTATTTGCAATTCCAATGGTTAAAGCGCCAGCCTCTCTCGCTGCCCTGATAACCGCTCGGGTATAGGGGGTACGACCGCTAGCCGCTACGCCGATAACCACATCTTGGGCATCAATTTTTAAAGCCTTTACTTCCTTATAGGCGGCTTCCACATCATCTTCCGCACCTTCAACGCTAGTGGCCAAGGCTTTCATGCCGCCCGCTAATAAAAATCCTAGACGTTCTGGGGGCCAATTATAAGTAGGGGTTAATTCTACCCCATCTTGAACCGCAATCCGACCGGATGTCCCTGCGCCCGCATAGATAATCCGATTACCGTTATAAAGCCGTTTTGCTGCGGCATCCGTCGTCGCCGCGATAGCCTCGGTCTGTCCTGCAACGGCGGCAATGGCAGCCATCTGCCCTTCAACCATAGCAGAAACAGCATAACTACTTGTCCAGCTATCAATATCAACAAAGCGTGGATCAACCGTTTCAGTGGACATTTTGGTTCCCTGTTTATAGCCTTACTACAACGAAAGCTTGGTTACCGCAAAAATGGAAAAGCGGTTTTGGGTCACTCCATTTTTACAGATTTATAGCCTGTTATTAAGCCCTAGCGGACAAAAAGACGAACCCAATCCTCGCGATTTGGATCACGTCACATTCTATAACGACGAAAAAAGGGGAATGATAATACAACTTTTTAATAACAAAACTACTAGGCTATTTTAATAATATTTATTAATATAATTAATAATAAAAAATAGAAAAAATACTGTATGTTTGATAATTTTTTCAAAATTTTTCTTAATAAATTTATTAGTCATAGCATTATAAATATTTTTTTATTTTTTAATAGGACACTCTTTCTTGACTAAAAATTAAGGAAGAAATACCTTCTTCGCTAATTAGGGGAGGGGCCTTTCTAATCTTTAATTATTGTTAAAGTTTAAAACGGCCATTTATTCTATTTAAATAGTTACTAACCAATCAAGGGGGGAATTGGATGCGTCTTTCTCGATCTATACTGCTAAGTTTGACAGCCCTTTCGGCTTTTATAACGACAACAAGCGTTCAAGCAGACAATACGGCGGCCAAGGAAAAGGAAAAAGCGCCGGCTACACCAACAGTAGCAGAAGATAAGCTGGTACCGACCCGTTCTTTCAGTGATGGGACGGTGACAGTAAAAGGGCAAAGCATTAATTATCAGGCCGTGGCCGGTACACTTATTGTCCATCCCAAAGGCTGGGATGAAACAGTCGAAGATAAAGAGAAAAACCAACCTCGGGCTTCGATGTTTTATACGGCTTATTTCAAAAAAGATGCCCCGTCTGCTAATCGGCCTATTGTCTTTTTATATAATGGTGGGCCGGGATCGGCCTCTGTCTGGCTCCACATGGGCTCTTTTGGCCCCAAGCGTATTGTGACTGAAGATCATGAGCATAATAATGGGGCACCTTACCATCTGATCAATAATGATTATAGCTTGATGGATGTTGCAGATGTCGTCTTTGTTGATGCTCCGGCGACAGGTTTTAGCCGTATCGCTGGTAAAGATAAGGAAAAAGCTTTCTTGGGTGTGGATCAGGATGCCTTTGCCTTTTCCGAATTCATCAAAAGCTTTTTAACGCAATATAATCGTTGGAACAGTCCGAAATATCTATTCGGAGAAAGTTACGGCACCCCCCGTTCTGCGATATTGGTTAATATGCTTCAAGAAGATGCTGTTGATTTTAACGGTGTCATTCTTCTTTCGCAAATTTTGAATTTTGGTCTAGATTCCGATCTGCCCAATCTCAATCCGGGATTAGATCAGGCTTATATTACCAATCTTCCCACCTATGCGGCGACCGCTTGGTATCACAACCGCTTACCGGGACAAAAACCCGCCAATCTTGAAGGCTTTCTAAAAGAAGTCGAATATTTCGCCACGACTGAATATGCGATGGCGCTTCAGCAAGGCAACGCTTTAGATCCTGCTAGAAAACAGGCTATCGCTCAAAAATACAGTCAATATACCGGTATTCCTGTCGATTATATTTTGAAATCCGATCTCCGATTGAACGGCGGACAATTTAATCAAAATCTGCAAGGATCTGATATTACAACGGGTCGGCTGGATACACGCTTTTCTGGTCCGACGCTTGATCCTTTGGAAAAAGAAGCCACTTACGATCCGCAAAGCTCTGCGCTGTCATCGGCGTATGTTTCGGCTTTTAACGATTATAGCCTAAGACAGCTCCATTTCGGGGAGGGCCGGGCCTATAAATCCTATGTGCCTATTCATAAATGGGACTATCAGCACCGTTTACCAAATGGGCCAATTGTGCCTTGGGCTGTTAATGTATTGCCTGATCTTGCTTCTGCTATGACCACTAATCCCAAATTAAAAATAATGGTCGCTGGTGGTTATTTCGACCTTGCTACCCCTTATTATGAAGGGTGGTATGAAATGCATCATCTTCCGATCAGGGACAGCTTAAAACAAAATATTGAATATCATTACTATAAATCAGGTCATATGGTTTATGTTAATAAAGAATCTCTGAAGGTGTTACATGATGATGTCGCTTCCTTCATCCGTCGTAATTATCAATAATTTTAAATACTTTACATAAAATTTCAGAAAGGCGGTCAGTAATGGCCGCCTTTTTTTTAAGGACAGATAATCTTGTTTCGTAATTTTTTTTAAAAATTTGCCGATAGGGAACAGATATTAAATATTAAACGTTTGTTTAATCAATATTATGAAATTTTAAAGTGATGGATGGAGGTTCATAATGGGGTTAATTTCATGGCTGATCGTCGGCGGTATTATCGGCTGGCTCGCCGGAAGCATTATGCAACATGGCGGTAATGGTATCATTATTAACATTATTGTCGGTGTAGTAGGCGCTTCTATCGGTGGCTTTATTTTTAATGGTGGTGATATTGGTGAAGCGGGTTTGACTATCCGTAGCTTTCTAGTCTCTTTAGCGGGTGCGGTCATTCTCCTTGCTATCATTAACCTATTCAAATTTGGACGCGTTAAATAAATAATTTTTGATTTTTATATTGTAAATAATCGATAAATCGATTGTAAAGCCATCCTGATAATCAGGATGGCTTTTTGTTGAAGTATTGAGGCTGTATTACGCTATGGCAAACCCTGCCCAATTCAAAAATATAAATTGTAAAACCTCTTTTTTATTACCTTGGAATCGCCGTCATTTTTTATCATCTGGCCTTGGTTTATCCATTATTGCCCTAACGGGTGTTTTTTCTTCCTTTGCCTTTTCAAAAGGATCCTCTTCCTCATCCTTATTGGCCTTTATGAGGGTTTCTCTGCGCCTAACCGATCGTGCCACACTTGACCCCACCATGGGACAGGCTCTCTTGAAAAATCTAATAGAAAGTGACGAAAAACGCCTTTCTCAAATTGTTCAGATGCACAAAATTCTGAAAAGCAAAAATTGGGAATCTGCGCGCGATTTTACACGCGCCGTGGTCCAAGAAAACAGTCAGCTTGCCAACGTTATCCGTGACATTCTTCATGGCTGGTATCGCGGTATCGTTAATAACAAGGTCATCGTTTATCAGTCTGCGATGATGTTTACGCTGACTAAAAATGTTCTCTACCCTAAGACTTATGCAAATGGAGAGGTTTTTTATTGGGCCTCGAAACCGCCTACGATATTACCCACTCAAACACAGCCTGTTATGGCCCCGTCCATTCCCAAAGATTTAGGCCAATAAAGCAGGAGTATAGCGATGGGTCAGAATCAAACCCTTTCTGCTGACATTATTATTGTTGGCTCTGGCGTATCTGGTAGCAGTATTGCCAAGACATTAGCCGAAACGGGGGCTTCCGTCCTCGTTTTAGAAGCTGGACCTCGCGTTGAACGGCAGCGTATTCTCGATAACTGTCGTAATGTCGTCAACAAAAACAAATATGACGAACCTTACCCGCCTACTGCATGGTCAATGCATCCGCCAGATCAGAACAGACCTAATCGTTACCTACACACAACGGGTCCCGATGCCGAAGCCTATCAGCAAAGCTATTTACGTATTCTTGGCGGAACAACATGGCATTGGTCAGCCTGTGCATGGCGTTATCTTCCCTCTGATTTTGAACTTCGCAGTCGTTATGGAGTAGGGCGAGACTGGGCGCTGACCTATGATGATTTAGAGCCATTTTATTATCAGGCCGAAAAGATGATGGGTGTTTGTGGCCCAGATCCCAAAGTAGAGGATTTAGGATCTCCACGAAAAAATCCCTATCCAATGGAAGCGCTGCCGCTTTCTTATGCCGCCGAACAATTCAAAAAGTTAATTGATACCCATACCCCTTATCGGGTGGTGCATGAACCACAGGCACGAAATACAAAACGGTATGACAACCGGCCTACCTGTGAAGGTAATAATAATTGTATGCCGCTCTGTCCGATCGGAGCCATGTATAATGGCATTCACACCGTTATTCATGCCGAAGCTGCTGGTGCACGTTTTATTGATAATGCGGTGGTCTATAAAATAGAAACCGACCCTTCCAATAAACGGATAACTGCGGTTCATTATTATGACCCTAATAAAGAATCTTATCGGGTGACAGGTAAAATATTTGTCATTGCTGCCCATTGTATTGAATCCGCGAAACTTTTGTTGCTCTCTGCAGATGACAAGAACCCTAATGGTATTGCGAATAGCTCTGATCAGGTGGGGCGTAATATGATGGATCATACTGGTGTTCAGGTCACTTTTATGAGTGGTAATGAATCACTTTGGTGTGGTCGTGGCCCCTTGGAAACGAATGTAATTGACAGTTTTCGGGACGGCCCTTGGCGTAATGAACGGGGCGCATCGCTGGTTCATATGGTGGATGATAACCAAATTGATCTGGCAACAGCCCTAGCGATTGATAAAGGCTATGTCGGCAAAGAACTTGAAAATGAAATCCGCTATGGTGCAGCTCATTTAGTACGATTATTCAGCCATAATGAAGGCTTGCCTGATCCTGATAATCGTTTGACTTTAAGTAAAACGCATAAAGATATTCTGGGAATTCCGCATCCCGAAATTTATTATAAGCTACCGGATTATACTGTGCGTAGCTGTGATCAATCCCGTGCTTTATTTAAAGAAATAATGGGATTAATGAAAGGATCAGACCCCCGTTGGACGCCGGGTTATTTTCCCCAAGATCATCCGTCAGGTAGCACTATTATGGGGCATGATCCCAAAAATTCGGTCGTAGATGGTCACAACCGAACACATGATCATGAAAATCTGTTCATTGCCAGCTCAGGGGTTTTTGCGTCGATGGGAACGGGTAATATAACCTTAACCGTGGCGGCTTTGGCGTTAAGGGTAGCTTCTACGCTAAAAAGCGATATTTATCATGGCTGATTTTTCCTTTAAATTGCGCAGTAATCTTTCCCAAAAAATTTTCTTGGGAAGTGGTTTGGCACTCGTATTTTGTGCCCCTTTATGGGCAGAAAACCGAACAGCCTATAATCTAGAACTTATTCAAAAAGGTCAGTATTTAGCAACGGCCGCCGATTGCATGGCATGCCATACCTCACCCAACAGTAGGCCTTTTTCAGGAGGCGTTACGATAGTCTCCCCTATGGGGAATATTATATCGACGAATATTACCCCCGATGCGGATACAGGGATCGGACATTATAGCGAGGCTGATTTTAGCCGCGCTTTACGTCAAGGTATTCGGAAAGACGGTAGCCATCTTTACCCTGCTATGCCCTATACGGCTTATGCAAAGCTTAGTGATGGCGATATTCATGCACTTTATCGCTATTTTATGCAGGGTGTGGCCCCTGTTTTTCATAAAAATAACAAGACTAGATTAACATTTCCCTTCAATGTCCGGGCTTTGATGATGGGGTGGAATATCTTGTTCTTGTCGGATAAGCCTTCCAAAATCGATTTTGATCATCTGCAAGGTCTAGATAAAGGGCGTTATCTGGCTGATACGCTTGAACATTGCGGCACTTGTCATTCGCCCCGTAACATTTTTATGGCAGAAAAGAAAAAGGCTTACCTAGGAGGAAGCCCCTTAAGCGGGTGGTATGCCCCTAATATCACGGCCAGCTTTAATAGCGGTATCGGTCGCTGGCGAGAGGAAGAGCTTTTCCAATATTTAAAGACGGGTAGCTTACCGGGGAAAGCGCGTGCCGCGGATGGTATGGGGGAAGCTGTTACCAATAGCCTAAGCAAGTTAAGTGATAGCGACCTTCATGCCTTGGCGGCTTATATCAAACAGGTTCCGCCTTTAGAAAATAATAAGACAGCCCTTCGCCCTCGGGATCAGTATGGTGAGGAGAAGGATAGTATAGATATCAGAACGGGGAAAACTGAAATCGTCGGTCAAACGCCCCCACTGAATGGGCAAGCACTTTATAGTAACAATTGTGCTAGTTGCCATGGCGAAAATGGTGGCGGCTCCCCTGATCAGCATATCCCGTCTTTATATAACAATACGACGACCGGTGCCGAGCGTCCCGATAATTTGGTGATGACTATTTTGAACGGCGTTCAGCGTAAAACAAACGGGTATGAAGTTTTTATGCCTTCTTTTGGTAAGGCGTCCATGGTGCAATCTCTTTCGGATGAAGAAATTGCCCGTCTCGCTAATTACGTGACGGGCAGCTTCGGAAGCGGAGATCACCATTTGACAGCAGCCAATATCAAGACAGCGCGTCAAGGGGGCGAAAAACCGTTTTTGATGCGCTATCTATATTCCCTGATGCTCGGTGGCATTCTCCTTGTCATAGCTTTCTTGGCGCTCTTTTTCAGAATCTATAGAAAAAATAAGGAGAAAAAAGCGATCCACTGATGAAGCAGATAAAAATAAGGGCTACCCTAATTTACTATGCGCATAAGGGGGAAGGGGCGGCGGCCCGGCGGATTCACGAATAATCAGGGCATGATCTAATTCGACCGTTCGGGTTTCTTCCGTATTCCAGCCATGTTCCAGCAAGTTTAGAATAATATCGGTCGCCGTATAGGCCATCGCCGAGATAGGTTGCCGCATGGTTGTAATACGGGGCCAGACAATAGATGCCAACTGACTGTCATCAAAACCGACAACGGATAATTCTCTCGGTACAGAAATACCATGTTCATGGGCAGCCTGAACAATACCGGCAGCCATATCATCATTGGAAGAAAAGACAGCCGTAGGCCGCGGATTAAGGGCAAAAAGTTTACGGGCAGCGGCAAGACCACTGGTAAACCGAAAATCACCGGCCACGACCAAATCGGGATCAAAAGGAATGCCCGCACTTTTTAAAGCATAGCAATAGCCTTCAAAGCGCGCACTACTGGCCGGATGGATAGGATCGCCCCGAATAAAGGCAATCCGCTGATGCCCCAACCCGATAAGATAACGGGTCATTTCCCGAGCTGCGATCATATCTTTAATGATGATGCGGGGTGAACCGGCACGGGCTTCAGTGCCAGCAACCCTTACATAGGGTACACCACTTTGGTCTAACTCTTCCATCAGCTCTGGATCATTCGACATGGGCGGTGTTAAAATGACCCCGGCCAATCCCGAACTACGAATAATAGCAATCATCTTACCGTGAAATTCTTTGAAATTTTCTACCGGAAACATGAGTAGGCGATAAGATTCACCCCGAAGTCGATCCAAAGCACCGGTCTGAACATTAATGGCATAATTGGGACTAGGATTTTCATAAAACAGGCCAATCATATAAGATTGACGTCCCGCCAGACTACGTGCCGCCATATTAGGATGGTAATTGAGTTTATGTGCGGCCTGTAAAACACGTTCACGCATTTCAGGACGAACATTGGGTTCATTATTTAAAACACGCGATACCGTCTTAATAGAAGCACCGGACATCGCCGCGACGTCTCGAATAGTAACCGTTGGAACCAGCTTACGTAATTCTGCGGAAGTAGCTTTAGTGTTCGCAGGTGATTGATCGTTGTTACTCGGGGGAAGGTAAGTCATAATAAATTATCCTTGCATACCGTAACTTGCTTCCCAAGTGGGATATGCTGATAAGAAATAACAATATTTCATATTTTGGGCTGAATAATACAGTATTTGAGAGGCTTTAGGAAAAGCCTATCGCTACTCTTTTCATGTCTGTATTGATCTATAGCATTATTTATATTTAAATTTTAGCTTTTGGCGAGAGATAAAATTAATCGAAAGAAAAGAATACTACGCTATCGCAGTTTTTGCTCATTTTCTGTATGGCAGCCAAGAGATTGGTTCTGGCGATTCATGATAGCTTGTCTATAGACAGGAACACTAATATAGCCATTCCTGATCTTCAAAATAGAATAAAGCTTATCTCCCCTCTTGCCAACCCAGCTACTGCCCAGCTAGGGGCATGGCGTTCGATGGAGCCGCTTATAAGCTTGTCTTTGTTTTCTTTCGGTCTGAATTTTAGATAAAAGAGGCAATAGACGGTTTACCTGTGTTTCGAATTTTACGGATTGCCTTGATTTCAGAAAATTTAAGGCACCGACATAATAGTGAAAGGTTACGAAATGAGTGATACTGCAGAGCGTATCAAGAAAATTGTTGTTGAACATCTTGGTGTAGAGCCAGATAAAGTTGTAGAAACGGCAAGTTTTCTTGATGATTTGGGCGCTGATAGCCTCGACATCATTGAATTGGTTATGGCATTTGAAGAAGAATTCGGTGTCGAAATCCCTGATGATGCCGTAGAGAAAATCGGGACGGTCAAAGATGCCGTTTCTTACATTGATGAGCATAAAGCCTGATCAAATTGAAAGCAGGATCGGTAAAATATAAATCCGATCCTGCCTTTACATCTATTTATATTCTATTAGCTTTTGCGGCTGCCTTCTATTAAGGCATAAAGTCTAAGTATTTTAACTTTTTACCTTAAACAATTGAAGGAGGGGTGTCATGCGGCATAATGCTGGAGGCGTTCTGCCAAGGGGAGAAAAGTAACATGCGTCGCGTAGTCGTTACCGGCCTCGGAATGGTGACTTCACTTGGAGGCGATGTTGAAACAACCTGGGCCAATATTTTGGCTTCACGTTCGGGTGCCGGACGTATCACACGTTTCGATCCGGAAGGTTATGCCTGCACCGTTGCCTGTGAAGTAAAACCAGCCGATCATGAATATGGTTTTGATGCCACAAAACGCGTTGACAGTAAAACGATAAGACAGGTCGAACCTTTTATTGTTTATGGTATCGATGCTGCCGGTCAGGCTTTGGAAGATGCTGGCCTTATCGATATGAGCGAAGAAGAAAAGCTGAATACCGGCCTTTCTATCGGCGCAGGTATCGGTGGTTTACCGCGCATCGAAAAAGAATCTATCATTTGTAAGGAAAAAGGGCCACGGCGCGTTTCCCCGCATTTTGTCCATGCAAGCCTTATTAATTTGATTTCTGGACAGGTTTCTATCCGCTATGGCTTGAAAGGGCCTAACCATGCGGTTGTTACTGCCTGTTCTTCTGGATGTCATTCTATTGGCGATGCCAGCTGGATGATCCGCATGGGATATGCCGATGTCATGGTTGCCGGTGGTTCGGAAGCGGCTGTTTGCCCACTCGGTATTGCCGGATTTTCTCAGGCTCATGCCCTTTCAACCGGCCATAACGATACACCGGAAAAAGCTTCCCGCCCTTATGATAAAGGCCGCGACGGTTTTGTAATGGGTGAAGGCGCAGGTATCATTATTCTGGAAGAATATGAGCATGCCAAAGCTCGGGGTGCCAAAATTTACGGCGAGATCATCGGTTATGGTATGACGGGTGATGCGTATCATGTGACGGCCCCGCATCCAGAAGGCGATGGCGCGTATCGTTCCATGAAAATGGCTCTCGAACGGGCTAATCTGACGCCTGCTGATATTGACTATGTTAATGCCCATGGAACCTCGACGCCGATGGGTGACGAAATCGAAGCTAATGCTGTTCGTCGACTTTTTGGTAAAGATATTGCTGGCATGTCGATGAGTTCAACCAAATCAGCGATTGGCCATCTTTTAGGCGGTGCTGGCGCCGTTGAAACGATTTTCTGTTTGTTGGCGATGCGGGATCAAATTGCTCCGCCGACGATCAATCTTGAAAATCCGAGTGAAGGGCTCGAAGGCTTTGATCTAGTGCCGAATGTGCCTAAAAAACGTGAAATCAAGGCTGTACTTAATAATAGTTTCGGCTTTGGTGGAACCAATTCAAGTCTTATCTTCAAAGCGGTAGACTAAATCTTATGATGCGCCTCTTTAAATGGCGTAACAGAACAAGGAAAAGCCAAAATTCTGATGCTAACCGCTGGTTGGATCGGCTTGTGGTCTTTGTCTTTCTGTCTGCTATGTTTCTGGGAGGGCTGGGCTTTTATCATGTTTTTGTTGCCCCCAATGAAAAACAGTTGGTTGTAACAATAACTGATGGCAGCTCTCTTGGAAAAGCGGCGCATCTTTTAAAACAGGCGGGCGCTATCCGCTCTGAAGAAGCCTTTTTATGGCTGGTACACAGTAAAAATAAATTTACGCTGAAGGCAGGCGATTATCAAATCGAGCCTAGAACCTCCCTCAACCACCTTGTCACATTGTTAGAGCATGGCCCTAATATCCGTCATATTTTTATTGTGCCGGAAGGCATGGCTTCTTTAGAAGTACATGATCGCTTAATGGCAGAGCCCAGCCTTGTCGGGGACATTCCCGTCCCAGCAGAAGGTAGCTTGTTACCCGATGGATATGCCTTTGTTCCCGGTGAGAAACGGGCCTTGGTCGTTGCACGCATGGAAGCGGCTATGACAAAAATGCTCCATCAATTATGGATAAAAAAAGCACCCGATATAGGGGTGAAAATCCCTGAACAAGCGGTGATATTGGCCTCCATTGTAGAAAAAGAAACGGCTTTACCGGAAGAACGCCCTATCGTCGCAGGGGTGTACTATAATCGTTTGCAAAAAAATATGCGGTTACAGGCTGATCCCACTATTATTTATCCGATAACGCATGGTTATCCCTTGGGGCACCCTATTTTACGTTCAGAGCTCATGGCTCAGAATAGCTATAACACCTATCAGATAAAAGGCTTGCCCAGCGGCCCGATAACCAATCCCAGCCGCAGTTCTTTGATGGCGGTTTTGCATCCCGCCAAGACCGAAGCCTTATATTTCGTTGCCAATGGCAAGGGGGGACATATATTTTCAAATAATCTTGAAGAGCAATCACAGCATGTTCGTGATTATCATAATCGGCAACAGCAGAAGACCTCTTCATAAAAAAGCGCTGTAGGCTAGACAGCGCCTTTTCATAAAATTTTAAAATGACTTATGCTTTATTGTACGGCATTTTTCGCTTTTATAACCCGTGCTGCAAGGCGACTGATTGGGCGTTTCTCTTTAAGATGAAGTCGGTCGGCTAAACGCGCAGAAGCGGCCCCCAGCATGAAACCACCGGCGGCGGCCAATCCCGGAATCAAGGTAGTGGTGGCAATCGCCGTCACTATGGCTTGCCGCCGTTTTTTTGCCAGACGATGGGCTGCGAAAGAAGCGGCACTTCCTAATATAAGCATTTTACCCATAAAGCGTAAATCCTTTACTCTGGCCAGATCACGGCTGGCTCATTTGTTTATTATTTATGCGGGTTCAACAACTGTTACGCCATAACCTACGTCACGTAACGCGGCAATTAACCGATCAAGATGGGCCTGATCTCGCGTTTCACATTCAATATCCGCACAAAGACCTTTTGCGGGCAATGTCGTGAAGATCCGCTGATGTGAAACTTCCATAATATTGACCTGCTGGTCATGAAAGACCTTAGCCACTTTATAAAGTTGACCCGCCTGATCTTTCATCCGCACTCTAAGACGAGCTAAACGACCGGAACGGGCTAAATCACGTAACAGCACATTGGCCAGTAACCGCGTATCAATATTACCACCGGAAAAGATGATCCCGACTTGTCTGCCCTGAAAGCGTTCAGGATGCGATAAAACAGCCCCTAAACAGGCAGCACCCGCCCCCTCAACAATCGTTTTTTCAATTTGAACAATCAAAGATAACGCATGTTCAAGGTCAGTTTCATTCACCAATAAGAGATCATCGACCAACATTTTAACAAAACGTCGAGTGATAGTTCCCGGTACCTGAACCGCTATACCCTCTGCCAGGGTATCACCACCGCACGGTAAATTTTTACCTTTGATATAGTTATACATGGAAGGATAAAGTTCAGCTTCAGCTCCCAAGACATCAAGGGGTCGATCCATATTTTTGGCAACGGTCGCGCAACCGGAAATGAGACCTCCGCCCCCAACAGGGACGACCAAAGTATCAATAGCGGGGGCATCTTCCAGCATTTCCAAGGCGACGGTACCTTGACCTGCGATGATAGCCGGATCATTAAACGGATGAACAAAAGTTAAGTCATCTTGTTCTGCCAATTTTAACGCATGGGCCAGCGATTCATCAAATTGTTCGCCATAAAGAACAATTTTAGCCCCATGACCGCGCGTTTGTTCGACCTTTACGGTCGGGGTGTGTTCCGGCATGACAATGGTAACAGGAATATCAAGCCGATTACCATGATACGCTAACCCTTGTGCATGATTACCTGCCGAGGCAGCGATAACCCCTCGTTCTCTCGATTTTTGATCAAGGGATAATAATTTATTAAGCGCACCCCGTTCTTTATAAGAAGCGGTAAACTGAAGATTTTCGAATTTCAGCCAAATGCCCGCACCCGTTAAGTCTGATAGCGTGCGACTATAGAGCGTCGGCGTTCTGACAATAGCATTTTTAATACGCTTATGAGCCTGTTTAACATCATCAAGCGAAACCGGAAGAGTTTCTGGATTATCCAAGCTTACCATGCTTTATCCCGCATTTTCAGCAATAGCGAGAAATTATCGCTATTGCCTTTTAATCTAAAATAGATGTTATCCGTTTATACCCCTACCTGTGAAAAAAATAGGGTTCATCATGTTATAGCAGAGGGGCTTTCTATTGCTGAAGAAATCTTGTTACGTATACTGATCGGAATTTCCATCCAATGATAGAAATCCTAGCGTAAAATAAAGATAGAAAGCAAGCAACAGCGCCCCAATAAAAGTTGTTGCCTTTCGGGCTTACCTATCCTTTTAAGAAGTTATTGGTTAATGGCTTCTCTTCACATCTTATCATGATCAGACAATAACGGATAAACTTGGGAGAAATATGCGTTGAAAATAGTAAAAACGCTCGCATTTGTAGCCAGTATATCCGCTTTTTATGCTTTTCCTCTCAAAGCTGATGGTCTGATCGATCACATTAACGGTATAACCCTCGATACCAAAGGTAACCTCCATCGTTTTACTAGCCTTTTAATTGGCCGTGATGGTAAGGTAGTAAAATTACTAAACAAGAATGACAAAAAACCGAGTGACGTTGATTTCTATCTTAATGGTAAAGATCAAACGTTAATACCGGGGTTTGTGGATGGGCATACCCATGTCATGGCATTAGGGGAGCGGGGCATAGCCCTTGATCTTTCCGATACAGAATCTCTTCAACAAGCTCAGGACAAAATGCGCCATTTTGCAGAAGAGCATCCTACCGCACGTTGGATTCTAGGCGGGGGCTGGAATGAAGAAAAATGGCATCTAGGGCGTCAGCCGCAAGCCAGCGATATTGATAAAGCGATCAATGATCGACCCGTCTGGTTGTTGCGATCAGATGGCCATGTGGGTTTAGCCAACAGTCTTGCGCTTGATGCGGCGCATATTACGAACCAAACGGCGGCGCTCATTAAAGAAGGTCATGTTGGTTATACCACCAATCATCGGCTTTCAGGCTTATTGACCGATCAGGCTATGACTTTGGTTGCGCGCGTCATTCCCCCTTTACAACCGGTTGATCGGGATGCCGCTTTTACCAAAGCCCAACAAATATTTTTTAGCCGTGGCATCACAACGGCCACCGACATGGGAACGTCGATTGATGACTGGAATGTCATGCGCCGCATGGGCGATCTCGGACATCTGCGCCTTCGGATAAGGGCTTATGCTGATGGCCTTGATCCTTTATTATCTATTGCCGGAAAATATCCAACCCTCCAGTTATATAATGGCCGCCTTTCCATGGGGGGGGTAAATTTTTCAATGGATGGCAGTGTAGCATCCTATGGGGCATGGTTGAAACAAGACTATGCCGATACTGTAGGACGACATGGAATAGATACTGTTAATGACGCTAAATTGCGTAACTTAATGAGCCGCGCTGCGATGGATGGTTTTCAGGTTGCAGTTCATGCAGCGGGCGATGCCGCCAACGATCAATTATTAAATGCAATTGATGAACTATCGCAAAGCTATACCGGCGATCGGCGCTGGCGCGTGGAAGATGCCACAGTGATCGACATCGCCGAGATCAACCGTTACTCGAAATATGATCTTGTAGTCTCTATGCAGCCCGCCAATTACTTTTCAGATAAAACGACCATTAGCACCCGTTTAGGAACGAGCCGAATGCAAAATGGCAGTGTAGAAGCTTGGAAAAATTTAGCGGATCATGATGTCCATTTGGCCTTTGGAGAAGATTTTCCAGCCACAGAAACTACGCCTTTTATGACAATTGCCGATATTTTAAACCGTCACGATGATAAAGGCAGCCCTGAACAGCCCCTGAAAAAAGAAGCCGCCTTTTCCGCTTACAGTATTGATGCCGCCTATGCCGCTTTTTCTGAAAAGCAGATAGGTCAGCTTATGCCGGGATATTACGCGGATTTTATTCTGATAGATCGCGATCCTTTTGTCGTCGATACAGAATCCCTACGCCATACCCGCATATTGGAAACTTGGGTCGCCGGTCAACAGGTATGGTCGCAGGATTAATCAGCGTTTCAAAAGAGGCGTCGGAAATCTTTTTTGTAAAAGTTTTCCTTTAAAGGATTCACTTTAAACGAACGATTATGAGCGTATCGCTTTTTATTGCCGAACATCACTTTAAACCGACCGTTATTTGCGTATCGGCTTTTCCGCTTTCTGTTGACGTTACCGGATAGGAACAATAATCGGCGGCAAAATAAGCACTTGGACGATGATTGCCAGATAAACCAATGCCACCAAACGGTGCTGTTGAAGGTGCGCCATTGGTTGGGCGATTCCAATTGATAATGCCGGCTTTGGCTTCTTCCCAAAAGCGCACAAAATGCTCTTCATTATCATCTATAAGCGCCGCCGAAAGACCAAAGCGTGTATTATTGGCCTCTTCTATCGCGGCGTCAAAATTATTGACCCGAATAATCTGGAGAACAGGACCAAAAATCTCTTCATCCGGACGGTCTGTGCTCTGTGTCATATCAATAAGCGCAGGGGTTAAGAACGGTTTTTCAGGGTCTATTCGCTGTAAAGGCCGAATAACCTTACCCCCTTTTTCTAGCCGATTCTTGTAGGCTTTTTCGATATGGTCGGCGGCTTCATTATCAATCACACATCCCATAAAAGGCTTAGGCTCGGCATAGGGTTGATCAATAATAAGACGATCTATCAACTGGCAAATAGCCTGAATAATAGGTTCCGCTTTATCCTCACGAATAATCAGACGGCGCGCACAAGTGCAACGTTGGCCTGCCGATAAATAGGCGGATTGAACTGCAATGGCAGCGGCCGATTCAATATCTTGGGTATCCCAAATTATAAGCGGATTATTGCCCCCCATTTCCAAAGCCAAAATTCGCCCTGGGGTTTCTGCAAAAATCCGGCTTAAGGCAACACCACCATGGGAAGAACCGGTAAATAATAGCCCATCAATATCTTTATGCTGGCTTAAAATTTCGCCTTCTTTTCGCCCGCCGATAACCAACTGCACAACATCCGAAGGTACAGCCGCTTCATGATAACATTGTACCAAGAATTCACCCGAAGCCGGCGTTTTTTCAGAAGGTTTAAAAATAACCACATTACCGGCGAGAATTGCTGGAATAATGTGGCCATTGGGTAGATGTGCCGGAAAATTGAAAGGCCCCAACACCACCAAAACACCATGAGGCTTGTAACGCACCGTGCTTTTTATATCGGGTGTAATTGCCGGAAGATTTTGGGTTGATGTCCTGTCTTTATAAGCCGCAATTGAAATAGCGACTTTACTGGCTACTATTTGGGCTTCTGTTCGGGCTTCCCAAAAAGGTTTGCCCGTTTCTCTGGCTATAATGTCACCAAAAATATCGGCTTTTTCTTGAACGATTTCTGCGAATCGTTCTAAAATATGAATACGTTCTTCAAGTGTGGTTTTAGACCATGCCTTCAAGGCAAGACGCGCCTTTTGAACAGTAGGCTCTATAGTACCGATCGGTCCCCTCCACAAAACACGTCCGGTTGCTGGCTCTTTAGAAATTATTTCATGCACAGTGTTGGTTTCCTTCCCCAGATAAAACCACATTCAATATCTTTGTAACGCCTTTTTAAAAAAGAACAGCTTAAAACGAAGCTTGTTCAGGCTATCGTAAACAAAAAAAACGGACAGTTAAAAATTGCTCTGCCCTGTTTTAGAACAAACTAATATAAAAGAGAGGATGGTTGTCTTTCAGACTAAAAATTTTCCAATCATTCATCCTTTGTCTAAAGTTTATCTAGGATAGTGAAAACAAGGGATGGTTTGTAAAAAGGTCAAAAAGACAGGCAAAAGATTATTATGACTAGCTTGCTTGATCCTGAAGCTCGGGGACGGGTTATCCTCGTAGGCGCAGGCCCCGGAAATCCGGAGCTTTTAACTTTGCGGGCTGTCGATGTTCTTCGACAAGCTGATGTTGTCGTTTATGATGAAGAGGTCGACGCTCGTATTTTATCCTACGCCCCGAAAACAGCCCAATGTATTGCGGTTTCATCTTCGCAAAAGGAAGGTAAGAATAACCGCAACCCCTTATCGCAGGGGGAAATCAATGCTCTTGTTATCGCCCATGTAAGAACGGGTTCTATCGTGGTTCGTTTAAAAGGCGGCGATCCCTTTGTCTTTGGGCGAGGGGGAGAAGAAGTTGAAGCCGTAAGGGCGGCGGGTATGCCAATAGAAGTTGTCCCGGGTGTTTCCGCGGCACTGGGCTGCGCTGCGGATGCCATGCTGCCGTTAACTCATCGTAATTTATCAGATGTGGTTAGCTTTGTTGCCACTTCTGAAAATGGCAATGCCCCTACTGTTAACTGGAAAGGTCTCGCTGGCCCGGGGCATACTCTGGTTGTCTATATGGATGTGAAAAAGGCACAGCATACCGCTAATTGTTTGATCAATGATGGGGTCGATCCCCATATGCCGATTGCCATTATTGAACGGGGAACTTGGGCAGACAGTAAGGTTATCCGTTCTGTACTTACAGAACTCGAAAACGCTATTCAGTCCGAAAAAATTATTGGCCCGGCTATTTTAATTGTCGGGGAAGTGGCCTTGTTAGCCGATGCCAAAGATCTTCTGGAAAAAGGCGCTGCTCATCCCGCAATGATGGTTGGATTATAAAAAATATGTCCGGTCAGAAAATCTGGCCGGACATAATCTTTGTCACCTTGATTTTTTTATGCCAAGACGCCGGTTTGCTTTCCCGCTTCTTTGAACATAGCCAGAATATCAGTGACTTGATCATCGCTATGTTCCGCACAAAGTGAACAACGCAGTAAAAACATCCCTGCCGGAGTAGCGGGCGGGCGTGCCAAATTGACGTAAAGGCCAAGCTCTAACAAGGCTTGCCACATCGCAACCGCTTGTTCCTGATCCGGTAAAATAATAGCGATAATTGCTGACTGGGCGGTTTCGGTCCCCAGTTTAAAGCCCATTTCTTTTAAGCCGCTATGCAACCGATGGGAATTTTTCCAAAGATGTTCACGCTTATGTTGGGATTTTTGCAATTTGCGAATAGAGGTCGCCGCCGTTGCGACAACGCTGGGCGGTAGCGAAGCCGTAAAGACATAGGGCCGACAAACCAAGCGTAACACTTCAAATTTAGGATGATTGGAAACGCAAAATCCACCAACGGTGCCCACCGATTTAGAGAAGGTACCGACAATAAAATCAATTTGCCCGTCTAATCCTAATTCTTCGAAAACACCGCGACCATTTTTCCCGAAAAATCCCATGCCATGGGCTTCATCATCAAGAATAACCGCATTATGCCGTTTGGCGATTTCTACCATCTCTTTCAATGGGGCAATATCACCCAACATCGAATAGACGCCTTCTAAAACAACTAACTTACCGGCATCTTTGGGAAGCCGTCCGAGTCGCCGGTCTAAATCTTCTGGAGAATTATGACGAAAACGGATGATTTCTGCATTACCCAATCGGCAACCATCATAAATGGAGGCATGACTATCGGCATCAATAATAACATATTCATCTTTACCTGCTAATGTAGAAATCATTCCCAGATTAGCTTGGTATCCCGTGGAAAAAACCATAGCATGTTCAGTGCCATAGAAATCTTTTAATGCGTCTTCACAAGCCTTGTGCCCTTGATAAGTGCCATTTAATACGCGAGAGCCTGTCGTCCCAGCCCCAAATTGTTGTAAGGCCTCAATTCCGGATTGAATGACATCGGGATCAAATGTCATCCCCATATAGTTATAGGTGCCAAGCAGGATAACCGGCTTGCCTTTGATGATAGCTTTTGTAGGCGATAAGACCTTTTCCATAACGACGGAAAAAGGGTCTCGACCGCCATGGCTTAACATTTCTGTACGGATAGCAATTAGCGGTTCAAATTTTGAAAAAAGATCAGTCACCTATTACACACTTTCAGTTCATAGCTATTTATAAGAAACGCTCGACAGATCATAAGACTCGGAAATCAATTGTTTTTTTCTGTAGTTAACTTTTTAATAACTGTGGCAAGTTGCCCCACAGTTTCGATCTCGGCCTGTAAATTCATCGAAATCGAAATATCAAAATCGTCTTCCACAGCCGCCACAAAATCCATAACCGTCAAGCTATCCCATTCCAGGCCGGTCGCGAAACTCGTCTCTTCCGTCAGAGGAATAGCCTTTTTATTAAAAGGCTCAATAAGGGCGACAACACGCTGCCAGATTTCATTATTTTCCGTCATGAAGTGTAATTCCTTAGTTCTAAAAAAGCAGTTTTGCCACGCAAGGCCAATTATTAAACATAAATATTTCTGATTTCCCGTATTTATTCAGGAAATAGAGAAGTCATTATCACTATGCTCCAGATATAAGGCACTATCATGAGCAGAACATGTCTCCGTTATGGAGGTGGTTAATCTATGAATGCTCCGCTTTGATAGAGAAGATAGATACGGACATCAAATATTAAAGCGTATCCGCGAGAGATTGCCAGATAACAGGGAGTATGTGTGATGATGGGAATAGAAAAAACGACAAATATCAGCGCTTCACTTTATAACGCGGAAAAATCTACCAGTAACTTGGTCTATAAGAATACGTCTCAAATTCTGATTGTTGCCTTTGACCCTAAACGACAGGCTTTATTAGAAAAATCGGTTTTAAATTTGGGCTTAATGTCTCGAATATTTCCGATTTACGAAGCCGCCGATATGGTTGCTAATGGTATGGCAGGCGATGCTATTTTATTGGATTTAACCTCTATTAAAGATGAATCTTTGGCCGAATCTTTATTGGATGCGGTCATGACCCGAATATCGCATGATATGATCGGGGTCGTTATTAACTTGCCCCTGTCATTAATAGATAATGCTTATAATCGTTTTTTTGAAACAGACGTGCAATTGCTAATCGAAAGCGATGAAAGCAGCTGGTATTCGGCTATTGAAAAAGCCATAAAAACATCTCCGCTTACTTTAAATGATGTAGTTGCCGATACAAGAACGCCCCCTTTGAAAACAATCAGCGAGGAAGTGAACCGCATTGCCAAGATGTTGGCTTCGCTCTCTAACGAAGAAGGTCGAAATCGGGAATATAGTTTGCCCCAATCCCTTTTAGGGGATGAACGAAAAAATGAAATTGCACGGCCAGAATTAAAAGCTGAAACGAAAAAAATCAGCATTAATGCAGCTGTTGTCAGAGCGATTATTCGTGCCCACCGCTTGCGGGATCAATATTTTTCTTCTTGTCTTTTTGCTGATCCTGCATGGGATATGCTTCTCGATTTAACGGCGGCAAAACTGGAAGGACGTCAGGTCTCTGTTTCCAGTTTATGCATTGCCTCTGCCGTTCCACCAACGACGGCTTTACGTTGGATTAAGTCTTTAACGGAAGAAAAAATATTTATCAGAATTGCAGATCTCCGCGATGGACGACGTGTTTTCATACAGCTTTCTGACATGGCCATGGATGCGATGATCCCTTATCTCGCTGCTTCGCTTAGTTTAATAACGCGCGCTCTCTAAATTTGAAATAATAAAGCCAGTCCCAAGGGAAGGGGACTGGCTTATTGTTTTTTTGTATTCTCTTGGAATAGATTTTATTCCCACTCGATCGTTCCAGGTGGCTTGGACGTGAAATCATAGGTTACACGATTGATGCCTTTGACTTCATTCACAATTCGGGTGGCAACATTGGCCAAAAATTCTGCCTGAAAGGGATAAATTTCAGCGGTCATGCCATCTGTAGAAGTAACGGCTCGTAAAGCACAAACGGAATCATAGGTGCGACTATCGCCCATAACACCGACAGTTCTTACGGGTAATAACACCGCAAAAGCCTGCCAAATGGCATCATACAAACCAGCATTACGAATTTCTTCAAGATAAATGGCATCTGCCTTACGAAGAATATCACAACGTTCTTTAGTCACCTCACCCGGAATACGAATGGCTAAACCGGGGCCAGGGAAGGGGTGACGATCAACGAAAATATCGGGCAATCCTAATTCTCGTCCGAGATTACGCACCTCATCCTTGAACAATTCCCGTAAAGGTTCGACCAACTGCATATTCATGCGTTCGGGTAAACCACCGACATTATGATGACTTTTAATAGTGACCGAAGGGCCCCCTTGGAAACTGACACTTTCGATCACATCAGGATAGAGGGTACCTTGCGCCAAAAAGTCAGCGCCCCCGATTTTTTGGGCTTCTTCTTCAAAAATTTCGATGAAGGTTTTACCGATAAATTTCCGTTTAGCTTCAGGATCGGTGACGCCTTTTAAACCCGAAAGGAATAACGCTTCTGCATTTACATGAACGAGGGTAATTCCATAATGTTCACGAAATAGAGAAACGACCTCTTCGGCTTCCCCTTGTCGCATCAATCCGTGATCGACAAAAACACAGGTAAGTTGATCGCCGATTGCTTCATGAATTAAGACGGCGGTTACCGATGAATCAACCCCACCGGATAAGCCACAAATAACGCGCCCCTTGCCAACTTGTTTTTTAATCTCGGCAATTTTGGTGTCACGAAATTCGGCCATGGTCCAATCACCGGCAAGACCACAGATGTTGTGCACAAAATGGGCAATAAGCTTGGCACCATCAGGGGTATGCACCACTTCAGGATGAAATTGCATTGCGTAAAAACGACGTTTTTCATCCGCGACTAAGGCAAAAGGCGCCCCTTCAGAAACCGCAATCGGTTTAAAGCCTTCGGGCAAGGCTTCCACACGATCGGCATGGCTCATCCAAACTTGATGCTTTTCCCCGACCTTCCATAAATTTTCAAAGAGCGGTGAGGCCGATTTGATTTCTATGAAGGCACGGCCAAACTCGCCATCGACGTCATTGGCGGTTACTTTACCCCCTAATTGATGGCACATGACTTGCTGACCATAGCAAATCCCAAAGATCGGAATACCCGCCTTAAAGAAAGCTTCTGGTACGCGAGGACTTCCCTCTGCCACAACCGAAGCGGGGCTACCGGAAAGAATAATGCCTTTTGGTTTTAACCGTAAAAAGGCTTCCTCTGCACGGTTAAAAGGAACAATTTCGCTATAAACACCCGCTTCGCGAACGCGGCGGGCGATAAGCTGGGTTACCTGACTTCCGAAATCGACAATGAGAATCGATTCAGAGACAACTTTATCGGCGATTGAAGAAACGGACATAAAGCTTTCGATAGGGAGGGATAAGCATCCTGTCCAGATGCTTCCTTTAAGAAGGCGCTTTATCTTAAAAAATCTGTAAAAATTTTACGAAGGAAAGCCTTATTATTTTTACTTTTAACCTTTTTTAAAATTATGCCCAAATAAATTTAAACTATTTTAACATTTTGGCAAAAATCTCCAAAATGAAGATTTCATATCCTTGGAAAGGATAATAAGTCCGCATCGGTGCTTCATCAACAGGATAGTGATCGTTGATCGCCTATTCAAAAAATATTGATTTCAAAAACTGATAAGGTCTCTTTTTTGACAGAGAAATACCCAAGAAATTCCTGTAAATGATAATTTTTAACCTGATTAAAGACGGTTTAGTATCATGAAAAATTCCAATCTGGATATCTATGCTTTTTAAAAGGACATGATCTTGTTACGGATAAGGCTATGATGAGACTTGCTAATCCCCATTATTTTCTGTCCTTTTCCAAAAAATTAACGCCATGGCTTGCGATTATCGGCATTTTATCGAGTTTAGCAGGTATAATCGGCGGACTGTTTTTTACGCCGCCTGATTTTCTGCAAGGGGAAACCGTTCGTATCCTTTATATCCATGTCCCAACTGCATGGTTGGCGATGGGGGGATGGAGTTGTATTGCGCTTGCCTCTTTTGTTCAATTTGTCTGGCGACACCCGCTCGCCGGCATCGCGGCAAAGGCTATGGCTTTACCGGGCGCTGTCTTTACAGCCCTTTGCCTGATGACTGGGTCGATATGGGGACGTCCGACATGGGGAACATGGTGGGAATGGGATGGCCGATTAACCTCGGTACTTATTTTGTTTTTCCTCTATCTTGGCTATATTGCCTTATCGCGTTCGGTTAGTTCGGTTAATAGCTTTAGTAGCGTTTCACGATTACCGGCTATTTATGCCTTGTTGGGGGCTATTAATCTGCCCATTATTCATTATTCGGTATTATGGTGGCGCACGCTTCACCAAGGACAAAGCCTTGGTCTTACGCATTCGGCTATTGCCCCTTCTTTACTTTGGCCGCTGCCTTTGACTTTATTGGGGTTTTCCTGCCTTTTTGCCTTAATCACTCTTTTTAGGATGCGTTATTTGCTCGCTCATGCGCAATATGAAGCCCGCCTCCAGCGAATGGCCTCGCTATGAGCGGAGGCTATAATCAGTGGCTTTTTGTCATTTCCGCTTATACTGTCGTCATTCTGGCTACCGTTGGGATATTGACCACTTCGTGGTTACAGATGCGCCGCGCAGAACAACGCCTTCCTTCTCGTAAAATATCCAAAAAAGATCCGCCTCGCGCGCATTGACGGAGAAAAAATGCAGCCTAAACATCAACGGCTTATCTTGGGTCTTGTCGCGCTTGTGGCTGTAATCGGGGCAGGGTTTCTGGCCCTGATCGCTTTTCGACATCAGGCCGCTTATTTTTATACACCTGTTGAAGCGATCAAGGCCCATCTACCGGTTGATCGTAATATCCGATTAGGCGGCATGGTCGAAAGAGGTTCGCTAACCCATGAAAAAGATGGCGTGACAATCGGTTTTAAAGTGACCGATGGTTATCAATCCTTACCGGTTTCTTATCGGGGCATTGTACCCGATCTTTTCCGTGAAGGCTCGGGCGTGGTGGCCGATGGTCATTTCGAAAAAAATGGCCTTTTTATCGCTGAAACTATCTTGGCCAAACATGATGAACGCTACATGCCGCCGAATATGCCTAATAATCCTGCCAACATGACCACGCCTCAGGGAAATTAATGTGATTGCTGAATTGGGTCTTATCCTTTTATGGCTGGCGGCCATGATGGCCTTGTTACAGACAGTTTTCGGGCTGTCCGTTTTGAATAATCGAATGGAAAGGGCTTTTTATAAGACGGTTAAACCAATAGCGATTATGCAAGCCTTACTGTCTAGTATGGCATTTTTGGTATTACTTTGGCTTTTCTTGCGGGTGGATTTATCGGTTACTTTAGTTGCTGAAAATGACCATATTGCAAAACCTTTTCTATATCGCTTGGCTGCCAGTTGGGGCAATCATGAAGGCTCTATGTTGCTATGGGTGACCATTCTTAGTCTTTGTGGTGCTTTACTCGCGTTATTAAGTAAATCGGTTGAACCGAAATTATTATCACTCGCTCTAGGGGCTCAAGGTAGTCTGGCTTTAGGCTTTTTTGCCTTTTTACTCTTTGTTTCCAATCCTTTTTCTCGACTAAACCCGCCGCCATTAGAAGGCTTGGGCCTTAATCCTTTATTGCAAGATCCGGGATTAGCTTTTCACCCGCCTACGCTTTATCTAGGATATGTTGGCCTATCCGTTGCCTTTTCTTTTGCCGTTGCTGCTCTGTTGCAGGGCAAGGCCGATCCTTCTTTTGCCAAAGCTATGCGCCCTTGGGTGATCGGGGCATGGGTATTTTTAACGATAGGAATCGCGGCGGGCAGCTATTGGGCTTATTACGAATTGGGCTGGGGCGGTTTTTGGTTCTGGGACCCTGTAGAAAATGCGGCACTAATGCCATGGCTGGCAGCGACTGCGTTATTTCATTCGATTTCAGTCCTTGCCAAAAGAGATGCCTTGCGCGTTTGGACGCTTGTTTTAGCCGTTACCGCCTTTTCCATGAGCATGATCGGCACTTTTCTTGTCCGTTCGGGTATTCTCGTCAGTGTCCACGCCTTTGCCGTCGATCCATGGCGCGGCAGCTTCATACTTGGATTACTGGGGCTTTATATCGGCGGTGCCTTAATGCTTTTTGCGCTTAGAATTGGCAAAATCCATCAAGGCAGCCAGTTTAATATGCCTAGTCGTGAAGCCGGATTGATTATCAATAATCTGTTATTGGGGGTAATATTGGCGGTAGTGCTGATCGGCACGCTTTATCCTTTATTTTCCGAAGCGCTTACCGGCGATAAACTGTCGGTCGGACCACCCTATTTTAATATGATAGTCAGTCCCTTGGCGTTAATTCTGTGTTTGGTCATGGCATTTGGGCCTTTTTTCCGCTGGCGTCAGGATCACTGGTCAAAAATACGTTGGCCTATGGTGATCGGTCTTTTGGCTTTTTGTCTGACAGAAGCTAGTCTTTGGGGGGCTGATATTTCTTTTGCAGCGTTAAGCTGGATAGCTTTTGGTATAGCCACCGCCACAGCTTTACTCAGTCTATGGCCTTTGTTTTTACAGAAAAAAAAGCTGTGGCACCTCCCACTCAGTCTATGGGGAATGGTTATGGCCCATCTGGGTATAGCCCTCACTTTGGGCGGGATCGCCTCAAATGATCTTTTTTCCAAGGAAGTCTTAACCGCTTTGGAACCGGGGCAGCAGGCAACGCTTGGCCCTTGGCAGCTTCACTTTAACAATGTTATGCCTGCATTGGGTTCCGACTGGAGTGCGATTGTTGCGGACATAACATTGGAACGAAAAGGACAATCCGTTACCTTAAATCCTGAACTTCGCCATTTTACTAACCCTGTAACGGATGTCAGTGAAACAGCCCTCAAGACAACCAGGGCAGGCCAGCTCTATCTTGTTTTGGGACAGCAAGGGGAGGATGGGCGCTGGCAAATACGCGGTTGGTGGAAACCCATGATAACCTTGATCTGGATCGGCGGATTTTTATCAGCGGCGGGAGGACTTTTGGTATTATTGGACAGGCTAATTAAAAAACTAAGGCAGTCTGTATTTTTTTCTCATCATGCTTATGAGAGAGAAAGGCCCAATTTATGAAGCCTTGGATAAAATGGTTGCCCTTTTTGGCCTTTGTCGCGTGCTTTTTACTCTTTCGCTTTTCGTTGATGCACCCCACAAATTCGACAGTACCCTCAAAACAAATTGGCCGCGCTTTACCCGATTTTCATTTAGAACCGGCCTTATCGGACATGGCCGGTCTGTCAACGACAGATTTTAAAGATGGCCATCCCCATTTTCTGAATATATTTGCCAGTTGGTGCCTCCCTTGTGCTGAAGAGGGCGCTTCTCTCATGGCGCTTCACGATGCAGGTATTCCGGTTATGGCGATTGCTGTTCGTGATCGCGCAGAAGATATTACCCGTTTTCTCAACCGGCACGGTAATCCCTATCAGGCTATCGGTCAGGATCAGGGCAGTCATGTTCAAATTGCCATTGGATCATCCGGTGTGCCTGAAAGCTTCCTTATAGATGGTCAAGGCATTATTCGCTATCAGCATATCGGCCCTATTACAGAACAGGATTTACCGCAACTGATGACGATCTGGAGACAGTTACCGTCATGAAACCTTATTCGTTTTTCAAAAATATAGCGGTTATCATAGGTATTTTAAGCCTGTTCGTAGGCGGCACCTCCTTTGTTATGGCCGATCAACCCCATGATCCTTATGCCGATCGGCCTCTTAAAGAGGCGGCACAGGAGGATAAGGCGCAAAATTTAATGACCTCTTTACGGTGCCTCGTCTGTCAGGGGCAATCTATTGCCGATTCTAATGCAGCGATGGCCGCTGATATGCGGGCTATTGTCAGACATGATATTGAACAAGGGCAATCTCCTGAAGCTATCCGGCAATGGTTCATTGATCGTTATGGTGACTGGGTCAGTTATAAACCGACATGGTCAAAACGAAATTGGCCTTTATGGCTATTTCCCCTTTTTGTACTACTAGGCGGTCTTCTTTTGTTACGGCGCTTATTCAGGAAAGAAAAACCATGAATGGCTGGATTATAGCAGCCCTGCTATCGGCACTTGTTTTTCTCTCCCTTTGGAAGATAGGCCGCTTACCTCTTATAGCTTTACAAGCGGTTGCCGCCGTTTTGTGTTTCGGTCTGGCTGGCTATGCTTGGCAAGGACAGCCTTTCTTAAAAGGCCATCCGGCAGAAAATATTCCGAAAAATAATCAGCAAAATGATCCGTTTATCCAGGATCGCTGGATGCTGTTTCCCCATTATGGCGAAGATTCACGCGCCTTGATTACTTCTGATGCCTTCATTAAACAGGGACAATATGCCTATGCTGTCGGGTGGTTAAAAAGCGAAATTCGCCGCCGCCCAAAAAGTGCTATGCTTTGGACAGCTTTAGGGGATGCCTTGGTTCAGGCTTCTGATGGACGGGTTGTCCCTGCGGCTAAATTATCCTTTGAACAGGCTGAAAAACTGGCCCCTAAGTCAGCGGCTGGCCCTGCTTATTTTTATGCCGTTGCCTTGCTAGGGGAAGGACATTTAGACCAAACCCTTGTTATCTGGCATCATTTACTAGACGAAGCCCCAGAAAAAGCCCTCTGGCGTCATAATATCGAAGAACGCATGGCTATTCTCGAAAGACTGAAAAACAGTCTATCCGATGAAAGTCATTGAACAATAAATTATTTACCCTTGTTTTTCTTAAGAGGATGCTATGAAAAAATATCTTATTTGTTGCTTGCCGCTTTTGATCGCGGCAGCCCCATCATCGGACAAGTTGAAAACAGGACAATGGGAAGAAGTTGTCCAGAATATGGTTGTTCATGTCGATGGCCAAACCCATCCCACGGGCAAGACCGAGCGTACTCTTCATTGTGTGAAGGAAGAAGATAGTGATCCTCGGGTCGTTTTCTCAAAAACCCAAGAACATTGCACAGTTTCTCAGCTTGACATCAAAAACGGCAATTTTACTGTAAAACAGGCCTGCTCTTCCGAGGCGCAAGTGCCTTTCCGTGAAATGACGGTTAAGGGGAGCTATACCCCTGAAAATTACAAAATGACCTATACTATAGTCAGTGGTACGCCAGACCGTCCGGCCATTATGACGGCTGATATTTCTGCTCATTATATAGGCGTCTGCCCAGCATCCACCGATGCATCCCATTCTTCTTCAGGCAGAGCACCCGCTAACCCGCAATAAAATTTATTCTTTTCTTTATGTTAAGCCTTCGGCTTTTATAAAAGAACCTGAATTTTAGGATAGCACTCGGCTGCCACATCAACAGTTCAACAGAATATGGTAAAGGAAAGATGCATGAAAAGACTTTGGCTTCTCTCATGGCCTCTGCTGCTAGCCGCAGCGCCTGCCGATTCTGATTATCTAGCGGCTGGTCAGTGGCAGTCCTCAATTGATATTGAAACTGTGACCTTGGATGGTAAGCTGCTGCCGGATAAAAAACCTGCAACATTACAGCCTGTCCGTTGTGTCAAAAATACCGAAAATAAACCCATGACCTTCTTTGCTTATTCTGATGATCCCGAATGTCAGATCATTTCTTTGGTCGCAGGGAAGGGGCATGTGGCTATGAAAGGTGTATGCAGTCGAAACGGTAAAAATTTGACGGGGATTGAAACAGACGGCAGCTATCATTTGCGTGATTATGATATGGCTTATATTCTGCACAATGATGAATCCGGCCATAATATGGAAATAAAAGGCCATATGACCGGCCATTATTTGGGGCTTTGCCCTGCGAGTGACAAAAACTCAGGCGAGATTACACTACCTAAAAAAACTATACCCTGACTAAGAAACTATACCTTAAAAAAAGCTACCGGCCTTTTTTAATCAAAAGGGCAATTTTTGATGAAGGTTATAATCTGAGGTCTTAAACCTACGGATTGCCTATAGGACGCTTTATCCAATAGTCCAATAGCATGCCTTTGATGCTCTGTCTTACGGTTACGGCGCGCCGCTTTTCGAGGCGACTATTCTTGATACAGGGTGTATTTTTCCTATTTTTCGGACAGTTTCAGACAGAAAAAAAGGCCAATGGAAAACCATAGGCCTTTTAATAAAGCATCTGTTTAAAAAAACAGACAAGCTATAGCCTAGGCTATAGCTTCATCATCTGCATCAACCTTGACGGGCTTTAAAACGACGCACCGTCTTATTGATGATATAAGTGCGGCCACGCCGGCGAATCACCCGATTGTCGCGATGGCGCTCTTTTAATGATTTGAGCGAATTGCGGATTTTCATGGCCGGACTACCTGCCTTCATCTTGAATTAGGAAAAATGAGGCCTCTGCCTATTCGTTGAAAGACGGTAAGTCAAGGGGATAAGCTATATATTCCGATAGAAAGCCCGTATTTTTAAAGAATACGCTCTGCCTATCTCTTCCATCATGAGGTCTCATTCATAAAATAGGCATGTTTTTTCTTTATGATTTTAAAAAATTTCTCTTTCTAGGGTGACAGCCTGATAGAGAAGGCGTTGTTCGTGTGGATGGAGACTATGTTGAGGCCTTTAATGATAAAATCCCAAAAAACAGGCGATAAGGTTATCCAATCGGCCTTGCGGCACAGTTTTCAGAAAAAACTAACAGCCAAGCTAGTGCGCTACAAATCTAAGATGCTCTTTTCTTGTCTGCTCTCAGTTACCTTAAGCGGCAGTATGTTTCTTTCTGCCTGTGCAGGGGGCAAGCACATGCCCGTCGAGGTCACACGATTTCATACAGCCCAACTTGTAGCGGGGGGCAGTCTAGCGATAATGCCACATGATCCGACGATGAAAAATACGTTTGAATATCAAAAATACAGTGCAAGTCTGGCGACAATCCTGACACAGGTGGGCTTTCAGGTTGTTCCCAATCCCCAACAAGCTGATTTTATCCTGACATATGATGTCATGCGCGGCACGCGGTATCAAAATAATGCCATTAATGCCGGAGATAATCGTCCCCATGGGGGCATCAGCATGGGCGGTGGTTACGGTAGCGGTGGCGGCGGCTTTGGGGGCGGTTTTGGCGGCGGCGGCATCGGCTTCGGTGGGGGATGGGGCGGTGGTGGCACCGGCGGAATTAGTATTGGCGGAGGCGGCGGAGGTGGCCGTTATGGTGGCGGCGGCGGCGGGATCAGCACCGGATTTTCTATTCCGGTTGGTAATGGTTATCGTACAAGCCCAAGAGTAGAAACCATGCTAACAGCCCAACTTAGCCGTCATGATACGCATCAGGTTATCTGGGAAGGCCATGCCAAAACGCAGGCAAAAAGTAACGCACCAGAAGGCAATCCTGATTGGGCGGTCAATCGGTTAGCTACGGCTATGTTCAGTAATTTCCCCGGCCCTTCAGGCGAAATGGAAAAAATAAAATGACTATTCACATAAATGCTGCTTTTGATGGTGGTAATATTTATGTTCTCAATCAGAACGGCGCTCAATTTGATCTGGAGATTATAAAAGATAATCAATCAGATTTTTATCAGTGGTTTTATTTTAAAGTAACGGGTGCCAAGGGGCAGCCCTTGGAATTAGCTATCCATAATTGCGAGTCTTCCGCATTTCCAGCGGGTTGGGAAGATTATAAGGCGCGGGTTTCGGAAGACCGTTGTGATTGGCATCTGGCAGATACACACTATGAGGACGGGATATTAACGATCCGTTATACGCCCAAGCAAAATATTGTTTATTTTGCCTATTTTGCTCCTTATTCCATGGAACGCCATCATGATTTGATTGCCCGTATTTCGGGTTGTTCTGGGGTCGGCTATGAACAATTGGGCACTAGTCTGGATGGCCAGAGTATTGATTGCCTGACAATGGGGGAGGGGCAGCGTTCAATATGGCTTATGGCACGCCAGCATCCGGGTGAAACCATGGCCGAATGGTGGATGGAAGGTGCGCTTGAACGATTGACCGATGAAAATGATAGTGTCGCACGTCTTTTGCGTCAGAAAGCCCGATTTCACATCGTCCCTAATATGAATCCAGATGGGTCTAGCCGTGGTCATCTGCGTACAAATGCCGCCGGTGCCAATCTTAACCGCGAATGGGCAGAACCGACTAAAGAACGCAGTCCTGAAGTTTTGGCTGTCCGCAATCATATGGATAAAACGGGCGTTGATTTTGTGATGGATGTTCACGGGGATGAAGCTATTCCGCATGTTTTCCTTGCCGGTTTTGAAGGTATTCCCGACCTCAAACGTGAACAGGACAAGCTATTCAGACGTTATCGGAATAAACTGGCTAAATATACGCCCGATTTTCAGAGGAGTTTTGGCTATGGTGAAGATGCTGCGGGACAGGCCAATCTTGCCTTAGCTACTAACCAATTGGCTTATCGTTTTAAGGCTATTTCGATGACTCTCGAAATGCCCTTTAAAGACCATATCGACGTAGAAGACCCCAAAAGAGGTTGGTCACCGGAAAGATCCAAACAATTGGCAAGAGATTGCCTGGCAGTTTTAGCCGATTTTATTGATAACTTGCCCTTCTCTGGAAATGATCTTGCGTAGCGAAACTATTAGGGGCAATCGTAATTTTGCTTCTGATAGCAGTTTTAATAAAGACGATAGCCGCTATTAGTAAAAGTCGTTGGTCTGCATCATTTTCACGAAAGTTGATGGCATTTTTGCTGACCATGCAGGCTGTCGGCGTTAATTATGCATGGCTTCTGTTGTTGATTCGGAAATTGTAACGGTTTACCGAACTAACAAATAACGAAGAGATATTGAAAGGAGTGGAATATGCCCACGCTCGTTTTGTCCCGTCACGGACAGTCCGAATGGAACCTTGAAAACCGTTTCACCGGCTGGTGGGATGTTAATCTGACTGAACAGGGTGTTCAGGAAGCTTTGGCCGGCGGTAAGGCTCTTGCTGATAAGGGTTTCGAATTCGATATCGCTTTTACCAGTGTGCTTACCCGCGCTATCAAAACGACCAATCTTATTCTTGAAGCCGGTAAAAGCCTTTGGGTCCCGACTGAAAAAGATTGGCGTTTGAATGAACGTCACTATGGTGGTCTGACTGGCCTTAACAAGGCCGAAACGGCTGCCAAGCATGGTGAAGAACAGGTTCATATCTGGCGTCGTTCTTATGACGTTCCACCGCCTCCGATGGAAAAAGGCGATAAATTCGATCTTTCCGGTGATCGTCGTTATGCTGGTATTCCTATTCCAGTAACCGAAAGCCTGAAAGACACTGTTGCTCGCGTGCTGCCTTATTGGGAAGAACGCATTGCTCCCGAACTGAAAGCCGGCAAGCGCGTTTTGATCGGTGCTCACGGTAACTCATTGCGTGCTCTCGTTAAGCATCTGTCGAAGATGTCGGATGATGAAATCGTGAAGTTCGAACTGCCAACGGGTCAACCTTTGGTTTATGAACTGAATGATGATCTCACGCCGAAGGATCGTTATTTCCTTAACGAGCGTTGATTATAAGTCCTTATTTATAAGGCTTTTCATTTCCGGTCAGGGAGAAATCCTTGGCCGGAAAGTCGTTTTAGGCCTTTTTTCTAAAAATTAATCTATTTGTTTAGACCTCTTAGAATTGACATTTATTTATAATTTAAAAAATAAAATAACACTTCTTATAAAAAATTATTCCCCTCTTTATGGAACATAAAAATTAACAAAATGTTCTATATATAGACAATAAATTATCATAAAATTTAGACTATTCTATTTTCTTCTTAAAATTTTAAGAAATTTAATTTTCTAAAAAGATAATAATTTGTTTTCCAGAGAGGAATTCTATGCGCGTCGCGATATTCAGTTCGAAAAACTATGATCATCATTCCATTGAAAAAGAAAATAAGCATTATGGACATGATCTTATCTTCCTGAATGAACGACTAACTAGAAAAACAGCGCCCAAAGCAAAGGGCTCTCAAGCTGTATGTATTTTTGTCAATGATGAAGCTGACGCCGAAGTTCTCGAAATTCTCGCTGAACTAGGTATCAAATTAATTGCTTTACGCTGTGCCGGTTATAATAACGTTGATCTAGAAACTGCTAAAAAATTAAATCTTAAAGTCGTTCGTGTTCCAGCCTACTCTCCTTATTCAGTCGCTGAATATGCCGTTGGAATGTTGCTTACGCTTAATCGACAGATTTCACGTGGTCTACACCGTGTCCGAGATAATAACTTTTCTCTGGAAGGTCTAATCGGTCTTGATATCCATAAAAAGACGGTCGGTATTATTGGGGTTGGCCATATCGGAAGTGTCTTTGCCCATATTATGAAGCATGGCTTCGGGGCTAATGTTATTGCCTATGCCCCCCGTCCTAAGCCAGAGCAGGCAGAGAAGATCGGTTTTCAGCATGTTTCTTTGGAAGAACTTATTGAAACCAGTGACATTATCTCGCTTCATTGTCCTTTAACCCCTGAAAATCATTATATGATTAATAAAAATACCTTAGCTAAAGCTAAAAAAGGGTTTTATTTGATTAATACGAGCCGTGGGGGGCTGGTAGATACGAAGGCTGTTATTCATGCCCTAAAGTCTAAACATTTAGGCGGTTATGCTGCGGATGTTTATGAAGAAGAGGGGCCTTTATTTTTTGAAAATCATGCCGATGATATTATTGATGATGACATATTGGAACGCCTGATTTCATTTCCTAATGTAGTCTTTACGGGCCATCAGGCCTTCCTGACAAAAGAAGCGCTTTCGAATATTGCTCATAGCATTTTACAGGATATTTCGGATGCAGAAGCCGGTAAAAAATTGCCGGATGCTTTGGTCTAATATCTGAAATTATAATTTTAATCTAAAAGGCAAGGTTAAGTCGTTCTAGGAAATTTAAAGCTGTTTTTATAAAAGCAGTCCTTATATTAGAAACAAGATTCTCTCCTTAACATGCTTTCAAGAGGAATTTCAGCCTTGGGCGGAAATGCTTTTCCTATGACATATCATTCCCATGTTCAACATAGCGGTGTTGAGTTATTAAACGCTGCAAAAACCGCTTTATTAAAAGCAGGAGAACAATGGACTGCTATGCGAAGCGCTGTTTTTGAGGCGTTATCTCAATTTAATACGCCTGCTTCTGCCTATGACATTGCTGATATTGTCTCAAAATCACAGGGCCGTCGAGTTGCAGCCAATAGTATTTATCGTATTCTCGATATTTTTGTCAGTGCGAATCTAGCTCATCGCGTAGAAAGCGCTAATGCTTATATCGTTAATGCCCATCCAGAATGTCGGCATGACTGTATTTTTTTGGTTTGCGACCAATGTAATCGGGTTGTTCATATTGATAATGATCAAATAAGTACTTCGCTGCATGAAATTGTGACAAAAAATAACTTCAAAGTGGAGCGATCTGTTATCGAAATAAGAGGGCAGTGTGCTGATTGTTCAGTAGTTTAATCTGTTGCAATGACTCTTCGCCCCAAAAGCTTTTGTAACTTTTATGTCGCAGTTTTTGGTTATATTCTCTGACTATCTATCCAAGCTGTTCACCTTTGGGACTAATTGATTTAGTTAAAGAGCTTAATTTCGGTTTGATTTAAGGCCTTAAGCTTATGTTCCCGAACAATAAGACGCCATTGCTTGATACCATAAAGACGCCTTCAGACTTGCGTCATTTAGAGCGCATGGAGCTGAGGCAATTGGCGGATGAGTTAAGGAAAGAAACAATATCCGCTGTCGGTGTAACGGGTGGACATTTGGGTTCAGGCTTGGGTGTTATCGAACTGACGATAGCGCTGCATTATGTTTTTGATACACCCAAAGATGCATTGGTATGGGATGTAGGTCATCAGACATATCCGCATAAGATACTGACAGGGCGTCGGGATCGCATACGCACGCTGAGGCAACGGGACGGGTTATCGGGTTTCACGCAGCGGGCAGAAAGCGAATATGATGCGTTTGGGGCCGCGCATAGTTCGACCTCTATTTCTGCGGCGTTAGGTTTTGCGATGGCCAGCAAGTTATCCCATAAAAAGGATAAAGCGGTTGCGATCATCGGTGATGGTTCGATGACAGCGGGCATGGCGTATGAGGCGATGAATAACGCCAAGGCAGCCGGAGAGCGTCTGATTGTCATTTTGAATGACAATGAGATGTCGATTTCCCCGCCCGTTGGTGCGCTTTCTTCTTATTTAAGCCGTTTAATTTCGTCTCGTCCCTTTATGAACCTGCGGGATATTATGCGGGGGGTGGTGAACCGGATGCCGAAAGGGCTGGCGATAGCCGCCCGTAAAGCGGATGAATACGCGCGGGGTATGGCAACCGGCGGCACCCTGTTTGAAGAGCTAGGTTTTTATTATGTTGGGCCGGTAGATGGTCATAATCTGGATCAGCTTATTCCGGTTCTTGAAAATGTGCGCGATGCCAAGGATGGCCCTATTTTAGTCCATGTCGTGACAAGAAAAGGGCAAGGTTATGCGCCAGCGGAAGCCGCCGAAGATAAATATCATGCGGTGCAACGGTTGGATGTCGTTTCCGGTAAGCAGGCCAAGGCGCCTCCGGGGCCTCCCAGCTATACTTCAGTGTTTGCAGAACGCCTTATCAAAGAAGCCCAAGCAGATGATAAGATTGTAGCTATCACGGCTGCGATGCCAACCGGCACGGGTCTCGATCGCTTCCAACAATATTTCCCCGAACGGATGTTTGATGTCGGTATTGCCGAACAACATGCCGTCACCTTTGCGGCCGGTCTGGCGGCTGCCCATTATAAGCCTTTTTGTTGTTTGTATTCGACCTTCCTGCAACGGGGTTATGATCAGCTGGTGCATGACGTAGCGATCCAGAACCTCCCAGTGCGCTTTGCGGTGGATCGGGCGGGCTTGGTTGGGGCTGATGGCGCGACCCATGCCGGAAGTTTTGATCTCGCCTTTATGGTCAATCTTCCCAATATGGTGGTAATGGCCCCTTCCGATGAAGCCGAACTTTCCAGTATGGTTCATACCATGGCACAATATGACAAAGGCCCCATCTCTGTTCGTTACCCGCGCGGAAACGGTATCGGGGTGACCTTACCGGAAAATCCAGAAACGCTTACCATTGGTAAGGGACGTCTGCTCCGTCGCGGTAAAACGGTCGCCATCTTATCCTTGGGCACCCGTCTTGAAGAATCTTTGAAAGCGGCTGATCGCCTTGATGCACAAGGCCTTTCTACCTCTGTTGCAGATATGCGCTTTGCCAAACCCTTGGATGAAACCCTTACCCGTCATCTCCTGAAAACCCATAAGGTCATCGTTACAGTTGAAGAGGGCGCTCTTGGCGGCTTCGCTACCCAAGTCCTCACTATGGCTTCCGATGAAGGTTTGATGGATGAAGGCCTTAAAATCAGAACCCTGCGGTTACCTGATCGCTTCCAACCTCAGGATAAACCCGAAATCCAATATGCCGAAGCCGGTCTTGATGCCGATGGTATTGTCGCCGCCGTTATCTCTGCATTACATCGCAATGCTAAACCTGTCGAACTCGTTGAGATCGCTAATCTCGGCAATATCGCTCGTGCTTGAGAATAATGGGATAGATGTTTTTGATTTTATAAATCATTTCTTGAATAAAGTTTTATACAAGTTAGTTAATTTTAACTGTCTTAATAAATAAAAAGAGATCTGATAATGCTGCATCCCGTTGTTCTGTGTGGTGGTTCCGGAACGCGCTTATTTCCTTTGTCGCGTCAGAGTCACCCTAAACAGTTACTCTCCCTCACGGGTGAAAGTAGCCTTTTTCAGGATGCTGTGAAACGCGTTGTTGATCCCGAGATTTTTACAGAACCACTTATTATTTGTAATAATGAATACCGTTTTACAATCGCAGAACAACTTCAAAATATTAACGTAAAAGCCCAAGACATTGTGTTGGAGCCTGAGGGTCGTAATACAGCACCCGCTATCGCTTTAGCCGCTGAGATTATAGCCGCTAAAGATCCCAATGGGTTAATGCTTATTCTACCATCAGACCACGTTATTCGTGATATTATCGCTTTTGGAAAAGCTGTCAGGCAAGCAGAAGTTATCGCCAGCCAAGAAAATGCTCTCGTGACCTTTGGGGTTTGTCCCGTGGCGCCTGAAACGGGATATGGATATATTGAACTAGGCGAATCCCTACCCTCAGGTGGTTACAGCATTGAAAGTTTTCGGGAAAAACCTGATTTAGCTACAGCTGAAAGTTATCTAAAAAATGGTCATTTTCTTTGGAATAGTGGGATGTTTTTATTCCCCGTTCAAAGAATTTTAGAAGATTTTGCTCTTTATCAGCCCGAAATTTTAGCAGCTGTTCGTATCGCTCTTCGAAAAAGCAAAAACGATCTCGATTTCATGCGGATAGATGAAGATGCTTTTTCTAAAGCGCCTTCTATTTCTATTGACTATGCGATTATGGAACCTGCTAAAAATTTGGCTGTTATCCCCGTTGATATTGGGTGGAGTGATGTGGGTTCGTGGTCTTCTCTTTGGGCTATTAGTGACCAGGATGACGATGGTAATGTGTTAATGGGCGATGTCGTGGCGGAGGAATCCTCCAATTGTTTAATTCGTTCTGAAAATGGACTGGTTGCTACCATAGGGGTAGAAAATCTAACTATTATCAATACCTCTGATGTAACCTTGGTGGTTAATCAGGATAAAGCCCAATCCGTAGGGGCGTTAGTCAAGCGGATGATCAAATCGGGCCGTCTTGAGCCTTTAAATCCGAAGCAAGTAGCCCGTCCTTGGGGCTGGTATGAATCTATCGCTTCTGGTCAACGATTCCAGGTTAAGCAAATCATGGTTAAACCTGGCCGACGGCTATCGTTACAGAAACATTTCAATCGTGCTGAACATTGGATTGTTACGCAAGGAACGGCCCGCGTTACTGTAGGTGAGCATGTAGATCTTGTCCGTGAAAATGAATCTATTTATATTCCGATGGGAGAAATTCATCGTCTCGACAATCCCGGTAAAGTCGACTTACTTCTGATTGAAATTCAGACGGGATGTTATCTGGGTGAAGATGATATTGTTCGATTGGAAGACGATTACAAACGAGAATTATAACAAAAAGTAAAGCGCTTTGACAGGTTCAAAGCGCTTAAACTTCTTTTTCAAATTAAATTGAAAAACCGAATTCCTGATAAAAGTCTTTTAAGCGGTTTTTATAATTTTCCATTGAAAATTGCTCTGCCTGTAATGGGCCACGTTGCCGTAACGTTTTTACTAGATTAGCATCTTCTGCGATAGCACTTATCGCTTCTGCTAACGCATCAACGTCATAAGGATCAACTAAAAGCGCTGCCTCTCCAGCAATTTCCTGAATAGCGGGATGGGTTGAACTGATGACAGGCGTACCCAAGCTCATTGCCTCGGCGACCGGTAACCCGAAACCTTCAGCGATAGAAGGAAAGACTAAGGCCCGTGCGCCTTTAACGACACTGACAAGCTGGGAACGAGACATATAATCTAGCTGAATAATTTTTTTCTTTCCTGGTAAATCCCGATCCTTTAATTGTTCGATTAAAGCATGATCCTGTTCAGCACTCCAGCTCCGTCCGCTGACGATTACTAAAGGATATCCTGGACAATCCGCCGCCATATACGCTTCAATAAGACGCTTTACATTTTTCTTAGGCTCAATCGCTCCATAAAACAGAAAGTAATGGCCATATTCTAGGCCAAACAACCCATTTAAATCTCTCTCGACTAAATGTTCAGGACGATTTTTGAGAGCGTCTTCAAACCCTACTGCTTGATATAAATTGGTAACCTGGTTTTCTGGAGCCTTAAATAAACGGAGAATGTCTTGTCTAGAAGCTTCGGACACCGTTAAAATATGATCACCATTTTCAATAATTTGGCGAATAATTTGCCAATTCATGACTTTATCACTTCTATCCGCATAAGGATGGGTAAAAGGTACTAAATCATGAATGGTATAAAAATTGATGCTGCCAACAGATCTTATAGGAATAAGATGTGTCCAATGCATAATTTCTGGTTTATCTTCTAGGTCTATGGAAAGAAATTTATGAGAAGATTTGAAATAAGTCTTAGAAAAATTAAATATATTAGGGTAATTATAAATATAATTTAAATTATTATTAAGGTAGCTTAAGTTTCTTTTGTCTACAAAATCATTATCTGTAATTTTATATGGTACCGCATTATTGTTTTTATACTGATTAAGTAGACGATTAATAGTAGAAAATATTTTTTTTATTTTTTTGTTTGGTGTTTCTTCACAATAAAATAAAATTTCTTGAAGAATCTTGTTGTCTGAATTGTCAACATTTCTACCATATACGGCCCCAGTTTGATAACCTAAATTTTTTGCGGCTTCTAATAGTGAACGCGTATAAGACGCAATACCTGTGCCATGTTTTATCGCTAAATTAAGCCCATCCACAAAAATTTTATAAGTCATTCCAATGAGACCTTCGTGTTTATATATTATAGACTAGTATGTAAAAGTAATATACTTATAATTTGTTTTAATTAATGATATTAGTTTAGCCAAATATTTAATAGCTTAAAATAAAAAAATGATTCATGTATATAACAAATCTTCTTAATAATAAGATGCATCTTTATTAAAAGATAACCTTAAAAAAATATTTATTTAAATTTACATTAAAGTTATCTTTGTAAAATAGCAAAATTTAGAATGTAATTCTAAATTTTTGATATTAAGAGTAGGATATATGATAACAAACAGCCAATTATTTCGTGGATTACAAATACAGTGTCGTGTGATTGGAGCTCTTATTCTTAGAGAACTTCATACCCGTTATGGTCGAGAGAATATAGGATATCTATGGATAATCATAGAACCTATGCTTTTTGCTTCAGGTATCGGAATATTACATGCTGGGGCCGGTGGTTCAGAATTTGCGATGACGGATATCCGTCCTATCCCTTTTGCTCTTGTAGGTTATGGCACCTTTATTATTTTTAGAAATGTCGTGGGCCGAGCAGGGGGTACGATTGAAGCAAATGCACCGCTTCTTTACCATAGAATGGTAAGTATATTCGATATGTTGGTAGCGCGCACTTTACTTGAAGCTGCAGGTGTTATGAGCAGTGTCTTTATTTTATTATTTTTTACCTATTGTTTAGGGCTAGGTACTTTGCCAGCAAGGCCTGCTATACTTATTATTGGACAAATTTACATGACTTGGCTCTCATTTAGTCTAGCCATGATAGTTTGTGCTGCTACCCACGAGAATGCCACGCTAGAACGCCTGTTGCATCCGCTTATCTACTTTGCAATGCCGATATCAAATATATTTATTATGATGGAATGGATACCTAATCCTTATCGTGAGTGGATTGATTGGGTACCTATGGCGCAATGTGCAGAAATTGTGCGCTATGGACAATTTGAATCTGCTAGCAATAAATATTTTAGTTATGGATATATGAATTTAGTATGCATGACACTCACCTTAATCGGATTGTTATATTTACGATTAATTCGTAGACATGTCGTGCTTAATTAAAATTAATAGCTCAAAATTTAAAAGTTATTCTTAAATAGAATAGCTTTTAAATTTAGCAGATATTGGATAAATAAATATAATTTATTTTTAAGGAGATAGAAGCCTAAAACGACATTTGGCTTGTAGAAATAGCCTTGATTGGCGACCCCAACGGGAATCGAACCCGTGTTTTCGCCGTGAAAGGGCGATGTCCTAGACCGCTAGACGATGGGGTCGCTCGCGGCGTGAGGCGGTTGATATGGAGTTTATGGAATAAGGTCAAGAAGTTTTTTTTAAATTTTCTACTTTTTTTCAAAAACTTCTCGCCTATCCCTTATCATAAGACAAAATAGCCTTATTCCCATGAAACATCCTCTATATGAAACTGAACATCCTTGCGGCCATTCCATTCATTTGATTGCACTTTACCCGCTACCCATAAGTTTTTCTCCTTACCTGCCGATATTACAGCATGGGCAAGGGGGGTATCCATGACATTAAAGGCAATCCCTTTAAAACTTTTACCTTCGCGACCGACAAAAATAGCGGAAAGGTGTTTTTCTTTCAAAATTTGATAACGGATAACCCGAACCGGTCCGGTAACAACATGCGGCGAGGGCCAACCTGCCCCATAAGGCCCTCCCACTTCTAACGCGTCCACCAAAGATGTATTGATACCGCCAGCCGCTAAAACATCATCTACCAGCAAGGCTTTTTCCATTTGTGCCTTTTCGACCGCCTTTCGTAATCTTTCGATTAGAAAAGAGGTGAATGCTTCCAATTTATCTTTATGGACACTTAATCCTGCTGCCATAGCATGGCCGCCGCCATTAATAAGTAATCCCGCCTGCTTGGCTTCAAGAACCGCTGCGCCCAAATCTACCCCTGTAATCGAGCGGCCAGAACCTTTTCCTATACCTTCTTCATCCAAGCCGATGACGATAATAGGACAGCCGTGTTTTTGTTTTAAACGTCCTGCGACAATACCGATAACACCGGGATGCCATCCTTCCCCTGCAACAACGATAACAGGCTGATCACGTTGTTCTTCGCATAATATTTGCGCGGCCTCTGTGACGGCCTGTTCTATATCGCGTCTTTCCTGATTAAGGGTATTAAGTTCCTTGGCCAATTTTTGGCATTCTAGCGTATCAGAACTTGTCAGCAAGCGAACGCCCAAATCGGATTGACCGACACGCCCCCCCGCATTGATGCGAGGGCCTAAAGCAAAACCTAAATCATAAGGGGTAGGGGCATTGGAAACAGCTGCGACATCCAAAAGAGCCACTATCCCAGGACGCAATCTTTGCGCCATGACTTTTAGCCCTTGTGTAACAAAAGCTCTATTCAATCCATGAAGCGCCGCAACATCGGCAACCGTTCCCAGCGCGACCAAATCTAACATAGAAACTAAACGGGGTTCTGGACGGTCTAAAAAGTAACCTTTATTGCGCAAATACCTTAATAAAGCCGCCCCCAACAAAAACGCCACCCCCACAGCTGCCAAATGGCCATAAGCAGCGCCTGTCGTTTCTTCATCAAGCCTATTAGGATTAACAACCGCATAGGCCTTGGGTAATTCTGCCTGACATTGATGATGATCGACTACCAAAACATCAACACCAAGCGCTTTTGCCTCTTCCAAGGCTTCATAAGCTTGGGCACCACAATCAACGGTTACAATGAGCTGCGCCCCTTTTTGGGCTAATTTCTGCATAGCCCCAACCGACGGGCCATAGCCTTCTACAAGACGATCAGGAATATAATAGGCCGCTTCAACGCCTAATTGACGTAGCAGATCAATCATAAGGGCAGAAGAAGTCGCCCCGTCCACATCATAATCTCCGAAAATGACAATGGATTCTTTTTTATAAATGGCTAAAGCTAGACGTTCTGCCGCCCGATCCATATCCTGTAATAAAGAAGGGTCAGGCATAAATTCCCGAATAGTAGGATTACGATAAGCCTCTAATCCTTCTCGGGGACAACCCCGGGTTAAAAGTAATCGATCCACTAAATCTTCTAGTCGATTTTCCCCTATCCCCCCCATTCTTTGACCCCGCCACTGCCATGACTGACCTAAAACTGAATGAGAAACGCCACAGACTGGATTAGCCATAAATATCCCGAACTACTTTCATAAGACAAGATAACCATCATTGCCCCTCTATGCATGACATGATAGCGCAACAGGACTTATTAAGCCACAACCCCGAAATAGGACAAAATACGACAATGAAAGATAAACAAGATCTGGCGACCTTACATCCAGATCAGAACGTACCGGAAGAAATACAGGAGGCTATTCGTAGCCTAATCCGGTGGGTAGGTGATGATCCAGAACGGGAAGGCTTACTGGATACCCCAAAACGTGTTGCCAAGGCATGGAAAGCTTATTGTCGCGGCTATCAAGAAAATCCGGTCGATCATTTAGGTACCGTATTTGAAGAAGTCGGGGGTTATGACGATCTGGTTTTGTTAAAAGATATTCCTTTTTATTCCCATTGCGAACATCATATGGCGCCGATTATCGGTCATGCCCATATCGCCTATCTTCCTGATAAAAGAGTAGTGGGTATTTCTAAACTGGCCCGTGTTCTCAAAGGATACGCCCAACGTCTTCAAATTCAAGAGCGTCTCACGACCGAAGTTGCAGACTGCATCTGGAATGGCCTCCATCCTCATGGCGTAGCGGTTGTTATCGCCGCTACTCACAGTTGTATGTCTGCAAGAGGGGTAGAAACACCAGGCGTCTTGACGGTAACGAAGACAATGCGGGGCGTGTTTAAAACAGATATAGAGCGTCAAAAAATAGTATTAGGTCTAATGGGCGTCTCTTAATCTTTAAAGATAAAAGAAACTATCCTGCTTTTATTGGGAATTTTTTTCTCATAAAGTAGAAATAGTGATATGATGTTATAGCAAACAGCTATCGGGAATAGATTATGACAGCTATCCGCAGCCTTTCCATTATGGGTGAAAGCCTGCCGCTAAAAGCGCCTTTCCGGATTTCCCGTGGTGTTAAAAATGCGATTGATGTTATCGTAGCCAATATCAGTGAAGGCGGAATGACCGGGCGGGGGGAAGGTATTCCCTACGCCCATTATGGTCAAACAATTGAAAGCACTCTTATAGAGGCGAATTCAATCAGCCATAAAATCACTGAACATTATGGACGAGAGGCCATTTTATCCATGTTACCGGCAGGCCCTGCCCGTAACGCGATAGATTGTGCCTTATGGGACATCGAAGCCCGCATTTCAGGGCAAAGTGTTGCTGAAATAATGGGTATTCCAGAACTCAAACCCTTGGCGACGGCTATGACTGTTAGCCTTGATGATCCTGAGGTTATGGCCAGGGCAGCGGCCAAGCTAGCCTATTGTCCTGTTATAAAAGTAAAAGTGGATGCCCATAATCCGCAAGAATGCATTAAAGCTGTTCGCGATCAGGCACCCTCTGCACGTTTAATTGTTGATCCCAATGAAAGCTGGTCTTTTGAACTTTTAGAAAAGATACAGAATTTTCTAGCCGATGCCCGTGTGGCTTTATTGGAACAACCGCTGCCTACAGGTGAAGACGAAGGTTTATCTAACTTTACGCCTGCTGTTCCAATCTGTGCCGATGAAGCTTTTCATTCGGCAGATGATTTAGAGCATATCGCCGGTCGCTATCAGGTTATCAACATAAAACTGGATAAAACGGGTGGCTTAACCGCCGCCATTGAAATCATGAAACAAGCCCGCAGCCTTAATCTCAGCATTATGGTAGGCTGTATGGTGTGTTCATCGCTTTCTATTGCTCCTGCCTTTCATTTGGCCTCTCAGGCTGATTTCGTAGATCTCGATGGGCCGGATTGGTTGGTCCAAGATCGGAATGACGGTATGCTTATTGATAACGGCATTATTCATCCGCCAGCGCCTACTTTTTGGGGCGGCCCCTAAAATATATTATTGGCTTGAACGAAAAAAACCGCCTGAATTTTTCAGGCGGTTTTTTAACAAGAAGATTAAAACTTTTCAGAAGATATTAGAGTGACTCTTCTTCTGAATTCGTTTCTTCAGTATCGGCAGCATCAGCCGCTACTTCTTCCTCTTCCGTGACCAAACCCGGTTCTGCGTTTGGATCATAGTCTTCCGTAAAGCTTGCGCCATCACGTTCAAACATCTGATTCATGACGTCAACACCTTCAGCCTGAAGCTCGGCTTCTTCAGGTGAACGGGCCACATTGACCTTGATCACCACAGAAACTTCAGGATGAAGAGCGATACGGATTTCAGAAATACCGATAGACTTGATCGGACGATCAAGAACAATCTGATTTTTCGTTACTTTGGCTTCCGGTTTCACTTCAACCAAAGCTTCAACCAGATCGCGCGCAGAAACAGAACCATAAAGATGGCCGGTATTAGAAGCCTGACGGATCAGGGTAACCGTTACACCATTAATAGATTCTGATTCTTTTTCAGCATCCGTGCGACGGGCAGCATTTTCAGCTTCAATCTGGGCACGGTTAGCTTCAAAGATTTTACGATTGGCTTCATTAGCGCGTAAAGCCTTCTTCCGTGGAAGAAGAAAATTACGGGCATAGCCATTTTTTACGGCAACAACGTCACCGATATGACCGAGTTTCTCGATGCGTTCGAGCAGGATAACATCCATGGATCGGGCGCTCCTTACTTAACGATGAAGGGCAGAAGCCCGATGTGGCGGGCGCGCTTGATAGCACGGGCCAGTTCACGCTGCTTTTTAGCGGAAACCGCCGTGATGCGGCTAGGAACAATTTTGCCGCGCTCAGAAACAAAACCCTGAAGCAAACGAACATCTTTGTAATCAATCTTCGGTGCATCTTTTGCAGCAAAAGGGCAGCTCTTGCGGCGACGGAAGAAAGGACGTGCCATAATATTTTTTCCCTTCAGGCTCAGGCTGCATCACGATCGCGGCGGCGATCACTGCGGTTCGAGCGATCACGCTCACCACGACGCATCATGGCTGAAGGACCCTGTTCATGTTCATCAACACGGACGGTCATGTAACGGATCACATCTTCGTTAATCGCCATCTGACGTTCCAGCTCGCGGATAGCATCGGCTGGGGCATCAATATCCAGCATCACATAGTATGCCTTACGATTTTTCTGGATACGATAAGCAAGATTACGCAGACCCCAAATTTCGGTCTTTACGATCTTACCTTCTTTTTCTTCGATGATAGCAGTTGCCGCACTGGCAAGCCCATCAACCTGGGCCTGAGCCAGATCCTGACGGGCAAGAAACACATGCTCATAAAGAGGCATAGTCTGTCCTTAAATATTGGCCGATCGCTGACGTGGCACCATGCCAACGCCCCTCCGACTGTCGTTTACTTAATTTGGGCCATTAAAAATAACCGCCTCAAACTAAGACGATCATTAAAAGATCATTGTCTAAAAAAGTCTATAAAGACTCAATCATCCAAAAACGTCAGGTATCAATAATGCCTGATAAGTCGGGGGCAATGGCCTATTCTTCGTATTTTTGCAAGATGTTTATGGCCTTGAAAAAACTTCATCTGATAATAAAGTCTTTAAATAATCTGAAATTCTCCATAACAAGCCTGAAAAGCCGGTCTGCTTGATGGGTGGTCTTGTCAGTTTTATAACAGCAGGATAAGGCATTCTATCTTCGAGAGGCTTTTCCGGCTATCAATTTTTTTTAGCCTCTTAAGAGCCTACTCAAACTTAATTATATTTTATGCCCCTTGATGACAAAGGCTGGCATTTTCAAAAAACCGGCTCTTTATGCGGCCAAGATAACAAGAATTTATTGTAAGGGAACCCGAATATAATGCGTGCCTTTATTTTTCCGGGACAAGGTAGCCAAACTGTCGGTATGGGAAAAGCGCTGGCGGATGCCAGTGTCGCTGCCCGTCATGTTTTTGAAGAAGTCGATGAGGCGTTAAAACAGAATTTATTTCGCCTGATGACAGAAGGGCCAGAAGAAGGGCTGCGCCTTACAGAAAATGCACAACCGGCTATCATGGCCAATGCCTTGGCTGTTTTGGCCGTTTTGGAAAAAGAAGGCGGAATTCGTTTGACTGATAAAGCGGATTTTGTCGCAGGTCATAGCCTAGGAGAATATAGCGCGTTAGCAGCGGCGGATGCTTTTGATATTACGACAACAGCCCGTTTATTGAAACAGCGTGGACAGGCTATGCAGGCGGCTGTTCCTGTAGGTGAAGGCACGATGGCCGCTATCCTCGGTCTCGATCTGGAAGCGGTTGAAGCCATTGCCGCCGATGCAGCTCAAGGCGATGTTTGTCAGGCAGCTAATGATAATGCACCGGGACAAGTGGTTATCTCTGGCTCGGTTGCGGCTATCGAACGGGCGGTTTCACTGGCCAAAGAGCGGGGCGCGCGTCGGGCTGTCATGCTGGATGTTTCTGCCCCTTTCCACTGTAGTTTAATGCAGCCAGCTGCTGAAGTTATGGCTAAGGCTTTAAAAGCAATGCCGCCTCGGCAACCTGTCATTCCGGTTTTTGCGAATGTTTCGGCAACGGCTGAAAGTGATCCCAAAAAAATCACCGAATTGTTAATTGAACAAATTACAGGTCGGGTTCGTTGGCGTGAATCTATTGCGGCTATGGCTGAAGCGGGGGTGGATGAATTTGTAGAATTCGGAGGTAAAGTTTTATCGCCGATGATTCGCCGTATCGCACCGGATAGCAAAGCCATCAGTTTGGTCACGCCTGCGGACATCGAAAACTTTGCTGCTCACTTATAATTACCCGCAAAAATAGCCTTATTTCTTTTGGAAAAAGCTGGAAAATAGCCAAAAAGCTCTTTTCTGGCAGGAGAATAGAGTATGTTCAGTCTTGAAGGCATGACCGCGCTTGTAACCGGCGCTTCTGGTGGTATTGGTTCCGTTATTGCTCAAAAATTGGCCGAGCAGGGGGCGCGCGTGGCGCTTTCTGGCACAAGAGAACAGGCCTTAGCAGAAGTCGCCGCCACTTTACCTCATGATCCGGCCATATTTCCGGCCAATCTTGGCGATAAAGAAGACGTTGAAAAACTGATTCCTTCGGTTTTGGAAAAATTTGGTAAAATTGATATCTTAATCAATAACGCGGGCATTACCCGTGATGGATTGGCCATGCGGATGAAGGATGAAGACTGGCAGCAGGTTCTTTCGGTTAATCTGGAATCCGCTTTTCGTCTTAGTCGGGCAGCCATTAAGCCCATGATGAAGGCACGCTTTGGCCGTATTATCGGCATTACCTCTGTTGTAGGCTTAACGGGCAATGCCGGACAGGCCAATTATGCAGCAGCCAAGGCCGGTATGATTGGTATGTCAAAATCATTGGCACGGGAAGTCGCCAGTCGAGGGATCACGGTAAACTGCGTTGCCCCCGGTTTCATTGCTACTAAAATGACAGATGCCCTTTCCGATCAACAAAAGGACAGCATCAAAAGCCAAATTCCGGCAGGCAAATTCGGAACCGGTGAAGATATTGCCGCGGCTGTCATTTATTTATCATCGCGTGAAGCCGGATATGTGACGGGTGAAACCCTGAATATCAATGGCGGCATGGCGATGATCTAGGGCGGATATTAAAACCTATAAAAAGACAGGAAAAAAGGCGATTATATTCTTATTTTGCGCTCTTTTCTGGTCTTTTGGTATAATGTCCGTTATTTATCTTGGCGTTTTTTATCCCGTCGTTATCAGGGGGTCACTTGTCTCTTTTTAAGCCTAGATCTGCACTTCTCCTAGCAACACCGCTTTTTTCTTTGTTGCTGGGCGGTTGTGTCGTCCATCATGGTCAGTTTGATGAAATGGGCGCTATGACGGTAAAACGCAGCAGTTGTCCGGCCGTGGCGGTGCCTGATTATACGGGCGATATAACGCTGTTTGATCCACCGGATAGCCGAACGGCTTCTGCTTTGGATGTGGATGCCGTCATTACCCGTCTAAGGCCGCATTGTGATGAACCCCCTTATGGCGCGATTGTAACCCATTTAACGTTCACGGTTCAGGCGAGAAGGCGGCATGTCGGCGGCGCTCGGGATGTGACCTTGCCTTATTTCGTGGCCGTGATGCGGGCAGGGACAAGATTGCTTTCCAAACAAATGGGCAGTGTAACCGTTCATTTTGAACCCGGTCAGCTAACGACCGATACCGAAGTGACGGCGACTTCTGCAATTGATCACGAATCTGCCACTTTACCACGCAGTATTCTTCATCAGTTAAATAAACCACGGCTGGCAACCGATTTAGATGCTTCCATTGATCCAACAAATGACCCAAAAGTCCGGGCCGCTATGAAAGAGGCTAGCTTTGAAATGTTGGTAGGTTTTCAGTTAACAGAGCCTCAATTAGCCTATAATGCGACCAGATAACATTATTTTAGAATAATTCTCTGGCATTTTGCTCGGAAAGCGCCTGATAAAAAATCAGGCAAATAAAATGGGTATCTTCTGGTAGAAGGAAGCTTTTTCCTTCATTATAGAGTATAAGATTATTGCCCTGTTTAGGGGCTAGGGAGACATTCGCTATGGGCGGCATGAGTATTACGCATTGGATTATCGTTGCAGTCGTCGTCATGATTTTATTCGGGAAAGGGCGCTTTTCTGATATGATGGGCGATGTTGCAAAAGGTATTAAAAGCTTCAAAAAGGGCATGGCAGAAGATGATTCTACGCCACCGGCCCCACCGGTAGCCCCTGCACCAAGATTGGAAAATCAACCCCTTCCACCTGAAACCAACAGCACGACTACGGTTCAAGGTACCAAGGAAGAAAGACGATAAAGCTTTGTTACTATTTACATTCTGACAAAATTTATTTCTGAAAACGATCAGAAAGTCTGCATAATGGGCTTTCTATCCTTATTGAATGATCGTGCGGATTTTTAAATGTTTGATGTCGCTCCCTCTGAACTTTTACTGGTAGCCTTGGTGGCCTTAGTGGTTATCGGCCCAAAGGATTTACCGCGTGCTATGCGTGTTGTCGGGCGTTGGATGGGGAAAGCACGAACGCTTAGCCGTCATTTTCGGTCTGGTGTTGATGAAATGATTCGTCAGGCCGAAATGGAAGAGATGGAAAAGCGGTGGGCTGAAGAAAACGCTAAATTATTGGCCGAAAGTCAAAGTGAAGCGACCGAACCTCAACCTCAACCCGCCGTCGTTGCTGAGACTGTGCCTGTTCCCGATCATAAAACCCCTGTTGTCTTAGAGAAAACTTCTGAAAATTCCTTGAAAGAAAAATCGGGTCAGCAGGAAAAACAATCATGAGCGAAACAGAGGATATTATAGGCGTCGATGACAGTCGCGCGCCGTTGCTTGAACATCTGCTCGAATTACGTAAACGGCTATTGGTTAGTATCGTTGCCTTAGGGGCAGCCTTTCTGCTCTGTTTACATTTTTCTAGGTCTATTTTTGCGTTTCTGGTTCAGCCCCTCCTAAAGGCAGGACAGGGACGTTTAATCTATACCGATATTTTTGAAGCTTTTTTCGTCGATATTAAAGTAGCCTTTTTCGCCGCTATTATGTTGGCCTTTCCTATCATTGCCATGCAAATCTGGCGTTTTGTAGCGCCGGGATTATATGCCAATGAGAAAAGGGCTTTCTTGCCTTTTCTGATTATGACGCCCGTTTTATTTTTATCGGGTGCGGCTATGGCCTATTATTTAGCTATGCCGATAGCTCTGCATTTTTTGTTGGGCTATCAAGGGAATATTGGTGGTGTCGAACAGACAGCTTTACCGGCTGTTGGGAATTATCTTAATTTCGTTACAAAATTCATTTTCGGCTTTGGGGTGGCCTTTTTACTTCCACTTTTGCTGCTTCTTTTAGAACGCGCCGGTTTTGTCACGCGACAACAACTTGTTGCAGGACGACGCTATGCGATTGTCGCGGCTGTAGCGATTGCAGCGGTTTTAACACCGCCGGATATTGTTTCTCAATTGTTATTAGGCGGGCCTTTAATCCTACTTTATGAAATGGCTCTAGTCGCTATGTGGTTTAGCGAGAAGCGACGTAATAAAGAAGATAAAGAGACCGCTTTGGTCGATTAACCCTAACATACATAAGGCCGCTTCCTGTAAAGAAGCGGCCTTTGTTATAATGAAGTTTAACGGACTTATTTATGGCGTTCTGCACTATTAGCCATAGACTGCCCCGCCGAGGACATGTCCTGCCCAAAACCCTGAACTGTATTGCAGGCGCTCAAGCCTAAAAGGCTGGAAGCAATAAACAGACCTATAAGAACACGCATTTCTTTTCCTCACAAAGCGTAGAGTTTTCTCTCTGCGCCTTCTTCCAAAAATAAATAATAAAAATCTCACAGGCTATAAAGCTGTAAGCCAAATATCATTCTTTACCAAAATTATATGAACAACGGATGATAAATGCAGAAAAGAGAGACCTGGAATGTCAGTGAGGGGGAGGGAAACATTCCAGGTCTTTAGCATCGGATAGTCGGGCTAAGGGGGATAAGCCTACCAACCATCTTGATAAAAAAACTACCTTTCCAATAGAAAGTTCCGTCAAAATATTTTTTAATGAAAATTATTATCAATAGTAATTATGAAGGCAGAATATCAATATCATAGTGAAAATAGCCTTCATCTTCTTTGTCAGAAAATTTGCCGCCTAGTTGTCGACCAAAGGCATTGATAATTCTTTTTATAATTTCACTATCTTTCGCTGTAGACAACTGCTTAATCGCCTCGGATTCTATGGTTAAAGTAGCCTTGGAAGAGGTCTTATCCTCTGATGATTGGCGATGAAGCGTAATTTTCAAAGGCAAAATAATATCCAAGGATAACGCAAAATCAGCGATTTCAACTATGATAAAAGCAATAGGCATTGCCTTTTCCAAGGGAACCGAGGCATCGTCAATATCGGTTTCGACATGAAAATTTTTCGCTGTAGAAGGCAAGTTTGTTTGAAGACTGCGCACCAGATCCTTAATCATTAAAGGAAGATCTAGGCCATAGCCTAAATCAAGCTGGTTATAATATTGCCTTTGAACAATAGCCAAAGCATCGACCCGCCTTTGAATGGCGGTATAAGTGGCCTTTTCTCGTGCCGATTGGGCTCTACGGCTATGAATACTCAGCAGACTAGCGACAACTTGAAGATTGTTTTTTACGCGATGGTGCACTTCTCGTGTCAGCATTTTTTGATGCTCAAGCGCTATTCTTAAAGCACGCTCATGAGAAGCAAGGCGTACAGCCACGTGATAGAATGCCTTGCTGACCTGCCTGATTTCTTTTGCTGCACCCAAAGAAGCCGGCTTTATTTCGCTAATTTCTCCGCTTTGTCCATAATCTGTGATGGCTTTTTGCATTCGGCGTAAAGGTCTGAGCAGCATGTAATGCATAACGAGCCAACCGATAATAGCCGTCGAGAACCAGATAAGTATGGGTAACAAAATGAAAAATAAGTCTAATTCTCGAAAAGGGGGTAAATTATTATCATAGATAAGGGTGGCCATACCGCCAAAAGTCGGGACAACAATAGGATGGCTATGTTTCAATAGGCGCTGTTCAGGATAAAGCAGCGGTAAAATCTGACTGTCCTTAGTCAGAAATAAGCCTGCGCCTTCAGGCGTAACCTTTTTATTTATCATCTGAAAAAGAGATTTTTGTCCGATTTCGCCAATAACAATATATTTGGAAAGCGGGTATCGCCCCCCTAAAAAGGTAAATTGTAATTTACCTTCTTTCTCTAATATATCCACATTATAGAAATTAGCTTGGCTAGTCGGCTTAAACGGTAAGGCGATAGCCGTTTTCCCACTGAAATGCTCGCTTTTACAGACAATATGCCCAGAAGTGTCCATAAGGGCATAATCAACAAAGACAAAAGATAAACTGTAAAGATGGTTTATAAGTGGCGTGCACTGTACCGTATCGCCATAGTCGTAACTGCCTTCTTCATCCAAGGCATTACGGGCATCATATGCTAAGATGTCGATCGCATCATCAAGCGTTCGGGCACTTTCCGTGGCGACGAGCTGCGCTTCTTTTTTAAGATTGATTCGGTACTGATGGGAAGAGGCAAAAAAAGCCTCTAGAGCGATAAAGCTGGGCGGCATTTGTGCCAGGCTCAAGACTATGAGCATCCGCAACCAAGTCGGCAATGCGACAAAGCGAAGAAATAACCTTCGGGTAAATTTCGGCCTTTTTAGTAGGATCTGCGAAGGCTTCTTGTTGAAAAATGCCTTCATATATTATCCATCCGTGCCGATGCTTCAGTTTAGCTTTGCCAGAAGAGCCAGTAAATCTTCGGGAATGCTTTCTTCCACTGTTTTTTGGTAGGCATTCCGCAAAGCATAACCAATTGCATTTTTCCGGTCTTCTGCCGGTTTTGCCGATTCATCAGCATGCGAGGCATGGTCGGAAGAAGAAGGTACTTCCTCTGATACTGGCCTTTTATGTTTTTCTACTGTCATGCTGCCATGCATCTTGTTAGTGCGTATTATATCGGATTATATCGGATTTGGTTCAATTTTCAAAAATTCAGTCACTTCCTTCTTATAATATCTATCCCTGCTGTCTAGAATCATTATAAAAGTTTTAGATAAGGGCATCTAAAAGATACTCTTATTAAAAAGCTATCAGAAAATGAAGAAAATCTGTTAGACTGAACAGTCCCCTTTGCATCGAAAATTACCGATCAGCGATCTTATAAAAAAGATAACCAACCCATATAAAAGAAACAAAATATGCTAAAATTTGTTCCTCTCTTCTTCAATGAAGGGCACTGATTTTCTTTATTTTTTTTAAAATTTAACTATTCAATCCGTAAATTAGGAAAAAAATATTTTTTTTTAAAATTAATATAAAGTTAAAAAAAATTTATTTTTTTGGGGTTCTTGCGGTCGTTTTGGGAATAGCTTGCATTAAGAAAAGCGGAACCGGGCCATTCCATTCCATAATTGTTTCTATTTTAGTCAGTGATTTGGATGAATTTTCCGAAAGAAGAGGTTGTTGCTCGGCAATACTATGTCCAACACTTGCCTTCTTTTCAAATTTTGGTGCTTTGGGCGGTAGGTTTTTAGAAATCTTTTCTTCGTCCTTGGGACGCTGAGATTGCGTTCTTGTCCTTGTTTTTCGTGTTTTAGCTGGTTCCGAATCGACTGCTTTCGCCGATGCAATTTCGACTTCTTTTTCTGATCCAGACCGCGGAATGGTGGTACCTATCAAGGCTTCAATCGCTTCAATCGCTTCTTTATCACTAGGTGTAACAAAGGTAACGGCTATGCCACTAGCCCCGCCTCGCCCTGTGCGCCCAATACGATGGACATAATCATCTGGATGAGAGGGGACATCAAAGTTAAAGACATGGCTAATCCCTTTGACATCCAATCCACGTGCCGCAACATCCGACGCGACCAAGAGATTGATAGCGCCATTACGAAAGCGATCTAACTCACGGATACGTTCAGACTGATTCATATCCCCGTGAATTTGACCAACTGAAAAGCCGTGTTCTTCCAAGGTGCGGGCCAGCTGACTAACGGTTGTTTTACGATTACAAAAAACAATCGCTGTATGGTCAGCGATATTATCCAATATGTCACAAAGCTTCTTCTTTTTGGATCGAGAAGAAACTTCTACTATTTGTTGTTCTATCAGGCTGTTAGCCGTCGCCGGTCTGCTTATTTCAAGCTGACGGGGATTGGTCAAAAAGCGATCCGCTAATTTCTTAATAGCCGGTGGCATAGTAGCTGAAAATAGTAAGGTCTGTCGGGTAGAAGGAAGCTTGGTACATATCGTTTCAATATCGGGAATAAAGCCCATATCCAGCATTCTATCCGCTTCATCGATAACCAGCAGTTCACAGCTGGAAAGCAGAATTTTTCCTCTTTCAAATAAATCTAAAAGCCGCCCGGGGGTGGCAATCAAAACATCGACACCTTTTTCAAGCGCTGCTTGCTGATCCGCCATCGGTACCCCACCGATCAACAAGGACATCGATAATTTGTGATACTTGCCATATTTTTCGAAATTTTCAGCCACTTGGGCCGCTAATTCACGGGTTGGCTCTAAAATCAAAGAGCGAGGCATCCGTGCCCGACAACGCCCATGCGCCAGAATATCAATCATAGGGAGCACAAAACTAGCTGTTTTTCCGGTGCCTGTCTGTGCAACAGCAATTAAATCCCGCATCATCAGGACTGCTGGGATAGCGGTTTCCTGAACAGGGGTTGGCTCTTGATAGCCAAGATCTGCTACGGCTTGCAGGAGTTCTTTTGAAAGGCCGAGATCGGCAAAGTTCATGAAATATCCGACCAGAAACAGGCGATACCCTCCATGGATATCGCAGATTATCGAAGGGGTGCGGCAACTACTACGCCGCGTCAAGCGAAGCTTTGCTATAGCAACGGATATCCAACCCCGCAAATCAAAGTAAAATTTTATTTCAGTGTTTTAAGACACCTTCAACAAATCTGAAACGGTGAATCAAACATTCTCCACCCCATCTAGCATAAACGGGATCGCGTTTCGCGCATATTTGCCCATCCTGTCCAGCGCGCACATAAAAGCCTGAATAAAAATCTAATGCAGGACAGTGCTCCAGATGCGCCCTTATTCTATGCCCGCCCCGTAAAATCAAATCAACACTATCTCGTTCAGACATCGCCGCCGCCCCGACATCTTCCGGCGCAATACATTTTGGCCCTTTAGATTCTTTCCATATCGTTTCTGGCGGTGGAATCATTTTACCCTCTGGGGGTAAACCTCTTGGCGGACGATCCTTCATATTGTGCATATTAAGATGGATTTCCATAATGCCGACAGGAGGCGCGTGATGAAGAGGGGTCGCTAATACTGAGAAAGGAAGAAAGAAGAACCCGAAAGAGATAGGGCGGAACAAGTATCCTAATCCTTTCGTTATAAACGGCATAATATTGTCATAAGACCTCAACGTTTCTCCTTACTCTTTCTAATATATGACCAATAAATGATGAATTTTCGATGAATCTATTGGGCTCAATCCAGAAAATCCATGAAGCCGAAAGGCAACCTTTCTACGCGATTATTCTTTTCAGTTTTCGTGGTTCGTCTTACTATATACTTCCCTTTAATAGAGACGGCGTTTACACCTGTCTTTTGAAGAGGGATAAAAATATAGAAGTCTTCACTTTTAGGAGAGTGTATTGTGACAAGAATTGCTAATAAAGCTGCCATAGATTCAGCTTGGAAGCAAATAAGTGATTGTCCGGAAAAAACTTTAAAACAGCTTTTTGAAGAAGACAGTAACCGCCTTGCTAGTTTGGTGGTAGAGACCGCAAGCTTGCGTTTTGATTTTTCTAAAAATCATCTCGACACGCCTAAGCTGACTGCCTTCAAAAAGCTGTTGGAAAGTTGTGATTTTGATGCAAGAAGAAAAGCTCTTTTTGCCGGTGAAAAAATCAATATCACAGAAAATCGCGCGGTAGAGCATATGGCCGAGCGCGGTCAGGGTGCCCCTGAAAGTGTTAAACGGGCTAAAGAATATCATGCCCGTATGCGTTCTTTGATCGAAGCGATTGACTCAGGTGCTTTTGGAGAGGTTAAACATCTTCTTCATATCGGTATTGGTGGTTCGGCGCTTGGTCCAAAATTATTAATCGACGCTTTGACGCGGGAAAGCGGTCGCTATGATGTAGCCGTTGTCTCCAATGTTGATGGTCAGGCCTTAGAAGAAGTCTTCAAAAAATTTAATCCACATCATACATTGGTCGCGGTTGCCTCTAAGACCTTTACTACCGCTGAAACCATGCTGAACGCAGAATCCACCATGACGTGGATGAAAAAGCATGGCGTTGAAGACCCTCAGAGTCGGGTTATCGCCCTTACGGCTAATCCGGCAAAGGCTTCTGAATGGGGTATTGATGATACCCGTATCCTGCCTTTTGCGGACAGTATTGGCGGTCGTTATTCGCTGTGGTCTTCTATTGGCTTCCCTGCGGCTTTAGCGCTGGGTTGGGAAGGCTTTGAAGCCTTACTCAAGGGCGGTGCCGCTATGGATCGCCACTTTCTTGAAGCGGCTCCTGAAAAAAATGCCCCTATTCTGGCCGCTTTTGCCGATCAGTATTACAGCGCTATTCGCGGTGCTCAGACGCATGGCATTTTTGCCTATGATGAACGCTTACAGTTGTTGCCTTTCTATCTCCAACAGTTGGAAATGGAATCCAATGGTAAGCGCGTCGATCTGGACGGTAATCTGATTACGCATCCCAGCGCCTTTATCACATGGGGTGGGGTAGGTACTGATGCCCAACATGCTGTTTTCCAGCTGTTACATCAAGGTACTCGTCTGGTTCCAATCGAATTCATCGCGGCTATCAAGCCGGATGATACCCTTGAACCGACCCATCACAAAACCTTGCTGACCAATGCCTTTGCCCAAGGGGCCGCTTTAATGAGTGGTCGTGACAACAAAGATCCTGCGCGGTCTTATCCGGGTAACCGTCCTTCAACCACCATTTTGATGGATGAATTAAGACCGGCTCAGTTGGGTGCTTTGATTGCCTTTTATGAACATCGTACTTTTGTTAACGGCGTAATATTGGGCATTAACAGCTTCGATCAGTTTGGTGTCGAATTGGGCAAGGAAATGGCCCATGCCATTGCCGATCATCCAGAAGATGCTGAAAAATTTGATCCTTCAACGCGGGCTTTGATTGCCACCGCTTGGAAATAATATGCCTTGACGATGTCAATTCGTTCAATGGCTCTGATCGTGATCCTTAACTGGATTTCATAATCGGAAATGTTCATTCTTTCCGTCATATTTAGTCAGTATCTGCCTTAAAAGTAGATACTGACTATTCGGTTTTCTGATAGCAGATATATAATTTGCTATCAGAATTCTTTGACAGAGAAAGAGCGATTATGACGACTTATGATGTCGATCTGTTTGTTATTGGTGCGGGTTCCGGCGGTGTGCGGGCCTCTCGGGTGGCGGCTTCTTATGGCGCTTCGGTCGCTATCGCCGAAGAATATCGTGTAGGGGGTACCTGTGTCATACGGGGCTGTGTTCCCAAAAAAATGCTTTATTATGCAGCAGATTTTGCATCCGATGTTGCCAAGGCTGATCGGCTAGGCTGGCAATTTACAGATAAAAAATTCGATTGGCCTCATCTGCGCGATGTTATTCTTTCGGATGTTCAACGTTTGGAGGGTCTCTATACCCAGACACTGAACAATAATAATATCAAAATTTATCAAGAACGCGCTGTTATCGAAGGCCCCCACCAAATTGGCTTGGCAAGCGGTAAAAAAATTAAAGCGCGGCATATTCTTGTTGCGGTCGGTGCCGAGCCTGCACGTTTGGACATCCCCGGGGCTGAATTAGCGGTGACTTCCAATGAAATGTTCTTGCTGCCAGAATTACCCAAAAGGGCGGTTGTTATTGGTGGTGGCTATATTGCTAATGAATTTGCGGGGATATTAAACAGTTTTGGGGTTAAAACCGTCGTTGCGACGCATGGCGACATCATTCTGCGCGGTTATGAGCAAGAAATGGCGCAACGCTTGGTTGAAATCGGTCAGGCGCATGGCATCCATTATCAGTTTAACGCAGCATTAAGCAGCATTGTCCGTGAAAATGATGGCAGTCTAACCGCTACCTTCTCGAACGGGACTAAAATCGAAACTGATCTCGTCTTATTCGCTATCGGGCGTATACCTAATAGTAAAAATCTTGGATTAGAAGCCGCACATGTTGCCTTGGATAAAAAAGGAGGCATCATTGTTAACGAAGAAAACCATAGTAGTTGCTCTTCTATTTATGCGGTTGGAGACGTAACCGATCGTGTCCAATTGACACCGGTTGCTATTCGCGAAGGCCAAGCTTTTGCTGATCGCGTTTTTGGCAATAAAAAAGCTTCGGTGGATTATACCACTATTCCGACGGCAGTATTCTCGCATCCCCCCTTGGCAAGCGCAGGTCTGACCGAAGAAGAAGCGCGGGCTGAATATAAAAATATCAAAATTTATAAATCCAGTTTCCGCCCTATGCGCAATGCCTTAATAGGCAGCGATGATCGCGCGCTTTATAAAATGATTGTGGACGGTCACAGTGATAGGGTGCTCGGCTTACATTTAATTGGACCAGATTCGCCTGAAATCGTGCAATTGGCTGCGGTCGCTATCAAAGCGGGCCTAACAAAACAGGATTTCAACGATACAATCGCATTGCATCCAACCAGCGCTGAAGAATTAGTTCTTTTACGTTAATCATCTAAATTTCGGGCCTTATAACAGGCAAAAAAAGGCAGTTAAGAAAAAAAATTCTCTTTTTTATCCTGCTTTTCTGTAAATAGTCTTGACCTAAACCCCAACTCTATTTAATTGAGCCGGACATTCACGGACAACCTTAAACCATCTGTTGTCCGGTTCAATGCCTTATGGCGGTCGTAGCTCAATTGGTTAGAGCGCCGGTTTGTGGTACCGGAGGTTGCGGGTTCAATTCCCGTCGATCGCCCCATTTTTATAATAATAACTTCTCTTTAATTGGCTAATTTAATAGTTGTTCCTTGCTGAACAAAGATAATTCTACTTGCAGAAATGATCATATCGTGATTGTTGCCAATATAGTAGAATATATCAATTTGGTTCTTCTGCTTTTGGTTCTTCTGCGGAGAATATTATCTTTAATTCTTTTTCGCAGAGTAAACCTTTTTTCTTATCGGCAAAACGGAGATCGTTATGAGTAACGATACTTCCCCGGCTACATCACCCGTAGATGTAAAATCTTCAGACACATCTTACGGCGTACCCGGTCATAGTCACAGTGATAAAGACCTTTGGAAATTATCGCTCGGCGCTATCGGTATCGTTTTCGGTGATATCGGTACCAGTCCTCTTTATGCATTAAAAGAATGTTTTAAAGGACATCATCAACTCCCTGTAGATGACTTTCATATTTACGGCATTGTCAGCCTTATCTTCTGGACAATGATGCTCGTTGTGACGGTCAAATACGTTTTCTTTATCATGAAGGCGGATAATAAGGGGGAGGGCGGCAGTATGTCGCTGCTATCTCTTATTATCCGCGGTGCCAGCCCTAAACTCAGCCGATGGCTCATTGTCCTCGGGGTATTTGCAACCGCCCTTTTTTATGGCGACAGCATTATTACACCGGCTATCTCTGTGCTTTCTGCTGTAGAAGGTCTTACAGTTATCGAACCTTCTTTTGATAGCTGGGTACCTCCGATTGCTGTTGTTATTTTGATCGGACTATTTTTCCTTCAGGCGCGGGGCACCGAGGCAGTGGGTCGTCTTTTCGGCCCAGTTATGATCGTCTATTTTGCTACGCTTGCTATTTTGGGAATTTTAAATATCGGGCGCAGTCCTATTATTTTACTGGCCTTTAATCCCTATTATGCCATCCATTTCTTTGCCTCTGATACCTTACAGGCCTTTTGGGCCTTGGGTTCTGTCGTTCTGTCTGTAACGGGTGCTGAGGCGCTCTATGCCGATATGGGCCATTTCGGACGGCAACCTATTTCCAAAGGATGGTATTGGGTCGTTTTCCCAGCTTTAACGCTGAATTATTTTGGACAATGTGCGTTATTAAGCGTTGATCATTCCGCGATTGCTAATCCCTTTTATTTTCTGGCGCCGGGTTTTCTTCGTATTCCCCTTATTATCCTTGCTACTTTTGCTTCTGTTATCGCCAGTCAAGCCGTCATTACAGGGGCTTTTTCGGTTACACAGCAGGCTATCCAGCTGGGATATATTCCAAGACTTCGGGTTAATCATACCAGCGCCAGTACAGTCGGACAGATTTACATCCCGTCTGTTAACTGGGCCTTGATGTTTATGGTCATGGTTTTGATCGGCATGTTTAAAACCTCAACCAACCTTGCCAATGCTTATGGTATCGCCGTTACCGGCACCATGTTCATCACGTCTTGCATGATGGGTGTCTTGGTGCATCGTGTGTGGCATTGGAAAGCATGGCAATCCATTCCTCTGGTCACCAGCTTTCTTATTATTGATGGTGCCTTCTTCATGTCAAACGTCACGAAGATACCGGAAGGTGGATGGTTTCCGCTATTAATAGGTTTCATTGTCTTTACCATGTTGATGACGTGGTCACGTGGACGTCATTTAATGGCAGAAAGAATGCGGCAGGTGGCTATGCCCATTCAACTCTTTATTCGTTCTGCTGCGGCCTCTGCGCTTCGCGTTCCGGGGACGGCTATTTTTCTAACGCCAGAAGATGATGGTGTGCCGCACGCCTTGTTGCACAATCTTAAACATAATAAAATTTTGCATGATCGCGTTATTTTGATGACGATCAAAATTTTAGATGTGCCTTATGTCGATCCCCATTATAGATCGAGTATGAGTAGCCTTGAAGACGGATTTTATCGTCTCATCATCCGCTATGGTTTTATGGAAGAGCCTGACGTACCGTTAGCCTTAAACAAGATTGAACAATCTGGCCCCATGCTCCGCATGGACGACACCAGCTTCTTCTTATCGCGACAAACCCTAATCCCATCCTCTCACACAGGCATGGCAATGTGGCGCGAAAAAATCTTTGCATGGATGCTTCGTAACTCGGAAAGTGCCACCGAATTCTTCAAACTTCCCAGCAACCGTGTGGTTGAATTGGGTAGTCAGGTAGAATTGGTCGCAAACAAATAATATTTTAATTCTCTAAGGCTCGTTCTGATAGATTCCAGAACGAGCCTTATTTTTAAGTTTTTTCAGATTCTGAATAACTTAATCAAAAAAGAGACACATAAAAATAATCGCTCTTCTGAAAAAAACAGTTGACCGATTGCCTCAGTTAATCTTATACGCACGCCTCGTTAGCCAACACTTTTCATCAGTTAAGTGACCGTGGCGGAGTAGCTCAGCTGGTTAGAGCAGCGGAATCATAATCCGCGTGTCGGGGGTTCAAGTCCCTCCTCCGCTACCATATTTCAGCGCTATCTATCTTAAAAATTGTTATACTTATTCAAGCGCTCTGCGACTTCCAGCGGATGGGCGCATTATCTAAATCTGCGCTCAATATCTTTTTGATTCAAATCACTATTGTTCAGTATAAACAGTATAAAAGCATCATTCTGAATAAGCAGCCCATAGCCGCGTTAGGTCTTGTTGATAAAAGGTCGTTTTAGATTGGCTCGGACGTGCTTCAAGACGGATCTTTGCGGAAAGCTTTGGATGGATAGCGATTTCATGAATAGGGCATCAGGGGCGTTTTATTCCGCCAGAATGTCGGCGGTATTCGTGACTAGGTTACTAGCGCAGAATAATCATCTTTTTTCTATAGAGGTTATCCGTTGAGGAATCGGCATAAGCGCTATGGGCAAGGGAAATCAGTCTATATAGTCTCGCCGCTGGGCTAGACAGGGCTAGGTTCTGTTGACAAAAGAAGGTAGCCATAATCTGACGGCAGCGAGGTTAAGGAAGGCGAGGAAAGACTTCCTCATCTTGTCATCGCGCGTGTGGCGATACGGCGAACGGCTTTAACCTGTTGAACATTCACTCGATGCGATTACGGCCCCGATAAGGATAGAAATTTCAGGGAATCTTCTGTGCGGATAAGGCGCGGGCGGAATAACAGGAAGAATTCTCGAAAAGGCAGGTTCTCTCGTATCCTGTCGCTATCATACTCCTTGTCGGCCAGAAATCGGTGTGGTGTTACAACCGGCAGAGACATCAGGGTATTGGCACCGGAATAGTCAGAAAAAATCTCGCTGCCCATCAGTTCAAAGCCAAGAGGGGGTTCCTGGCCGGCAGCATGGGCGTGGATCTTACGCGTAAAACTACCGCAGCTTTATAAACAAGTTTTATATCCTGTGCTGACGATTAGGGAGGCTCTCTTTGTTTCTAGCTGACAGAAGAGAGGTGAAAAAATGTCTGGTCATTCCAATCCGCTATATACTCTGACATCCTGACCGGTCACTCCATCGTGCAGACTTCTCTCCAACAAAGGGTAATAGTAAATAGGGACAGACTACGGAAAGGTCTGTTTTTTATAGCCTCTTGCCTATGTCCCACGATGATCGAACCAGACACAGAACATTTTCTATTATCAGAATATTCCCTACTATTTTAGCCTATACCGGAACCACAATCCCATCGAAAATATCTAAGCAGGCTTAAGCCATTTCGACATATTGCCCCTTCCTTCGCCCCGTCATGATAACAGCAGACAATCTTTTTCGCCTTTCTCAATTTTACCGCTGCCCCATTGTGAAGCCTATTTTCCAACGGGCGCCAGTGCATCCTATACTTGACCCTTGTCGCTACTAGGCCCAGTAAATAGCCACTAGCCACAACCAGAGATACACAGTGACGAACCTTATAACGACTTTGATTGACCGCTGGCGGACTGACCCCGATGCAACCTATCAAAGTTGGTTTCTATGGGAAGAACGAATCAAAAATTTTCGGTCTATCCGACGGGGTATTCAGCAGGTTGTCTCTGAAATTAAGGCGGATAGTTTCGGGGTCGCTTATCGGGAGTCTTCATTGGAAACCGTCGTTCATTCGATTGCCGAACAACGTCAGATATTTAAAGGAGCGGATCACGCCTTTTTGTGGAAACCCAAATATCGTATCCCTGATATTTACGAAAATTCCGATAATCAGCGCGCCTTTGGGCATCTTTTGGATATTTGCCTGTGTCATAATACAGAAGAATATCTTCTAACCGCTATTCAGGATATTGATCGTCAGGCTATCAAAGGTCTAGGGCCTGCCGTCGCTAACCTTCTTTATTTTTTACATCCTACCCTGATGCCGCCTTTTAACACCGCTATTGTTAACGGATATAATGCGTTAACCGGCGCTAAGGTTAAATTGGCTAAATGGGATCACTATCTGGCGATGAGGCAGGGTATATTAAAGCTCAATAATCAATATCGCAAAAGGCTTTCTAACGATCTTGGTGCCATCGGCGGGTTACTTTTTGACATTGGCAGTAAACGCTATACTGCCCCCCCGTTAACAGATGACCAAGAGGCGCAAGCTCTTTGGGCACAAGATCTTGGGCAAATCCGTGAAGAAAATGCCAAGGCGGCCAAGGCTTTGGCCGCTATCCGCGATGCAGATTATACTCATACAGAAATTCAAGGCTGGTTACGCGATTTAGGCTTTGCACTAGGCTATGATGTCTGGATAGCGGCGAACGACCGTAATCGGGCGTGGAATGGAGAAAGGTTAGGGAGCAGTTGTCTCGAGAGCTTACCGGGCTTTATATCACACACGGCAGCCGATGCAGTGCGTATGATTGATATATTATGGCTTGATAAAGCCAATCATCATATCGTAGCCGCTTTCGAAGTTGAGCATACGACCTCAATCTATTCGGGTATTATGCGGATGCTGGATCTTGCTTTTGGTTCTGAAGTTCATGCCCTTGAAGGCCTATTTCTTGTCGCACCCGATAATAGGGAAGGGGAGGTTAAAGCCCAACTTATGCGTCCAGCCTTTCGCCATATTGCCAATCTTAAATTACGCTATTTACCCTATAGTGAGCTGGCTTCTCATCGTGAAACGATTGCTCGCTTTGGACAGGGACTTAAACCTATCGAAGCTATTTCACGAATAATCTAAATGATGGCTGTTAAAATAAATAGAAAAGACATTTTTTGTAAATTTTTACAAATATCAAAATAATGTTATAGTATTTTGTAAAAATTTTCTAAATAATTATTTAATAAAAAAATTTTTAATATCTAAAAAAATCCATTTTGATCTTTTTATTGGTAGATATTTATATATTACTATTTTATATAATTAAAAATATTGAAATTTAAAGCAATAAAAGGATTATTATTTAAAATAATTGGTTTTTATAAAATTTATTTTTATAATTTATATTTTATTTCATAAAAAATTCTATTTATTGAATGATAAGAGATAACTCTTATCAAAATTATGTCTATATTGTAATATTATTTTAATATAATCAGTTTATCGATATATTTTGTAGTTTCTATCAAGGCTACCTATATTGATTTAGGCTCATAAATATAAGTATCCTACAGATTATCTCAAAATTAAGGGTAACGAAACTATCTCTAAAATCATTTCCAAGATGAAAGGGGCTAGATATGAGAATGATGAGAAGGATATTAAATTTCCTAGGAATAAAACAAGGATTAAGAGAGAATAAGAAGGTAAAAAAATCTCTTCCTGATAAGGAATCGCGTATATCGCTATCGGATATAAATAGTTATACTTTTGATTTTCCACCGACTTTAATGCAAAATTTTGCCTTATTAGAAGATGCATGGAAAAAAGGCTTGCTGACCGAAGATGAATTTATAGAAGCTGAAGACAAAGCCGTTCAACTTTATCAGTCTATTATGAATACTAACGAAATCTTCTATGAATTATATCGTCTGGCTATTCAACGTGTAAGAGACCAACAGGTAGAAGAATAGATTAAAGCGTATTACTTAAACCTGTTAAGAAAGTAAAAATGGAAAATTCAGCGACCGTAGTCACATCATCAGTTCAAAATGGAACCATAGAGCCATCTGATCCCTATGATCCCGCACCTCACCATAGTATGTCTCTACCCGTTGTACTATTGTTTTTCTTGTGTTTAGGTATTTGTATTTTTAACTATATACATAACAGAAAAAAATAGCCTCTATTCTATTCAAATAATTATAGATAACTTCATAATTCAGTAATTTATTTAATATGCGCTTGATGGCGTGGTTTCTCAAGGGTCGAAAGAATCCCTCTCAAGGTACGTATTTCCATCGTATTCCATGCCGGTTTCGTTAACAATGTGCGCAACGTCCGCTTTATAGTGGGTACTCGGTCTGTGGGGAAGAAATAGCCATTTCGGTCTAACATTGTCTCTAAATGATTAATCATACCCTCTAGCGCTTCTTGTGGGGCGGGGCTTTCCATCTCTACAACGGTTGGTTGCGCCAGCATAGAGCGGCACCCTTTAGACCATTCATAAGCGACCAAAATAACGGCCTGCGCTAGATTGAGACTAGAAAAATCAGGATTGACCGGCACCGTAATAATCGTTCTGGCAAGGGCGACGTCATCTGTTTCAAGACCGGCTCGTTCTGGCCCAAATAAAATACCGACCTTACCCCTCTGTTTGTGAATGGTCTGGGCCGCGACTTCCGGCGTCATAACAGGCTTGGTAACGCCTCTTTTCCGAACAGTCGTCGCATAGACATGGGGACAATCCGCTACCGCTTCTGCCACCGTTGAAAAGACGCGGGCTTTTTCCAAGACACTATCCGCACCACTTGCAGCGGGTCCTGCCGCGGGATTGGGCCAGCCGTCACGGGGCACCACCAAGCGCAAATCATTAAGACCAAAATTCAGCATAGCACGGGCTGCTTTACCGATATTTTCGCCCAACTGGGGACGAACTAAAATGATAGCAGGAACATCAGCACTCATTCTCGGGCAGCCTCAATAACAGAACGGGCGAAATCTTCGAAGTCACGCGCTTCCGTAAAATCCTTATAAACACTGGCAAAACGGATATAAGCGACGCTATCAAGCGTTCTTAATCCTTCCATCGTCATTTGCCCCAATCGAATAGCCTCTACTTCGTTTTCACCAGAGGTCTCGATTTTATGCTGAATAGAACTGACCAAAAGTTCGATCTGATCGGCGGTAATGGGGCGTTTTCGACAGGCAAGCGTAACAGATCGGGTTAATTTATGACGGTCGAAAGGTTGACGACGACCGTCTTTTTTCACCACGATAATATCGCGCATCTGAACACGCTCAAAAGTGGTAAAACGTGCACCACATTCTTCGCATTGCCGACGGCGACGAATAGCCGCCCCATCTTCTGTGGGACGGCTATCCTTTACCTGACTATTGTCGCAAGAACAAAAAGGGCAACGCAAGAGATCAAAGCTCCGGATAAATAGGGAAGCGATCACATAAAGCTTCAACCCGTTTACGGACATCGGCCTCTACAACAGGATCACCCGCTTCCCCTTTATGACTGAGTCCATCAAGAACATCAGCAATCATATCAGCGACCTGCCGAAATTCTTCGCTTCTAAAACCGCGGGTCGTTGCAGCAGGGGTGCCCAGACGAATGCCAGAGGTTTTGACAGGCGGTAACGGATCAAAAGGAATACCGTTTTTGTTGCAGGTGATGCCAGCCCGTTCCAAAGCACAATCCGCATCACGTCCCGTGATACCCAAAGGACGAAGGTCAACCAAGGCAAGATGGGTATCCGTGCCACCCGTCACCAGATCGCTGCCTCTTTCTTTCAGACGTGCGGCCAAAACTTTTGCGTTTTCAACAACGGCTTTGGCATATTCCTTAAAAGAAGGCTGTAAGGCTTCCCCAAAAGCGACCGCTTTAGCGGCAATAACATGCATCAAAGGACCGCCCTGCATACCTGGGAAAACAGCAGAATTAATCTTTTTCGCCAGCGCCGGATCATCGGTCAGGATCATGCCACCCCGTGGGCCACGTAACGTTTTATGGGTGGTAGTCGTCGTAATATGCGCATGAGGTACCGGCGAAGGATGAACACCGCCTGCAACTAACCCAGCGAAATGGGCCATATCGACCATGAAGATCGCGCCAACTTCATCCGCTACTTTACGGAAAAAAGCAAAGTCAATATGACGGGGGTAGGCTGAACCACCCGCAATAATAACCCGTGGCTTATGCTCTTTGGCTAAAGCAGCAACCTGATCATAATCAATTAACTGATTATCAGGATGAACCCCATATTGAACAGCATTAAACCACTTGCCCGACATCGCCGCTTTCGCACCATGCGTCAGATGGCCACCGGCATCTAAAGACAAACCCAAAATGGTATCACCCGGTTTTGCGACCGCTAATAAAACGGCCCCATTTGCCTGTGCACCGGAATGCGGCTGTACATTAACAAACGCGCTGCCAAATAATTTTTGAGCCCGCTCAATGGCTAAAGATTCGACTTCATCCGAAGGGGCACAACCCTGATAATAACGTTTACCCGGATAACCCTCTGCATATTTATTGGTAAATACAGAACCTTGTGCTTCTAACACAGCGCGGCTGACAATATTTTCAGACGCGATCATTTCGATCTGTTTACGCTCACGGGTCAATTCATGTCCGATAGCCGTAAAAACATCGGGGTCAGCCGCCGTAAGGCGATCTGCAAAAAAAGAATGCATATTCTGGGTCATAGATTAAGGCCCTTTCAGATGTTGAAATTGGGGTTAGACAGTTTATTAATCCGGCGAACATGACGTTCACCACCAAAAGGCGTGGCAAGAAAGGCCAAAATACAATCTTTTGCTGTTTCAATGCCGATCAATCTTGCCCCTAAGGCAATGACGTTGGCATTATTATGTTCTCTTGAAAGACGCGCAGAAAGATTATCTGTAATCAAAGCACAACGGGCTTCTGGATGGCGATTAACGGCGATAGAAATACCGATCCCCGAACCACATAAAGCAATGCCAAAATCACCCCGTTTTTCAGCCACAGCCTGAGCCAATTTGTAGCCATAGTCAGGATAATCAACAGAATGATTTTCATGCGGGCCCAAATCTTCAACCTCGTGGCCAATTTCCTGTAGCCAGTTGATAAGAGCCGTTTTTAATTCAAAAGCCGCATGATCAGAGGCGATCACTAGCTTTTTTTTAGAAGATTTATTCGACGACACAGAAGAGGTCACCTATTTTCCCCAAGTCAAACCTGTCTATAAAGAAAGCGAGAAACGCAAAATTTATAGAAAGCAAGCCCTTTCAGGCGGTAAAGCGGTCTCTTTCTAAGCGTTTGAATCAAGAATGAAAACCGTTCTGCTGGGTATAAAAGAGAAAAAACCGACCTGATTGTTAAAAACAGGCCGGTTTTTATCATTTTTGACAAAAATAAAGAGAAAAGAAAATAGGTTTAGGCTGCAAATCGCATATCAAGACGCTGCCAAATTTCAACCAAGGCTTGCGTTAAATCACGCATCATCGCTTCGGTATGGGTTGGCCCCGGTGTAAAGCGAAGCCGTTCTGTGCCTCTTGGAACTGTTGGAAAATTAATGGGCTGAACATAAGCACCATATTCATTCAACAAAATATCAGAGATGCGTTTAGTTTTAACCGGATCGCCCACAAAAAGCGGCACAATATGGGTCGTTGTCTGCATCACGGGTAGATTGGCCTCTTTGAAAAGCTGTTTCAAAGTAGCTGCACTTTTCTGCTGTCCGTCTCTTTCTTGGGAAGAGGCTTTTAAATGACGGATACTCGCCAAGGCACCCGCTGCCAAAACAGGGGCTAACGACGTAGAAAAGATAAAGCCCGGTGCATAAGAACGGATGACATCCACAATCAATTGATCGGCAGCAATATAGCCCCCCATAACACCGATAGCCTTGGCCAAAGTGCCTTCAATAATCGTCAACCGATCGGCCAAACCTTCACGATCGGCAATACCGGCCCCCCGTGGGCCATACATGCCAACAGCATGGACTTCATCAAGATAGGTGATCGCGTTATATTTATCGGCAAGATCGCAAATCGCTTCGATGGGGGCAACATCGCCTTCCATCGAATAAACACTTTCAAAAGCAATTAATTTAGGAACATCTGGACTTTCAGCGGCCAATAATTCTTCCAGATGCTGTACGTCATTATGGCGATATATCCGTTTTTCGCAACGCGAATTCCGAATTCCGGCAATCATCGAGGCATGGTTCAATTCATCTGAAAAAATAATACAGCCCGGTAATACCTTGGCCAAGGTAGAAAGTGTGGCTTCATTGGACACGAAACCTGACGTAAAGGTCAAGGCAGCCTCTTTACCGTGCCAATCGGCTAATTCTGCTTCAAGGTCGCTATGGTAATGGGTGGTGCCGCTGATATTGCGTGTTCCGCCAGAACCGGCTCCCACATTATTAAGGGCTTCTTCCATAGCGCCGATAACTTTGGGATTTTGCCCCATCGAAAGATAGTCATTCGAACACCAAACGGCGATAGGCGTTGGCCCATTATGGCCGGCAAAACAACGGGCGTTCGGAAAGTGGCCTTTATTGCGCAGAATATCGATAAAAACACGATAGCGGCCTTCTTTATGCAGGCGCTCAATCGCTTGGCTGAAGATATGTTGATAATCCAAAGGATTACTCCTTTTAACGAAAGAGGCCTTAGCCTAATTATAGAAGACGGTTTTTCTTTTAGCGCTCTAGAAAAGATCAGACCAGAGGAATTTTTAAAAAAACTAAAAGAACAACTCGATTTCAGAGAGAAATAATTTCACTTAATCCTCTTTTTTTCATTGCCTGTCTGAAAAAAGGAAGAACTGTAGTGGGCGCTGTAAAAACGAGTTTACCGCTTATCGTTTTTTTATCATCCTCTTTTTTTACCCATAATGATTTTAATTTATTCTTTACCTCTAAATCATCGGCTAACCAACGCACGCGTCGGGCTATACCTTCACTCCCGTCTATAAAAGATAACGAACGCGGTGAAACGGCTTCTAATTCTTCTTTAATCAAGGGAAAATGCGTGCAAGCCAGTACAACGATATCTATTTTATCCCCACCCGATTGATTTAATAAGGCATCCAATTCTTGGCGATAAGCGGTTAGATCACTTTTTTCACCTCGTAATTTAGCTTCTGCTAATTCGACAAGACGTGCAGAACCCTGTCGAATAACCAGACAATCTTTAGCAAATTTTTCTGATAAATGATTAACATAAGCCTGTCGCACCGTTGCTTCTGTACCCAATACCCCGATAACATGGCTTTTTGATTGCTCGGCTGCGGGTTTAATGGCGGGAACCGTGCCGACTACTGGCAAATTTAAAGCTGATCTTATTACGGGAAGGGCGATCGTCGAGGCGGTATTGCAGGCAATCACTAACAAGGCTGGATGGTAACGTTCTACCAACCGCCCCAATAAAGCCGGAACCCGAGTCTCGATTTCTTTTTCGCTTTTGGTGCCATAGGGGAAACCGCCATTATCCGCTACATAGACTATTGGAGCCTCTGCCATCAGTTTTTTAATGGGTTCTAAAACGGATAATCCACCGATACCGGAATCAAAGATTAAAATAGGATTGCGATCAGACATAGGACATCTTTAATTCTTCCCTATTTATTAGGAAATAATAATTATTTTTATTTTAAAAATCTAATTAAAGATATGTTTAATAATATAATTATGTTTATCAATAATATTAAATCTAATTTTTAATATAAAAACCACTCTGAAACAGTATAAAACAGACTTCTATCTTGCTTCCCTTTTTCAATTAGGCTTTATGCCCTCAACTTTATGTACATATTTTTTAATATAAAAGGGGAGTTACCATGTCGCCCTGGCTGATTATAGCGCTGATTTTATTGATGGGCTATGGTTTAGGCTCAATTCCTTTCGGCTTGCTTTTCGCACGGCGTTTTGGGGCAATCGATATTCGTGCCGTTGGTTCTGGCAATATCGGCGCGACCAATGTGTTGCGAACGGGACGCAAAGATCTGGCCGCTTTGACCTTGCTTTTTGACATTGGAAAAGGGGTTGTCGCCGTTTTGCTGGCCCGTTGTGTTGGGCATCATCTTGCGGGCCATTACCTTCATTTTCCAGATTTGGTGCCTATAGCCGGTGGCTCGGCCTTTATCGGACATTGCTATCCGGTATGGCTTCGTTTTCGCGGCGGTAAAGGTGTCGCAACGATGCTCGGGGTTTCTTTTGCTACATGGTGGCTGGCCGGCTTTGCTTTTGCTTTTGTCTGGTTACTTTCAGCAAAGTTAAGCCGTTATTCTTCTGTCGGTGGTATGGCCGGCGCTATTGCAGCGACCGCTACAACCTTATTTTTTGGACCAACCGCCTATATCAGCTTCTTTGCAGCCATGACGATTTTATTGTTATGGCGGCATCAAGATAATATTCGGCGACTGTTATTAGGTAAAGAAACCCGTATCGGGGAAAAGAAGTAAGCACTATCGGGACGGTGATTAGAATAGAGGATTGAAAAAAGCGAATTATGCAGAAAACTTCATCCTTTAAATTTTCATCTGATGATTACCGCGCCTTACTTCGTTTGATCAGAACACCCCGTATCGGGCCTATCGCTTGTCGTAATTTATTATCGCGTTATGTTTCACCCCAAGAAGCTTTGAAAGCGGTGCCCACCTTGGCAAGACGGGGCGGCGGCAATGCGCCGCCCTTGGCTTCGGAAAAAGCGATAGAAAGCGAAATTGCCAAGGTTAAAACGCTGGGCGGGCGCTATATTTTCCAAGGCAGTCCCTATTATCCGCCGCTTCTGGCACAGTTGGATAATGCGCCACCGGTTCTCATTGTAAAAGGTAATCCCAAATTATTACAAAAACCGGCCATTGCAATGGTTGGCGCAAGAAATGCGTCCGCTGCCGCAATGCGTTTTGCCCATGATCTCAGCCACCAATTAACAGAAAAAGGGTATCTTGTAATTTCGGGGCTGGCTCGGGGCATTGATACGGCGGCGCATCAAGGGGCCGGTACAAAAAAAACAATTGCGGTTATAGCAGGCGGAATCGACAGTATTTATCCCCCTGAAAATGCGGATCTTCAGCAAAAAATAAGTGAACAAGGTTTATTAGTCAGTGAAATGCCGCCCGCTACTGAACCAAAAGCCCGTCATTTTCCGGCCAGAAATCGCATTATAGCGGGTATCGCGCTTGGGGTTGTCGTCGCAGAAGCCTCCCCCAAATCAGGCTCGCTTATTACGGCCAAGTTAGCCACCAATATCGGACGCGAAGTCATGGCCATTCCGGGTTTTCCTATGGATTCCCGCAGTCATGGCTGCAATCAGCTTATCAGGGAAGGGGCAACTCTTATTCAGAGTAGTGATGATATTATCGAGGCTGTGGCCCTCTTATCAGAGGTTTACCAGACATCCCCCACTGAAAAAGAACAGTTTTCTTCTTCGGATCATCTCCATAGCAACCCGATCGCGTATAAGCCCCCCGCTATTTTGTGTGATATTAGAGAAAAAGACCGAAAGACTATTCAAAGCTTGATAGGATCAGCGCCGATTATCGTTGATGAACTGATACGGCAGTCGGGCTTAGAAAGCGCTATTATTCAGACGGTATTATTAGAATTGGAACTCGCAGGGCGGCTCGAACGTCATGCTGGTGGTAGAATTAGTCTTATTCTCGGCTGATTTTTTGTTGCTTTCAACGCCTACCCGCGAATAGAGAATAGTTTAAACATTGTTTCCCAATAATTTTTTCAGATGGTTCATACCACTTGACCATGAAAAAAAAGGCCCCACTCTCCTGCATAGTTGCGCGAGATGGTCAGGAGTATCATGAAACTCGTTGTTGTTGAATCACCGGCCAAGGCCAAAACTATCGAAAAATATCTTGGGACGGGCTATCAGGTTCTGGCCTCTTATGGTCATGTCCGTGATCTGCCCGCCAAAGATGGCTCCGTTGATCCTGACAATGGTTTTTCCATGATATGGAGCAATTATGCAGATAAAGCTCATCGTCTAAAGGCAATCGAAGATGCGGCTAAAACAGCCGACAGCCTAATCCTTGCGACTGACCCTGATAGGGAAGGGGAAGCTATCAGTTGGCATGTGCTTGAATTATTAAAAGCGCATGATCTGCTACCCCCGCATGTAGAACGGGTTACTTTCAACGCTATTACAAAACCGGCTGTGACCGAAGCGATGGCCCATCCGCGAGAACTCGATACAGATTTGATCAATGCTTATCTGGCTCGTCGTGCGCTTGATTATCTGGTCGGCTTTACCTTGTCTCCGGTTCTGTGGCGGAAATTACCGGGGGCAAAATCCGCTGGTCGCGTGCAATCGGTCGCTTTGCGTTTGGTCGTGGATCGTGAACAGGAAATTGAAAGCTTCAAGCCGCAAGAATACTGGTCAGTCGAAGCGGCTATGGAAGCCGATAACATTGCCTTTACAACAAGACTTATTCATTGGCGCGGCCATAAATTAGACAAGCTTTCTATCAGCACTAAAGAGGAAGCTGAAGCCGCCAAGGCGGATGTCGAAGCCGGTCAATTTACGGTTTCCAAAGTGGAAACCAAACCTTTTTCCCGTAATCCGCAACCGCCTTTTACGACTTCTACCCTGCAACAAGAAGCCGCACGCAAATTGGGCTTTGCGGCTAGCCATACGATGCGTCTTGCCCAAAATCTCTATGAAGAGGGGCTGATCACCTATATGCGAACCGATGGGGTTCAAATGGATGGTGATGCGATCACAGAAGCCAGAAAAGCTATCACGCATCGTTATGAACCAAGCTATGTGCCGGATAAGCCACGCCAATATCAGGTAAAGGCCAAAAACGCGCAAGAAGCGCATGAAGCCATTCGTCCAACCGATTTCTCTCGCGATCAAGCTGCTACGGGTGATCAGGCTAAACTTTATCAGTTAATCTGGATACGCGCGATGGCCAGCCAAATGGCCTCTGCAAAGCTTGAACGAACAACCATTGATCTTGCTGATCAGACCGGACAGCATATGCTCCGTGTCACTGGACAGGTTGTTCTTTTCCCCGGATTTCTGGCACTTTATGAAGAAGGACGCGATGAAAGCCAGAATACGGCATCGGACCGTGGGGATGAAAAACAAGAGAGTAAGGATAACAAGATACGTCTGCCTTTGTTACGGGAAGGGGATAGTCCTGATAAAAAGGCCGTAAGCGCAGATCAGCATTTCACGCAGCCACCGCCACGCTACTCAGAAGCCAGCTTGGTCAAAAAAATGGAAGAATTGGGCATAGGCCGTCCATCTACCTATGCGTCTGTGCTTCAGGTTTTAAAAGATCGCTCCTATGTTACTGTAGAACGTAATCATTTTATTCCCAGTGAAGGCGGGCGACTTGTTACGGCCTTTTTGGAACGTTTTTTCCTGCGCTATGTCAGTTACGATTTTACGGCGGGTTTAGAAGAAAGTCTGGACGATATTTCAGGCGGACGGGCTAATTGGCAAAAAGTGTTGGAAGCTTTCTGGCATGATTTTAAGCCCAAAACTTCAGAAGTCATGGAACAAAAACCTTCAGAGGTAACGGCAGCCTTAGATGAATTTTTAGGGCCTTGGCTTTTCCCTGATAAAGGTGATGGGCACGACCCGCGCGAATGTCCGATTTGTCATACGGGACGACTGGCCTTACGTGGTGGTCGTTTCGGGGCCTTCATTGCGTGCTCCAATTATCCAGAATGTAAATACACACGCGGTTTCGGACAGGGGGAAGACGACGACAAGGACGATAATGAGCCGGTTGTTTTAGGATGGATGCCGGTTACGGATGAATCGGGTGAATCCGCAGATTCTGAAAAAAATCTATCACCGGCAACAACCGAAAACCTATCATCGGAAACAGCTTCTTCTGAAAAGGGTTTACCTTGGGACGCATCTTCAGAAGACGCCGACAGCGCAAAAACAGCTATCGAAAACAAACCTTCTGAGGATGACGAAAAGAAAGCGCGTGAAATTTCACGGCGCAAAGGACGCTTTGGTCCTTATATCCAGTTGGGTGAAGGCAAAGAAGCTAAACGCGTTTCAATCCCAAAAGATGTTAATCCGAAAGAAGTCGATTTAGCGCTGGCGCTGAAATTATTGGCGTTGCCGCGTGAAGTGGGCCTTCATCCAGAATCCGGTAAAATGATTATAGCTGGCACGGGACGCTATGGCCCCTATCTCAATTGTGACGGACAATATGCAAGACTTTCTTCAACCGAAGAGTTGTTGGGGACAGACATCAACTCGGCTGTTGTGAAATTGGCAGAAGCGGCCGAAAATAAAGGACGCTCCCGTGGGACACGTACCCGTGAACCCTTGAAGGTTTTAGGGAACAGTCCTGTCACAGAGAAGCCTGTTCAGATCATGGATGGTCGTTACGGGCCTTATGTTAATGACGGCGAGACGAATGCCTCTTTACCCAAAGATAGCGACCCCGAAAGCCTGACTTTAGAGGACGCTTTGGCGCTTCTTGAAGCACGCGCAAAAATGCCGAAAAAGACTAAGGCAAAAAAGACAGCAACGAAAAAGACTACCGCCAAGAAAACGGCGGCAAAGAAAACAACCACGAAGAAAGCCGAGACAAAAACGCCTGTAAAAAAGGCTACAGCTAAAAAGGCAACGACCAAAAAAAGCACTGCAGTAAAAGCCAGCCCGAAAAAGGCTAGTGCTAAAACCGTTGATACATCCGAGGCTTCATAAGCCGATACGCTCAAGGATTCATAAAGGGGATGCCGTAAGAAAATTTAGCATCCCCTTTCACTTTCAAGTTATTCTATTTTTAAGCCGAAACAGGTTTAACGATCAGTCTTTTTTATGCCTGGAACACTGACAGTTTGGTTCTTTGGCTAAACGCACCGTGCGGAAACGAAAATCTTTAGCATCAATTAATAACAGCTTGTCAGTATTCTCTTTTCCAAAACCTGTTAGCAACCGGATAGCTTCCACGGCGGCCAAACTTCCGATCGTGCCTGTTAATGCGCCTAAAACGCCTTGAGCCGCACAGGTCATTTCTGGTTCACCCGGATCATCCCCGACGAAACAGCGATAACAAGGTTTATCGCTTTCATACCCTTTAAAGACAGCTAACTGTGCTTCAAAACGATGCACTGCCGCAGAGACCAAGGGAATAGCTAATTCGGTTGCCATATCACTGATAGCGAGACGCGTGCCAAAATTATCGCTACCATCGACGATAACATCAACCTTATCCAATAGATCCCTAGCGTTATCCGAAGTTAACCGTTGGTCATAAGGTACTATTTTGACATCAGGATTAAGTCTTTGCACTACATTGGCGGCCATTGCCACTTTATGCGCACCGACATCGCGTGTTGCAAACAAAGTCTGTCTTTGAAGATTAGACAGTGAGACTTCATCATCATCAATGATAGTCAAACGGCCAACACCCGCGGCTGCCAGATATTGAATGACAGGCGAACCAATACCGCCGGCACCCACGATCGCCACATGGGCCGCTAAAAGTTTCTTCTGACCTTTTCCGCCGATTTCAGGCAAAACAATATGGCGTGCGTAGCGATCAAGCTGTGTTTCGGTGAGGTTCATATGCCCGTCGATCCAAAACCGTTATCACCGCGCTGCGTATCATCAAGATTTTCAGTTTCACGAAAGGTCGCCTGCGTCACAATAGCGGGCACCAATTGTGCAATCCGATCCCCCCGTTTGATCGTAAAGACTTCTTCACCCAGATTGATAAGAAGAATTTTTAATTCTCCCCGATAATCTGAATCAATAGTGCCGGGTGCATTGGGACAAGCAATGCCGTGTTTTAACGCAAGACCCGATCTTGCCCGCACTTGAATTTCATAGCCCGCTGGGATGGCAACGGCAAAACCGGTTTTGACAGGATAGCGCTGCATCGGCTGTAAAATAACATCCTCAGCGGCCACAACATCCATGCCCGCTGCGCCTTCACTCGCATAAGCAGGAAGCGGTAAGCCTTCACCATGGGGTAAGCGTTTTATATTAATGTCTATTTTCATGAAAAATTCCGGTATCCATTCAGGATAAATAAAAAACGATAATTCAAACCTTCATCAGATATTGAGGTCTTTAAAATCAAACCTTAAAATAATGCGTGATATAATTTGCTAATTTGCAGGCAACCGCTTTTTTAGACATTCTATCCCAGCTTTCGATACCTTTTTGTGTAATAAGGTGAACCCGATTGTCATCACCCCCCATAGCGGCAGGGGCCTCTTTCGTCGCCACGATTGAATTAGCGATAATCCAGTCGCACCCTTTCTTTTTAAATTTAGTAACAGCATTTTCTAACAAATTATCAGATTCTGCTGCAAAACCAATAACAAGTCTAGGACGATTGGTTTTACGCTGCGATAGTTCGGCTAAAATATCAGGATTCTCAATCAAGGTTAGAGAAGGCTTGCCCCCCTCTTTTTTATATTTTGAAGTAGAAGGCTCAACCCGCCAATCCGCAACAGCCGCGGTTAAAATTGCCCCATCTGCGGGTAAGGCGTTTTCTACAGCGGCTTTCATTTCTAGCGCTGTTTTAACATCAATTCTTTCGACCCCCACAGGGGTAACGGCATCAACGGGGCCTGCAATCAAGGTAACTTGGGCACCATAACTATGCAGAGCTTCGGCAATAGCAAAACCCTGTTTACCTGAGGATCTATTCCCTAAATACCGGACAGGGTCTATAGGCTCATGCGTCGGCCCCGCTGTAACAATAAAATGACGTCCTTTTAAAGGAGAGCCGCCGCCCTCTCTTTCTGAAAGTAGCGATTGCACCGTTGCAACAATTCTTTGCGGCTCCGCCAAGCGGCCGACACCGCTTTCCCCACAAGCCATCATACCTTCATCAGGATTTATGCATTGAATACCATCAGCACGCAGCTGGGCTAGGTTTCTTTGGGTGGCCGCATGGTGCCACATACGATGATTCATCGCGGGAGCGATCAAGACAGGGCTATCGGCAGCCAAGAGAACCGTTGATGCTAAATCATCAGCCAAACCAGTGGCCATTTTTGCTATAAAATTGGCAGAAGCGGGGGCGACTAAGATTAGATCGGCTTGTCGTGCTAGTCGGATATGACGAATAGAAGCCTCTTCTTCTTCATTCCAGATATCCTGTGCGACAGAATGACCAGATAGGCTAGCAAGTGCCATCGGCGTTATAAAATGAGCTCCGCCTTGGGTAACCAAGCATTGCACTTCGGCCTTTTCTTTTCTCAGTAATCGTAAAATATCCGGTGCTTTTACGGCAGCAATACTACCTGAGATAACCAACAGAATTTGCTTTCCGTTTAAAGAAGAGGCCATCAATTTTCCTTTAAGGGCAAAATCATAGTTGTGTTTAGCGATTCCAGAGATGGTTAATAAGCGCACCGATTACCAGAGAAACTGAAATTACAGCAATATAATGCCAAAATTTCATACCAGACTTAGCGGGTGCTTTTTCAAAGGGTAAAAAAGGTGCGGCTACTGTCAAAGGTGGATAATATTGCTCTATGCGCTGAATAAGATCAGGCAACTGCATAAAAATTTTCAAATTTTTATGAAAATGTTCTGCAATATAAGCTTCAGGGCCTAACTCTGATCGTAACCACTCTTTGACAAAAGGCCCTGCTGTATCCCATAAATTAATATCGGGATATAAAGAGGTTGCGACCCCCTCTACTACTACCATTGTCTTTTGCAGCAGCAATAAATGAGGCTGTGTCTGCATATCAAATTCACGCGTTATCGCGAATAATCCATCAAGCATGTGACTTATGGAAATATCCCGAACAGGCAAGCCTCTTATCGGTTCACCTATTGCTCTTAGGGCCGTGGTGAATTCTGCAATGCTATGATGGGGTGGAACATAACCCGCTTCGAAATGAATCTCGGCAATGCGCGCATAATTACCCGTAATAAGGCCGTATAAAATTTCAGCAAGCCAGCGGCGCGCTTTGCGATCAATGCGCCCCATTATACCGAAATCGATAACAGCTAGGGTACCATCTTGTAAGGCGAATAAATTACCTTGATGAAGATCAGCGTGAAAGAAACCGTCTACAATAGCTTGTCTTAAAAAGCTTCTCACTAATCGGATAGCCAGTGTCTGAAGATTATGGCCAGATTCTATCAATCTTTGTCGGTCGGATAGCTTTATGCCATCGACCCATTGCATCGTCATCATCCGTCGGGATGTCCGTCCCCAGTCGATTTTAGGCACCAAAAAGTCAGGCTCGGCTTCCATATTTTCGGCTAATTCAGAAGCAGAAGCCGCTTCACGTCTAAGATCAAGCTCACGCGCTGTCCATTGGCGAAAAGTATTGACGACAAGGCGAGGGCGTAGGCGGGTTAATTCTTTATTGAGAGATTCTATGCGGGTTGCAGCCCATTCATAAGTTTCGGTAGCCTCTTTAAAGGCTTGTTCTATGCCGGGTCGTAAAACTTTAACGGCAACCTGCTGCCCCTCTAGCGTTTCGGCCTGATACACCTGTGCAATAGAGGCTGATCCTATCGGCACTTCATTAAAAAAACGAAAAGACTGCTCAATAGGACAACCAAGGGCTTTTTCTATAACTTTACGAATTTCTTTAAAAGCAACAGGCGGCACTGAATCTTGTAGAGAAAATAATTCATTGGCGGCTTTATCGCCAATAATATCCGGTCTGGTCGATAAAGTTTGTCCAAATTTAATTGCAGCCGGTCCCAAAGCAACGAAGGCCGCCGCATAGGTTGGTTCTTTGGGTGTATGAACCCCTAAACGGGCAATACGCATAATAAGACGAAGAGAAGTCGGCGTAGTTGGGTCAGTCTCGACTATTTTTAAGACCCCATGCCTTGCTAATATACGTCCCCAGCTGAGCAATCGGTAAAGATGAACAAAGGTTGCCGCCATTTATTCAGACTTTCCACCCGCTATGCACCGCCACTAATCCGCCCAAAATGGGCCTTACGCGTATCTGGACAAAACCTGCCGCTTTAATCATATCTGCAAATTTTTCCATATTAGGAAAGCGCTGAATAGATTCGACTAAATAGCGATAACTATCTTCATCTTTTGCTAATAACTGACCAATTTTAGGGACAATATGGGTTGAATAAAGAGAATAAAGATCTGAAAATCCGGGCCATTCAGTCTGTGAAAACTCCAGACAGAAAAAGCGTCCTCCGGGTTTTAAAACCCGTAAAGCTTCACTGAGCGCTTTTTCAATATGGGTAACATTACGAATACCAAATGCGATTGTATAAGCATCAAAGCTATTGTCTTTAAAGGACAAATGTTCAGCATTTTGTTCTTGCCAAACAAGGCCTGTAAGACCGCGACGATTAGCCCGTTTTTGGCCAACTTCAAGCATGGCTGGATTAATATCCGCTACTGTCACCTCTGCGCCTGAGCGTGCCAAGCGAAAAGCAATATCACCTGTGCCGCCTGCCATATCAAGAATATGTTCTCCTTGGCGCGGTTGAACCAGACGAACAAAATCGTCTTTCCACAGCCGGTGGAGTCCGCCTGACATCGCATCATTCATTAAATCATAACGGGAAGCCACTCGTCGGAAAACATTTCCTACCAAATGAGTTTTTTCCTGTGGCGAGACGTCGGTAAAACCGAAAGAGACTTTTTCCATATGTTTAAGCGTTTAATGCCTATTGAAACGACATTGAAGCTTAAACCGCTTTAATGTGCTTGTTTTTTCAAGATGTTTAAAAAAAAGCTATACAAAATGGAGCGGATGAAGGGAATCGAACCCTCGTCTTAAGCTTGGGAAGCTCCTGCTCTACCATTGAGCTACACCCGCAAATTACTCTTGCGATCAAAATACGTATTGATCCGCTGTAAAATCAGAGGCTCTTTGCCACAGGCAACCCCTATGGTCAATATTATGTTTTGGCTAGTCTTAAAGGATTGAACCTCTTCCTCTCACTGACCATCTTGGCAAGAAGCAAAATATAATTCAGGATATATCGGCCTATGCCAGAATTGCCAGAGGTAGAAACAACCGTTCGAGGATTAGAAAAAGTTCTGCTCGGGAAAAAGTTGGAGAGCGTAAAAGCTTTCAGAAACAATTTACGTCGTCCGATACCAGAAGATATTATAGAAAGATTAGAAGGCTGTATTGTGTCCTCTTTGGGACGACGTGCCAAATACGGTCTTATCTTTACTAATCGTCAGGATGTCCTCGTTTTTCATCTCGGCATGTCAGGGCGTTGGCGTATTGACCCATCTATAATAGAAAAGCATGATCACTTTTTGATAAAAACCGCTGATGGCTGTTGTGTAACGCTCTATGATCCTAGACGATTTGGTTCGCTAGATTTAGTAAAAAGAGAGGTTTTAGCGATATGGCCTTACTTTTTGAAATTAGGGCCCGAACCACTCAGCGATGACTTTACGGTAGATTTTTTGGCTGAGAAGCTTACGCGCTATTCAAGTTCTATCAAAAAAATACTATTAAACCAGAATATTGTTGCTGGACTTGGCAATATTTATGTCTGTGAAACCCTTTACAAATCGGGTATTCACCCCAGCCGCTCTGGCAAAAGTTTAAATTTTCAAGAAATAGAGAGCCTTGTTAAAAATATTAAACTTATTTTAGAAGAGGCTATCTCCAAGGGAGGATCAACCTTGCGTGATTATGCGCAGCCTGATGGAGAATTAGGCTATTTTTCTAATTTTTTTCAGGTTTACGGCAAAGAAGGCGATAAGTGCCAGTGTGGAACGCCCATTATGCGGAGTATTGAAGGGGGACGCTCCACTTACTTTTGTCCCAGCTGTCAAAAATAAATTGTAGACTATCTACATATTTTGTTTGTCCGTATTATTAGCGGCGACATTCCTTAACTGATTTTTTTCTTTGCCCAGCCGAATAGCACTTTCTCCTGCCATTCCGGGAAAACGAGGCCACATGCCTTGCGCCATCGCTTTTAAACTTTGCGAAGGGGTCGCATTTTTTTGCTGATATATCCAATAGTTACGCAATACCGTGGCGACATAAGCGCGGGTTTCAGCATAAGGAATGGATTCAATAAAAAGCAACGGATCGCCATGATCACGATTATTCCAGCGAGGTAAAGCGGCGGGGCCAGCATTATAGGCGGCAATAACTTTTGGAAGAAGGCCGCCTGTATAGTTGGTATCGCGCAACCATTCGATATAGGCCTGCCCATATTCAAAACTGACTGTAGGCTTATCCAAATCTTCTATTTCAACATTAGTTGCATGTTGCCTTGCTACTAACCGCGCGGTGGAAGGGGTAATCTGCATGACGCCACGCGCGCCTTTTGCGCTTAAAGCCCTAGTCCGAAATTGAGATTCCTGAAGTGCATGGGCATAAATAAGGTAGGGATCAACATGCCATCCACTGGCCGGTGTCCAATTTGGGGCAGGATAACGCGTTTCAATATCCGGTTTAAAACCAGCGGGCCCATGATGGGCCAACCAAAGTTGTGCTTCAGGTAAATGGAGATAAGCCGCAAGATGAATAAGACTGTTATGGTCACTAGCATTACTTAATCTTGCCTGATATTTCAGGGTTTCAGTAGCTAACTGATGCTCTCCTATTTCATTAAGGGCTATGGCCGTGCGAATGTTAGGTTGAGTTGTTAGATGTCCTAGCTCGTCAGACGATAAGGCAACAGGATTAGCCAAAGCAGGAATTGTTTTCCCCAAAGCTTTTTCAGCCAATATACCATAAAAGGTTTCAGGCAGTTGGCTGGCAGCCCGTAATAAATTCTGAATATATTCAGGGTGTCCACATGCCATAGCGGCTCTTGCTTGCCAAAAGAGGCCAGCCGCCTTCATCTCTCGATTATCGCTATAAGCGGCAACCCGCGAAAAGGCCTGCATGGCCGATGGAAAGTCTTCTTTTTGCCAATCGGCTAAGGCCTCTACCCAGCTCGCTTCGGTCGTCCAAGAGCCCTGACCATTTTCAGCTTGAACGGCTAACCGACGCGCGGCATCGTCATTACCATTGAGATAGTAGCTCCATGCAATTCTTTGAGCCCATTCGGTTTGAAGATCGCTCGGTAATTTTTGCTGGAAATTCTGGAAAAGAACTTCTGCTTCGCTTGCATTATCGGCCTTAAGAAGGGGGAGCGCTTCTGTCTCAAATATAGCCGCAGAACGGTTGCTCGTATTGTGATGATTGATCGGGCGTTGAGGAGCACCAGATAAAAAAGTTAACATATTGGCTGAGGGAAGCGATGGAAGATTACGCGCACCATGGTTGAACGCTAGACGTTCCAAAGCCTCATTTTGCGGTAAATCAGGTTCTTTTTTAATTAAGGATATTAGCTGTTCCGTAGGAACTTTGGGCGAACCTTTGGTTAAATAAAGTTCAGCAGTCGCAAAATTTGTTAAAAGTCCATCAGGATTAGCTTCTAGCCATTGTTGGGCTTCTTGCCACTGGCCACGGCGAATGGCTTTAAAACAGGCACGGTAGCCTTGCATTTCAGCCGGAGACAAGGTCTGTTTTTTGTCTGTCGGCTGTATATTAAAAGAAGATAGGACCGGTTGTATAGGGGGCGCTACCTGTTGCGGGGTTACAAGAGAAATATCGCTATCTGACATGAATCCCGGATCAATGGTAGATAACGTATTCGCAAATGTGGATGCGGTAGGAAAAGTTTGGGATGACAACGTCACCAGACTTAAGACGGTTAATTTAACAAGTTTAAAGGATCTCTTTAGGCCATAAGCACAAGAATTATTGGCACTACGCTTCTTCGATCCGGCTTGTTTCATTGTCTAAGTCCCTTTTTAATATTCGCAAATCTTTCCATATTGTTGCTTTTAAAGCAGGGGTTGCTAGCAGCATTTTGGGATGAAGTAAGGCGAACACCCGAATATTATCACCATTCACTGTTATGTGATGAACTTTTCTACGGGCTTCGGTTACATTCATCTTTAAAAACGCACGTGTGGGCGTTTCCCCCAGTAACAATAAGTATTTAGGACGGATAAGTGCCAGATGATGGCGCGCTATGGATATGTAATCGCTAAAAGTAAGCGCATCAGATTCTTTCGGTCTTTGATCAAATATAGTCAATTCTGAACAAAAAGGTGTCAGGGTTGCCCAATAGCTCTGTTCCTTTTTTACAGAAATAGAGCGCAAAATGTTCGATAATAATTGCCCTGTCTGCCCAGAAAAGAGTGTCCCTTCTTCGACATCTTTTATTTCAGGGGCATCACTCATAATCATAAAATGGGCTTTTGGGTTAACTACAGGTAAAACAGGTGTGTTATGACCTATATTCGTCCCTATATTTTTAAACCATAATAAGAAATCTGTAATATTATCGGGAATATTCTTAAATTTTATGAGTGCAGAGGGTTCAGGAGTAGACGTTGAATGAACCGTATTTTTTTGTTCGTTAAACGGCACTGAAGGGACTTCTGGATTCAATCCAGCTGTGTTAGATTCTGCTTGAGGATGAGAAGAGGGGGCGTTAAAATATGAAATATTATATTGATTTTCTGAAAACCAATTTCTGTTTTCTTCTTGAACTAATATATCTACGCCGGCCATACGCCACCATTCAAGAATATGGTCTAAGGTCATATTAGTTGCTTTGATTCCCACGGACTTAAATTTATCGAAGTTAGCTATTTTTTGGATTTATGGTTTCATTCAATATTTTGAAAATTTTCGTAAGGCTTAGTATATTCCTTCATTCTATCTTTTTTAAGGCTATAAAGCTTCCATTCAAAGATATTATTTTACAAGCTAATGCCGCAGCGATTAAAAATTAAGCATGTAATTGAAAAATCGAATAATATTCATTTTTTGAACCTCTTTTCATTTTAAGATCAGAGGCACAGCGTTAAATCTTCAAAATATTGAATTATTTTAAAATCATAGGGCTTAATAGTCTTCTAATATAACCTATATCAGGATAACCTACTATAGTAATATTCTACGCTACAAGTGAGAATATTTCTATAAAGCCATAAGGATTATGGAGGACAATGTCAGAACGCGAATCCATGGAATATGACGTTGTAATTGTCGGTGCGGGCCCCGCTGGTCTTTCCGCTGCAATCCGTCTAAAACAACTGGCTGAGAAAGCCGGACAAGAAATATCAGTTTGTATTTTAGAAAAAGGCTCAGAAGTAGGCGCGCATATTCTATCCGGTGCGATAATCGATCCTATTGCACTTGATGAACTTATCCCTGATTGGCGTGAACGGGGTGCACCGTTAACCGTGCAGGTTACAGAATCCCCTCACTGGATTTTAACGCCTAAAAAACATATACCGTTACCCTCCGCCTTTTTACCTCCCTTTATGCATAATAAAGGATTCTATACGGGTTCTTTGGGATCTCTATGCCGTTGGCTTGCAGAAGAAGCTGAAAATTTAGGCGTTGAAATTTTCCCCGGTTTTGCGGCTGCGGATGTCATCTATGATGAAAAAGGTAAAGTGAAAGGTATTCTTACCGGCGATAAAGGCGTTGGACGTGATGGTAAACCACGTGATGATTTTGAGCCGGGGATAGAATTGCATGGGCGTTATACCTTTTTTGCAGAAGGCGCGCGTGGACATCTGACCAGAAGAGTTATCCAACAATTCCAGCTTGATGCTGAATGCCAACCCCAGGTTTACGGGTTGGGGTTAAAGGAACTTTGGGAAGTTTCTCCTGATAAACATATAGCCGGACGGGTCGTTCATACACAGGGATGGCCTTTATTAACCGAAGTGGGTGGAGGCTTTATTTATCATCAGGAAAAAAATCAGGTTGCTATCGGCTTCGTTGTTGGCCTCGGCTACAGCAATCCTTACTTATCCCCCTTTAAAGAATTTCAGCGCTGGAAAGAGCATCCTTCCATTCGACCCTTGTTAGAAGGGGGGCGGCGTATATCTTATGGCGCGCGGGTTATTAATGAAGGTGGCTATCAAGCTATTCCTAAACTTATTTTCCCCGGTGGGGCTTTAATTGGATGCTCCGCGGGTTTTGTGAATGTGCCTAGAATTAAGGGCACGCATGGCGCTATGAAATCAGCAATGTTGGCCGCAGAAGCTGCCTTTGACGCTCTGACAAAAGAGACGTCGCCGTCTCTTCTTACGGCCTATCCAGAAAGTTTCGAAAAAAGCTGGTTAGCGGTAGAACTGAAAAAAGTGCGTAATGCTGAACCAGCTATTGCCCATTTTGGTCCTCTTATTGGTTCGGGTATTGCCGGTACGGATATGTGGATGCGTAATTTTGGTATTGATCTGCCCTTCACCTTGGGACATCGGCCTGACAACACTACCTTGGTCAAAAAAGAAAAAGGTAAAAAACAGCATTATCCAAAGCCAGATGGTAAAGTCAGCTTTGATCGTCCTTCATCCGTTTATCTTGCAAATACCCAGCATGATGAAAATGAGCCCTGTCACCTAACGTTAAAAGATCCAACGGTGCCGATTGATGTCAATCTGGCGTTATATGATTCACCGGAAAGATGTTACTGTCCCGCTGGTGTTTATGAAATTTTGGGCGTTGAAGAGAACAAACCCCGTCTTCAAATAAATGCTCAGAATTGTATCCATTGCAAAAGTTGTGACATTAAAGATCCGACAGGCAATATTGTATGGGTTGCCCCGCAAGGTGGAGATGGTCCCAATTATCCTAATATGTAAATAAATATCTGAAAGAGATATAAGCCAGACTAGACATGCTCTAGAATCAGGCTTCTAAAGATAGTTTAGCAAAACTTATTGCAAGAGCAGGGTCTGGCTTGTTTTTATCAAATATGATTTCTTTCCTTCGATTTGTGCCGCTAACAGCTTTGTTAGCGGTGCCTTTTGCAGCGGCAGATGCCCGTAAAGAGGCCGTTTCGCCCTTCAAACTTTATGTAGAAGGGCAGGTCGCTTCTTTTTCAGATAATCCTGATCTGGCAGCACGCAATTTTTTTTCTGTCTTACAAGAACGCCCCGGTGATAATTTGCTGGCGTTAAGAACTTATCGTCAAGCACAAATTGCTAATAATATGTCTATTACCTTGGGCGTTTTGTCACGAATGGAGAAGGATGGCTATCGGACAGGCGATGGACCTTTTTTGATTTTAGCCGATGCTGTCAAAAGACATAAATGGAAAGAAGCTAACCTGTTAATCGACAGGATGAGTCAATTTCAATATCCATTCTTTTTTACAGCCCCTTTATTGCGCGCGTGGGTTATACTGGGATCGAAAAAAGGGGATCCATTTAGCGCTCTTGATAAGGCGCAAGGTCCGGTTTCAAACTATGTTCAAGAAGAACGGGGTTTGCTGCTTTTAGCTACAGGAAAATATGAAGAAGCCCTTTCGATTTTAGCGCCGGTTATGACTGGAAAAAGTGGTCGTTCTAACCGATTACGGATTATAGTTGCGGGAATTATAGCGCACAGGGATATAGCCAAATCTCGTGCTTTATTGGAAGGCTCCAGCGCATCCTTAGCCAAGGCTAGAATGTTGTTGGATAAGAATAAAAAAATATTTAAATCAAAATTGACCGCAGAAGATGGATTATCAGAATTAATTTTGCGGTTGGCCTCTGTTATGGGGGGGCAAAGCCTTACCGCGCCTATTGGCTTAGGTCTAGCGCGGGCATCGTCTTGGTTAACCCCCGACAACCCCGAAAGTTGGCTGATAACCGCCGAAATTTTATCGTCTGGTCATCAATTCTCAGCGGCTAGATCGGCGCTTGATCATATTTCGTCAGACGATCCTTTTTATAATCTAGCTATGTCTATGCGGATATTACTTTATGTTCGTGAAAATAAAAAAGAAGACGCACTTAATCTAGCGCGGACGATTACGCAACTTCCGAATGCAACAGCAGATGACTGGCGTAATCTTGCCGAATTAGAAGGCGACAATGGCCATTATGAAGCGGCCTTAGTCGCCTTAGACCGGATCATGGGCCCTGATCAGCCGATGGCCAAAGATTGGCAAATATGGCTATTAAAAGGAACCTTACTTGATTCTGCAGGCCATTGGCCAGAAGCAAAGGCAGCCTATCAACAAGCCGTTGCTTTGGCTCCAGATCAACCTTTAGCGCTTAACACTTTAGGCTACTCGCAATTAGAAAAACGTGAGAATATTCCAGAAGCCGCCCGCCTAATTGAACAAGCTTTAAAAGTAACACCCAATGATCCAGCCATCATAGATTCTATGGGATGGAGCCAATATCTTTTAGGACATACTGATCAGGCTATTTTGTTGTTAGAACAGGCAGCTAAAGCAGATCCAAAAGAACCGACTATTTATGAGCATCTAGGTGATGCGTATTGGACCGTTGGGCGTCATTTTGAAGCCCGCTATGCATGGCAGGCCTCATTGGGAACAGCAGATGATAAGGCAACAACGCGTCTAAAACAAAAAATAGCAGTAGGTTTAACACCGACTTTGGCTGCTCCATAGTGCGCTATAAATTAACATGTATTGTATCGAGACAGCATTCTATCGGTTCTTGACAGAAAAAAGGCTACAATCCATTTCCTGCTTAATGCTAAATCGCAGGAAAATGGCCCCTTCGTTTTATACGTTGGTAGCCCATTATAAAAACATATAGGAAAGTGATAATCGGTGCCTCTGCTGACAGAAATAGCCTATGCCAAAATCAATCTGGCCCTCCACGTCAGAGAAAAAATGCCGAATGGTTATCATGCCCTAGAGACAATTTTTGCTTTTGCGGCGGATGGGGATCATCTTACAGCAGAACCGATTGACCAGTCGCAGGATAAATTAAGCATCATAGGCCCCTTTGCTGAAGGGTTAGAAGCCGATAAAAATAATCTGGTTTTGCGTGCTGTAGTCGCTTTAAGAACGGCTTATCCTGATAAGATACCCTCTGCCTTTAATATAATTCTGGATAAAAGATTGCCAATCGCTGCGGGTATCGGCGGCGGTTCAGCAGATGCGGCAGCCATTTTGCGGATGCTTGGAAAACATTATAATATTGGACATAACGACCTTTTAGCACTGGCTGCTAAATTAGGTGCCGATGTTCCGGCTTGTGTTGATTCTCACCTTATTCGTGGAGAAGGCGTTGGAGAGAAATTGACGCCTATTGCGGATTCATCCTTGAAAAATACGCCTCTGTTATTGGTTAATCCACGGGTTTCTTGTTCGACGCCCTTAATTTTTGAAAAATGGGATGGTGTTGATCGTGGCCCTTTGGCTGAAGGGAATGTATTAGAGGCAGCGCGATCCGGTCGGAATGATCTAGAACCGCCCGCCGAAAAATTGATACCAATTATCGGAGAAGTAATCCGTAAGTTAAAAGCTCAAAAAGGGGTTCGTTTTGCCCGTATGTCGGGATCAGGCGCTACCTGCTTTGCTTTGTTTAATACCCAAAAAGACTGTCGTAAAGCTGCTTTGGATCTATCTAGCGAACATCCTGAATGGTGGTTTATGACGTCAACATTATGTTGAACAAAAATATGTAAAATTATCTACATATGTTTTTATTAAAAGATAAAAATAATTATAAATATAACAAACAAAAAATATAATTATTTTGAAAAACGTCAAATTTTATTAAATTATTTACTCATAATATATGTAAATATTATTTGATCGTTAAAATATATTTTAACTATCTATATTAATAGATTATCTTTTTGCAAAATATTATTTTATATTAAAAATTTTAAAAAGGAAGTAATCTATGGCCTATCAGCCTTGGCAGGATATTGAAGGGGCTGATCCTTCCATTTTAATTATCGCAGATCACGCCTCCGCCTTTATTCCAGATGATATTAATTTGGGAATAGAGGCTGCTTTATATGACGAGCATGTCGCACTCGATAAAGGCATACAATCTTTAGGCATAAAATTATGTCAGACTTTAGATTGTCGTGGTATCTTTGCAATGCAGTCCCGTTTAATTGTTGACCTTAATCGAGAAGAAAACGACATTTTGGGTATGATACCCGCTGTTTCCGATGGATATGTTATTCCTGGAAATACAGGCCTTAAAGCCGAGGAAAGACAGCAGCGCTTAGAACGCTTTTATTATCCCTATCATCAGCATATTGCTGAAAAAATTAAAATTCAGCGCCCCAAACTTATTATTTCTCTTCATAGTTTCACGCCCTGTCTAAGAAGCAACATGGATTGTTATCGTCCTTGGCATGTGGGTTTGCTCTATAATAATGATGACCGCGCGACCCAGATTGCGATCCCGCTTTTTAAGAAGACATCCTTAAAAATAGGCGAGAATGAGCCTTATTCGGGACGTATCTTAAATGCTACTATGAATCGGCATGCTGAAGCGAATAATATTCCCTATTTGGTCTTGGAAATCAGACAAGATACTATAAAGAATGAGCAAGAAATAGAAAATTGGCGTGTATTATTAGAAGATATTATAAAAGAAACTATAAAAAAACTCGCTTGATTGGTCGAGAGAGGTTTTATTTTTTCAGATAGTTCAAAAATTTAAAGGCTGAATATTCCCTAAATTTGGTTTATTCAGCAAGGCTGAAATGTTACTCTTGTCTCCATTGTTGGACGATGGGTGTAAATAAATAAAAATGGAACACTCCTTATCGCAATTGACCGTATAAGTAAGGATAGGGGCTTGTAAAATATAATATTTGATGCACAAGCTGAATTATGTTGAAATAATGTCGAACCAAAAGTGATATATTATAATATTTTAATCTTACGATGATTATCGAGCCTGCTAAGTCAATTTTCTAGAGGCAGGGCTTAGATAAGAAATTAAGCATCTTCCTGGTATCTTTTTTGGATTAAGCAATTCGGCCAGTTCCCATGGAAACCACAGAATACGGATTGATCACGCTTGTTGAAGAGGGTGACATAATTCATATTGATGCTAATAAAGACACTATTGATCTTGATGTACCGGAAAATGTGTTAGCAGAACGCCGTAAAAACTGAATACCGCATAAAATGCGTTGTATTCAGTATTTATCGAGCTTTGTTATCAATAGGTTAGCTCGCTTGTTTGGGGGCTATAACGCATTCCGGTGCCAAAGGTGAGCACCATGTCTATACCGATCTCTGAGTTAAAAAAATTGCCCGGTCATGACCAAGAGGTCATGGCATTATCGCCTAATCCTCGCCCGATTTTATCTTTAAAAGAAATGCGGGCAGCCGAAATGGCAGCAATGAAGCGGGGTGCTTCTGTCGATGATTTAATGGAAAAGGCAGGCAAGGTCGCGGCTGAAATAGCGAAATGCTTTTCAGGTAGTATGCCTACTTTAATTTTATGTGGCCCTGGCAATAATGGCGGTGATGGTTATGTTGTAGCCCGCTATTTATCTGAATGGGGTATTCCGATTTCGGTGGCAGCCCTTAGTGAGCCGAAGACAGAAGCCGCTAAAAAAGCGCGATCTCTTTATAAGGGTAAAGTTGTCCCTTTGGATGAGGCAGAGCCTGCACCTTTATTAATCGACGCTTTATTTGGTGTTGGCATGTCTCGTCCCCTGGATGAAACGCTTATATCCCGACTGAAAATATTGGCCAAAGCGGCCAGTTTACGGATAGCGATCGATGTTCCAAGTGGTATTAATACCGATAATGGTGAATTATTATCCGATATTCCGTCTTTTGATCTGACGATTGCTATTGGTGCCTTAAAACCTGCCCACCGCTTGGAACCCGCCGCAACCCTTTGCGGTCGTGTCGCCGTGGGCGATATAGGTTTAATATTACCTAAACCTAGCCTTATGGAAATTGCTAAACCTTGCTTGGCGGCGCCAACAGCGTCTGATTATAAATATAGTCGTGGCTATGTTGCAGTCACGGCAGGGGCTATGGCGGGTGCCTCTCTGTTATCGGCTACCGCAGCACAACGGGCAGGGGCAGGGTATGTTGCCTTGTTTGGAGGCGAAACAAATGCCGGAACTATGGCGCTTGTTCACCGTTCATGGAGCCGAGAGGCTTTAGCGGATGAACGCATTAATGCATTGGTTATCGGCCCGGGTCTCGGGCGGGACGAATTGGGATGGCAACGTCTCTCCATGGCGCTTGATACGTCTCACCCTCTGATTCTTGATGCGGATGCGTTATTTCTTTTGAAACGCGAAGGATTGGATTGTCTTCGCAATATTCATCAACCAACTATTATGACCCCGCATGAAGGCGAATTTCAGCGCTTATTTAGTGGTATTGATGGCGATAAGTTGACCCGCGTAAAGAAAGCCGCGGCTTTATCTGGGTTGGTGGTCGTTTTAAAAGGCGCTGATACAGTTATTGCAACGCCTGATGGTCGTGCGGCTATTTCACAACCTGCCGTGTCATGGCTTGCCAATGCGGGTACGGGTGATGTGCTGTCCGGTATTTGTGGCGCAATGTTAGCGCGTGGTCTGGAACCTTTTGAGGCTGCTTGTGCTGCCGTCTGGTTACATAGTGAAGCGGCACGTCTTGCGGGTCCTGCCATGATTGCCGATGATTTGATTGAACATGTGCGTTCTGCTCTTATTGAAGTGACTGTTACAGTATGAATGAAGTTATCCGGCTAGCCTCTAAAGGGGATGGTGTAACCGCTGACGGACAATTTATCCCTTATTCTGTCCCGGGTGATTATGTGGATGAAGAGGGTGTTTTAATAAAAGGCCCTCACCACGTAGCCCCGGTTTGCAGTCATTTTCCTGTCTGTGGAGGATGTCGTCTTCAATATGTCGATGACACAGTTTATAAGGTTTTTTTGAAAGACCGGATTGCAGAAGCTTTTCACCAGCAAGGGCTTTCTACCCCTTTACTAAGAGAAACCTATCTCTCCCCCGCCTATAGCCGCCGTCGGGTTTCTCTCCGTGCTTTCAAGGCCGGTAAAAAATTAACGCTGGGCTATAATAAAATGGCCAGTCATCAACTTATCGATATTAAGGAATGTCCTTTATTAGAGGATAAACTCTTTCAGGCCATTGCTGATTTGCGGCCTTTCCTGCAAAAATGGTTAAAACCGCGTAGTCTTGCTCAGATTGAAATGACGGTAGCAGATCAAGGCATTGATTGTCTCATTGCAATGCCTTTTCCTGAATCCTTAGAAGCCACAGAAGCGGTAACTATTTTTGCTCAGGAAAAAGCTTTCGCCCGTTTGTCTATTGATCAAGGCTATGGGCCGGAAACCCGTTGGGAACCTGAGCCTGTAACCGTCACTTTAAGTGGCGTGCGTGTTGATTTACCTAGTCATATGTTTTTACAGGCTACTAAGGATGGTGAACAGGCTCTCGTCACAGCGGTAAAGGAAGCCGTAGGGTCATCGGAAATTATTGCTGATCTTTTCTCGGGTCTAGGCACATTTGCTTTAGCGATGCCAGAAAAAGCGCGCGTCTATGCGGCCGAAGGATTAAGAGATGCCACTTTGGCTTTGAAAAAAGCAGCAGGACGAGCAGGAAAAAGCGTTTTTGTTGAACATCGTGATCTTTTTAGACGACCCTTACAAGAACAAGAGTTAAGCCGTTTCGATTGTATTATACTTGATCCGCCGCGTGCGGGTGCCAAAGAACAAATACCGGCCTTAGCGAAATTACCTAAAGGACGGCTGGTCTATGTATCCTGTAATCCAGCAACTTTTGCACGGGATGCACAAGGATTATTAGCTGCAGGTTGGCAATTGTCATGGGTTATTCCTGTCGGACAGTTTCATTGGTCTCTTCATGTCGAAATGGTGGGCTACTTTAGTAAAGGATAATTTCTTTACTTTTAATATCTGCAAATTTTTCTTTCATTCCGTTAAGTTAAGAAGATAGGGTTATAAACATGCAACCTACCCGTGATAGCGGTTATACGCTTGACCCTTGTTGGGACGAAAAAGGGTTAATCACAGCGATTTTAACAGATGCGACAAGCGGACTATTGTTAATGGTTGCTCATATGAATAAAGAAGCTTTTGAGCGTAGTATTGCGACACAAGAAGCGCATTTCTGGTCCCGTTCCCGTCAAAAATTATGGCGTAAGGGCGAAGAATCCGGTCATGTCATGAAAATACAGGAGATCCGGATTGATTGCGATCAGGATGCTTTATGGTTAAAAGTCATTCCGATGGGGCCAGCTTGTCATACTGGTGCCAAAAGTTGCTTTTACCGGCGTATAGAACATGAACATTTAGTGCCTGTTCCAGAGGATAAAATATAAAATCTGACAGGACAATTAGGGGAAAAGGCATGGCTAGTCAGACGATTATGATCGTCGAAGATGATGCGTCTTTACGGGCTTTGATTGCTCGTGTGCTCAAGGAGAACGGCTATGCACCCTGTCCTGTTGGGTGCGGTGAAGAAATGTGGGAAGAATTAAAAGATCGGGATGTCGATCTTATTCTTATGGATGTTATGTTGCCAGGAAAAAACGGATTGGATCTGACGCGTGAGCTGAGATCTAACAGCCATTATATGGCAATACCCGTTGTTTTTCTGAGTGCGCGGGATGACGAAACCGATCGAGTCGTCGGCCTTGAGTTAGGTGGTGATGACTATATTCCCAAACCATTTGGGAAAAAGGAATTGGTCGCAAGGGTGCGTGCCGTATTACGGCGCAGCCAAATTGGTAAGGATGTTGAAGAACCAATCTCTAAAAGTCATCTTATTCGCTTTGAGGGTTGGGTGCTTGATCCAGATCGTCGAGAGCTTCACTCTCCGACAGGGGCAGGGGTTGAACTCTCTGGGGCGGAATTCGATTTACTTTTATCTTTTTCCCAACATGCGCAAAGAGTTATCGGGCGAGAACGACTGTTAGAATTATCTCGTAGCCGTTTGAGTGAAGCTTCTGATCGTAGCATTGATGTCTTGGTCAGCCGGTTACGACGTAAGCTTTCAGGTCAACCCGGTTCGAGCGATATGATTCGAACTATTAGGGGTGTTGGCTATATGTTTACTGTACCGGTTGTACAAGATTGAAGGGTTTTATTAACCTTTTTCGTCAGCTTTCGCCCGGGTTAATCGGGCGGATTGCTGTCGTTCTTTTAGTAACGATGCTGCTTGAACTTGTGCTGAGCCTCGTTTTTTCTGAAGAGGCTAGCCAATTAACCTATGTTGCCGATGCAACGCAATCTATTGCCGATCGCGTTTTAATTGCCCATCGTGTTATCAATCAAGAACAACCTTTTCAACGCCCTGCTATTGCGAATAATTTTTCTAACCGGAATATTCAATTTTTGTGGTCACCGACACAAAGGGCGCATAGCCCTAAAGAAAACAATAGCCATTTACTAGATTTGATTCAGGGACAAATTTTAAGCCGCAACCCTCGGATATTACAGTCTGACATTCACATTGATCTTACCAAAAAATTAGGACGTGATAGCCTGTTAGGTCAGATTCGTTTATCTGATAAAAGTTGGCTGGTTTTTCAGACATTTGTCCCTAATCTTGCCGCACCTTGGCTGACCAATCGTTTGACTACCGGCCTTATCTTAATGATCGGGGCTGGTTTGGTCGGATGGATGATTATTCAAGCCTTTGTAACGCCCCTTCGTTCTTTGTCTCAGGCTGTTGCGAAAGTTGGTGATGGGAAGCCACATTTGTTTCGTGAAACAGGACCGCAGGAATTGCGGCATGTCGCTCATGCTTTCAATCAGATGCAAGCACGTATTGATCATATGCTACGTGAAAGAACAGAAATGCTGGCTGCCGTCAGCCATGATTTAAGGACACCTTTGGCTCGTTTACAGCTAAGAGCTGGTTTCATTGAAGAAGATGATATTCGTGAACCGATAGAAGCCGATCTCCATGAAATGGAGGCGATGTTAAAATCGGTCTTACAATTTTTAAGAGGGGATCAGGATCCCGAGTTACAGCGATTAACCGATATTACGGCTATCATTGAGACGTTGGTTAATGCGGCCAAGGATGCTGGAAAATCGGTCGTTTATAGAGGGCCTTCGCATTATGATGTTATGATACGCCCGCTTTTGATGAAACGCGCTATTGGAAACTTGATCGAAAATGCAGTGCATTATGGAAAACAAGCGATAGTTAGTTTTCATATTACTGAAAAGGGTGTTTATATTCGAGTCGATGACAACGGCCCAGGTATTCCGCCAGAACAAATTCATTATGTGCTTCAGCCTTTTCGGCGGTTAGATTCCGCTAGACAAAGGAATACGGCAGGTCTTGGTTTAGGCTTAGCCACCGTAGACCGTACAGTTATACGGGAAGGGGGGCAGCTTTTTCTGACTAATCGTGATGAAGGTGGACTGCGCGCAGAAATCTTTTTGCCAACCCATCATAACAAAGATAAAGATACTAAAAAAGAAGGGGGGAATGGTTATTATTTTTCAGCTCGAAAAGGGTTGGGGCTGCTTCGTCGGTCGAAATAATGTTGCCTAAATATAGCGTGCGCCATTCTTTACGACGTTTGTGTTTAGTAGGGGTCGGATTGTTTTCATCCTCTATTTACGCGGAACCTTCACAACCTGTCACATCTGAAACAGATAAAACTGTGCCGCTAGTGAATAAGAGCACGAGTGATCCCTTTGATGAATCTTTTTTTTCTTCTTTACCGTCTTTGTCCAAATCGGTCTTACCTGCCGATAGGCCAGAAGCCCCCCTATCTGAAAAGAGTGATGGTTCTGCGCCTTTACTAAAAAACACACTTCCCTCAACCCCGCAGACAGTTTCCAACGAGCAAATTTCTAAAAAATCTACGGTAGTATCGAATGCCAGCCCTGCCTCTGGAACAGAAAATCTTCAAAAAACAGCCGTGCCGAGCTCAGAAAAATCTGTAAATACCGAGACTTCAGGGAATAATCAGGCTGATATTAATAATGTTAATGTCCTAGCCGCTGATTTAAAGGCAGATAAAGATAATCCGATAAAATTAGATCCGGCTTTATCTCAACCTTTGCCCGATATTGCCAATGTCACCCCCGATACCAATCAACATCTTGTGATTGCGAAAGATACGCGTGATATTCACTATAAAGTATCTGTGAATGGGCTTGAGGATATTGACGTTAACAACGCCTTTAAAACCTATTCTGTCCTGCTTTCTAATAAGAATAAAGCCGATAGTTTATCGGTTATTGGAGCACGAGCTGCAAGTGATCGTAACTTAATAGAACGTATTTTGCGATCACAAGGCTATTATGACGGGACATCTTCTTTAACTATAATGCCCGCTGATAAAGGAAGATATAACGTTCAGTTTAAAACAGATCCAGGGGCACTTTACCGATTAGATAAAATTGAAATTACTGGAAGTAGCGGTATCCCCCTTAAAATTGCACGCCAAGCGTTAAATCTTGAACGTGGAGACCCCATTATTGCTGACAAGATTGAAATGGCTGAAAACAATGTGGCCTTAACGTTACCTCATCAAGGCTATCCTTTCGCTAAAATAGGTGATCGCAGCATTTTACTGGATGGTGATACCCATAAAGGCGACTATACTTTGCCCATTGATGTGGGTCCTCTTGGATATTACGGTAATATTATTGTTAGTAACAACAAACATGTTGTTTTAAGTGCTACACATATTGCTCATATGGCTCGCTTTAAGCAAGGGCAGCGTTATGATGGCCGTATGATCGATGATCTACGGCAGGCCTTGGCCGCGACCAGTCTGTTTTCGCATGTGTCGGTTGAACCTATTCATACTGGTAGAAAAACAGAGGACGGTAGCGAAATTGTTGACTTGGATGTGCGTCAGGGACGAGGGAAAAAACACAGTATTGCGGTTACAGGTGGATACGGCACCGGAGAAGGCTTTAAAGCACAAGGCAGCTGGACTAACCGGAATTACTTACCGCCGGAAGGCGCTTTAACTTTTTCAGGTATTCTTGGCACGCGTCAACAGCAGTTATCGGCATTATTTATTCGTAATAATGCCGGTCTTAGAGATCGTGTTATTCAACTAGGGTTGACCGCAGGGCGGGAAAGATATGATGCCTATAATGGTTATAGTTTCTCTTTAGGAGGGAGCTTGTCGCGTCAATCTACCCAGATATGGCAAAAGCGCTGGACTTATTCCATTGGAGCCGAATTAACCCAAACGAATGAACGCAGTTATAATTTTTCACGCGGTGAACGTTTGACGAATTCCTATCTAATTGCGGCCTTACCCAGCCAGCTTGGGTATGATCGTTCCAATAATCTGATGAATCCGACTAAAGGCTATCGCCTGAATCTACGCTTAAGCCCTGAAACATCTATTGGCTCTGGCTTAAGGGGCTATATGCGTATGATTTTTGATGCGAGCGGTTATTATCCGATTGTAGATAACGTCGTCGTGGCTGGTCGTGTTCGTGTTGCCTCTATTGAAGGGGCAAATGTTCAAGAAATCGCGCCTTCTCGACGGATGTATGCGGGCGGCGGCGGTTCCGTTCGCGGTTATGGGTACCAACAATTAGGACCAAAAGATCCTTACAATGATGCTGTTGGCGGATTATCTGAAGAAGAATTAGCGTTTGAAGTGCGTTATCGTTTTGGTAATTTTGGCATTGTGCCTTTTATTGATGCCGGTCAAGTGTATGAGGATTCGCTTCCCACCTTCCATAATTTACGTTTTGGTACGGGGATAGGGGGGCGTTATTATACCGCTTTTGGGCCATTTCGTGTTGATCTCGCGACTCCTATTGCCCGTCAACCGGGAGAATCGCGTATTTCTGTCTATGTCTCGATTGGTCAGGCCTTCTGATGGCTGATAATGATAAAAAATCGGATCAACAAGGTGATGGAAAGCCCGCTTCAGAATCGCTACCTGATTCTACAAGTCCGAATTCAGTTCATCAAGAAGCCGAAACTATACCTTCTTATGATGAGGCGAATAAAGAATCTCCTTACAAAACAGAGAAAAAATCTTCTGTTATTGGTCGTATTTGGCGTTTTGTGGAATGGAGTATAGCCTTATTTTTTGGTGTTTTGCTTATAGCAATATCCCTGATCTTTTTCATAGATACCCCCACCGGACATCGTTTGATTGTTCACTATGTGAATAGCTATACGGCCCCTTCCGGTTTAAAAATAAAACTTCGTCGTATTGATGGCTCTATCTACAAGGCTGTGCGTCTGATTGATGTGGAAGGTTATGATCGGCAAGGCCGGTTTATCGAAATACCTTCAGTCTTTATACGCTGGCAGCCGCTTGATTATCGCTACGGTGTTATTACAATCAATAATCTACACGCAGCCTTAATAAACCTTGAAAGAAAGCCTATATTAAAATCGACAGCCTCCAAGCCAAACGAACCACTTTTGCCGGATATTCATCTTAATCTTGATCATCTAGCGCTTGATCAGATTAATATGGCCAAGAATTTAACGGGGGAAAAGCATCGGTTGCATTTATCGGGTAGTTTTGCGCTTGTAAAAGGGCAAATTACTATCAAGGCAGACGCCGGCGCCGATAGAGGCCTCGGTATAAGTGGCGGTGATAAACTATCTTTACAGCTGGATGCCAAGCCCGCGGCTAATCTTTTACGGTTGGATGCCCATTTACAAGCCCCCGTCGGCGGCTTGGTGGAAAGCGTAATGCATCTTGGAAAAGCAATACGATTAGATGCTGGAGGTAAAGGGGATTGGCAAGATTGGCAAGGCTATGTGGATGCCCAATCTGGTGACAAAAAACTATTACAATGGAATATCCACAATAAAAAAGGGGCTTTTCATCTTTATGGCTTGGCCTATCCGGGGGAAATTTTACCGCCGGAATCTAGCCTACAGCCTCTTTTAAAAGAGGGTTTGAAGTTAAATTTCACGACCCATTCCAATAAAAATATTATTGATATTAACGGCAATATCCTAGCGAAAACTTTCCGTTTGACGGTGTTAGGGGGTATCGATTGGGATGCCAGCCGTTTTAATAATATGGCTATTAATCTGGATGTTCCAGATAGCCATAAAATTATAGCGGATAGTGAAAGTAAAGGTCTTAGTCTTTCTTCCGTTTTATCGGGTCCCTTAAAATCCCCGATTGCTGACTGGCGTTTAAAGGCAGATCGTCTTGGTTGGCAGGGTAAAAATGCAGAAACCGTTACCGCTAGTGGGACGATGCTTATTGATCGCACCAATTTATCTATGCCGCTTGGTTTCTCTGTAAAAAAAGTAACAGGTATTGATAGTCGTATCGCTAATTTACTGGATAATCTGAAAGTTAATGGCGCCATTAGTTACGGTAATCAGATATTACATGTTGACCATGCAACCATCAAAAGTCGTTATATCCATGCTAACACAACGCTCGTAGCTGATTTTTTTCATAAAACTTGGCGGGCGGCCATTAAGGGCGGTATCGATTCTTATCTTATGGAAGGTATAGGACGATTAAGTCTGGCTATTGATAGCCATGTACAACCTGAAAAAGGGGGATTTGGCATGGCAGGGCAGCTGACTTTAACGGGGCGCAACTGGGAAAAGCCTGCAGTAAATAATTTTTTTGGCGGGGAGGCCGTTTTACGGACAGATATGACGGCTAATGCCTCTGGTTTTCTTCATATGCCACGCTTTAGTCTGGCGTCTCCTGCTTTTCATCTCGACGGTAATGGTCATTATCAGCCCAATGGGATCATAGGTCTCTTTGTTAGAGGTAATTCTAAGGCTTATGGGCCCGTTAGCCTTGATGTAGGGGGATCCCTTACGCATCCTACGCTTAACGCTGCTTTGCTGGGTTTTACGCTGAAAGGCCATCTTAATCAGGCAAAAAATAATATTTATCTTGGACAGTTTGACCTGAATGGACGAGGCCTTAACGGTAGCATCAATCTTGTCGAAGATCAGTCTGTGCAGGGTATTAATGCCGATATTAACGCAGAAAAAGCCCATTTTGTTTATGGTCAATCTTTAGACATCGGTAGCGGACGTCTGAGAGGAAAAGTTCTTTTCTTCTCAGATCCGTTTTTCCAAGCAGAAGCGCAATTAAACGATGTTCATTATAGTACGGTTACGCTGAAACAGGTGGCAACACGCCTTCGTTATCAAAAGGAACAGGGGGAGGGCGGTGTTACACTACAGGGCGTCATACCTAATAATTCGACCCCTATGAATTTTAGTATGGCGGCCCACGCGACCCTTGATCATGATCTTATTCGGGCCAATGCCACGGGTAATCTCGCCCATCTTAATTGGCGGCTGGCGGCCCCTTTGGAAATAAAATCGGATAAAAACGGCTATAATTTATCAAAAACCTCTCTTATTCTACCAAAAGGCCATATTGATTTTTCAGGGCATTATGGACCACAGAATAAGCATGGCCAAATTGAAATAGCCGATATTGATATTTCTGAGGCCAATCTATTATGGCCAGAAACTAATCTGAATGGGCAGTTGTCTGCCTTTGTTGATGCGAGTTTAGTAGGCGATGTGCCCACAGCCTCTGCTCGTTTAGCTTTAAATCATTTCACGCATGTTTCGATTGTTGGACTATCGCAGCCTGTCGATTTGATGATGGTCGCTAATCTTAATAAGACAGGCTTTTTATCAGAAGCGGTTATCCGTCAAAATCAGGATTTAATTGGTCAAATGCGGCTGGGTCTAGAGACAAATCCGACGGTTATAAGGCAAAAATCGGATTGGTTTGAACCTTTTAGAAAAGGTCGTTTGAATGGTGGTATCCGTTATAACGCCGATGCTGATATTTTATGGTCTATGGGGGGTATTAGTGGTCAGAATTTACGAGGTCCATTAGCGATTGCAGCAGACATCTCGGGACAACTGGAAAAACCTATTTTGACGGGCGTTATTCATGGTCGTCAGCTACGTTATGAAAACAGCGCCTATGATACCTTAATTTCGGCGATTGATATGGATGGTCGTTTTGATCAATCCAAATTCTTTCTAGATAATTTGAACGCCAAGGCTGGAAAAGGGCATATCTCAGCGAAAGGCTATGCCAGTCTTGATGCGGCTAGCGACTATGATTCTGCGCTTGATGTCGTTTTTGATAAAGCGTCTTTAGCCCGTTCTGATCAGGTAAAATCAACCGTTTCCGGTAATTTGAGTGTCAAAACCAATCGTAAGCAGGGCGGTTCTATTAAGGGGGATTTGAGTCTACCTGAAACGCGCTATCGTTTTGTATTAGACGATAATAATTCAGTCCATGATTTGGCTGGTGTCACCAGAAAAGGCCAAATTGATACGGCAGTTACAAATCCCCCCGAAAAAACCAATATGTTAGCTTCCTCATGGAAGCTCGATATTCGTGTGCATGCGCCTGAACATTTGTTTGTAGCCGGTATGGGATTGGAATCTGAATGGGAAGCTGATCTACGTGTTCGGGGAACGGCGATAGCACCGCTTATCACTGGCGATTTACGCATTATTCGCGGAACTTATACTTTTGCTGGTCGCCGCTTTGATATTACTCACGGCGAAATCCAATTTAATGGCGGGAATCCCCCTAATCCGACCCTTGATATTTCAGCCGAAGCGACCGTAGATGATATTACGGCAACCGTTAATATCAGCGGTTTTGCTAATCATCCAGAAATCACTTTTAGTTCAACACCCACATTACCACAGGATGAAATCTTATCACGCCTGTTGTTTGGTTCTTCTGTAACGACCTTGTCACCTGTGCAAGCTATTCAATTAGCTTCGGCGTTAAATACCTTAAGAACAGGGGGTAAAGGGTTTGATCCTCTGGATAAACTCCGTTCCGTAATCGGTATTGATCGGCTGAGAGTGGTAGGGGCTGATAGCACTACCGGACAAGGCACCTCTTTGGCTGCTGGAAAATATTTATTTAAAAATGTTTATATGGAAGTGATTACGGATACGCATGGTTTTGCTGTAACTCAAATTCGCGTTTCCTTGACCAGAACACTATCTATTTTGAGTCAAGCAAGCAGCTTTTCTTCCTCTAATATCAGTTTGCGCTATGCCAAAGATTATTAACCCAACCAGTTAATAAGTGCCCAATGCGCTTTCACAGCTGTTTTCCATAGATCAGGGTTGATCAAATCATCGGGTAACAGCCGTTCAGGCCAGAATTCTTCGACTAAACAGCAAAGCTGACCCCATCGTTCTTCATTCAAAATGTAGCGTTGATCGACGGCGGCCAGAGCTTTTTTTGATAAAGGAACCCGTAAACGAAGACAGGCTGGTCCTCCACCATTGGCCATGCTTTCATGAACATCAACAACAATAGCCTGGCTGATAGGGTTATTGCCTTTGATAATGGTTTCTACGACCTGCCAAACGGCTGGGTCAGCCTTGACTTCCCGAGGCAGAATAATCGCCATTTGATTATCAGGAAGCGTTACGATCTGGCTATTAAAAAGGTAACTTTTAATAGCCTGTTCTAGACTGATGCTATCAATAATAAGGGGAATAAAACCTTCAACATGTTGTGCCATACGGTCAAGCCAGACGTCTTGATCTTCAAAGGCTTCTGCATGGGCTAGCAAAACATATTCATTAGCAACGGCAACGACATCATTGTGGAAGGCTCCCTTAGCAATCGCCTCAGCTTTTTGAGGAATAAAATAATTTTTATCAAAAGGAAGGCTACTTAATCGTGCGACGGCTTGGCTCGCTCGGCGGTTTTGTCTTTCTGGATAAGGGCCTGAACCTTTTTCACCATAAACAAAAATATTAAGGCCGGATTCTTTATGGGATGGGGTAAGCCGCATGTGGTTAGCAGCGCCTTCATCGCTAAAATGCTGACCGTAGGGTAAGGCGCGATGAACAGCAAAATAACAGCTATCTGAAAAGATACGATTAAGCTGCTGACAGGTAGTTTCTGCCTCTAAACTACGATGAAGCATCGTCGAAAGATTCGCTGTTATAAAGTGAATACGTCCATCCCCGCTATCAGATGCGGCTATAACAGTTGCCGCATTGGCCGCCCACATAGCCGAGGCTGAACATAAAGTGTTGAAGAGGGGACGATCTTCAAGGGCCGCCTTTGTTAGAATTTCTTTATCATTTCCCTTGTAACCAAGATAATGCAGCAAACTGGTCACAGGTCTTAAAGGGGGCAGGAATACGCCTTGCGTTAATCCCAAATCCATCAGGCATTTCATCTTTTTTAGTCCCTGAAGCGCAGCTTGACGGGGATAAGAAGGGGCGCCTGCATGGGCGGTGCTGGCCTTGTTGCCGAGAGATAAACCGGCATAATTATGGGTGGGGCCAATCAGACCGTCGAAATTGACTTCAGCAACAATCATAGTATTCCTTTCTCTTTCTCTCCTTCCATGCCTGTTTTAAGGCGTATAAAGACAAAGAGAGAAATAAACTTCAGCTTTAAGCGTCGGATATTTTTCGGACTTTTGTAGGAAATATAATGAAACCGGTTTTTATCGGCATAGAAGGCCCTCATCTGACGCCACAGGAAAAAATTCTTTTTAAAGAAGTTAATCCCGCTGGTTATATCCTGTTTCAACGCAATATTACAAATCGCATCCAATTGCGCAATTTGACTGATATGTTACATGATATATCCGGATGGAATATCCCTATTTTAATTGATCAGGAGGGCGGACGAGTTGCACGAATGCGTCCACCTATTTGGCCCTCTTTTCCGGCAGCGGGTTGTTTTGATGCACTTTACCAAAAGGCACCCATGACGGCTATTGAAGCCGTAAGAGCCAACACAACAGCGTTAGCCTATCTCTTACAAGATGTCGGTATTAATGTCGATTGTATGCCTTTATTAGATATTCGTGACCCCAAAGGACATAATATCATCGGTGATCGTTCTTTTAGTGATAATCCTGAACAAGTAGCAGCTTTAGGACAGGCTGCTTTAGACGGTCTGGCAACAGGAGGTATCTGTGGCGTTATCAAGCACATTCCTGGTCATGGACAAGCCCAAGTCGATAGTCATAAAATGTTGCCTATTGTTGAGGCAACTCTGACTATCTTAGAACGGGATATTATCCCTTTTCAACGTCTAAAATCAGCAAAAATGGCAATGACCGCTCATGTTATCTATACAGAATGGGACAAAAGAAACTGTGCTACTTATTCACCTTTTGTAATCTGTAAAATCATCCGTCAAAAGATCGGATTTGAAGGGCTGTTAATGTCGGATGACATCGGCATGGAAGCTTTAGAGGGGGATGCGGTCACCCGCGCAACACGCGTTTTAAAAGCAGGTTGCGATGTCGTTCTACATTGCTCTGGGCAGTATGAAGAAATGCATAATATTCTTTACGCAATTGATGACATTTCTTCCGAAGCTTCTAATCGGTTACAACAAGCTACAGCTAGTTTTAAACCTATAGACTTTAACTTTGATAAGCCTGAGGATAAAGCGCATTTTGACGGTTTGATTGCGAAACGGGATGCCTTACTTAGAGTAGGCTCAATATAATTAAAACGATCTACCTTGATTTAATTTAAGAAAGGGCTTCAGGGAAAGGTGTCGAAAAAACAGAAAGAAGAGGTTCTTCTAAAAAACCTTCGAAATCGCTTGCAAGATTTTGAAAAACGTCACTTTTTTCGTGGTTTAAGAAACTGTCATGGTCGCGCCACCGTTCGGTGATGACAAAGCGCGGCGGCTGATTTTTATCAAGACTCATATGGTAAGCGAGACAGCCGTCTTCCAATAGGGATAGTTCAGCATAAGTCATAAGAGCCTGTCCTAAGGCTTGCTGATAGGCAGGCTTGGCCGTAAGAATAGTGACAATATCAATTTCGATTTCCATATCTAATACCCCACATCAGCAATATAGTTTATACCATTGGTTTTATTTTATTTTTTATTTTTGAAAATTCCAAACCTGCTAAAATGAGAGCCCCATCCAGGGCATCCCCTTTTGCTGCCGTTAATTTGTCAGAGATAGTAGAAGAAAGCCAAGGTTTAAAGGCACCAGATAATCCCCCCATAAGACTACATCGGACTACGCCTTTTTCAAAAATAGTGGTGATAAAATTTTCAATATAGCGTACGGCTTGATGAATAATGAGACAAGCTATCGGATCATTTCGGTTGCCTTGCTCCATAACGAGAGGCGCAAAACAGGCATAATCAGCCGGTACAGCCTTATCCATCCAGCTAATAATTTTTGAGGGATTATAAGAGAATTCAGCCATAAGACTTTCTGTTAAAAGGCTTTTCTCTATACGCCCATCATGGCTTCTTAAACTGTAGCGAAGGGCTTCTAGCCCTAACCATGCTCCGCTTGCTTCATCGGAAATAGGAAAACCATAACCACCTAGGGTTTCATTTTTACCTTTAAGGCGAATATGGGCAATACTGCCGGTTCCAATGATCAGAATAGCACCCTCTTTACCTTGATGAGCCCCTATATTGGCAATTTCATCATCGCCTGTATAGCGAACAGAGGCAAAAGGAGAAGCGATAGCTTCTATTTCAGCTTGAAAACCGGGACGTGACAAACCTGCAATACCAAAAGCAACATGCAGATTCTGAAAATCACTGTTTCTTAAATGGGCTATCTTACAGGTTTCTTCGACAATATTCATTAATAACGACCATAAAGCCTTAATACCAATATGAGCATTGGCAGGGCCAGATTGCGCTATCCCTAAAATATGCCCGTCTTGGTCAGTTAATCTCGCTCGACAATGACTACCCCCTGCATCTACACCTAAAAAATAAACCATGCTTTTAATACTCATTTCTTCATTGGAAGGCGGTAACAATTACCTTTTTTCAGATTGATGAAACCCTTTTTCTAAAATAGTATTCTTTTGTTTTTTTAAAAAAATTTAACCAATATAACTATTATAATTTCATATTACGCAAAATTTATAAGGAAGCGCATCTTCCTAAAATAAGATTAGAGCAGGGGGAACGGGTAATGTCATCATTAAAATCAAGGGTAAGCTTAAAGTCAAAACAGGCTTTTCTGTTAGCGAGTATTAGTCTTGGTCTATTGGCAACTATAAAAGCAAGCACGGCTAACGCGCTGGATAGCAATTTATGGCCTGCTAAGGGGGATATACCTGTTCATTTTTCAGCCCCAACCGATGAATATGATTATATAAAAAGAGATATTATGATCCCGATGAGGGATGGTATAAAATTGCACACGGTTATTGTCGTTCCGAAAGAAGGACGCAATTTACCGATTTTATTAACGCGTACCCCTTATAATGCTTCGGGACGGACAAAACGTGCCGATAGCCCTTCGATGTTGGCTACTCTACCAGAAGGTGACGAAGTTTTTGTTCAAGATGGCTATATTCGGGTCTTTCAGGATGTTCGCGGTAAATATGGGTCTGAGGGTGATTATGTCGTAACCCGACCTGTAGTCGGTGACTTGAACCCAACAAAAGTTGACCACACAACCGATGCTTGGGATACTATTGATTGGTTAGTTAAAAATATTCCTGAAACCAATGGGAAAGTCGGCATGATCGGCTCTTCTTATGAAGGTTTTACGGTAGTTATGGCTTTATTAAATCCTCATCCTGCCTTGAAAGTTGCCGCGCCTGAAAGCCCAATGGTCGATGGTTGGATGGGGGATGATTGGTTTCACTATGGCGCTTTTCGCCAAGCCGGTTTTGATTATTTTATAAGTCAGATGACAGCACGCGGGCAGGGTGCTTCTCCGGTACACCCTGCTTATGATGATTACAAAACTTTCCTGAAAACCGGATCAGCCGGTGATTGGGCCAAAAAGAGCGGTATCGACCAGATACCTTGGTGGCAAAGGTTAAGTGCTCATCCTGCTTATGATAAATTTTGGCAGGATCAAGCTTTGGATAAATTGGCCGCTGCGCATCCCTCCAAAGTGCCCACTATGTGGATCCAAGGCCTATGGGATCAAGAAGACATGTGGGGGGCTATTCATAGCTTCGAAGCCTTAAAAATGGTCGGACAGGAAGACCATAATTATCTAGTCATGGGGCCGTGGCGCCATAGTCAGGTTAACTATAATGGTTCTTCGCTTGGGGCTTTAAATTGGAACGGTGATACCGCCTTACAATTTCGGCGTGATGTTTTATTACCTTTTTTTAACCACTATTTAAAAGATCAGCCACAAACACAGATAACACCCAGAGCCTTAATCTATAATACAGGCGAAAATCACTGGGATAGGCTTATGGATTGGCAGACCCCAGCAGAAAAACCCCTAACGCCTCTTTATTTACAAGGACAATCTTCGCTTACCTTTACAAAACCCTCTGATAAGAATGACATTTCTGACCATTATGTTTCTGATCCTAAAACGCCGGTTCCTTATCTGCCTGTACCTATTACTTTTAGCGATTCTGTGCGTTGGAAAAAATGGTTAGTTGAGGATCAACGCTTCGCTTCAAGCCGACCCGATGTTCTAACTTACGAGACTAAAACTTTAGATCATCCGGTTAAGCTGCAGGGCGCACCCTTTGCTAATCTCTTTGCATCGACGACCGGCAGTGATGTTGATTGGGTTGTCAAGCTGATAGATGTTTATCCTGATGAAGTGCCCTCCGATCCTAAAATGGGTGGTTATCAGTTGGCAGTCAGTATGGATATTTTTCGCGGTCGCTATCGTGATAGCTTTGAAAAACCGACCCCAATACCTGCCAATAAAATTCAGCATTATCGTTTCCGATTGCCAGCAGTTAATCACGTCTTTCAGCCGGGGCATCGTATTATGGTACAGATTCAGTCTAGTCTGTTCCCTTTATATGATCGCAATCCACAGCGTTATGTTCAGAATATTATGTTTGCTAAACCTGAAGATTATGTCGCGACGATGGAAACGGTTATGCATTCTGGAGACCATGCTAGTTCTGTAGAGCTGCCTCTTCTTCCTTGAAATAGGCCGTTTTTAACTAGGCAATAAAGCCCGATTTATTGGGCTTTATTGCCCTAGAATATTGATCTTGAAATCTTGTTATTTAGGCCTTGCTATTCCCCTTTCCTTGCTTATGTTCTCGTTATGTTCTAATTATCGTCATACAAGAACGAAAAGTGTTTCGCATTATGTTGGTTGATGCTTTGGGGTAGAAGTTCTAGGACAAAGGAATAGCGATGGCTTCGCAAAATAAGGTTACGACTTCCGGTAAGGATAACGATATGGACAAGCAAAAAGCCCTTGATGCGGCTTTAGCGCAGATTGACCGCGCCTTTGGTAAAGGTTCGGTGATGCGTTTAGGCTCACGTGAGAAAATCGAAATTGATACTATCTCCAGTGGTTCGCTTGGGCTTGATATCGCGCTTGGTATTGGTGGTCTACCTCGGGGACGTATTGTCGAGATATATGGACCTGAAAGTTCGGGTAAAACGACCCTCGCTTTACATGCCATTGCAGAGGCTCAAAAAGCAGGCGGAACGGCTGCCTTTGTTGATGCCGAACATGCCCTTGATCCAATTTATGCTAAAAAACTGGGTGTTAATACCGAAGACTTAATAGTTTCGCAGCCTGATACCGGTGAACAGGCACTAGAAATTACCGACACCCTTATTCGATCTAATGCTGTCGATATTCTGGTTATTGATTCTGTCGCAGCCTTGACGCCCCGTGCTGAAATTGAAGGTGAAATGGGGGATAGCCACGTCGGCTTACAAGCACGCTTAATGAGTCAAGCGTTACGGAAAATCACTGGCTCTATTAACCGTTCCCATACGTTGGTTATTTTTATTAATCAGGTTCGTATGAAAATCGGGGTTATGTATGGTAACCCAGAAACTACGACGGGTGGAAATGCGTTAAAATTTTATGCAAGTGTACGTTTGGATATTCGTCGTACCGGTCAGATTAAAGATCGCGATGAAATCGTCGGGAATGCTACACGTGTTAAAGTAGTCAAGAATAAGCTGGCACCGCCTTTTAAACAGGTCGAATTTGATATTATGTATGGTGAAGGCGTCTCCAAGATGGGCGAATTGCTGGATCTGGGTGTTAAAGCAGGTATTATTGATAAGTCTGGTTCATGGTTTAGCCATGACTCTATCAGGATTGGGCAGGGACGTGAAAATGCCAAGACTTATTTGAAAGAGCATCCCGACATGGCCGAAAAAATCGAAAAAATGATCCGTAATAATGTCACGGAAATTGCAGATGAAATGCTTGATCCTACCCCTGAAGAGGAAGCTTAATCAGTATTATAAAATAAATTGCGATCAATATTGGCGATCATTTTATAAAAAAGGCCGGTTTTTATCGGCCTTTTTATTTTAAAAACTTTAATATTATATTAATTCAAAAATTAATTAAGAAAAATTAAGAATAAAAATGGTAAGTTCTGATAAAATTATACTTAAAGTAACGCAAAATATCCCTATTTTTTATCGTAAAAAAGCAGAGACTATATTCAAAACAATCAGAAAGGGGATTGAACCCTTTATTCGTTATGCGTTACCGCCCCGTTGTCTTGGATGCGGGGATATTGTTACTGAAGACCATGCATTCTGCCCAAAATGCTGGCAATCTCTCAATTTTTTATTAGTGCCGACATGTATTCAATGCGGCCTTCCTTTGTCTACCGATCTTCAATATGAATTACGCTGTGCTCGCTGTCTCCATAAGCCGCCGTCCTTTGATCGGATGAATGCTGTTGTTGCTTATGGTGAAACGGCCAAGGGTTTGGTTTTGCGCTGCAAATACGGAAAACAGACAATGTTAGCTTATAGTATGGCTAAACTAATGCGTCGTTTTGTTGTGAAGGAACCTGATAAACAATTATCCTCCTGTGCCCAAAAAGTAGAGCCCTTCGCCGAGCATCAACATCACTATGGACAGGAGGGATATTCATCTCCGATAGCTTTATCGGATTCCCATTTTTCAGAAGAAATAATAAATTCTTCTCGTTCTGAAAATCCTTTAATTATACCTGTGCCATTACATCGTTGGCGTTTATGGCAACGCGGTTTCAACCAAACGGCTTTGATAGCCAAAGCCTTGGCCAAAATGTCAGGTTTTGATTATGATTTTGATATTTTATGCCGTATAAAATCAACAGCGAATTTAGGCCGTTTCAATGCAAAACAACGCCTTAATATCGTTAAAAATGCTTTTGCTGTCCGTTTTCCCAAAAACGGTCATAACCCGATAAAAGGACGAAACATTATTTTAATTGATGATGTTTTTACAACGGGTGCAACAACGGAAAGCTGTGCAAAAATATTGAAAAAAGCAGGTGCCCATTCAGTGCATGTTATCTGTTGGGCACGGGTTATTCCAGATGAATATTATAATAACCCCTTATAAACTATACGCTTTATGATTCTTCAATATCCAAAGCATAACCAGCAGAACGCACTGTTCTTATCAAATCAGGCAGACCTTCCTGATTAAGCGCTTTTCTTAGACGACGAATATGCACATCGACTGTCCGTAATTCGATATCACTATCTTGCCCCCAAATATAATCTAATAGTTTTTCTCGAGAGAAAACCCGTCGCGGATATTCCATCAAATGCCGCAACAAACGAAATTCAGTAGGGCCAATGGAAATAACTTTGCTATCTCGCTTAACCCTATGACTTACCATATCCATTTCAATATCAGCATAGGTAAGCTGTTCTTTGGTAAGAGCAGGACGAATGCGTCTTAAAACAGCCGTCGTGCGCGCCACCAATTCCCGGGGGGAGAAGGGCTTTGTAACATAGTCATCTGCCCCTGTTTCAAGTCCCCTTATCCGATCATTTTCTTCCCCGCGTGCTGTCAACATGATGATCGGTAGATTAGCTGTTTCAGAATATCGGCGTAGCTGGCGACAGACCTCAATGCCAGAAGTGCCCTCAATCATCCAGTCTAACAACATGATATCAGGCGGATTTTCGCGTGCCAGCAAAATAGCTTCATCGCCATCACAGCTATGCGTCACTTCAAAATTCTGCTTTTTAAAATGCCATGCCAATAATTCAGCTAGGGCTTCGTCATCTTCTACCAGTAATAGCCGTAGTCCGGCCATCAGTTATCCTCCGCCACCAGAATATCTTCACCGCGCGTCCTTTCGGGCATTTGTTTCCCGGTGGCAGCGAAATAAACCATTTCTGCAATATTCGTTGCATGATCCCCAATCCGTTCCAAATTTTTAGCAATAAACATCAGATGAATGCAGGCGCTGATCCGGCTGGAATCTTCCATCATATAGGTAAGAAGAATACGAAATAGATTATTATATAATCCATCGACCTCCATATCCCGCTCTGCAACCTGTAAAGCTTTTTTGGGGTCTCGGGCAGCATAAGCATTCAAAACATTACGCACCATTTCAGAGACCATTTCACCCATTACGGGCAAAACTGGCACGGGACTAATCGCTGCCCTATCTTGTAAATTCTGTAATATGGGCACGCGTTTGGCAATGTTTTTGGCATAATCCGCCATACGTTCAAGAACACCTGAAATCTTCATCGCAGCCAGAACATCACGCAGATCATCGGCAAGCGGGGCACGAAGCGAAATAATCCGCATAGCCATACGCTCTGCTTCAATTTCTAATTCATCGATTTCCTTGTCACTTTCGACAATATTAGCCGCCATAACTTTATTGTGGTGGATAAGCGCGTCTAAGGTAGAGGTAATCGCTGTTTCCGTAAGACCACCCATTTCACAGATAAGTGCGCGCAAACCGCCCAGATCTTCATCAAAAGCTTTTACCGTATGACCGATTTCTGATGCTTTTTTCATATTATCCTCAGGCTCAAATAGACTGCATTTAAAACAATGATAGCGTTTCCTAGGTTTTTGCGTAGGGAAAGATTATTAATTCATTAAATTATTTAACCGTCCTAAGGGTTTGCGAATTTCAATAGGTAGCTTGACTGTTTAGAATGAATGACAGGTAAACCGGTTCCATGACAAGGAAATGACAATTTTATTATAATTTCATGACAAAATTAAAAATTACCCAATGAGGACTTTAATTAATTCCAGAAGGATCAGATCTTAAAATTTATTCTGTATGGGAATTGGTTATAGGTAATATAACAGTCACAGTAGTGCCTTTTCCAGCAAGGCTGCTAATATCAAGTTCGCCTTGGTGATGCTCGACAATTTGTTTAACAATCGCAAGACCAAGACCTGTTCCCCCTAAAGATCGACTACGGCTGTTATCAACTCGGTAAAAGCGTTCTGTTAATCTTGGAATGTGATGAAAGGGAATACCATCTCCCTCATCCGAAAGAGCAAGGCGAATTCGGCTATCGGGCAAACCGGTTAAATTGATAGTAATTTTACCGTCTTTTCGTCCATATTTTAACGCATTTCCCAAAATATTATAAAGTAATTGGGATAATTCTGCTCTATCACCCTGTAATTGACTATCAGAAAGCTGACTTTCAATAATAATTTGTGACTCTTTAGCTTGGCCCGCAACCGTTAGATTAGAGACGACATCTTCTATAAGCGGCAGAAGTGTTAATGTCCCTTTGGGCGGATCAAATTTACCGGCTTCAATACGGGAAAGTGACATAAGATCGTCGACCAAATTTTGCATTCTTTTGGCTTCACGCGCCATAATACCCAAAAAATGATGGCGTGTTTCGTGGTCTTCGATAACCTCATCATCCTCTAGCGTTTCGATAAAACCCCTTAATGTCGCAAGGGGAGTTCTTAATTCATGGCTAGTGTTAGCAACAAAATCAATTCTAACCTGTTCTGTTAAATGGGCCGTGCTTTGATCCCGTAATAAAATAAGACGCTCTTTTTTATTGAGTGTTCGGGCATATAATTCCCAACGACGATTGAGCCCGCCAAGACCTGCCAATAGAACAGGGGGCATATCTTTCTCTAAAACCCCAGTTAGCCGCCGAATGGCCGCAGGATGACGAATAGCAAGTCGGATGTCACCCCCTTCAATATGGGCCCCTAATAAATCTTGAGCCGCTTTATTGGCGACTTCTACCTGATCTTGGTTTACTAATAATACAGGTTCATCCAATGCTGTAACAATATCTGCCGCACTAGCATTTGATTGGGACTTCTCTTCTTTGGAATAGGTGGTTAGGTCATCGTGAAAAGAAAGGGATGGAAGCTTTTCTTTCTTTTTGGAAATTATACCCCACAATCCAATCATTGTTACAGCGGTAACAATAGGCCAACCTATATCGATCCGACCTATCAGGATGATAAATAAAATCAGAAGCGCAGCGGCAGACAGATACACAGGGGCGAATTTAATAGGACAATCCTTTTTTCAATTTTTTTAAAGAGAGACAGTATAAATTATATTTTTATTTCAATTTTATGATAGGGGAGCTTTTTTTTAAGGCAACCAATGTATCCTCTCTATTAATTGAAAAAAGGTAGCTTTTGAGAATAGTTTTGTTTTCTTAAATTTCTTTTTTAAATCAAGGCTGTATTCTAACCCTTAAAAGGGCATATTGTTGCCATTGTCAGAAAAGCGGGAGGCCTTTAAAAGGCAAGCATGAATAAAGAGGCAAAGCGCGAAACCGGCGCACAATCTATCCGCTGGCATTTTCCTTCAATCCATCCTGAAGGCCGAAAATTTTTTGTTATTGCCGTGGTTATCTCCGCTGTAATCGCGGGCGTGACATGGATGTGGATGGCATGGCCCTTAGCCGTCATTTGCTTTTGCGTAGCGGCTTTTTTTCGTGATCCGATACGGACAGTTCCCGAAGGTGAAGGACTGATTATTGCTCCGGCAGATGGCATGGTATCTTTAATTGCCACGGTTCCTCCCCCCTTAGAACTGGCGGGCGAGGGGGCCTTAGGCGATAAACCGATGATACGCGTCTCTATTTTTATGAGCGTTTTTGATGTGCATATCAATCGAGCCCCGGTGCCGGGGCGGATGGCTCGGATTGTCTATGTACCGGGGGCTTTCCTAAGTGCTGATCTTGATAAGGCGAGTGAAAAAAATGAACGCCAACATTTTATGATCGAGACAAAGGAAGGTTTAAATATCGGTTTCACCCAAATTGCAGGATTGATTGCAAGGCGGATTGTGCCTTTAACGAAAACAGAAGATTATGTGGAACGAGGGGAACGGGTCGGTCTTATTCGTTTTGGCAGTCGGGTTGATGTCTATTTACCAGAAGGCACTATGCCTCAAGTAGCCTTAGGACAACGCTGTGTCGCAGGGGAAACTATTTTAGGTCGGATAGGTTCAAAAGCGGTCCCGCTCTTAGGGAGACGGTTATGAAGACCCGCCAAAATCGACTAAAAGGGCGTTATAATACTGAACGACGTAGTATTCCCTTACGGGCTTTGATGCCTAATGCCATTACGACACTCGCTTTATGTAGTGGCCTTACGGCGATTCGTTACGCTGTTTCAGGCGAGTGGGAAAATGCGGTTTATGCTATTTTGATTTCAGCGGTATTAGATACGCTCGATGGCCGAATTGCCCGTCTCTTGAAAGGGGCTACCCGTTTTGGGGCAGAGTTAGATTCTTTATCAGATGTCATCGCTTTTGGCGTCGCGCCTGCTATTTTACTTTATCTTTGGACTTTACAGAGTTGGCCTCGTTGGGGATGGCTTTTTGCTTTATCTCACGCCGTATGTTGTGCGCTGCGGTTAGCGCGTTTCAATGTCAATATTGATTATCTTGACCAACCCCACAAATCAGCTGGTTTTTTGACAGGCGTTCCAGCACCTGCGGGTGCAAATCTTTCCATAATGCCGCTTTACGCATGGTTTTTATCTGGTTTCGATATTTTTCGATCCCCTCTTTTAGTCGGTTTATGGGTAAGCTTTTCTGCTTTTTTAATGATTGCAGATTTTCCGACTTTTGGTTGGTCAGTCTTAAGGGTTCGTCCAAAATTACGCCTAGGGTTATTGGTAATGGTTGCCATAGGTGCAGGGGCTTTTATCAGTGCGCCTTGGGCTGTCTTGGCCGCTTTTAGCCTCGCTTATACAGCTTCGTTACCTTTTGGCATTCTGAGTTATAGTAAAGTTAATCAATCACTTTGTATGTCAGAGGATTTTGTGCCGCCTGTATTACCCTAAAATCAGAGGGTAACTTCTGAGCGAAAATAAAAATATTTTGCTTTTTATAGAAAGACGACAAGCCAGATAGCGAAGGTATCTTCGTGATAGAAATGACAGTAATATCAAGGTTTCTTGTTTTTTGGAAATCCGCCTTTTTCTGAAAAATCCTCTGATGATAGCTATCACGCCACTGCCACAGAGATTTTATGTCATAGACCACACTTACAAGACTAAAAACTGTGGCAACTATCAATAAAAACCAAAATATATCAATAAAAACCAAAATAAAAGCAGGATTATCATCTTTTTCTTTCCCTAATCGGTACTGTAAAAAATTTTAGGGCCATAATTTAATATATTCCCAATTTCGTTCTTTTTTTGTTCTAAACACACAAATCCCTGAACAAAACCATTAAATTTTACTTTTAAAGAGCCTGTTTACGGTGTTTTTGCTATATTATGCCTTCAGTAGAGTTCAATATTGGCCAAATTTTATAGCATATTTATTCTGAATTTCTCTTGCTTGTTCTCATTATGTTCTTATGTCAAGCATGGAACAAAAAAAGCTTTAAAGCTTTGATTCAAAGTCAAGAGAATGCCTGTTTTAATCTCTCTCTTGATTTTTGGGTGTATTCTCTCTACTGCGCCCTTATCTCACACCCGGGAATTATGAACGACCGGTGCCTTTCGTCGATCCGGAAGGTCACTTTCCTGGCGAGGTTTTAACCGGAAGGAGTATATTTATGGCGGTACCTACCGTTACTATGCAGTCACTGTTGGACGTTGGCGCTCATTTTGGCCATCAGACCCATCGTTGGAATCCAAAGATGAAGCCGTATATTTTCGGCGATCGCAATGGCATCCATATTATGGATCTTTCCCAGACTGTTCCTTTATTTACCCGTGCTCTCGATTTTATCGGGCAGACGGTTGCTCATGGTGGTAAGGTTCTGTTTGTCGGTACCAAGCGTCAGGCACAAGAACCTATTGCTGATGCAGCCCGTCGTTCAGGCCAGTTTTTCGTTAATCATCGTTGGTTGGGAGGTATGTTGACCAACTGGCGTACGATTTCTGGTTCTATCAAGCGTTTAAAAACGTTGGAAGAAAAGCTTTCTGGTGATGCGGCTGGTTTCACCAAGAAGGAAATTCTTCAGTTAACCCGCGAACGTGACAAGCTGGAATTATCCTTAGGTGGTATCCGCGATATGGGCACCATTCCAGACATCATGTTTGTTGTCGATGCCAACAAAGAAGAGTTAGCAATTAAAGAAGCTAACACGCTTGGTATTCCAGTCGTTGCTATCCTTGATTCCAATGTCAGCCCGGATGGTATTGCGTTCCCAATTCCTGCTAATGATGATGCAGCTCGCGCTGTTCGTTATTACTGCGATGCGATTGCCGATGCCGCTACGCGTGGTGATCAGCAGAATCGTCAGGATCTGGGCGAAGATCTCGGCGCGGCTATTGAGCCCGCAGCTGAAGAAGCTTTAGCCTAATATTCAGTTTCATATCCTTGTGCATTATTAATGTACAAGAGAGTGAACGCATAAAATTGGAGGCAGGGAATAACTACTTTCCCTGCCTCATCCGTAACATAAAGAGGTAAAACATGGCGGAAATTACCGCTGCTGCCGTGAAGGCGCTTCGTGAGCGCACCGGCGCTGGCATGATGGATTGCAAAAAGGCTTTATCCGAAGCCAATGGTGAAATGGAAGCAGCCGTTGATTGGCTGCGCGCTAAAGGTTTAGCGGCGGCGGCTAAAAAGGCGGGCCGTCAGGCTGCTGAAGGTTTGGTCGGTGTTGCTATTGAAGGCACGAAAGGGGCCGTTCTTGAAGTAAACAGCGAAACCGATTTCGTTGCCAAAAATGAAAAATTCCAAGATTTTGTAAAAACCGTGACAGGTTTAGTTCTTAATCATGGTGGCGATATAGACGTTATTGCTAATGCACCCCATCCCGAGGGTGGAACCGTCAATGACGTATTAACGGCTAATATTGCGACTATCGGTGAAAATCAGGCGCTTCGTCGTGCAGCGGTTGCTGAAGTCGAAAAGGGTGTGATTGTTTCCTATATCCATAATCAGGTTGCACCAGGTGTTGGTAAAATTGGTGTTCTGGTTGCTTTGGAAAGTGAAGCACCGGCTGAAACTTTGGAAGCGCTTGGAAAGCAGATTGCTATGCATGTAGCGGCTGCCAATCCACTGGCGCTTGATGAAGATTCTTTGAATGCGGAAGCTATTGAGCGTGAACGCGCCATTGCTCAGGAAAAAGCCGCTGAATCTGGTAAACCGGCTGAAATCATCACGCGTATGGTTGAAGGTGCCGTTGCAAAATACCGCAAGGAAAATGCGCTTCTTAGCCAGATTTTTGTGGTGGACGGTAAAACCCGTGTTTCTGATGTCGTCAAGAAAACGGCGAAAGAAGCAGGTGCTCCTATTGTCTTGAAACAATTTGTTCGCTTCCAGTTGGGTGAAGGTATTGAAAAGCAGGAAAGCGATTTTGCTGCTGAAGTAGCGGCTGCCGCTGGCGCTTAATTTTTAAGCTACAGTCAAGGTCAACGCCTCGAAAATAAGAGGCGTTGACTTTTTTTATAATCCTTTACTTGGCATAGCGATATTTGCTGATAGAAGTAGAGCTTACCTTGTTTCGATAGTCCTTCGAGAGGTTTTGACGGTGTATAAACGTCCGCGCTTTAACCGTATCCTGCTAAAACTGTCGGGGGAAGTGCTGATGGGTCCCAGTCAGTTTGGCATTGACCCTGCGACTGTTGCCCGTGTCGCCGATGAAATTCGGGATGCCCGTGAGGCAGGTTATCAACTCTGCATTGTCGTTGGTGGGGGTAATATTTTCCGTGGCTTAGCGGCTACCGCTCGTGGTTTTGAACGAAGTAGCGCTGATTATATGGGAATGCTTGCAACCGTCATGAATGCACTTGCTGTGCAAAATGCCCTAGAACGTATCGGTGTTGATACGCGCGTACAATCGGCTATTCCCATGCCCACTGTTTGTGAGCCTTTTATCCGGAGACGGGCTGAACGGCATATGGAAAAAGGACGGATTGTCATTTTTGCTGCCGGTACCGGTAACCCATTCTTTACGACGGATAGTGGCGCGGCTTTACGGGCCGCTGAAATGAAATGTGATGCCTTGTTTAAAGGTACATCTGTGGATGGTGTTTATGATGCCGATCCCAAAAAGGTTAAAGCAGCAAAACGCTATGATAGCGTTTCCTTTAATCGTGTTTTAGCCGATGATTTAAAAGTAATGGATGCAAGTGCGACAGCTTTGTGTCGTGACAATAATATTCCGATCGTTGTCTTCAATATTCGAGAACAGGGAAATCTAATCCGTGTTCTAGAAGGTGAAGGTATAGCGACTATAGTATGTAATGAGGAGGAATAATGGCAGCCTATAACAAAGCCGATCTTGAGCGGCGCATGAAAGGCGCACTTGAATCATTAAGAAGTGATTTTGGTGGTCTTAGAACAGGCCGGGCTTCTACATCTTTATTGGATCCTGTCACGGTTGATGTTTATGGGGCTAATATGCCTCTTAATCAGGTAGCCACTGTTTCTGTCCCCGAGCCTCGCATGATTACGGTTCAGGTCTGGGATAAAAGCAATGTAACGCCGGTTGATAAAGCGATTCGTTCTGCAGGATTGGGGCTCAATCCTATTGTCGATGGTCAAATGCTCCGTCTGCCTATTCCTGATCTGACAGAAGAACGTCGTAAGGAATTGGCAAAACTGGTTGGACAATATTCTGAAAAAGCGCGTATAGCTGTTCGTAACGTTCGTCGTGATGGTAATGATCACCTGAAACAAGATGAAAAAAAGAACGAAATTAGCGAAGACGAAAAAAAGCGCTTTGAGAATGAAATCCAAAAAATGACAGATAAAACAATCGCGGATATTGATGCGTTGGCAGCGCATAAAGAAAAGGAAATTCTTGGTAAGTGATAGCCCCGCTGGCCAGTTCTGCGGCGAAATCCAGTAAATCCGGCTTCTTCGTCCCTCGTCATGTTGCTATCATCATGGATGGCAATGGACGTTGGGCTTCGGCACGCCATCTTCCGCGTCTGGCTGGCCATAAAAAGGGGGCGGACGCCGTAAAAAAAACGGTTCGAGCCGCTGCTGAAATGGGCATAGAGGTTTTAACCTTGTATGCTTTTTCTTCTGAAAATTGGCGCCGGCCTGCTAGTGAAGTCGCCGATTTAATGGGCTTGTTGCGGCTTTGTCTGCAACAGGAAATGCAGAATTTAAAAGAAAAAGGGATCTGTTTAAAGGTAATCGGAGATTATACGCGCCTTGATCAGGATTTAGTGTCCTTATTGAATAAGGCGATAGAAATAACCGCCGATAATACGCGCCTTACACTGGTCTTTGCTCTAAATTATGGGGCACAGGATGAATTAGTCCATGTTACCAGACTAATTGCCAAGCAAGCCTGTAAAGGTTTACTTGATCCTGACAATATTGATGTCAGCACCATTGAATCTTTTCTCTATACCCGTGATTTACCGCCCTTAGATCTGGTTATACGAACATCAGGAGAAAAGCGTCTGTCAAATTTTTTGTTATGGCAGGCGGCTTATGCCGAGTTATTATTTATCGATACTCTGTGGCCGGATTTTGATAGTGAAACTTTAAAGACGGCAGTCGAAGAGTATGCGCGTCGAGAGAGACGTTATGGTGGCTTGTGAGTGAGCTAAAACTTCGTATTATTGTTGGCGTCCTCTTAGCGATTTTGGCAGTCTGCCTTATCGGAATAGGGGGATATGTTTTTGCTTTATCGGCGGCTTTGATAGCGGGTTTAGTCTTTCGGGAATGGCGTGGTCTGACAGGATCTTCCTTTTTGTGGCAGCTTGCTGGTTTTTTTTACGCTTTGTTACCCGCTTTAGCCTTAACCCTGTTACGCCTTAGCCCCAATGGCATTTGGTTGGTCACTTGGATTGTTGCGGTTACCGCAGCGACAGATATAGGCGCTTTTTTTGCAGGACGCCTGATCGGTGGCCCCAAATTATGGCCGATCCTAAGCCCTAAAAAGACATGGAGTGGTTTGCTTGGTGGTATGATTTCAGCCGCCATTTTTGCTTATCTGATTGCAGATTTTGCTCATTTGCCTTTTTTTATGAAAGTAATCGGTGCACCGATGGCGATCATTGCGCAGGCAGGTGATTTTTTTGAAAGCTGGTTAAAACGACGCGCTCATGTCAAAGATTCGGGACATTTATTGCCCGGACATGGAGGTATTATGGATCGCGTCGATGGATTATCGCCGGTAGCTTTGCTGACGGCTATCTTAATTAAAATTGGAGCCTTTGCGTCATGAATCAGCCCAGAACGGTAACCGTGTTAGGTGCGACCGGTTCAATCGGCCATTCAACTTTGGATTTGATTGAACGGAATCCTGACCGTTATCAGGTGATGGCCTTGACTGCTCACCGTAATGTAAAAGAACTAGCCGCAGCCGCTAAGCGGACGAAAGCAAAACGAGCCGTTATTGCGGATGAAAGCTTATATTCTGCTTTAAAAGAAGCCTTGGCGGGCACTGATGTCGAAGCTGCTGCTGGCCCCACGGCCTTAGTTGAAGCCGCTGCCATGGGGGCAGATTGGACTATGGCGGCTATTATTGGATGTGCGGGCTTAAAACCAACGCTGGCCGCTATTCGTGCGGGTAAAACGGTTGCACTTGCTAACAAAGAAGCCTTAGTCTCAGCGGGTGCGTTGATGATTGAAGCGGTTAAAAATCATGGCACTATTCTTTTACCTGTAGATTCTGAGCATAATGCTATTTTTCAGTGTTTCCCTCATAATAATCCTGAATATGTTCGACGGATTATTATCACGGCAAGCGGAGGTCCTTTCCGTAAAACCCCTTTAGAGGATATGGCTAAGGTAACACCTGAACAAGCGGTTCGACATCCCAATTGGTCTATGGGTGCTAAAATCTCTGTTGATTCGGCTACGATGATGAATAAAGGACTCGAGCTGATCGAAGCCTATCATTTATTTAAGGTCCCCTTAGATACCTTCGAAATTTTAGTTCACCCTCAATCGGTTATTCATTCTATGGTGGAATATCGGGATGGCTCTATTTTAGCGCAAATCGGTAGTCCAGATATGAGAACGCCTATTGGGCACACCTTAGCTTGGCCCAAACGCATGGAAACCCCTTCCGAATCTTTGGATTTTGCTAAATTACGGCAAATGGATTTTGAAGCGCCCGACTATCAGCGTTTTCCGGCGCTCTCTTTAGCCGTTCATTCTTTGAAAGCGGGCGGGCCGCGTCCAGCTGTTATGAATGCAGCTAATGAAATAGCTGTTGCTGCCTTTCTTGAGCGCAAAATCGGCTTTCTTGATATTGCTAAAATTGTTGAAAAAACGCTTGAGTATTATACGCCACCGGCACCTTCTTCCTTAGAAGATGTCTTTGCCATTGATAGTGAAGCGCGCTTACAGGCTATGAATTTAATGGAGAGTTTACCCGCGTGAATGGCTATTCCGGGATTATATTTTCGATCATCAGTTTTATAGCTGTTATTGGTCCCTTGGTCTTCGTCCACGAGTTAGGACATTACGCCGTTGCACGCTTTTTTGGCGTGCGGGCGGATGTTTTTTCTATTGGTTTTGGACCTGAAATTTTTGGTTGGACTGATCGTTTAGGCACCCGTTGGCGGATCGCCTATCTTCCTTTTGGAGGATATGTCCGTTTTGCAGGTGATATGGATCCAGCCAGTTCAGGCCAACCATCAAATGAATGGCTTTCGTTACCTCCAGAAGAACGGGCAAGGACTTTTCAGGCTAAAAAAGTATGGCATCGTTTTTTGATTGTTTTGGCCGGCCCTTTAACAAATATTTTCGTTGCTATTTTGCTTTTTGCCGCACTTTTTTCTATGCACGGGGTTGTCCGTAGCCCCGCTACTATTTCTTCAATACTCCCTCAGTCATCAGCGGCTATAGCAGGTCTTAAGGCCGGTGATAAAATCACCGCTATTGATAGTTATAAAGTTAAATATTTCAATGACCTTCAACCTGTTGTTCAGATGCATCCTGACCAGGATGTAAAGATCAGTCTGATCAGGGATGGTCGCCTTATGACTGTAACAGCCCATTTAAAATCCGAACATTTTACGGATCGTTTTGGAAATAAAAGCCGGATTGGCCTTTTGGGTATCTTAGGCGATGCACCGGTAATTGTGCATCCACCCTTGACCGAGATTCCTCTGATCGCTACTTCAGCTGTAGGCACTATGCTCCATGAGCAGATCGATGGAATCGGCCAAATTATTACAGGCCGTCGATCAATGGATGAATTAGGTGGGCCGATCCGCATTGCCAAAATGTCAGGGCAGGTGACTGAATTAGGTCTTCTCCCTTTTATTCTTTTTATGGCAGCTATCTCGGTTAATCTTGGATTCATCAATTTATTGCCAGTTCCAATGCTGGATGGAGGACATCTTTTCTTCTATGCAGTGGAAATAATAATAAGAAGACCTCTTACGCCCGTGATTCAGATATGGGCTTTTCGCTTCGGCTTATTTTTGCTTTTAAGCTTAATGCTATTTTCAACATTGAATGATCTTGGATTGTTCGTTTGGCTGAAACCGCTATTAAGTTAATAATTTCGATTTTTAAATCGATACTTGTCAGTTTTAGTTGAGAGGGTGGGTGATGGACTTTCCATCACGATGGATAAGGCGGCCGTATAACGGTTGTCGTTTTCTGAAAGAGGGCGAATAACGGGTGACGGCGCGCAATTCAGGTAATTCTTTTAATAATAATCGGCGTAGCCGGCAGAATAGGCCTTTGGCTTCCCTGGTAATGTTATCTACCTTGTTGGGAACGACCGCGATTCCTCTACAGGCACAACCTCTTTCGGAAGCTGAAGCGAATTTGATCGCGGAGAGTACGGCTAATGCGGTCGAAAATTCTACAGATAAAAGTAATAATACGCAGGTAGAATCAGCACCTGCGAATACGGCGCCTACCACAGAAGCAACCAAACCCAATAATGCAGTGGCACCGGCGACCGTCTCTTCCGCAGTAGAGAACGCAGTTTCTACTGAACCCGCGGCGTCAACGGCTACCACGACAGCAACCGAGGCAGCAGCACCTGATAACGCGGAGGCACCGGCGACCGTCTCTTCCGCAGTAGAGAACGCAGTTTCTACCGAACCCGCGGCGTCAACAGCTGCCACGACAGCAACCGAGGCAGCGGCACCTGATAACGCGGAGGCACCGGCGACCGTCTCTTCCGCAGTAGAGAACGCAGTTTCTACCGAACCCGCGGCGTCAACAGCTGCCACGACAGCAACCGAGGCAGCAGCACCTGATAACGCGGAGGCACCGGCGACCGTCTCTTCCGCAGTAGAGAACGCAGTTTCTACCGAACCCGCGGCGTCAACGGCTACCCCGACAGCAACCGAGGCAGCGGCACCTGATAACGCGGAGGCACCGGCGACCGTCTCTTCCGCAGTAGAGAACGCAGTTTCTACTGAACCCGCGGCGTCAACGGCTACCCCGACAGCAACCGAGGCAGCGGCACCTGATAACGCGGAGGCACCGGCGACTGTCTCTTCCGCAGTAGAGAACGCAGTTTCTACCGAACCCGCGGCGTCAACAGCTGCCACGACAGCAACCGAGGCAGCGGCACCTGATAACGCGGAGGCACCGGCGACCGTCTCTTCCGCAGTAGAGAACGCAGTTTCTACCGAACCCGCGGCGTCAACAGCTGCCACGACAGCAACCGAGGCAGCAGCACCTGATAACGCGGAGGCACCGGCGACGACCTCTTCCGCAGCAGAGAACGCGCCTACAGCTGTCAATAATACAGCCCCTGTATTACCAGAGCCTATCGCGCCGAAACCTGTTGAGCGCGTGTTGAAATCTATTGCCGTAGTTGGATCAGAGCGGCTCGAACCTGATACTGTCCTCTCTTATGTGAAATTAAGAGTGGGGCAACGCTATACCGCCGAAACATTGGATACAGCTGTTCAGGATTTATATGCGACTCAACTTTTTTCGGATGCCGTTGTTCTTGATGATCCGAATAATCCAGGCAGTCTTACCCTTCAGGTTCATGAAAATCCAATAATCAACCGTATTGTTTTAGAAGGTAACAAACGGATTAAAGAGGATAAAATTCGCCCTGAAATTAAACTTGCCCCAAGGCAAATTTTTACCCGCGATGCGGTGAGAGCTGATGTCTCTCGTATTATTGAACTTTATCGACGTCAGGGAAGATTTGCCGCAACTGTCGAACCTAAAATGGTACGGTTAGATCAAAATCGTGTTGATATTGTTTTTGAAATCACCGAAGGCCCAAAATCAAAAGTTCGCCAGATTAATATTATCGGGAATAAACAGTTTTCTGATGCCCAGCTACGTAAAGCCATGGCAACAAAACAGGCTCGCCTCTGGCGTATCATGAGTTCGGGTACAAGCTATGATCCCGATAAATTAGCGTATGATCAACAAAAATTACGTCAATTCTATCTGGTAAACGGATATGCTGATTTTCGTGTTGTTTCCGCCATTGCTGAATTAACGCCTGATCGACGCGATTTTATCATCACCTATGTCGTTGAAGAAGGGCAACGCTATAAATTTGGGGATGTCTCGTTAGATTCCGAAATCCGTGATGTGAAAGCGGATAACTTTAAATCCCTCGTCAAAATTAAAAAAGGGCAGTGGTATAACGCAAAGTTGGTAGAAGATACCATTGATACTTTGACAGAAGCTGCTGGTCTTATGGGCTATACGCCGGATGTGAATCCTAATTTCACACCGGATAAAGATAACCTGACGATGGGGGTTGAATTCAGAATTGCAGAAGCCCCAAGACAGTATATTGAGCGCGTTGAGATTAACGGTAATACAACGACCCGTGATAAGGTTATTCGTCGCGAATTCCGTTTAGCGGAAGGGGATGTTTTCAATTTATTGCGTGTGAAGCGTTCTCGTGACCGTATTCAATCGTTAGGATTCTTCCAAGATAGATTAGAAATTACACAACGTCCGGGCTCAACGCCTGATCGTTTAGTATTAGAAACAAACCTTCAAGAAAAATCGACGGGTCAGCTATCCGTTTCTGCAGGTTATTCTAGCCTTGAACGGATTATTCTGGATATTTCTATTCAGCAGAATAACTTCATGGGTAAGGGACAAACTGTCCGCGCTTCGGCTAACTGGTCTTACTATTCAAAATCGGTCGATCTTGGCTTTACCGAACCTTACTTATTCGACCACGCGATTGCCTTTGGTGGCGATATTTTCCGTAATGATTATAACGCCTTTAACTATATGAATGGTACGGATCGGAATACGACTTATCGTCAGGCTTCAACCGGTATTCAGCTTCGTGCGGGTATTCCTATCACGGAATATTTAAATTTGCTTTTGCGCTATAGCATCAGTTACGAAACGGTGAAGATTGATAAAAGTAGCTACTATACCAATGGGGCTTGCGATCCTTTGCTGGCGGGTCGTTATTTGTGCGAAGCCTTGGGCTCATGGGTTAACTCTACCATTGGCTATTCTATCGCCTTCAATAGCCTTAATAATGTCATGCATCCGACCTCTGGTTCACGCTTTACTTTCAGTCAGGATTTTGCGGGTGTTGGCGGTACCGTCCATTATCTTAAAACCCGTATCGAGGCGGCCAAATACTGGAATTTAACCCGTGGCTTTGTTTTCTCTCTGCGGGGTGAAGCGGGCTATGTCTGGGGATATGATGGTAATATCCGTTTAATTGACCGTTTCTTCCTAGGTCAGCCTCAATTCCGTGGGTTTAATTTCCGTGGTGTTGGACCTCGCGTCGCGCGTAATGATTATTCTTTTGATAGCAACGGTAATGCTGTTTTGGGAGGAGAATCTTCTGATGACGCATTGGGTGGTAGCAAAGAATATTTAGGTCATGCTGAATTAGAAGTGCCGATGGGGGCCGGTGCTCGGGAAATGGGATTGAGGCCATCTATCTTTGCCGATATTGGTTCTGTCTGGGGTGTTCCTAAGCCTGCTCTGATTGATAGCTGTGGTTCGGGAACAACTGCGGGGCAGGGTACGTGTCAGGTGACGGCAAGACAGGTAACTAATTCTAAAGGTCAGGCCCTTTATACAGATAGTAGCGGTAACTATACAACAAGTGCTACGGGATCTAATGGTGCTAAAAATACGGCAGTGACGACTTCCGTTACACCAATTAAGGAATATTTCTTAGGGGATTCATGGAAACCACGTGTTTCTGTTGGTTTTGGTGTAAACTGGAATTCACCATTTGGGCCATTCCGTATTGATATCGCTAAGGCTATTGTCAGTCAGCGCGGTGATGACAAAAAACTTATAACCTTCAACGTAGGGACAGCATTTTAATGAATAAACTATTGGCCGGTGTTGCTTTTGTCGCTGCTGTAAGTGCAGCCCCTGTTATGGCACAATCTGCTGCTATTGTTGATCTTCAAGGTGTCTTGACGCAATCAAACGCATTAAAGGCGGCGCAAACGCAGATTCAAGCGACCTATCGTAGTCAGATTGATGCCTATAATAACCGTCGTGTTGCGTTAGAAGGCGAATTATCCCAACAGCGTGATGAACTTATACGTCTTCAAAAGGCCAACAGCTCTAGCGCCATACTTCAGCCTAAAATTGCAGCTTTTCAGGCTCGGCAACAAGCAGCCCAACAGGAAATGATGAAATTGGGTATGCCTTTCATGAGACCCAATGCCTATGCTGAAGAACAGATTACAGATCATATGGAAGAATCTATCCGCAGTGTTATGGCTGCTCGGAAGATCAACCTCGTGCTTAATCCCCAAGGGGCTATTTTAGCTGATCCAACAGCGGATATGACGCCTGATGTGGCAGCGGATCTTAATCGTCGAGTTACGACGGTTTCAATTACCCCGCCGGCTAACTGGGTTCCAGCTTCAGAACGTCAGAATCAAGCTCAAAATGGTGATTCTTCAACCGCTACACCGGCACCTCGTGGAAGCTCGGCTGCCTCCTCAAATGCATCCGTTCCCCCTGCTGCTCGTCGTCCTACTAGTCGGTAATATTTATGACAGAAACAACCGAAACACCAAAAGTTATCGGCCCGCTTGATATAAAGCGGGTTATGGCTGCGCTACCGCATCGTTACCCGATGCTGTTAGTGGATCGTGTTGAGCAGCTTGTTCTTGGTGAAAAAATTACAGCGATCAAAGCTGTCACTATCAATGAGCCGTTTTTTGCAGGTCATTTCCCTGGTCGTCCTATCATGCCCGGGGTTTTGATTGTTGAAGCTCTGGCACAAGCGGCGGGTGTGTTAGCTATTGAATCGCTTGATTTGGCGGGTACGGGTAAATTGGTCTACTTTATGGCGATCAATGAAACTAAATTTCGCATTCCAGTTGAACCGGGTATTCTGTTACGCCTTGAGGTCGCGTTTTTACAAAAGCGTTCCAAAATATGTAAATTTAAGGCGCGCGCTTTAGTTGAAGACAAAGTGGCGGCTGAAACAGAATTTACGGCCATGATTGCCGATCCGGTTAGCTAAGAACTAAGAAGGATAAGTTTGTTTTAATTTTTGTCCCTTCTGAAACATCGTTAACGATACTGCCCTTGTGTCTTTTGAAATAGAGCGCTAGATGCAGCTTCTCTTATAAGGCTGGTCGGTAACCAGCCGCTCAATGGAGCTTATTATGAAGCAGAATATTCATCCCGATTACCATTTCATCAAAGTACAGCTGACTGATGGCAGCGTCTTTGAAACGCGTTCAACTTGGGGCAAAGAGGGTGATACCCTTAAGCTGGATATTGATCCGCGCGTTCATCCTGCATGGACCGGTGGCCGTTCACAATTGGTTGATGCGGGTGGTCAGGTTGCTCGCTTTAACAAGCGCTTTGGTGGTCTTTCCCTGCGCAACAAAAAATAAGAATAGGGAGGTGGCTTCGGTCACCTCTTTTTTTTGAAAGTGGCCTCGATTGAAGCATCCTGCTATAATCTGGATTATCAGGTTATCTTTCTGGATAGCGCTGTTGGGGGCTTATATATGTGCGGTTATTCCTTCAGCTGATACTTTACACCTCGCCCCCAGCGACAAAATTGATCATATCCTTGCCTTTCTATTATTAACGACGCTGGCATGTCTGGGATGGCCAAAAGTCCAGTCCTTAAAATTAGCTTTTAGGTTGGCGGCTTTCGGTGCGTTTATTGAACTTACCCAAGCTATACCTTTCATCCACCGAGATGCCGAATTAGCCGACTGGTTCGCCGATATGAGCGCTATATTGGGAATCCTATTCATCAGAAATATCACTTATCGTTATTTTTGCCGTTCCCACATTCAAAAACAACGGTATTAAATCCGTTCGTCATTTTTTAGCTTTAAATTTGCTGCTTTTATAAGGGAGCGCCGTTAATGAGTGCTGATCCGCTATTTACCCGTATCTTTATTCTTGGCAGTGGACCTGCCGGTCTTACCGCAGCAATCTATGCGGCACGGGCTGGTTTAAGTCCTATCGTCGCGCAAGGGCTTCAGCCGGGGGGACAGCTCACTATTACTACCGATGTTGAAAATTTTCCCGGTTTTAGAGAACCCGTCCAAGGGCCTTGGTTGATGGAACAAATGCAAGCTCAGGCTGAAAATGTCGGAGCACGTTTGGTCTGGGATGTTATTACTTCGGTAGATTTATCAAAAAGACCTTTCCGTCTGACGGGGGATGGTGGCCAAATTTATCTGGCAGATGCATTAGTGATTTCAACCGGTGCTCAAGCACGGTGGTTGGGACTGCAAAGTGAAACCGCCTTACGCGGCAAAGGTATTTCAGCTTGTGCAACTTGTGATGGCTTTTTCTTTCGAGGTAAAAAAGTAGCGGTTATCGGCGGTGGCAATACGGCAGTCGAAGAAGCGCTTTATCTTACCAATCACAGTCCTGAAGTAACCTTAATTCATCGGCGTGATAGCTTACGGGCTGAAAAGATTTTACAGCGTCGATTGCTGGCTAATCCGGCAATCCGGATTCAGTGGAATAGTGTCGTCTCTGAGTTTATCGCAGGTGGAGATAGTGCCTTGGCGGCTATTGAACTTGAGAATACCAAAACGGGGGCGCTATCGCGCTTGGAAGTAGAGGGGGCCTTTATTGCGATCGGCCACAAGCCGGCAACGGATTTATTCCAAGGTCATATAAAATTAGATAATGAAGGCTATATAGAAGTCATTCCGGGTACTACCCACACAAGCGTTGAAGGTGTCTTTGCCTGTGGCGATGTGATGGATAAACATTATCGTCAAGCGGTAACCGCAGCGGGTACTGGCTGTATGGCTGCCTTGGATGCTGAAAGATTTTTAGGCGAGATTGATTTTAAATAATCTCTATCAGATTTGAAATAGTTATAAAAAAGGCCGAAGCACTGCTTCGGCCTTTTTTAAGTAAGATCGCTAAAAACTAGTTGCGGGCTTTATCAACTAATTTGTTGCTTGCAATCCATGGCATCATTTTACGCAGACGCTCACCAACCTGCTCGATCGGATGGGCAGCCATACGCTTACGGGCAGCCTTCAGCTCTGGCTGGCCTGCACGGTTATCAAGCACGAATTTGCTGACAAAACGGCCACTCTGAATATCATCCAAAATAGCTTTCATCGCTTTCTTAGATTCTTCATTGATCACACGTGGACCAGATACGATGTCACCATATTCTGCCGTGTTAGAAATTGAATAGCGCATGTTAGCAATACCGGCTTCGTAGATCAGATCCACGATCAGTTTCATTTCATGCATACATTCAAAGAAAGCCATTTCCGGTGCATAGCCAGCTTCGGTAAGGGTTTCAAAACCCGCCGTGATAAGCGCGGTTAAACCACCACAAAGAACAGCCTGTTCACCGAATAAATCGGTTTCTACTTCTTCACGGAAAGTAGTTTCGATGACACCTGAACGACCACCACCAATGCCAGAAGCATAGGCCAAGGCGATGTCATGGGCATTTCCGCTGGCATCCTGTGCAACAGCAACGAGGCAAGGCACGCCACCGCCACGGACATATTCGGAACGAACCGTATGACCTGGACCCTTTGGTGCGATCATGAATACATCAATATCCTTACGCGGTTCAATCAAACCGAAGTGGATGTTGAGACCATGAGCAAAGGCAATAGCACTTCCAGGACGAAGATTATCTTTCAGATCTTCAGCATAAATAGCAGCCTGATGTTCATCAGGTGCCAGAATCATCAGAATATCTGCCCATTTTGCAGCTTCTGCGTTGGTCAGCACTTTGAAGCCGGCTTCCTGTGCTTTCTTTATAGAAGAAGAATCAGGACGGAGCGCGATAGCGACTTCAGCAACGCCAGAATCACGCAGATTTTGCGCGTGGGCATGGCCCTGGCTGCCATAACCAAGGACGGCAATTTTCTTTGACTTGATCAGCCCAATATCGGCATCACTGTCGTAATAAACTTTCATTTTCTTTCCTATTCTAATTCAAGGCACGAATACGGGGTGGTGTTAAAAGGCATCCCGACCGCGCGCCATAGCGGCAATACCTGTGCGGGCGACTTCAACCAACCCCAATTCACCCATTAATTCGAGAAATTTTTCAACTTTTTCTGTTGTGCCGGTTACTTCGAAAATAAAACTGGCGATAGTCGCATCCACTACGCGCGCGTGGTAAACCTCGGCCAGCCTTAACGCTTCGATCCGGTTATCCCCAACACCAACCACTTTAATAAGGGCTAATTCCCGCTCTACATGGGGGCCAACAGCGGTTAAATCGACTACCCGATGAACAGGCGGTAGCCGATCAAGCTGATGCACCATTTGGTCGATAACATGAGGAAGGCCACTCGTAACAATACTAACCCGACTTATTGTGTTGTCTTTAGTAACATCAGCAACCGTTAGGCTTTCAATATTGTAACCTCTGGTAGAGAACATGCCCGAAATGCGGGCAAGAATACCGGCAACATTATCAACAGTGATAGAGAGCGTATGGCGCTCTATCACTTCTCCGTTATCCATAATGTGTAAATTCCTTAAGCCTTAACCGCGTATAGAGGCTGCTGAGGTAGCAGAAGCGGCATAATCCTGCTTTTGAATATGATTATCAGGAATATCTGATTCCATAAGCATTTCTGTCTGACCGGCTCCAGGAGGTACCATAGGAAGACAATTTGCTAACTGTGCCACTTGACAGTCTACCAAGACAGGGCCGGGCGTATCCAACATTGTCTTAATACCATTTTCAAGCTGGGAAGGCTTTTCAATTCTCAAACCATGCCAGCCATAGGCCTTAGCAAGCGCAACAAAATCAGGCAAAGCTTCAGAATAACTCTGGGAACGGCGATGATCATAAAGCAGATCCTGCCACTGACGTACCATTCCCATAAAGCGATTATTCAAGATGAAAATTTTGACCGGCAACCGATATTGCGCAACAGTGGCCATTTCCTGAATATTCATCTGGAAAGAAGCTTCTCCAGCGATCGTTATACATAAACTATCTGGATTACCGACTTGAGCCCCGATGATAGACGGGAAACCATAGCCCATGGTGCCTAATCCCCCTGAAGTCAGGAAGTGGTTAGGCTCATCAAAACCAAAATATTGCGCCGTCCACATTTGATGCTGTCCTACCTCGGTAGAGACAATCGGATGGCGATCTTTGGTGGCTTCCCACAGACGACGAATTGCCTGTTGAGGCATGATTTCGTTGCCTTTGTTGCGGAAATTCAGACATTGTTTAGCACGCCATTCGTCAATCTGAACCCACCATGCAGAGATGTCCTGCATCTGATAACGCTTTTCTTTCCAAAGCGTAACCATGTCTTTCATAACAGAGCCGACATCCCCAACAATCGGTAAATCAACACGGATAATACGATTGATAGAAGAGCGATCTATATCAACATGAATCTTTTTGGCATGAGGTGCAAAGCTGTCCACGCGGCAGGTTACACGATCATCAAAACGGCTTCCAAGGGCAACGACCAGATCCGCTTCATGGGTAGCATAATTGGCTTCATAGGTGCCATGCATACCCAGCATACCCAACCATTGAGGAGAGGACGCAGGGAAAGCCCCCAATCCCATCAGAGTAGAGGTAACAGGTACGCCTGTAACTTCTGCCAATTCCCTAAGCGCTTTACTCGCTTCGGGACCAGAGTTGATAATGCCACCACCCGTATAGAATATAGGCCTTTTTGCCTGAGACAGCATTTCCAAGGCTTTTGATATCTCAGAGGGGTCTGCCTTCATTCTTGGACGATAGCCCCGATGCATCCGTTTATTCAAATCGGGTTTGACATAGTCAATTACCGCCGTCTGAACATTTTTCGGAAGATCAATAAGCACTGGGCCCGGACGACCAGAGGTGGCAAGATGGAAAGCTTCAACAATAGTTTGTGCTAATTCTTTAGGATCACGCACCAGATAATTATGCTTGGTACAATGGCGTGTAATCCCGATCGTATCAGCTTCCTGAAACGCATCGGTACCAATCAGATTGGTTGCGACCTGACCAGAGAAAACGACAAGCGGAATGGAATCAAGCATAGCGTCGGTAATGCCAGTAACGGCGTTGGTGGCCCCTGGTCCAGAGGTAACCATCACGACGCCGGGTTTACCGGTTGATCGTGCATAGCCTTCAGCTGCATGAACGGCGCCGCCTTCTTGGCGCGCCAGAATATGCCGGATGCCTTCTTCCTGATAAAGGGCATCATAAATGGGGAGTACTGCTCCGCCGGGATAGCCGAAGATCAGATCGACACCCATATCCTTGAGGGTTTCAAGAACAATAGCGGCGCCGCTGAGTTGGCGACACATGCTTTTTTTCCTTTTCGAAGACGCCATGAGTAGGAAAACCATAATCATGGACAGTTTATAGCCTTGTTATTTTAAGAGGCTAAAAATGAAGCGATGCTTAAAACAGCAATAGTGGAGCATGGCCTTAAAAGAATAAAACTATTCAGGTCAACAACATAGATAACAATTTTGTTGCGAAATCATCAATTTTTTTAAAATCGATGTCATCGAAAATTTTTATCCATGCCTCATTTGTCTGGTGACGGAACCATGTTCGTTGCCTTTTTGCATATTGACGGGTCGCTGCTTTAGCTTTTTCGATCATTGTTAATCGATCAATATCACCTTTCAGATAAGAAGTTATTTCTCTTACGCCAATAGCACGCATTATCGGGAGCTCTTCCGGCAATCGACGTGCTAGTAGGTTATTAACTTCTTTCTCGGCGCCTTGTTCCAACATTTGATCAAATCTTTTATCGCATCGCGCTCTCAAGACATTTGCAGGTGGTATAACTATCGCCGAGTGAAGTTTTATTTCTTCAGCAATACCACCTTTTTTCTTTTTCTGCCAATGAAAAAGTGTATTTCCCGTAGATCGGACAACTTCTAAGGCCCGCATAATGCGTGTCTTATCCATTGGATTGAGTTTTTGCGCTGCCACCGCATCTTCTTTTTCTAAGGCAGCATAGGCTTCTTCAACACTCATCTTTCTAATATAAGTTCTAATGTCAGGATCAATATCGGGTATGGGGGCAATACCCTCTAAAAGTGTACGAATATAAAGCCCTGTGCCCCCGACAAGGATGGGTAACATCTCTTTTTCGTGGGCTTTCTTAATTTCCTTCTTCGCTAATTCTGCCCAAAAAACAGCTGAAGCCGGTTGAGCACCATCCTGAATGCCGAATAGGCGATGCGGTACCAAAGCCTCGTCTTCTTGGCTCGGTCGTGCGGTTAAGATACGGAGATCTTTATATAATTGCGAAGCATCCGCATTAATAATAATGCCGGACTTTTTCATTCCCATGGCAATCGCTAATTGCGACTTGCCGCTTGCGGTCGGGCCTGCGATGAGGAGAACTGGATGTTTTTTAGGAGATTCGGATATGCTCATTGCTACGCTGATAGCAGCAAAATCCTTGCCCGTAGATGCTCTTGATCAAGCAAAATCGCTTTTAGCCGCTAAGGGCGGAAAAACGGGAGCGATTAAATGGTTAGAGTCTCAAAAGGCGGTTGATGTGCCTTTGGAAAATATTAGCCTTACCGATGCACGAAGCGCCTTATTCGATTTTACAACGGATGTGGACGTTTTTGTTCAAGAGGAAGCCCATCGGCGTAAGAAATTATTAATTTCAGACATGGACTCAACCGCGATTCAGGATGAGTGCATGGATGAATTAGCCGATTATGCTGGTTTTAGAAAAGAATCGGAAGATATCACTATCCGTGCCATGCGCGGAGAACTGAATTTTGAGGAATCTTTGAAAGCGCGAACGAAACTTTTAACCGGTCTTAAAACCTCGGTTATTCAAGAATGTTATCGGGATCGCATTCATCAAACACCGGGAATCAAAACCCTCATTCAAACGATGAACGCCAATGGTGCCCATTGCTTTTTGGTATCCGGCGGCTTTCTTGATTTTGCTATTCCGGTTGCAAAAGAGATCGGCTTCGAAAAAGCTTTTGCTAATACTCTGGAAGTCGAAGGTGATACCTTGACCGGTCGTGTTTTGGATCCGATCTTGGGGCCAGAAACCAAGAAAGAGATTCTGCTGGAAGAATGCGCACGGTATAATATCAGCATTGAAGATAGTATAACCTTGGGCGACGGTGCCAATGATATTCCGATGATACAAGCTGCCGGGCTTGGTGTCGCTTATCATGCCAAACCCCGTACGGTTTCTATGTCAGATGCCCATATCAGCTATGGTGATATGACAACTATTCTTTATGCTCAGGGTTATACATCTGATCAGTGGGTAAAATAAAAACCTTAGTTTGATGGATAGCTTTTTATAAGGGGTAGCCTTTTTTGAGGAGGCTGCCCCTTAGATTTTAATTTATCATTAGATTTTTATTAGATTTTTTAGTGCTTTAACTTTCTTTGATTTTTCTGTTTTTATTCAAAAATTTTTTTTACGAATGTATTTGTAATTTTTTCAATTTCTGAAATTAGGAAAAATATTACAAGATTTGTCCTATATGAATTAAGTGCGGGCAAGAGTCTCGGGGCTTAAAACTTGGAACAGGATTAACTTTTTGGTAGCGTGCCCGCCAATAATTATAATAAAATTTTCTTAAGTGAGATTAAGATATTTTTATTTAAGTCAATAAAAACAAATATCGCTTTTTAAAGCTATCCTATTGGATAAGCCATAGTGATATTCAAGATATAAGAAGTGGGGTGTTTGCATGAATATTAAGGCTTTACTGGGATCTGCTGTCGTTTTAGCGATAGTAGCCTATGGGGCAACCACCTCTTATCTTGTCCATTATGATCACAAGACAGCGCCTAAACTTTCTGATTCTTCGCCTACCCATAATGATCCAAAAGCTAAGGCCGCCTTTGCCACTATTGCAGAAGCGCGCTGCGATTACTGTCATAGCAAAGAGGCTAAATTACCTTTTTATGCCAGCCTTCCTGTCGCAAAACAGTTAATGCAGCATGATATAGAGGAGGGACTGCGCCATTTTCAAATTCAGCCTGTTTTGACTGCATTGGAAAAGGGCGAACCTGTAGATGAAGAATCTCTTGCGCGTATTCAATACGTGGTCGAGCATAATATGATGCCGCCTAATCTGTATCTCTTTATGCATTGGCATGCCGCGTTAGGCAAAAATGGCAAAAAAGCAATGCTTGAATGGATTGGGGCAACCCGGATTAAAAATTACGATACGGCAGGTGTCGCTCGTCAATTTTTAGATGCGCCTATCCAACCTATTCCCGCCGCAGATTTTTCTAATAAAGCAAAAATTGCCCTTGGTGAGCAGCTGTTTTTTGATAAGCAGCTCTCTGGTGATGGCACCCTGAATTGCGCTAGTTGTCATGGCCTTAACAAGGGCGGTGTAGATAATTTAGTAACGGCGACAGGGATCGGCGGCCAAAAAGGGCCAATTAATGTCCCTACCGTATATAATTCAGTATATAACAAATTACAGTTTTGGGACGGACGAGCTAAAGATCTGCCAGATCAGGCGGCAGGCCCAATTATGAATCCTGTTGAGATGGGCTCCCATAGCTGGACAGAAGTAAGCCAGCGTGTAGCGGATCAACCGGGCTATAAAGCGGCTTTCACTCAGGTATATGGTAATAGTACCATCGATAAAGAACGTATTACCGATGCTATTGGCGCTTATGAGGCAACATTGGTAACGCCCGATAGCCGCTTTGATCAATATTTGAAAGGGAACGATCACGCTATTACAGCACAGGAAAAGCGTGGTTATGCTTTATTTCAAGATTTAGGCTGTGCGTCTTGCCATGTAGGCAAAGAGATGGGTGGGCAAAGCTTTGAAATCATGGGGCTAGAAGGCGATTATTTCGGGAAACGAGGACATCCGACGGATGCTGATCTTGGCCGTTTCTCCCAGACCCACAATGATCTTGACCGGCATCGTTTTAATGTTCCAACCCTACGCAATATTGCGCTAACGGCACCCTATTTCCATGATGGTAGCGCAAAAACATTGGAAGATGCGGTGAAAGTTATGGTACGCTATCAGACGCGTAAAGGCAGTATTCCAGAACAGGACATCAATGATATAGTAGCTTTCTTGAAAGCCCAGACCGGCACCTATCGTGGTCACAATTTAGCAACTATTACGGAAGCAGAAGCTGATCCTCAAACAATGTCGATTGGTGGAAAATAAGAATATCATCGAAATATTAAGTTTTTAACTTTTAAAAATTTTAGCCCCTCTTTTCCCTGTTTCTCTAGAAATAGTGTGAAAAAGGGGTAATTTTTTCTAAAAATTCTCTGTTATCTAGGGGCATGATCGCTTATTCCATAAGTATGTTGACGATATCGCAAGCGGAAGAATATGCAGCTGATTTGGTAGCTGCGGCAGGTCGAGCCGGCGCAGATGCGGCGGATGCTATCTTTGTGGAAGGCCGTTCAACCGATGTTTCGGTGCGTTTAGGCCAGTTAGAGGATGTTGGACGCTCAGAAGGTGCTGAAATAGGGCTGAGATTATTTGTTGGTCAGCGTTCAGCCAGTGTTTCCTCTTCTGATTTTTCAAAAGAGGCTCTTTCAGCCCTTGTGGAAAGAGCGATAGCCATGGCACGGGAAGCACCGGAAGATCCATGGGCAGGCCTTGCTCCCAAAGAACTTCTGATGAAGGGGGCCTTGGCATATCTTGAAAATGATGATGGTCGGGAAATTGACCCTGCTATTTTACGCGAACTGGCTTTGACGAGCGAAGATGCCGCGCGTTCAGTAGAAGGTGTTACCAATAGTGAAGGCGCGTCTGCTAGTGCAGGCCGCACAATTTTTGCTATGTCAACCAGCACTGGTTTTACTCGGGGTTATAGTGCCTCCAGCTATGGCTGTTCTGCTTGTGTTATTGCCGGACAAGGTAACACTATGCAGCGTGACTATGATTTCCATACGACACGCTATTTTGAAGATCTCGATCCCGCGGCTGAAATTGGTAAAAGAGCCGGTGAACGCGCCATTGCACGCTTAAATCCACAGCGATTGACCAGTGGGCAGATGCCTATCGTATTTGACCCTCGTGTTGGAAGCAGCTTTTTATCCTATTTGATACAGGCCATCAGTGGGAGTGCTATTACGCGAAAAACGAGCTTCTTATTGGATAGTTTGGATCAGAATATTTTTAATGAAGCTATCACTGTAAAGGAAGATCCTTTCCGAAAACGAGGATTAGCTTCACGGGCTTTTGATGGTGAAGGCTTACCAACAAAACCGCTTAATATTATTGACCAAGGGCGCTTAACAACTTGGCTACTTGATTCAGCTGCTGCTCGGCAGCTTAATAAGGTCCCAACAGGGCATGCGCGTCGTGGGGTAGGGGGGCCACCTTCTATTGGAACCGGTAATCTCTATATAGCAGCCGGAAAAGAAACACCGGCGGCTTTAATGAGTGATATAAAAGAAGGCCTCTATGTCACAGAAATGATTGGTAGCGGGGTCAATTTGATTACAGGTGATTATAGCCGTGGTGCTTCTGGCTTTATTATTCGGGATGGTCAAATAGCAGAACCCGTCGCTGAAATTACTATTGCGGCTAATTTAAAAGATATGTTTATGAATATAGTTGCCGCTAATGATTTGCGATTCCGGCGCTCAACAGAAGTGCCAACTTTGCGAATAGAGGGTATGATGGTGGCTGGTCAGTAAAGAATAATTTAGTTTTTTATAGAAAAAATAAGGCTTGCTCAAAAACAGGCCTTATTTTTTTAGAACTTTCTTTCAGAAAGAGAAACTATTTCCTGATCGAAATAGTCTCGCCAAGGTTTAGCCAACATAAAAGCTAACAGTAAGAGCAGCGCCGCCGGTATGCAAAATCGAGGAAGTGATTTTTGTGTTATTAAAAGATAGAGCGCACTTACTAAGGGTTCCAAGCACAAGATTAAAGCCATTGAAAAAACAGGTAAAGCTTGCTGCGCTTTATTAAAAGCAAACTGGGTTATGGCGATAAAAACTGCTAATATCAGTAATTCTATGAAGGAGATCAGATTAAAGGTTATGCCATGATAAAAGTAAAAAGCCGCAGGCGTAGCAAGAAGCGTCTGCGTTAACAGGCTTATGATCGCCAGAGATAGCGGATTAAGGCCTAATCTTTTTAAGGCATGACCATTTAAGAATAAGAAAACCGCATAGCTGATAGCTGCCACAAAAACGAGGATCTGACCAAAATCAAAAGACCAAGGTAAGATTGGTTGTGCTAAAAAGACCAAGGCGAAAAAAGCGATTGAGGCCGCTGCCAATAAGCGGAAATTTTGGGCCTCATAAAATTGACGTTTAAGGGATAAAAAAACGACAATAACAATCATGCTTGCCATAATAGCAGCCGTTTGGTGAGGCCCTATGCGCATTAAACCGGAAATTTCCAAATAAAATGCGCTAGATTGTAATAAGCCTACAAGTCCTCCATAGATCCACTCTTTAGAAGTAAGTGAAGGTGGACGGCCTTGTATCCCGATTAAAATACACGCAGCCAAGCCCTGACTGATGACTAGAACAGAGGCAAAACCCATTTGAAGGAGGGTTTGCCCCATGAAAAAAGAAGTTATGGAAATCATCAGCATAGCTAAAATAGCTATTCCAAAGGAAGAGAAACGTCTCATTTTTCTTGTTGGGAACTAAAGGCTGATAAATTCATCATTATTAGGTTCTAAAAGATGTAATGAACCACTTTCGATAGCAAACCATGCTCCGTGTAAATCTAATTTGCCTGCTTCTTCACGGTCTCTTACGAAAGAAAAGCTTCTCAAATTTTTAAGACTGGTACGAACGCCTTCATGTTCTAATTTGCAAGCGGTATCTGGACCATGCCCATGTTCTGCGACGACCTTGTCCCGTGCTTGATCCAGAAGCGCAATCCAACTTTTGATAAAGAAATCGTCTTCTTCATCTTCGCTGCCTGTACCTTCTAAAGAAGCTTTAATACCACCACAGGCACCATGCCCCATGACTAAAATATCGCTCACCTCTAATTTGGTTACAGCATACTCAATAGCGGCAGATACCCCATGATAGCCTAATTCTTTTTCAAAAGGGGGAACTAATGCACCGACGACACGTACGACAAAGATTTCACCTGGATTGGTATCAAAAATTTGTGCAGGATCTACGCGACTATCGGAACAAGCGATTAAAAGTACTTTGGGATTTTGACCTTTAGATAACTGTTCCCAATTTTCCCGCTGTTGAATCCAATTACCACTCCGAAAACGCTGATACCCCATAATAAGTTTTTGAAAATCAATCATAGAAAAAATCTTTCTTCGTAGAATGAAAAATTGATAATTCTGTTGTGCCTATCTCTTCGCGGGGTGGCAAGTAACGAAAGGTATCGCTAAATAAAGAAACATGACTAAGATTCCTGCCCCCTCAGAAAAAACAAGTAGCCAGACTTCTGGTTCCTCATTTCGTACTAAACCGGATTGGATTCGCGTCCGGTCACCCGGTGGCGTGGCTTTTACGGAAACAAAGGGAGTGATCCGGAAATTAGGTCTATCCACGGTTTGTGAAGAGGCCGCTTGTCCCAATATCGGAGAATGTTGGACTAAAAAACAGGCTACTGTTATGATTTTGGGAGAAATTTGTACCCGTGCTTGTGCTTTTTGTAATGTAAAAACGGGTCTACCTGACAAAGTTGACCCCATGGAGCCAGGACATGTCGCGGATATTGCCGCTGAAATGAAATTGGAACATATTGTTATTACTTCGGTAGATCGGGATGATCTGGAAGATGGGGGCGCGTCTCAATTTGTAAAAGTAATCGAAGCCGTAAAAGCGCGTACACCAGAAACAACCATCGAGATATTAACCCCTGATTTTCGGAACAAACCGGAAGCGGCACTGGATGCTATTGTAAAAGCACATCCTGATGTTTTTAATCACAATCTTGAAACGGTTCCTCGTCTTTACCCCACTATTCGTCCCGGTGCCCGATACTACACTTCATTACGTCTATTAGAGAAGGTTAAGGAACGAGACCCTTCTATTTTTACAAAATCAGGATTGATGCTGGGTTTGGGTGAAGCGCGTTTAGAAGTCCATCAGGTAATGGATGATATGCGACAAGCCGATATCGATTTTCTTACTTTAGGGCAGTATTTACGGCCAACGCCCAATCACGTCGAAGTCAGCGAATTTGTACCCCCTGAGAATTTCAAGGCTTATGCAGCGACTGCACGGGCAAAGGGCTTTTCCATGGTAGCCGCATCGCCTTTAACCCGCTCCAGCTATTATGCAGGGGCGGATTTTAGGCGTCTTAAAGAAGCTCGAATGAAAAAATTAGCGAATAATGCTGAAAAAATACAGGGAGAGGCTTTTTAATGCCCCATTATGCAGAATCTAAAATCCTGCCCTACACGCCGGAACAGCTTTTCGATTTGGTTGCAGACGTCAAACAATATCCCGAATTTTTACCATGGATTATAGCCGTTCGTGTGCGTTCCAGTAATGAGAAGTCAATGTTAGCAGATTTAATCGTAGGTTTTAAAGCCTTACGAGAAAGTTTTACTTCTCATATTATACTGGATTCCCCTCATCATTTAAAAGTTGACTATATAGAAGGTCCCTTATCGCATTTGCATAATGAATGGCATTTTATCCCCGATCCGTCGGGGGGAACCCGACTGGATTTTATGGTAGATTTCTCTTTTAAATCACGGATATTTGAAGCCATTGCAGGACAATTTTTTGATCGTGCTGTTCAACGAATGGCTACAGCTTTTGAAGATCGCGCCAATAATCTTTATGGGCAAAAAACTGATCCAGCAGTGTCCTGATCCTATTTAGTGAGAAATAGAAGCATCAGGCATCAAAAGATTAAGCGCGCTTAAAGCCGCCTGTAAGCGTATTTCTGAACGGCCAAGATTACCAAAAAACTTTTGCTCTGCGACGACTTCATTAGGGTCAGCATCCCGTCTAGCACGAGCAAAGACGACGGTTCCAACAGGTTTTCTTTCGTCACCCCCAGTAGGTCCGGCAATACCGGTGATAGCGACGGCAATGTCTGCATTGCTTTTTTCAACAGCATTGCGGGCCATTGCCCAAGCAACCGCCAGTGAAACTGAACCAAAGGTTTCCAAAACGTCCTGACTGATATTCAAGAGATCTATTTTTGCTTCATTAGCATAGGTAACAAACCCTGCTTCGAAAACATCAGAAGCACCGGCAACTTCCGTTAAGGCTGCCATGACCAAACCACCCGTGCAGCTTTCAGCGACAGCTATACGCTGTCCGGCCGCACGATTAGCATCAATGACCAGACTAGCGCGAGTAACCAGTTCAATCGGAAGATTAAAGTGATTTTTTTCAGCAGTCTGGTTTTCTTCGATATGCTTAATTTCCTCTTCCATCTTTTCAGAAGCTTCAGAAGAAGGTGTCGGAGATTCTTTATGTGGATCAGAAGACACAGGAGGGACTGCACCATTGGTCTGATTATCGTCCATAGTCATCGATTTAATCTCCAGAACAAATATCAAATGGTAAAATAGGCCCTACTTTGCCTACTTTTTTTACTAAAGTGAAAGCTAATACAGATATATCACTGATGCGGTTGGCAGATTGATCCGCAATTGAAGGCAATAGACTATTGATAAGCCCACAGGATTGTGGCTTCATCTTTTGACTAACTGTTTCAGCAACCATAGATTCAATGGCTGTTCTTTTCCCGTCATCCCCCATATCAGCAACAGCATTGCCCGCCAGCCGATCAAGTGCCAGTTTGGCCTTGGGCCAGTCGGGGGCACTTTCTCGGCGGAAGCGTTCACTTAGAACCGCTTCCTGTTTTACCATATAGGCCTGTTCTCCTAAAACAGAAGAACATTGCATATTAGCCCCATGCAGCAACCCCGGAAGCGCTGTTTCCATCAAGGCTTGTGCCTCAGCATGGGTCATACATTGGTTTTCAGCAGCAATAGCCTCGGTCGTGGTCGCCCCTATACCGAAAAGGCAGGCGGTAAGCGCTAAATAATAGCGAGTGACAGGCTTCATAATAAACGTATTTAGCACAAAATCAGGGGTAAGCGAATACTGGTAACAGCTTGCGCTGCAATTCCTTCACCCCGACCCGTGAAACCCAATTTTTCGGTCGTGGTCGCCTTAATACTTACTCTTTGTTCAGGCAAACCGACAACCGATGCAATATGTTGGCGAATAGCCGGGCGATGCGGGCCTATTTTGGGCGCTTCGCAGATAACGGTCACATCAACATGATCAATGATGCCTCCCGCTTTTTTAACTAGACTGACAGCATGTTCAAGAAACTGTGTGGAATCAGCCCCTTTCCAGCGTGGATCACTAGGCGGAAAATGGGTGCCAATATCGCCATCAGCGATGGCACCTAATAAGGCATCGGTCAGAGCATGAAGCGCCACATCAGCATCCGAATGACCCGCCAGACCCTGATTATGTGGTATTTTTAGGCCACCCAGCATAATATGATCACCGGATTTGAACGCATGCACATCAAAACCTGATCCACAAACAGATATCATTTTTTCAGTCATCTGAGTCTCTGCTGCTAAAAAATCCGCTGGATAAGTAAGCTTTTCCAGCATTTTATCCCCTGTCACTAAGGCAACTTCTTGATGATAAGCTCTGATAACCTGAGCATCATCAGTGGGTTCTCTGCTCCCTGACCAAGCCTGATGTGCGGCTAATATCGTCTCAAGGTCAAAAGCCTGCGGCGTTTGCACGCGATGAAACAGCGCGCGGTCAACGGCAGCGCCTTTTAGATCGATAAGGGTATCAACCACTGGCAATACCGGTATAGCTGCCTTGTTATCTTTTAAAGCATTCAATAAACGATCAATGACTGAAAGCGGTAAAAAAGGCCGTGCAGCATCATGGATGAATACCTGCCTATACCCCATATTTTGGGCAGCGATCAAACCATTGATCACAGAATCACGTCTAAAAACACCACCGATAACGGGCGCAGGTAAACGACGATTGCCAATGGCTTCTTTATATAAATCCTCATGACCGCTTGCGATAACAACCTGCACAGTATCAATTTCAGGATGGGCTAAAAGCGCATCAATCGCATGGGCCAAAATGGTTTTACCCGCAATTTTCCGGTATTGTTTGGGAAGGCCTTCTCCGGCTCTTTTCCCCTGTCCGGCTGCAACAATAAGCGCAATATTTTTTGTATTTTTCATAGTCACATAGCGAGCCATAAGCTTTTTCGGTTCACTTGCAAATATAGTTCTATACGCTTCCCTTTAAGCGAATTTTTTCAATGACCTCACCTTTTAAACACGGTTTTTTATGTCAGATATGTTTATATTAATCCAAATATCCAAGGCGGTGCTTGTTTGAAGAATAAAAGCAATATATCGCTTTTATTATGACCAACAGTGAAGACAAGGCAGCCCCTATCCGGCTTTTACCAATCAATATTGGTTCGGTCAGGATAGATAATCCGGTTATTCTGGCACCGATGACGGGCGTTACTGATTTGCCCTTCCGAAGTATAGTACGTCGCTATGGTTCTGGGCTGAATGTCACGGAAATGATTGCCAGTCAGGCTATGATTCGGGAAACGCGTCAGTCCTTACAGAAATCGACATGGGATCCCGAAGAAGAACCCATCTCCGTTCAGTTGGTCGGCTGTGCGGCAGAAGATATGGCTGAATCTGCCAAGCTTAATCAGGATCGGGGTGCCGCCATTATTGATATCAACATGGGGTGTCCGGTACGAAAAGTCGTCAGTGGGGATGCTGGTTCAGCTTTGATGCGTGATCTAAAACTGGCGGCTTCTATTATTGAAGCCACGGTTAAGGCGGTGTCTTTACCCGTTACGTTAAAAATGCGGATGGGATGGGATCTTAACAGTCTTAACGCACCGGAATTAGCCAGAATCGCCGAAGATATCGGTATAAAGATGATTACCGTCCATGGCCGCACACGTAACCAGTTATATAAAGGGCATGCGGATTGGGCTTTTGTTAAGAAAGTCAAAGATGCGGTGTCTATCCCCGTCATCGTTAATGGCGATATTTGTAATCTCGATGATGCTGTGTCTGCGCTTTCTCAATCCCATGCCGATGGCATCATGGTGGGACGGGGTGCCTATGGTAAGCCTTGGCTTTTGGCACAATTGATGAAGGGTTTACAGGGGGCGACTGAAATGGAAACACCTTCAATTGATGCTCAATATCAAACGATTAAAGAGCATTACGAACGAATGCTTGATTATTATGGCATAACAACCGGCGTTAATATCGCCCGAAAGCATATCGGATGGTACACGAAAGGGCTGCCCGCTTCGGCAGAATTTCGTAATAAAATCAATCGTGAAGAAGATCCTGTGATTGTCAAAAAAATGTTAGCCGAATTTTATCGCCCATGGCTGTCACAGATAGCCGCTTAAAGGGTTATCGCATGGATCATTATAAAGAAACCCAGTTTGTCACTTTGCCACCGCATCTGGGAGAAGGCAGAGTTGCTATCCCCAAAGAAGGTCTAGCCGAGGCAATCGAATCCCATCTGCTTTATTATTTTGCCGTTTTTGGTGAGAATTTACCTCCAGACGGGTTATTGGAACATATTCTGGCTGAAGTAGAACGACCTTTATTAAAGGTTGTTTTAAAGGCTGTCGGGGGTAACCGGATAAGAGCCGCTAAATTATTAGGTATCAATCGGAATACTTTACGTCAGAAATGCGTTAATCGTCATGTCGATCCAGATAAGATTTAAAAACTATTTTTGAATAGTTCGCTAAATGGATGTAATCACCTGCCAAAAGGCAGTCATTCTGTAATTTTGAGTAAAAAATGCGTCGAATTGAAGTCCATTGTGTTTTGATTACATCGTCTTTGTAGTATCATTGCAACGATGGTGGAGGAACAACCCATAAAAACCCCCGAGATAAATGACACTCAAACTTTGATTGCAAAACGTCATTTTTCTAAACGGCGGCTTTATTATTTTATTTATCGCCGTTTCCCGGCATTAGCTGAAGCCTTTACTTTTGTGTGCTGTTTGATGATAGCCTTTATAAGCTATCGCTTGGTTATGTACCATGGCACACCCTCAAAGCCCCTAAGCCCTCTGGTTATTGCCTCTTTATTAGTTGCTAATCTTATGCCTGCCATGGTTTTGATGGCGTTGCTGGCGCGTCGTCTGGCATTAAGACGTGCTGCAAGATCTCTACTTGGCGGGAGAGGGCGACTTCATGTTCGGTTAGTGGCTATTTTTTCGGTCGTTGCCGCCGTTCCGACCTTGCTGGTTGTTATTTTTGCATCGTTACTTTTTCAGTACGGCGTATCCTTTTGGTTTTCGGATAGTGCACGTACGATTCTTACTAATGCAGATCGGGTTGCGCAATCTTATGTTAAGGAGAATACCGACCGTATCATTGGTGACATCAATGCCATGCCGAACGACTTTCATGCAGCCTTAGCACAAGCCCCGATTGAAGATCCTCGTTGGAGCCGATTCATTTTTATGCAGCTCATCAATCGGGGATTAAATGAAGTGGCTTTATTACAAATGCCCCCATCTGATACGGGCACGCCTATCATGTTAGCCGGTGCCTTAACGGATACAAGGCCTTTAGAAAGCCGATTGTCCGCTAAAATGCTTCCTGCTCTTCGAAATGGGCAAGTAAGAACCGATATTGCGTCCGGTGATCGTATCGAAGCGACTATTCAGCTTGATCCAAAAGCCCGTCTTTATATCTATGTTTCACGTCAATTAGACCCTGTGGTTCTCTTGCAAGCCTCTCGTGCAAGAACGGCACTGGGTGATTATAATAGATTAGTAGAAAGTTCACGTGTTTTACAGATCCGCTTTAACACTGCGTTATTAGTGGTCTCCTTGCTGATTGTCGCTATTGCGATTTACATCGCCTTTATGGTTGCGGATCGTATTGTCCGCCCCCTTTCTAATATGGTCGAAGCAGTCAGACGTATCGGATCAGGCGATTTAGCAGCACGGACAGAATTGAAGCATAATCATGATGAAATAGGTACCCTTGGTTTAGCCTTTAATCGGATGGCCAATAAGCTTGAAGAACAAACAGGGGCCCTGATGTCGGCTAATCACTTGTTAGATAGCCGCCGTGCTTTTACCGAGGCTGTTCTCTCGGGTGTTTCGGCAGGTGTTTTATCCGTAGATAGTCACCATGCTATCCAGCTAGTCAATCTTTCAGCGCAGCATTTGTTAAAAGCTGATGAAAAAACGTTAATTGGTGAATCTTTAGACAATATTGCGCCCGAATTGGATAGTTTGTTAGATCAGAAAACCGGTGACAGTATTGTTCATATCTTGATTGATAACGAACCGCGCACCTTTGCGGTAAGAGTGGTAAAGGCTGAAGACAATCACGTCTTAACTTTTGATGATATTACACAACAGTTAGCTGATCAACGCTCAGCAGCATGGGCTGACGTTGCCCGTCGTATTGCTCACGAGATTAAAAATCCACTTACCCCTATCCAATTAGCAGCCGAACGTCTGCAAAGGCGCTATGGCCGTCAGATAACCTCTGATGAAGAGACTTTTAGTCGTCTGACTAGTACTATTGTCAGGCAAGTGGGTGATCTGCGGCGTATGGTAGATGAATTTTCTTCCTTTGCCCGTATGCCTAAACCTGTATTCCAAAAAGAAACCATTACCGATATTGGTCGTCATGCTTTATTTTTACATGAGGTAGCACATCCTCAAATTACCTTTATATTTGAGACAGAAGAAGATCTTCCGCTTATGGTCTGTGACCGGCGGCAATTAGGTCGGGCTTTAACTAATCTTGTCAAGAATGCCGTGGAAGCCATTGAAGAATGTGATCGTGGCGGAATCGGACATGTCTGGATGACCTTAAAACGTGAAGGCGGCTATTTGATTATTGATGTCGCAGATGATGGTATTGGTTTACCAAAAGAGCGGGAAAGACTGACAGAACCTTATATGACCACCCGTGTCAGAGGAACGGGTCTTGGCCTTGCTATTGTGAAAAAGATTGTTGAGGAACATGCCGGAACAATAGCTTTTCTAGACCGCGAAGGCGGTGGAACTATCGTGCGTCTTTCTTTTGATCTGGTAGCGCTTGCTCCAGTGACGGTAGAAAACGCAGCAGAAAAGGGAATACGTAATCAGGAACCCGCTATTCCCGGACTTACCCGATCAAGGAGCGAATAATGGCGCTAGAAATTCTGGTCGTTGATGATGAAATGGACATTCGTGAACTGGTAGCGGGGGTTCTTGATGATGAAGGCTATGCCACAAGAACGGCTGCAGACAGTGATGCGACCTTACAGGCGTTAGCCGAACGACGACCCTCTCTGGTTCTACTAGATGTATGGTTGAAAGGGTCAAAACTTGATGGTCTTGAATTACTCGACGAGATAAAAAAACGTGACCCTACTTTGCCGGTATTGGTGATTTCGGGGCATGGCAATATCGATACAGCGGTCACAGCTATTCGACAGGGTGCGGTTGATTTTATCGAAAAACCCTTTGAAGCAGAACGCCTTTTGCTGCTGGTAGAACGCGCCACTGAAACCGAGCGGTTAAGACAGGAATATGCTTCCTTAAAGGCTAAGATTGGCCATACGGAAGAATTGACCGGTAATTCAAGCGCGATCAATCATGTTCGCGCCACCTTAAAAAGAGTAGCGGGCACCGGCAGCCGTGTCTTGATCACAGGGCCTGCTGGCGTGGGTAAGGAAGTCGCGGCACGCTTGCTTCATATGTGGAGTCCGCGTTCAGCCGCACCCTTTATTGTTGTGTCAGCCGCTTGGATGGAACCTGAACGCGTCGAAGAAGAGCTATTCGGTATGGAAGACGCGCATGGTGTCGTTCGTCCGGGTTTACTTGAAAAGGCGCATGGCGGCACTCTGTTTCTTGACGAAATTGCCGATATGCCGATTCCTACCCAAGCCAAAATTTTGCGCGTCTTAACTGACCAAAGCTTTATTCGCGTTGGGGGCGAAAGAACGGTTAAGGTAGATGTTCGGGTCGTTTCTGCAACGGCACGCGACTTAGCCCGTGAAATTGCCGAGGGTCGGTTTCGTGAAGATCTTTATTACCGATTAAATGTCGTTCCTGTGCATTTACCCGCATTGGCAGATCGGCGAGAAGATATTCCTGTCCTGATAGACCATTTTGTTGCTCATTACGCGACCGAAAGGCGTGTCGCAGCGCCTCAAGTCTCTGAAGAGGCACTTGCTGCCTTACAAGCCTATGATTGGCCCGGAAATGTGCGCCAGCTTCGCAATGTGGTTGAGCGCACAATCATTCTAGCGCCCGGTGATCGCCTTAGCCGTATTGATGTCGATATGTTGCCTGCGGAAGTCTTGGGTGATCAAAATAGCCTGACGGCAGAGGGACAATCCACGCGTTCTATTATTGGTACCCCTCTAAGAGAAGCACGGGAAACTTTTGAACGAGAATATCTGAGAGTCCAAATTCGACGGTTTTCGGGTAATATTTCGCGTACAGCTTCTTTTATCGGTATGGAGCGTTCCGCGTTGCATCGAAAATTAAAAAGTCTGGGGCTGGCGGAACCGCGGAATAATAGTGGCGATAATAATAGCTAAAACGCCGTTATTAAGAAACCTTGTAAGAAACCCCTGCATTTTTAATATTTGTAGGGGTTTTTTTATAAAGTTACGGAAAATCTGAATTTTATGACACCGGTCAAAAGGAGGCCTGGTGTTAGTGGTCAGGACTCAATAAAAAAGGAGACTTTTTAGGCGCTTACTCAACAAAGCTGCTACTAAATCTCTTAATTTAACGGGAAAGCGGTAACTGTATGAAGTTACCTTCATTCGATCAAAAGATAGTACCAAAAACTATCTTGAAAATTGGTGCGGTCGAGAAGACTCGAACTTCCACGGCCTTTCGGCCACAACGACCTCAACGTTGCGCGTCTACCAGTTCCGCCACGACCGCACTCTATGTAAAGCCATTTCAGAGCGTTAGCTCTTCCATGTGGGTAGGGGCTCGCCTTTAGCAGGGCTTTTTTAACCTTGCAACCATTTTGCGTCATTTTTTGTTTATTTTTTGTATTTTTATCTTTTTTTTGAGGGTTGGGCGTTTATTACAGGCTATCCCGATCCTTAATAAAATTATACTTTATGATAAATAAAAGCCGAGAATAAATAATTAAAATCACCTACTTGCTTTGATAGCTTATGAGTGCATATCTTCGTTTTAAAATAAACGCATTAAACCGGACAGAGCATGCAAGCTGATATCCCTACTTTAACCCGCGCTGATATTACCGACATGCTTTATCATGAAGTCGGTTTGTCCCGTGCGGACTCTGCGCAAATGATTGAACAACTGCTTTCTCATATTACGGAGGCATTGATAAAAGGTGAAAATGTCAAAATATCAGGTTTCGGCAGTTTTATTCTTCGTGATAAAAATGAACGTGTAGGGCGTAATCCCAAAACAGGCGTAGAGGTTCCGATTGCGCCACGTCGGGTTTTAACCTTCCGCGCAAGTCAGATAATGCGTCAACGGATTATAAAGGGAGCCTGACTTGTCTGAACGCCCTGTATCTGATGCCAACGCCTCTCCCAAAGTAGATAAATCAAAAAGGCAACTCAAGAGAAGAGACCACGCCTCTCATCCACGGCAAAAAATAAGAACCAAGGGCGATCAGGCTTTATTAACGATTAGTGAGCTGGCAGAAGAATTAGGCGTTGGCTCTCATATTTTACGTTATTGGGAAAACCATTTTCCCGCGTTACGGCCCTTACAAAGGGCGGGTAATCGGCGTTATTATCGGCCAGATGATGTTGCTTTAGCCCATCAGATTAATCACCTTCTGAAAAAAGAAGGCTATACGGTTAGAGGGGCTGTTAAATTTTTATCTTCTGAAACACAAAAACGCACGCCGATACCTGTATCTATTGTAACGCCTTCCCATCAGACTTTAATGCCAGAAAAATGGGTGGAAGAACTACGCTACATTAGTGAAATGCTTTCCAGCGCTTTGATGGTAGAATAATTTTATAACCCTAAAATTAAAAATCAGGCTGATCATAATGATCAGGGGGAAGAATAACTTCCATACGTTCAGAAAGGAGCGGCTGGAAAGTCGGTCGAGATTTCATTGCCGCATACCATTCCCGACTATTTTCGTGCCCGCGCCAATCAACACCCCCTAAATAATCCGATACAGAAATTTGAGCCGCAGCGGCAAAATCAGCCAAGCTTAACATGGGGCCTGCAACCCAACGACGATGATCCAATAACCAGTCGATATAATCGAGATGGGCATTGGCATTTTTCATCGCACTGCGCAAAATTCCGGCATCCGGTGCCTGACGATGCACCAGCCTTTTAAGCATCCTTTCATGCATCAAGGGTGCTGTGACTTCAAAATAAAGCTTATCATCAAACCAAGACACTAATCGCCTGATTTCGGCGCGATTAGTGGCTGTGCCGCTGATCATTGGGGCACGATCTATGGTTTCTTCAAGATATTCGCAAATAGCTTGAGAATCGATAAGAATTATAGGCGCGGTGCTATCGACCATTACCGGCGTCTGGCAAGCCGGATTCATATCGATAAATTCATCTCTTCGTAGCCAAGGTGATTCTCGGATTAACTCATAACCGATGGCTTTCTCGCCTAGAAGAAGCCGCACCTTTCTTGAGAAAGGACAAAGAGGAAACTGATAGAGCTGCCACATTGACTTAACTATAGATAAATCCTTCCTTGACATCCACCCCGACCTAAAAGGCAGAGATTCCTCCAGTGAAACGGTCTACCTGACCGCGAGAATATTTCATGCTGCGTTTATATCACGGTCATGAACCGCCTCGCAATGACTACACGTTCATTCTCTTACTCCCGGATTATCTACAGCTTTTGGACTGTTGTCGGGTATTTCCTTACAAAGAACAACGATAGAAATTTATAAGCCTCAATAAAGAAAAGCGGCCATTAAGCCGCTTTTCTCTTAAATAAAACCAAAATCTTTATTCTGCAGCAACAAGATCAGTTTCACTCTCTTTGAGGGGGAATTCAAGGCGCGTTAGCATCTCTTTTGGACAGACCTGCCAGAATTTTTCACGCCAGATATCCCATTCATCCAAAACACGATGGGCCCAACGGCTATCAGTTTTGACAGCATGATCCGCAATCATAGAACGGAGCACGCTTTCCCAATGATGAGATTCAAGCTTTTGCCAGACGATACTATCGGGATTGGCATGACGTACAAAGCTATCATCTTCATCGAGAATAAAGGCCATACCGCCTGTCATACCGGCCCCGAAATTGGGCCCAACCGGCCCCAATATAACGGCCATACCGCCTGTCATATATTCGCATCCATTGGCACCACAGCCTTCAATGACAGCTTCGGCCCCAGAATTGCGAACAGCAAAACGCTCACCCGCTTTACCGGCTGCAAAAAGTTTACCCGCCGTAGCGCCATAGAGCACGGTATTACCAATAATTGTATTGGTATGACCATCAATCGGCGTGGAAACCGTAGGACGGACAATAACCGTAGCACCAGATAAACCTTTACCGACATAGTCATTGGCATCACCAAAGACCTCTAGGGTCAATCCTTTGACACTAAATGCCCCCAATGACTGACCGGCAGACCCGCGTAAGCGAACATGGACATGACCGTCAGCTAATTTATCCATCCCGAAATTACGGGTGATTTCAGCCGAAAAACGTGTCCCGATAGCCCGATGGGTATTTCTGACAGAATAGGTAAGCTGGGTTTTTTCACGGCGTGTAAAGACAGCCTGAGCATCATGAAGCATCTGAGCATCAAGACTATCTGGCACCGGATTACGGAATCCTTCAATCTGGAAGTAACGTGCTTCGGACGAGGCATCCACTTTCGCCAAGATCGGATTAAGATCGAGATCATCAAGATGATCTGCACCTCGGTTGACCTGACTAAGTAAATCGGTCTGACCAATAATATCCTTTAGAGACCGAACCCCTAATTTTGCCAGAATTTCACGGACTTCTTCAGCAATAAAGGTCATCAGATTGATGACTCTTTCGGGCGTGCCAATAAATTTCTGACGCATGGCTTTATCCTGCGTGCAGATACCGACCGGACATTTATTAGAATGGCACTGACGCACCATTAAACAGCCCATCGCAATAAGCGAAAGCGTTCCGATACCAAATTCTTCTGCGCCAAGAATAGCCGCGATAACAATATCACGACCTGTTTTCAAACCACCATCCGTGCGTAGTTTTACGCGATGCCGCAGGCCATTTAAGGTTAAGACCTGATTGGCTTCTGATAAGCCCATTTCCCAAGGCGTGCCCGCATATTTGATCGAGGTGAGGGGAGACGCGCCGGTTCCGCCAACGTTCCCCGAAATCAAGATCGAATCCGCATGGGCTTTTGCAACCCCTGCGGCCACTGTTCCGATACCCGCCGAAGAGACCAGTTTTACACCGACACGGGCGCGTGGATTAATCTGTTTCAGATCGTAAATGAGCTGGGCCAGATCCTCGATCGAATAAATATCATGATGAGGCGGCGGTGAAATGAGCGTGACACCGGGGGTCGAATGGCGCAGCTTGGCAATCATATCCGTGACTTTAAAGCCCGGTAATTGTCCCCCTTCACCGGGTTTAGCCCCTTGCGCCACCTTAATTTCTATTTCTTCACAGGCTCCCAGATAAGCGGCGGTTACACCAAAACGCCCTGAGGCTACCTGCTTAATCGGTGAGTTTGCATTATCGCCATTCTCATAAGGATGAAAACGTTCTGGCGCTTCTCCCCCTTCGCCTGAAACGGATTTGGCACCGATCCGATTCATCGCAATAGAAAGGGTCTCATGGGCTTCTGGTGACAGCGCCCCTAAAGACATTCCCGGCGTAATGAAGCGCCGCCGAATTTCTGTAATGGGCTCCACTTCTTCAATAGCAATAGGCGTTTTCGACCAATTAAATCCTAACAGGTCACGTAAATAAACGGGGGGAAGACTATACACCTCACGGGCATATTCAAGATAGGTCGTATAGCTATCACTCGCGACCGCTTTTTGTAATTTCCCCATCAATTGCGCGGTATAGGCATGGCTGTCGCCGCTGGCACGCTGGCGATAAAAGCCGCCGACATCCAAGGTCTTTTTATTCTTCGAAAAGGCGTTTTGATGCCGCAAAATAGCTGAACGCTGAAGAGAAGCATACCCTTCGCCGGAAATCTTTGCTGTCATACCGGGGAATAAATCATTGACCAAGGCGCGTGATAGACCCACCGCTTCAAAGTTATAGGCACCCCGATAGCTGGAAACGACGGCAATACCCATCTTGGCCATGATCTTTAAAAGACCATTGCAGATAGCATGATGGTGATTTTCAAGGCATTGTTCGAGCGTTAATTCACTGAATAAACCCTGACGATGCCGTTCTGCTATAGCGGCTTCTGCCAGATAGGCGTTAACCGTGGTCGCCCCGACGCCAATTAAAACCGCAACATAATGGGGATCAAGACATTCAGAAGCACGGACGTTAATAGAAGCGTAAGAGCGCAAACCTTTACGAATAAGGTGGGTATGAACCGCAGCCGTTGCTAAAATCATAGCCACTGCAACCCGATCAGGGCCGATATGCTCATCAGTTAAGAATAGTTCACTGCGTCCCGAACGAACCGCATTTTCAGCCTGAACCCTTAAATTGGCAATCGCATGACGCAAGGCATCTGGGCCATCTTCGGGAGAGAAGGTGCAATCTATTTCAACTGCCTGCTTCCCGAAATGATCTTTTAATTGTGACCATTCAGAGGTTTTCAAATAAGGCGTATCTAACGTCAGTATCTGCTTTTGTTTACTCTCGGTATCAAGAATATTGCCAAGATTACCAAAACGGGTGGTTAACGCCATAACCTGCGTTTCACGCAGAGAATCGATAGGCGGATTAGTTACCTGACTAAAGTTCTGACGGAAGAAATGACTAGTAAGGCGCGGTCTTTCGGTCAAAACCGCAAGAGGCGTATCATCACCCATAGAACCCATGGCTTCTTTACCGGTTTCAGCCTGTGGAGCCAAAACCAGATCCATATCCTCTAGGGTTAAACCTGCCGAAACCTGCCGCGTGATCAGTTCATCGCGATTATATTCAACAACTGGCGCATAGTCTTTTAGTTTCAGATCGCTTAATTTACGGAAATCTTTAATCCATTCTCCATAAGGACGCTCGCTTGCGACAAGGTCTTTTAATGGACGATCTTCATAAAAACGACCTTCATCAAGGTTAACGGCAATCATCTGACCAGGGCCAAGCTGACCTTTCGCAAGAACATCGCTTTCTGGAACAACCACCATACCGGCTTCAGAACCGACAATCAGCAGATTATCCTTAGTGCGTATAGTGCGAAGCGGACGTAAAGCATTCCGATCGACACCGGCTACAGCCCATGAACCATCTGTGATCGCAAGGGCGGCTGGGCCGTCCCATGGCTCCATTACAGACGCAAGATAATTATACATATTCCGATGAGTCTGCGGCATATCGGGGTTATGTTGCCATGCTTCAGGAATAAGCATTAATTTTGCCGCAGGCGCGTGACGTCCTGCGCGACAAATGGTTTCAAATACCGCATCAAGGGCCGCCGTATCCGAAGCACCGGCAGGGATTAAAGGTTTGATGTCTTCTGAATGTTCACCAAAAGCAAGGCTAGCCATTTTGATTTCATGGCTTTTCATCCAATTACGGTTACCGCTGATGGTGTTGATTTCACCGTTATGCGCTAACATTCTGAAAGGTTGTGCCAGCCACCATTGCGGAAACGTATTGGTAGAATAACGCTGATGGAAAACAGCAACACGGCTGATAAAGCGCTCATCCTGAAGATCAGGATAAAAAATTGATAAGGCTTCTGCTAAAAATAAGCCTTTATAAACGATAGAACGGCAGGAAAGGGAGCAGACATAGAAATCGTTAATCTGGGCTGCGATCACCTTCTTTTCGATACGACGCCGGATAAGATACAGATTTTTTTCAAATTCGGCGGCGCTCATTTCGTCAGGATGCGGCCCCGCAATCATGATTTGCTCAATTTCTGGGCGCGTCCGCATGGCTTTTTCGCCGATAACGGAAATATCTACCGGAACTTGCCGCCAGCCGTAAATTTTATAACCGAAATCAATAATCTCGGATTCAACGATCGTACGGCAAGTTTCCTGAGCCGAAAGATCAGTTCGAGGTAAAAAGACCATACCGACCGCCAAACGGTTAGGTAACGGCGCATGTCCGGCATGAGCGATTGCATCATCAAAGAAGCTGGCCGGTAAATCGACATGGATACCCGCACCATCGCCCGTTTTACCATCCGCATCAACGGCACCTCGATGCCACACGGCCTTTAAAGCATCAATTGCCGCCGTTACGACGCGACGTGACGCTTTCCCATCCGTTGCCGCGACTAAACCGACACCGCAAGCGTCTGTTTCGAATTCAGGGCGATACATGCCTTCTTTAGCCAAACGTTCCCGTTCAGCAAAAACATCAAAAGAATCGGCGGGCGATTTGTTTTCCATAGTCATGGCTTGCTTATTTCCAAAGCGGCAGCAGGCCGCTTATTATGAGTTCACATCGTAGGCCGGTTTTAGCCTGCCGTTTTCAAACCTTGGAAAGAGAAAAAATTTTTTAAGCTTTTTCTCTATACGCTCAGGTAAGATAGTAAGACAAAATGATCAGGCCGGAACTTTGGGTTTCATCTTAGCCTTTTTAGGGGCGGTTTTTTCACTTTTGGGCTGTTCTTGTAACCAATTATGCATCTTGTCACTGACTTCCAACCCATCGCGGATAGCCCAAACGACTAAACTGGCACCTCTGACAATATCACCGGCGGCGAATACGCCTTCCATGCTGGTTTGCATAGTGATCGGATCGATTTCTACCGTACCCCAAGGGGAGACCGTCAATTCCGGTGCATTAAAGAGAGTAGGCAGATCTTCAGGTGAAAAACCCAAGGCGCAAATAACAAGATCTGCTTCCATATCAAAAGACTGGGCTGGATCAGGTTCAGGGGAACGGCGTCCTGAGGAATCCGGCGTCCCAAGACGCATTCCACGCACTTTTACAGCCTTGACATGGGTTTCCCCTGTAAAAGATTCAGGTGCGGACAGCCAGACAAATTCAGCACCTTCATCTTCTGCATTTTTTACTTCGCGTGCAGAACCGGGCATGTTGACACGATCGCGCCGATAAAGACAGCGAACGGATTCGGCGCCTTGGCGAATAGCCGTACGGACGCAGTCCATAGCGGTATCGCCCCCACCAATAACAACGACCTTTTTACCCGCAGCGTTCAAGGTGCCATTATCAAAGGCTTCGACGCTATCGCCAAAGGATTTCCGATTAGAACAGATCAGAAAATCAAGAGCATCAACGATACCTGTCAAATCTTTTCCGGGTGTCGCTAAATTCCGCGCTTTATAAACCCCAGTCGCAATAAGAATAGCAGCATGACGCGCCCGCAAATCTTGAAGACTGGCATCTTTACCAACATGGAAATTAGTATGGAAAGAAACACCGCCGTCAGCGAGCCTTTTGACCCGACGTGCGACAATGTCTTTTTCAAGCTTAAAACCTGGAATTCCATAGGTCAGCAGACCACCTGCTCGATCGTGGCGGTCATAAACATGCACATCATAGCCAAGACGGCATAATTTTTCAGCAGCCGTCAAACCCGCCGGGCCAGAACCGATAATGCCAACGGAAAGACCAAGATTAGCTTCGGGCACTAAAGCCTCAACCCAACCTTCTTTCCATGCGGTATCGGTTATAAATTTTTCGACAGAACCAATGGTTACCGAACCATGTCCTGCATTTTCAATAACGCAGTTACCTTCACAAAGGCGATCTTGGGGACAGATACGACCACAAATTTCAGGCATACTGGAAGTAGCGCTTGAAAGACTATACGCCTCTTGCAGACGGTTTTCAGCCGTCATTTTCAGCCAGTCGGGAATATTATTATGTAATGGGCAATAGGCTGAACAATAGGGTACACCACATTGCGAACAGCGTGATGCCTGTGTCTCTGCCTCATCATGAGAAAAAGAGGTATAAATCTCGTTAAAATCTTTGTCCCGTTCATTCGCGGCTCGCTTAGCTGGATAAGCTTGTTGCAGATGAACGAAGGACAGCATTTTATTTTGCGCCATAATTAATTTTCCTTCGTATCACGCGACATAATTATTTTTTAGCCCTAAGTCACGTACAAAAATACATATAGGACAATATTGCTGCCCTATTTTTATCTAAAAAAAGCAAATTCAACGTTTTTATTAAAAATAAAAAGATAAATGGTTCCGTATCGGCCATTTTTATAGAACTAAGACTATTTTTGGGAATCACTTCTCTTTTAGGGCGCTATCAAAAGAAGGATCATTGCGGCAAAGCCAATAATAATTCGGTACCATGCAAAAGGTCCAAAGCCGCGGCGTGTTACAATTTCCAAAAATAATTTGATAACGATCAAGGCCACAAAAAAGGAAATAGCAAATCCTAAACTGATTTCCCCCAAATCAGCCGAACTTAAGCTATGCCGTTGTTCCCATAATTCTTTAACTGTCGCCGCTAACATAACGGGAATAGCTAAAAAGAAACTATATTCAGTCGCTGTTTTTCGATCAACGCCCAGACATAAAGCGCCCATGATGGTAGCACCCGAGCGACTGATACCCGGAATCATGGCCAGACATTGCGCCAAGCCGACGAGTAAGGCTTTATAAGGAGGGATAGATTGTACTGTTTTACTTTCAACAGGTGGCTGCATTCGTTCGATGACAAGCATCACAATACCGCCCACCCATAAGGCAACAGCCACAACCATCGGTTTTTCAAGAAGCGCTTTTACCCCATGATAGGCAAGCGCACCGATAACAAGGGCAGGGAGGAAACCTAGAAAAACATTTCTCGTAAAATGCCACGCTGAAGGCGAACGATGAAAAAGCCCTTTAATAATATTCCAGAAACGATCAGCGTAAAAAACGAGAACAGCAAGAATGGCTCCAAGTTGAATAATAATATCAAAACTGGCGGAATTAGCGCCATGGGCCCCTAATAGCCGTTCGGCTAAAATAAGATGCCCCGTTGAAGAAACAGGAATAAATTCGGTCAGACCCTCTAAAAGACCTAACAAAATAATCGTCAATAAGGAATCATGCATAAAAAGCGTAATCCATTTATGGAAGGAACTCTAAAAGCGCGAAAAATAAAAATTTTTTCCTGCTTTCACATAAAAGATTGACATATACCAGAAATGTCTTTTAAAGCCGCGCCACACCCCTAATGCCCAGGTGGTGGAATTGGTAGACGCGCTGGCTTCAGGTGCCAGTGGCCGCAAGGCCGTGGAGGTTCGAGTCCTCTCCTGGGCACCAGCATTATTTTAAATGCAGGTGAAAATTATTTTTTCCAAAAAATTTCGTATCTAACCCGTTTTTTGGTTGCATTTCAGTTTTACTATTCGGATTTTTCCAGGAAATCTTTAGCCATTTTTAGATCACTCTGAATAGCGTGATAGGCTTTTTCGCGGCCTTCTTCCGTAGGTTGTCGGAGAACATAAGAAGGATGATAGGTTACGATAAAAGGGGCCACATCTTTTAGCATAAGAATACGTCCCCTTAGGGAAGAAAGCGTCTGTTTTTTTCCTGTTAAAGAAAGAACGGCAGTTGCCCCCAAAGCTACGGTTAAACGGGGTCTTAACAAACGCCATTCGGCTTTGAGCCAAATCCGGCAACTATCCACTTCTTCAACATCGGGTGTCTGGTGAATGCGACGGCGGCCACGCATCTGGTATTTAAAATGTTTAACAGCATTCGTTAGATAAATTTCCTCGCGGGGCCATTCAAGGGATGCAAGAATTTCATCGAATACTTTACCCGCAGGGCCAACAAAAGGCCGACCGGCTAAATCTTCTTGATCTCCGGGCTGTTCCCCCACAAATATAACGGGACTATCTTTCCGACCTTCGCCACCAACAACTTGAGTTGCCTTTTGATAAAGAGTGCAACACGTGCAATGTTGCAAGGAATCTTTTAATTGTCCCCAAGAATTATCTGACATGGTCATTTATCCTTTAGGGCCGTTTTAGGAATAAAAGGTTACTTCATCAACCTTGATTATTTGGGAAATTACGGGATAGGGCTTATAAAAATTTATCTTATTCCGAAACAGATAGAATCCGCATCGAAATAAGATAAATTTAAGACAAAAACTTAGTAAAGTTTGATTTTTGGGCGGAGCATACTGTGCGTCATAGCCGAAGCCAGGATAGCTGAACCTTTAACCCATCCATGAATAGCCAATAAATGGAGACGATAAAGCGAGTTATAGAAGAAACGAGCAATACGGCCTTTCACAACGCGTTTACCAACATCTTTTTTACCGCTTAAGCTAAGATCACCAATAGCGGCAAAACGACTGAGGGAAATTAACGTCCCATAATCGCGATAAACGAAATCAGTAAGCGGCTGACCTTTCCGCAAACGGGAAATATTTTCTAAAACTGTATCGGCCATCTGATGTGCGGCTTGTGCACGAGGCGGGACAGGCCGCTCTGCATCGGGTAATTTGCAAGAACAACAATCTCCCATAGCAAAAATATGGTCATCCGTTGTTGTTTGCAAAGTTGGCTTTACAATGATCTGATTATTACGGGCTACTTCCAAGCCTTCTATTTTGGAAAGAAAATCTGGAGCTTTGACACCAGCAGCCCAAAGCTGAATATCACTTTCGATTTTTGAACCGTCTTTGGTTTTTATATATCCTTCCCCGGCTTCAACAACCATAGTGTTGGTTTTTATATCAACACCCAGACGTTGCAGCACCGTATGGGCATCTTCAGCCATAAATTCAGGTAAAGGCGGGAGAATGCGGGGCATTGCCTCAACCAACGTTACCTTCATACAGTTAGCACCGAATTTTTCTAATCCGAAATCACCCAGTTCACTCGCGGTATTATAGAGTTCGGCGGCCAGTTCGACTCCCGTAGCGCCTGCACCAATGATCGTTACTCTAACCGGCTTTTCTGTCCCCGGTTGGGCGATCATAGTTCTTGATGCACTGGCGCAAGCATCAAATAAATGTTCCCGAAAACGGTCTGCTTGGGCGCGGCTATCAAGAAACAGACAATGTTCTTTAACACCGGGTGTATTAAAATCATTGGCAATAGAACCTAATGCCAAGACAAGATAATCATACCGCAGACGTTCCTGACCACTTATCTCATGGCCTTCTTCATCAATTAAAGGGGCAAGAATAATTTCTCGATTTTTACGGTCAATATCTTCTAGCGTCCCCCGAACATAATGGTAACCCCAGTGTTTACCATGATAGCGGTAGCTTACTTCATCAAGATCAGCATTAAGGGCACCGGTGGCAACTTCGTGAAAAAGAGGTTTCCAGACATGGGTTGCGCTCTGGTCAACAAGAATGACCTCGGCTTCTTTCCCGTAGCGTTCCCCTAGCGCACGAACGAGCTGTAATCCCCCTGCGCCACCGCCCACAACGATAATGCGATCAGGTCTACCATTATTAGACATTAACAACCTCTTAAATCACTAAGGTGCCCACCATTCAGCTCGATAGTGTGCAACCTAAATAAAATGTTATTCTGGGATAATTAACGAATAATCCTTCAATCTGTTTCACATAAATTATAATTCAGAGTAAAAGTTTTTATCTGTTATTATAAAATAATCAGATTTTAGCTTAATAAGGGCCCGAAGAGTTAAAGTTACTATTTTTTTCAATAAGGCGAATAAGGGTAATTGACGCTTCTCTATTTTTTTCGTCAAAAGAAATTATGGAAAATCAATCTGACGGAAAATCCGGCGCAACCCTTAAATCATCCTCTTCAACGATAAAAATGATGCTTGATTATGGGCCGCTTATTATCTTTTTTGTTTTTTATAAATTGACCGGCTTTTTCGTCGGCACCTTTGTTTTTATGATTGCGATGATCGCGGCTATTTTTGTTTCCCGTTTTAAACTAGGCCATGTTTCACCAACCTTATGGCTTTCTTTTATCTTGATCATGTTTTTCGGCGGCTTAACACTTTGGTTTCATGATCCGCATTTCATCCAACTAAAACCAACTATTATCTATATCTTTTTTGCGGCTTTATTATTTGGTGGCCTGCTCTTTAAAAAACCGATGTTAAAATATATCATAGGAGACGCTTTCGAAGGCGTATCAGAAAGAGGCTGGCGGCTATTATCTTTTAATTGGGCCTGTTTTTTTGCGGTGATGGCTATTTTAAATGAGTATTTAAGAACGCATTTTAGCTTTGATGTCTGGCTGACAGTAAAAATCTGGGGCGCTATGATTTTATCTGCCCTGTTTGGTATAGCGAATATGCCTCTTTTATTACGACATGGTTTAAAAACCGGACAGGATTAAATCGTATGAAGAATGAAGGTCGGTTCTACGTGACCGACCTTTTTTAGTCTATTTCTCTATTGTCAGATAATAACCTTCTACTTTTTTTAATTTGAAACCTGTCCATAAAAGCGGAAGCGCACTGGCAGAAAGAAAGAGAAAGGCGAATAACCAGTTGTTATGAAATTGGTGCAAAACCCCCACGATCAAAGGGCTGGAGGAAGCAAAAATATATCCGACCCCTTGAACGATAGATGAAATACGGCGATTGTCATCCAAATTATGGGCAAATTGAATAACCATTGTAAAAATAATGGTGAAACCACCGCCTGAGGCAAAACCCCCTAAAACAAGCCATAACACCCATAATTGGGGCATAAAGAGCAGTCCAACTGGGGTAACAAGCCAACATAACGCGATAGTTTGAATTAAAAATGCCCCTGAGAAATGCTTTCCCAATAAAGGAATCCCAAAAGAACCTAAAAGTGCCAATATTTGAAAAAGGGCGGCGGCACCTCCAGCAGCAGAAGCATCCATTTTATTCACTTGGCGTAAGAAACTGGGAATCCATGCGGTTAAACCATAATAAACACAAAGATGCGCAGCAAAAGAAATAACCAGAAGCTGTACTAGCTGACGATGAAAAAGTTGTTTCGTTTTGTTGTCGGAAAGCAAAATCTTGGAGGTCGCTTTTTGGGTGTCGCTATCAGAGGGTATTTCCGTTTGCGGAGGTAATTTTTTTTCAAATAAAAAGACAACAGACCATAACCCTAGGGCTAATAATGCCAAATCTACCCATGATATTAAGGCCAGCTGCCATCCCCAGTAATGCGCAAGAATCGGGGTTAATGCTGAACTTAGCATCGTGCCAATATTAAGGGCCGAAGTATAGATACCCGTTATAATATGCGATTTGCGCGGAAAATCGCGTGCGATGATTAAAAGGCTGACGATATTTCCGATAGTAAGGGCAATACCAATAATAAAAGTGCCACTTAACAAACCTGCAAAACTACCCGATGCGCGGATTAAAATCCCCAAAATGCATCCCAGAAGTGTCAAAACAATTGAAAACTTCAGAGAAGTGCGGTTGATTAACAAAGACGCAAGCGGCGTAAGAAGGCCAAAGCATAAGATCGGGATACTAGTCAGTAATCCCGCCGTGGCGGCACTTAGGTGAAGCGCCACGCGAATTTCATTCACGATTGGGGGGATAGCCGTTAATGGACTACGTAGATTGAAAGCAAGCGCAACAAGGGCGCTTATCAGCCAAAAAGAAAAGGCATTGTTGGAAAAAAAAGACCGTTTTGTCATTAAGGTGTCCATTGTCACTGGATATTATCCCTAATATCCAAATTTTATAGACGCCCTTAAGGCAATAGACATATTTTTCTAGTATGAATTTTATCAACAAAAATCAGGAGTCTAATTTTCGATGTGTTTTCACTATATTGAAATTTTTGTTGATAAAAATTTTATAAATAGATGAAATCTATAGAAATAATTATACATAAAATTAAATATATTTAGTCTTGCTTTAGTAAAAACAAATATATTTAGTTGGTACCTGAACCGACAAAAATTATAGATATATTATAAATTGTTTTAATAGCCGTTTGCAGGTTGTTTTCTAGAAGTCTCTTCCTGAAAGACCCGATCAGTCTGTAAATAATTTTACCGGGAGATTTAACGCATGAAATTAGCTTCAAAGATAGCTGTCACTCTAACCCTGACTTTAAGTGGGGCATCGGTTCTTGCTTTACAGCCTGCCTTGGCAAAACCGAAATCGGCACCTGAACAAACGCAAGCCCCTGCTAATCCAGCACAAGATTATATATTAACCCCCGCTGTCCGTGAAGCTGCCGCTGCTGTTCAAACCGCTTTGAAGACGAATGACTTTACAACAGCAAGTGCTAAACTTGCAGAGGCTAAAGCCGCTATTGCGACGGATGATGATAAATATATCGTGGGTTCTCTTGGCTATGAGTTAGGCTCTTCCCGACAAGATAAAGCCTTACAGGGGCAATCCGTCGATTTGATCTTAAGTAGCGGCAAGGCCAGCCAGCATATGTCCTCTGATATGATCTGGCAGCTTTATGTCGAACAGGCACAAAGTGCCTATGAGGCTAATCAATTCCAAAAGGCTGAAGCGGGTCTGGAACAGGCCCTTAAAATTGCTAGCCCCAATAATATTCAGCTTTATCCCATGTTGGTTGAGACCAAAGTGAAGCTTGGGAAAACGCCAGAAGCCATCGCCGTTTTGGAATCAGCTATTCCCAAAATGCAAGCTGCCAACCAAACGATACCCGAAGCTTGGTTAAAGCGTGGTGTTGCTATTGCGTATAATGCCAAGCTTCAACCGGAAACGCTGCGCCTATGTAAACAGTGGATTTCTGCCTATCCTTCAAATGACTCTTGGCATACTTCTTTAAGTATCTATCGTGATTTTAATCGTAATCTTGATGGCGATGCCACGCTGGACATCTTGCGCTTAACGCGTGCTGTGGGGGCCTTGAGTGGTGAAAGCGAATATCTGCTTTATGCTCAGCCCCTTTATATCGGTTATCCGATCGAAGCAGAATCAGTGTTAAAGGAAGGTATTCAAAAAGGCGTTATCAGCGCATCTGATACAACGGTCAGCAAATGGTTAGCAACCGCTAGACTCAAAGTTCCTGCGGCCAAAGCTGATCTGGCAAAAGCCGTCGTCCGTGACAGTAAAGCCGCTACGGGAAAAGAAGCCTTTATTGATGGTACGTTGGCCTTGGGTGCTGGTGATTATCCCTTGGCGATTAATCTTTATACGATTGCTAAGGGTAAGACCGGTGTCGATGCCGAGCTTCTGTCATTACGGCTTGGTATGGCACAGGCTTTAGCAGGGCAGAAGGATGCAGCCAAAGCTACCTTAGCAAATGTAACGGGTAGCCGTTCCGAAATTGCTCAATTGTGGTCGATTTATGCTGATAAGCATGGTGCTTAAGCTTTTAGTCTAAGCCCTATAATTTTTTTACTAAAAAACGGACTGGATAATACCCAGTCCGTTTTTTATGTCAAAAAAAGCAGCGATATTGCTGCCTTAGAAATAACTATTTAAATTAAAAAATATCTAATGGGCGCGAGGGCGACCTTAATATTTACTCTAATCAGAGTTAAAGTTAGAATAAACAGCGATCGCCACCGCCAGAACCCAATTCTAAAAGAAAAGATTTATGCTAATCTTTACTATTAGATAGATGATTCTTTTGTTTATTCCTTGGTATCAACCGGAACACCCGGTAAATCCTTTGAAGTACGGATAATCAGAGAAGTTTTAACACTAGTGACATTGGGAGCAGATGTCAGCTTAGAGGTTAATAAATGCTGAAAAGCCTGAAGGTCATGCGCTACGATTTTAAGAACGAAGTCAATTTCACCATTTAACATATGGCATTCCCGCACTTCTGGCAGAGTCGCAATATGATCTTCAAATTGGCGCAAATCTTCTTCGGCCTGACTCTTCAGGCTAACCATAGCGAATACCATAATGCCATAGCCAAGAGCATTGGCATTAAGCTGGGCATGATAGCCTTCTATGATACCGGCTTCTTCAAGAGCCCGCACGCGGCGCAAGCAGGGAGGCGCCGTAAGACCTGCCTTGCGGGCGAGGTCAACATTCGTAATACGTCCGTCTTCTTGAAGGTTTTCAAGGATAAGGCGATCAATTGAATCAAGTGGGTAATTAGCCGTCACGGACTTAGTCCTTCTATTTAATCTTCGGGCTAGATAATAAAGTTGCCGAAAAATACAACTTAACTTATGCACGATTATGTAAAAAAATTATCAATTCGGTGAGTTGATAATTAAATAGGGTAAATTTCGATAAAAAAAATGGCAAACTAGAAAAAAAATAATAAATTACCCTATGTAAAAAATATTTTTTAATATTTTTGTATTTATTCTCCAAATTAGCCAAATGGCAGGTATATGTTAACCAGTTGCCTTTACCGATGATGAACAGATCATTCATTTGAAATCGGGAATCAGGCGTGCGTTTCGACGATATGCTACAAACTATTATGGACCAGCCGTTAAATAACACGGCAGAAAAGACAGCTGTCTGGCGGCAATTGGTGGATTGCATTGCTCAGGATAAAGGGCAACATGCGCCCGACTTGCTAAAGAAAGCCTATCACCGTCTTATCTTCCTTAATAGGGATGTGCCTTCTAATATCCGTCTTGAAACCGTTCTTAGTTTAACAGGACAACATCTTCCACCTTTATTAGTAAAATATTTTTCCTGCGATATCAGCATGATTGCAGCACCCTTGATAAGCTCTGTCCAGTTAAGCCCCAAAGAGTGGATGATGATTATTCCGGCTTTACGTCAGCCTATCAGGCATATCCTGCGACAGCGGCCTGACCTCGATCCGCAAATAATACAGGCTTTAGACAGTTTAGGTAATGATCAGGCGGTTTTAGAAAAACCTGTATTAAAAACAGAAAATAAAACTGATTATGATATTGATAATCATTTAAATATAGAAGAACCTTCAGATGAAGAGAATAATCTCGACGAGACAAACTCGATTTTGAAAGAAGAGAAGGGTATTTCATCTGATATAAAAGCGTATGATCTCTATAGAAAAGAATTTTTTAAGCGCCCTATTATAAAAACGGATAATTTTACTTCTCAAAAAGAAAATATTAAAAAGGATACCCCAAAAGACAGTATCCCAAAATCTTTTGCAGATACTATCCGCTCTGATATTTTAGGGCAAAAAGACCCCGAGGCAGCGTCTCATTATAGACCTTTTTCTTCTAATCATATTTCCGATGATAAAAATGATGAGGACAGTAAAGAGACAAAAAACATACCTGCTTTTGATAAAGATAACGATTCACCTCGTTTTTCACCTTTTTCTGACAGATGGCAAACCCGCGTTACCCCTGTGACAGAAGATAACGAAGATGACCCTATCCCAAAAAACTCAAAGGATAATTTAGACGAAGCTGAGTCTTTCGATACGCACAAGGATGAGATAGAAAAGGCAAAAGCGCAGAAAAGCGAAGATCTAGAATGGTTTCCTACCCCTAAAAGGCGGACTCATGGGACAATTAGAAAACTTAAATCTAATCCGTTTGCGGGACACCCCAAAAATGGCCGCGCATCTGATGAAAATGATGAAACGCAAATTCGCCATTTACTAGAAAGAATCGATGCCTTTAAGCGCAGTCTGGAATCTAGAGCAGAACAGTTTAACTTTGAGACGAATCCTGAAGGATTCGTGACCTATGTAAAGGGAATCTCGTCTACTGTATTAGTCGGTATTTCCTTAAGCACGTCTGCTTTTCAAAATGGTTATGGTGTGGATGGCCAAGTGGTTGGAGCGTTTGGTCGGCGTGCGCCTATTCGACATGCGCGATTATCAATACCGGGGAATGGGGCAGCTTCTGGTGAATGGCGTATATCGGCTGCACCTTTTTTTAACCCTGAAACAGGTCACTTTTCTGGATATCGTGGAACGGCCCGCCGCCCAAGAATAGAAGAAACAGCCCAACCCTTTGTTGAAATCGCTACCCCACGGCCTAGTGTTCTCGAAATTGACAGGGATTCCTTACGGCAATTAGTCCATGAATTAAGAAATCCGTTGAATGCTATTGTTGGCTTTTCAGAAATGATCAGCAACCAAATGCTAGGCCCTGTCAATAAAGCTTATCGCTCTTATGCCGAAGATATTACCCGCCAAGGCGAACGCCTTTTACAAGCGGTAGAAGATTTGAATTCAGCCGCTGATATTGATGCGCCCTTAGCCACTTCGCTTAAAACTGATGGTTTGGTGAATGTAACGAAAATTGTCTCGGCTTTGCACAAACATTACCAGTCCGCCGCCAGCCGGCATAATGGTGACATTTTATTCCGGATCGCCACAGGATTACCTTTAGTAAAAGCAGATCCTGTTGCTGTAGAGCGTCTTTTCTCTCGTCTCTTAACGATGGTTATTGGCCTAATCGAAACGAATGAAAAGATAGAAGTTATTGTCAACCGTCAGGATTCTTTTGTCGGTTTCATGGTCAAACGGCCTCTGGCGCTACAAGGTTATGATGAACAGGCTTTGCTTGATCCTGGTTTTAACCTGAAGGGTGAATGGCCCCATGCGCCTGTATTAGGGCTTGGATTTGCTTTACGCTTGATCCGGAATTTAGCGGCGGCAGCGCAAGGACAGTTCGAAATTAAAGGGGATTCTTTTACGATTTTATTGCCGATAGAAGAAATTCGTTCAGAAGCATGCTAGAAAAATAAAAATTCTTGGTAATGACATCTTGTCAGAAGGGGATGATTTCGGCTATCGAGCATCCTTAAAGGTGGGGCCTGTAGCTCAACGGTTAGAGCTGGCCGCTCATAACGGCTAGGTTGCGGGTTCGATTCCTGCCGGGCCCACCAAATCTTCTTTAAGTAAAGGTTGCCTCCAGCCTTTTTTCTTTTAAGTTATTTTCCCTTTCATCATGAAAATAACTACCTTGTCTTTGATCACTCCTTCTCAATTTGCTAAGAAAATTTATAGTAAATAGGCCGTAGTAAGCGTGCTTATGCTCTACGGATTTGCCTTTTTTATAGAGTAAATGGCTTCATCTTCATGATTTTTTGTGAAATATATTTCAAATTCAATAAAACATAAAAAACATAATACGAAAATTTTTTCTTATCGAATAAGAGAACGGCCAATAATGGATGAAGGTGGTTTTTATATTTCTTGGATAGTCGTAGCGATACTGATTATCATCCTTACATTTTTGTGGGGTATTACCTTTGCAATTGTTACTATTACCTTAATAAAAATGAAAAAGGCCCAAGCTGTTCTTCAAAACACAAAGCCTTTTCAGGAGATTTACAGGACAGCCCCTATTCACGGTTTTTTGATCAATCAGGATCATATACTGCCGATCAATCCAACCTCTGCCTCTTGGTTAGGCATTCCCAAGATACCGGATTTTCTCAAAGATTTTCTAAAAATATGGCTTACGCCTTTATCGGCAAATCATTTTAACCGACATTTTATGCAATTGGTTAAAACAGGAAAGGGATTCACTGAAAAGGTAGAGAGCCAGATTGATAACCGTTTATTTCGTGTCGTGGGTTATCCGTTTATATCTTCTTCAAAATTTTTGAACAAGCAACCGAACATTCTAATCTGGGTTTCAGATATTACTGAGGATGAAGATGTAAAGACAGAATTAAAAGCCCAACAAGATCAGGCCTATCAGGCGTTACAGGCTTTATCATCTCTTTTTGAAGTGATGCCTTTTCCTATTTGGTATCGAGCAAAATCTTTAAAACTTTTATTAGTGAACAGTGCTTATGTCTCGGCAGTAGAAGCCAAAACCGGTTCAGAGGTTATTACCTATAATATTGAATTATTAGAGCGAAACGGTGCCGAAAAACCGCTTTCCTTCGCCGAAAAAGCCGTGCGTGAGCAAAAATTACAAAATCGCTTGTCTCCTGTAATTACAGGAGGCGCGCGTCGTATGATGCGCCTTACGGATATTCCACTACCTTCAGGCGCGGTTGCTGGCTACGCTATGGATGTAGAGGAATTAGAAGAGGCTAAAGCCGAGATGGGACGCTTCTTACAAGCCCAACGCCATATCTTGGATCAGCTTTCAGCAGGGGTCGCGCAATTTAACGCTGAACAAAACCTTATTTTTTCCAATCAGCCTTTTCGACATTTATTTGCTTTAAAACCAGAATGGCTCGTCGATCGCCCCGAATTTGATCGGGTCTTAGAACGCATGCGAGAAGCGGGGCGATTACCCGCAGCCCATGACTTTCCCGCATGGAAAGCGGAGAGGCGGCAATGGTTTTTAGCCCATAGCGAAGCTTTAGAAGAAAATTGGCTTTTATCAGACGGGTCCCATCTTCGTGTTATAACGCAACCGACGCCAGATGGTGGTTTGTTACTGATTTTTGAAGATCGAACGGAACAGGTCCGTTTGACTTCCGCCCATGATATTATGCTTCGTGTCAGAACAGCAAGTTTTGATAAATTATTTGAAGCGATTAGTGTCTTTTCATCGGATGGGCGGCTTAATCTGTGGAACACCCGTTTTACCGATGTTTGGCAAATTGATGAAAAGCTTTTATCTCTTCATCCGCGCGTTGATGAACTTGCTAAGCTTATAAGTGCGCGTCTGACAGATAAAAATCAGCCTATAAAAATCAGCGAAGCTATCCGCATGACGACGGTTGAACGCCAGTCTAATCATGGCCATTTATCTTTTGCCGATGGGCAATATTTTAACTTTTCGACCGTTCCTCTTCCTGATGGTAATGTTCTATTTACTATGCTGGATGTAACAGATAGTTGGCATATAGAACGCGCCTTGCGTGATCGGAATGAAGCGTTAGAAGCCGCCGATCGCCTTAAGACCGATTTCGTTGCCAATATGAGTTATGAATTAAGAACGCCCTTAACTTCCATCAGCGGTTTTGCCGAAATGTTAGCGCAAGGCTACTGTGGCGATCTTTCTAAGACAGCGACAGATTATGTTACCGCCATCTTGGATGCAGTCGCTCGTCTCAGCGCCTTAATCGATGATATTTTAGATCTGACCCTCTTGGAATCGGGTAATCTAGAATTAAACCAGCAAAACTTAATTTTAAAACCTCTGTTAGCTAATTTGGGAAAAGAGGTCTCAGAACGGGCTTCTGAATTAGGTGTCACCCTTGAAATTGTTATTGATGATAATCTAGGCGAAATTGAAAGCGACCCTAAACGTTTGCAGCGAACGATTACCCATATGCTTTTAATAGCTTTGGCAAGAAATCCCCGCGGTGGAACAGTTATTTTTAAAGCATCGGGAGAGGCTGAAAAAGTGACGATAATGATTATCGACGAAGGGGATGTTTTTTATATGCCGAATAAAGAAGACGTTTTTGCCTCTGGGGATCAGGATATAGGTATAAAGCTTTCTGACCATTTTTCTGCCTATGGGCAAGCCGTCCATGATGGAAGAGGCAGCGCTGCCATTGCAATTCCCCTTATAAGACGCTTTATCGCCTTACATGGTGGCACCATTAGAATTGATTCTACTGAGAATCAGAAAACACATTTTATTATTACGTTGCCACGCCACGTGCCTGTTTTGTAAAAAATCGGTAGCATTTTTATCGGATAAATGAGGATATGATCGAACAGGAAATAATTTTGAAAGATGCTGTTGAGACAGAACAGGTTGGACATTATCTCGGGCAACAATTGAAAATCGGTGATGTTATTACCCTATCAGGCGATTTAGGATCTGGGAAAACCAGTCTAGCCCGAGGTGTATTGGCTGAATTAGGTTTGGAAGAAGAAGCCCCTTCTCCCAGTTTTGCTTTGATGATTGCCTATGAACCGCCGGAAATCATCCTACCTGTAGCCCATGTTGATTTATACCGTTTGGATAATGCAGCAGATATTCGAGAATTAGGGCTCGATGAGTTTGGTATGGAGGGCATCTTGCTTATTGAATGGCCGGAAAGGTTAGGAGATACGCTCGAACACTTATGGCCCCAAAGTTTACGGTTACATTTCGATATTCTGGAAAATAATATGCGCCGCCTGACATGGCAGGCCCCCCATGACTGGGAAAAAAGATGGCCACCTTTATAATTTAAATGAAATGATTTTCTGATTATCGCCCCTTTGCTAGAAGCCTGACAGTTTCATAGAGCAGGGGCAGGAGTGAAATAATGAATAATTCTTCAATGTCGGTCGTGAACGAAGCACAAAACCCACAGACTTTAATTAAAACAGCGATCATTTTGGCGGCAGGTTTTGGTAAACGGATGCGTCCCTTGACCGCGACCCGCCCTAAACCTTTGGTTGAAGTCGGCGGAAAGCCATTGATTGATCATGCGTTATCCCATTTAAAAGAAAGCGGGATTAAACATGTTATCGTCAATACGCATTATATGAGTGATCAACTAGAAGCCCATCTTGCGCATTCTGCTAAAGATTTTGATCTCCAGATTTCACGTGAAAAAGAACAACCTCTCGAAACGGGCGGCGGCATAAAACAAGCTTTACCGCTTGTGAAAGAGGATTTATTTCTAGTCATAAGTAGTGATAATTTCTGGTTAGACGGCACAGCCAACTCCATCGATCTTCTGACTCGTCATTGGGATGATAATCTGATGGATGCTTTATTATTACTTGTGCCGCTTTCTCATGCCTGTTGCTATTCCGGACAGGGGGATTTTCACATGAATGGTACAGGGCAGATTAAATCACGGGTAGAAGGTCGTGTAGCGCCTTTCGTATTCAGTGGTATTCAACTTATGTCCAAACGTTTTTTAGACAATACACCAGATGGCCCTTTTCGCAGTAAACTTATCCGTGATCAGGCTATTGCGCGTGGTCGGCTCTATGGTCTTGTCCATGATGGTGTTTGGTTTGACGTCAGTACGCCAAAGGCAGTCAAGATAACGGACAATATCTTGAGACGTGGTTAATCAATCATGGCGGATATATCCCGAATTTTTACGATTCCCTTTCATCAGGCTTTTGCAGATTCTCTGGTAGCGGGTCTTATCGACCGTTATAAACCGATGGAATTAGCACGTGGCTTGATCTTGTTACCCAACAATCGTTCAGTACGGGCGATTACCGAAGCCTTTGTCCGCCGATCTTCTTCCGGTTTACTCTTGCCGCGGATGGTGCCTGTGGGTGATCCGTTTTTAGATGAGCGTTTGGGTGCATTTTTAGATCCTGTTGACCTTACTGATCCGTTTCCTCCGGCGATTACACCCTTAGATCGGCATTTCCGCCTGACCCGTCTTGTTAAAAAAGCAATGAAGCAGCAGGGGAAAGAGATTTCTCCTTCTGAATCCCATCGCTTGGCTGAAGACTTAGGCTTGACCTTAGATCAATTGATTGCCGCAGAAATTGATCCCGCAGCTTTATCCACCTTGATTGATCCTTTGGCCGAAGAAGAGTTAGCAAAGCACTGGCAGTCATCTTTAAATTTATTAGAATGTATTATTACCGACTGGCCTCAAGAACTGGCTAATACTGGTCAAATTGAAATGCAGGATCGGCGAAATAAGCTATTAGATCGCTTGACTGAACGTTGGCAAAAACAACCACCTAAAGGACCTGTTATTGCAGCCGGTGCCATTACGGGATCGCCTGTTTCAGCGCGTTTGTTACGCGTAATATCGGTGTTAGAAAGTGGGTTAATTGTTTTACCCGGTCTTGATCTGACTATGTCAGAAGAAGAATGGGCATTACTCGGCCCGCATGAAAGGGATCCCGATACCGGCATCAAACAGCCTTCCTTAGAGAGTCATCCTCAATTCCAGCTAAAATTATTGCTAGAGCGTATGGGGATCGCTCGAAATGAAGTAGCCCTTTGGCCTTATGAAAATAAAAAAATGGTTCATAAGGAACGGAGCCTTGCGATTAGTCATGCGATGGCACCGGCACGCTACACTAATCAATGGCTGAATTTATCGGAACAGGAACGCTCTTTTCCGGATGTTTCTATTGTTGAGGCGGCGCATCCTGAAGAAGAAGCACAGATTATTGCTATTGCTTTACGACAGGCTATCGAAAAACCGGGGGTAACGGCGGCGCTTGTAACGCCTGATCGGACTTTAGCTATAAGGGTTTCTGCCCTATTGACGCGTTTTGGTATTCAGGCCGATGATAGTGCAGGGCGTCCTTTATCTCTAACACCCCCCGGTATGCTCTTATTGGATATTATTTCGGCGGCCGCGGATCATTTTTCTGCCGTAAGTTTTCTGGTCGTTGCCAAGCATCCTTTCGTTGCTTTCAGCGAAGAACGGGCCTTGTGGCGGGAGCATATCCGTGCTTTGGATATGGTTTTAAGAGGGCCACAATTAAAAATCGGTCTGGCAGGTATTTCTCAAAAAATAGCCCAAGAAATTGATAAAAAACGTGCCGATCCAAATTTATTATCGTGGTGGGAAAGCGTAAAGACGGCTTTCTTGGCTTTGGACAACCGACATCAAGAGATCCTTCCCTTAGCTGAACTGATCCGTTTACTGCGGGAAACGGGACAAACCCTTGCCGGTGATAAATTATGGTCAGGGCCAGATGGCCGAATGGCCGCTGATTTAATTACCGAACTCGAACAATTAGCTATACATCACAAAGAATTAATGAGTTTTGCAGATTTCGGGCGTATTCTTCGGCAATTGATGGATAAACAGGCGGTTAGGCCTGTTTCGGGGGGGCATCCTCGTATTTTTATCTGGGGTTTGATTGAAGCGCGGTTGCAGCATGCCGACTTGATGATTGCGGCTAGTCTAAACGAAGGTATTTGGCCGCCGATCAGTGACGCCGATCCATGGTTAGCGCCTAGAATCCGCTCTGAATTAGGATTACCTGGATTAGATTTACGTATTGGTATTGCGGCGCATGATTTTGCCTCTATTCTAGGAGCAGGCAGAATTTTGCTTACCCGGGCCAGACGGGATGCTCGTGCACCGACTATTGCATCACGGTTTTGGCTTAGACTGGAAGCTATGACAGGGGGGTTACCCAAAGCCGCAGAACTTCCTTATTACGCAAAAATGCTGGATGAACCCAAAATCTTTAAGCCAGCCTTGCGACCAGCTCCAAAACCGCCAGTTCCAGATAGACCAAAACGCATTGCTGTTACTCGTTTTGATAGCTTGCAAGCCGATCCTTATAGCTATTATGCCAGCAATATTTTACGTTTGAGGCGGCTTGATCCAGTGGACGCCGCACCAACAGTCGCTTGGCGTGGTAGCTTGATCCATAGTATTCTTGAAGATTGGGTAAAAAAAGATAACGCTGATCCTAAAAAATTACAAACACGGGCGCTCAATATTTGGGGCGATATTAATAGCCATATCATTCAAAAAATATTGGGCACGCCTCGTTTGCTGCAAGCGATTAATTGGATTGAGCAGCAAATACAACAAATGACGGAAGAAGGTCGATCTATTGTTAAGGTCGAACAATATGGGAAATGTTTGATCGAAGGCATCGAATTATTCGGCTGGGTTGATCGGATTGATCGTCTATCAGATGGTTCATTGGCTCTTGTTGATTACAAGACGGGTCAACCCCCTAGCAGTAAATCGGTTACGAGTGGTGATAACCTACAATTAGGTTTGCTTGCACTGATTATCGAACAGGGCGGTATCCCTTCCATAGAAGGTCATGTTCAGGCTTTTGAATACTGGTCGATGGCACAAAACAAGAATAAACAAGCGGGTTATAAAATTTCTGTATTAGGAGGTAAACAGGCTATTTCGCCTGAGGCTTTCCTCAATTTTACAGAAAAGCGTTTTTCTGAAGTTATACAATCCTATTTGTTAGGAAATGCTGCTTTTACGGCCCGTCCATATCGGGGGAAAAAGCTTTATGATGATTATGTTCAGTTGATGCGATTTGATGAATGGCGCGCCAATCCACAGCATAAAGTGATTGGTAGTTAAGGAATTTTTATGGTTCAGCTGACAAATCTACAGCCTTTAAAAGAAGAACAACGTCAGGCTTCTGATCCGATTAGCAATATCTGGCTATCTGCATCAGCCGGTACTGGAAAAACGCATGTTTTAACAGCACGGGTATTACGGATTCTACTGAATAAGGCCGCTCCTGAAAGTATATTATGCCTTACTTTTACCAAGGCAGGGGCGGCGGAAATGGCTGAACGTATTCATCAGCGTTTGGCTTCATGGGTTCAATTAGAAGATGAGCGATTAAGAGAAGAATTGATCGCTATAGGTGAAAGATACGATCATAAAGCCTTAGCCTTTGCTCGGACTCTTTTTGCCCGTGTTCTTGATGCCCCTGGTGGTTTGCGGATTCAGACCATTCATAGCTTTTGTCAGTCATTGCTAACGGCTTTTCCGGTAGAGGCCGGTTTAACACCCGGATTTCGGTTAATTGAAGGACGAGAGGAAGTCAGCTTAGCCAAAAGAACGCTGGCAGAATTATTAGAGCAAGCTAGTCAGGATAATGCTCACAGGCTGTTAGATAATATCAACCAGCTATCCGACCGCCTAGGAGAGCAAGGTGTTCAAGATTATCTCTATGAATGCCGCTTTTATAATCATGGTTTCATCGCTTTGGGGCAGGGGATTGAAGTAAAGGTAAGGCAGGCTTTAAATTTACCCTTGTCTGATATTACTATGATTTTGTCAGAAGCTTGCGATGACAATCATTTTGATTTTGCGCTTTTACGTAATATGGCGGCGGCTAATGAAAAATGGGGTACGGATACTGCCAAGAAAAATCTGGCGTGGATCGACTTATTTGTAAAGGCCTCTCCGCAACAGCGGATCGATTATCTATCTGACCTCAAAAATATAGTGTTAAAGGCCGATGGTGACTTACGTGCGCCGCCTAAGGGTATCACGAAACTGACACCAGAATACGCATCGTGGATGCCGTTGTTGGCAGAACAGATTCATCGGATAGTGGCTTTACAAAAATGCTATGATTTTTCTGTTTTTGTGACTGCCGCACTGAAAGCGGGTCAAAGCTATTGTGAGGCTTGGCACAAAGCCAAACAAAAATCGGGGCTAGTCGATTTTAAAGATATGATTGATGCCAGTGTCCTTTTACTCCGCACGCCGGGTATTGGGGAATGGGTCCGCTATAAATTAGACCGGATAACCGATCATATTCTTGTTGATGAAGCCCAAGATACGAATATTTTACAATGGGCTATTATTACGGCCTTAACAGAAGATTTCTTCTCAGGTGACAGCGCAAAGTCTAGTTATACTCGTCGAAGCATTTTTACGGTCGGTGATTTTAAGCAAGCTATCTATGGTTTTCAGGGTACAAATCCTCAGGCATTCTTAGACGCACGCGATTATTTTATAGATAAAGCGAAAGATAGCGGTCGAGATATTCTCGATTTATCCCTTAACCGCTCTTTTCGTTCGACGCCGCCTATTCTTACGATTGTCGATTATCTTTTGAAGGATATTCAAACAACAGAAGACGGCATTGGAATTGAGGCGGCAATGCTAAAACCGCATTACTCGGCACGATCAGGTCTAGGGGGTTCTGTCAGATTATGGCAACCAACCTGCGATTATAAAGAAGAAGGCGAAGAAACAGAAAGCACTGTTGACGAAGATGAAAGTCAGCTTGAAAATAGCGAGTTAGAATTTGCTATCAAATTGGCGCGACAAATCAAAGCATGGCTTGATCCGAAAACCCCCTTCTATCTTGAGGGGTTAGGGCGAAATCTTGAACCTCAAGATATTTTGATTTTAGTGCGTAATCGGGGTAAATTGGCTTCGCTCATTGTGGGTTGTCTTCACACTGAAAAAATACCGGTGGCGGGTTTAGATCGCTTATCTTTAACCACACCCTTGGCGGTCTGCGATCTATTGTCGGCCATTCGCTTTGTTTTGCAACCTGATGATGATCTGACGCTTGCTTGTCTGCTTGTCTCACCGTTGATTGGATGGGATCAAGATCGGCTTTATCGCCTTGCAGTTAATCGTGCCCCTAGAGAAACGTTATTTGATCGACTTCGTAAAAGCGAACAAGAACAAGAAACATGGGATATTGTGCGGGATTGGTTAGAAAAAGCTGATTTTATAACGCCTTATCGTTTTCTTGAAATGCTACTAAGTGGCCCCTTAAAAGGACGGCAAAAACTGTTTGAGCGTCTGGGGGAAGAAGCGCGAGATCCTATAAATGAGCTGCTTAATTCTGCATTGTTGTTGGAAAGTGAGACTATCCCTTCTTTTCAGCGCTTTTTAGATTGGTTTGATAGCGGAGATGTCGAAATCAAGCGAGATCCTTCGACACAACAAAACACAGTGCGGATTATGACGGTGCATGGCGCTAAGGGGTTGCAGGCACCCCTCGTGATTTTAGCGGATGCCACCCGAGACCCCCATCAATCTAACGGTTTTCAAATCAATACGATGCAATGGGACTTATTAAAAAATAATCTACCCGTAATCATTCCACAACCGAATAAAAATGAGCTGGAATATTTACCGATAAAAGCCAATGTAGTCCAAATTGAAAAAGAGGCATTACAAGAACATTGGCGTTTACTCTATGTTGCCGCGACAAGAGCGGAAGAATGCCTTGTTATTACAGGTAATTTAGGAAAACGTTCAAAAGCTATTCCTCCAATAGATAGTTGGTATGCTTGTTCAATCCGTGCAATGAATTATGCAGCACAGGCTATGAAGGGGCAGGAAATGACTGTCTGGCAAGAGGATGTGTTATGGGGTAAAAAGGCTGTTTATCATCAACCTACGGTTGAGCCTCCCGTAACAGCTTCTTTAGTTAAGACTATTTCTCCTAAATGGGATTTACCGTTATGGTTGGATAAATCCGTGATTTCCGAACCCCGACCTTCTTATCCTTTGACGCCTTCCTCTTTGGGAAACGACGATATCGCGAACCCGCCGCCCGATGCTTCTTCATTAGACGCCGCGAGACGGGGTAGTCTGCTCCATGCTTTATTCGAGCGTTTGCCGATGCTGCCCGTAGAAGACCGAGAAAAAGCGGGACTTAATTGGTTGGAATATGTTGCGGCGATAAAAGACCCTGCACAGCGGCAGGCCTTAATAAGCGATGCTTGCCGTATTATGGATGACCCCCAATTTGCGATTATTTTTTCGGATAAGGCCTTAGCAGAAGCCCCCATCGCAGCACAGGTCGGGGTCCATGTTATTTCAGGAACGGTCGATCGTTTGTGGAGTGATGAAAAACATGTCTGGGTCATTGATTTCAAAACAGGACGACGGGTGCCTTCTTCAGCAGATAGGGTTATATTGCCGCATTTAAAGCAAATGGCTGCCTATGTTGCTGCCTTAGAAAAAATTTTCCCGGATCATATAATTCATTCGGCGTTGCTTTATACGACTGGCCCTAAATTGATCTCTTTTGAACGCGATTTTTTACGGCCTTATTTTGATGCTGAACTATAAATTGAGCCAATAACAGTCAGTTAAATAACTTTTAAAATGATCGCCTTTTCGTCATTGCATGAAACGCTATTCCTATTAGATCATAAATACCTATATTAACAAAGATTCCTCAGGAGAGATAAAATGGGCGTGAAAAGCGTAACAGATGCCAGCTTTGAAGCAGATGTTCTGAAATCTCAGGAACCGGTTGTGGTTGATTTCTGGGCAGAATGGTGTGGCCCTTGCCGTCAGATTGCTCCGGCGTTGTCTGAAATTGCGAGCGAGCTGGAAGGTAAAATGACCTTAGCGAAGCTAGACGTTGATGGTAATGTTGAAACCGCCAGCCAATATGGTATCCGCAATATTCCTACTTTGATGATTTTCAAGAATGGCGAAGTTGTTGCTACCCGCGCGGGAGGCGCTCCCAAAAGCCAGTTAAAAGCATGGATTGAACAATCTATCTAAATCTTTCCTTAAAAAGGGGGATTGGCCTGATAAGATTTCAGCCTGTTTATACCTGTGTCTGAATTGAATTTTATCTTTTTATAAAAAGGCCTTATTATCCCCCTTATGACCCGTGCATATAAAAAATCCTCGATAAATGAACTGCCTTCTCAAAAGCAGATTCTTGACTTTATAGCCTCTTCGCCACAGGCCGCTGGAAAACGGGAAATCGCCCGTGCCTTTGGATTGAAAGGGCAGGCCAAAATCGGATTAAAAGCGTTACTGAAAGATATGGCGGATGAAGGCTTGATTGATTCTTCACCCGGACGGGCTTTCCATCTGATGGGGGGATTGCCCAAAGTTACTATTTTAAAAATTATAGATAGTGATGAGGACGGATATGCCATTGGGGAACCCGAAAATTGGCAAGCAGAAGATAGGCCAAGACCAAGGGTTCGTCTGATCGAGCAGAAAAGAAAAGGCGCACTTGGTAGTGGGGATCGCGTTTTAGCACGGACAGAACAAATCGATCAGCGCTGGCAAGCCCATATTTTAAGAAAGCTAGCCCCGGCCGAAGCGGGCATGTTAGGCATCGTTCGTGTTGAAGATGATAAATTGTGGTTACAATCGGTTGATAAAAAAGTTAAAAAAACATGGCCAATATCTGATGTGGGTGATGCGCATATCGGCGATTTGGTTTTGGCCGAAAAAGCGGGCAGGGCACCCCGCATAACGGCGCGCGTTACCCAAAGGCTAGGTGATCCCTTTCAGCCGAAAAGCTTCAGCCTGATTGCTATTCATAAATATAATATTCCAGATCGTTTTTCCAAAGATATCTTGGATGAAGCGGAAAAAGTAGCCCATTTGGAATTGGGAGACCGTGAAGATCTAACCCATCTACCTATTATTGCTATTGATCCGGCCGATGCGCGTGATCATGATGATGCCGTCTGGGCGACACCAGACCCCGATCCTTCCAACCAGGGCGGTTATCAAGCTGTAGTAGCGATTGCTGATGTCTCCTTTTATGTTCGCCCGGGATCATCCTTGGATAAAGAAGCCCGCAAACGCGGGAATAGCGTGTATTTCCCCGATCAAGTGGTGCCGATGTTACCGGAAAGGCTTTCGGGCGATGTTTGTTCTTTAAAAGAAAAAGTAGATCGGGCAGCCTTGGTTTGTCATTTGGTGATCGGGCCAGAAGGTAAATTGAAATCATGGCGTTTCACCCGTGCAAAAGTACGGCTGGCGGCAAATATTTCTTATGAGGATGCCCAAGCTGCTATTGATGGCCGTCTTGAAAATCCCTTAACCGAAACAGCTTTAAAACCCTTATGGGATTGTTGGCAGGTCTTGAACAAGGCGCGCAATAAGCGACAACCACTAGGATTAGATTTACCCGAAAGAAGGGTGATTTTGGGGGATGATGGGCAAATTCTTTCTGTCGCTGTCCGCGAAAGGCTAGAGGCGCATCAACTGATTGAAGATTTCATGATCGCGGCCAATATTGCTGCTGCCAAAGCTTTGGAGGCTAAAAAAGCCCCGGTGATGTATCGTGTCCATGAACCTCCCAGTCGTGAAAAACTGGTGGCTTTACGGGACTATCTCAAAAGTTTTGCGATACCTTTTGCCTTGGGACAAGTCATTAAACCGGAAGTGTTTAATCATCTGATCAATCGCCTAGAAGTTGATGAAGAATCTCGTGCCCGTATCATGGAACAGATTTTACGCAGCCAGACCCAAGCCTACTATTCTCCAGCTAATATGGGGCATTTTGGTTTAGCCTTGGGTAGCTATGCGCATTTTACGAGCCCTATTCGGCGTTATGCTGATTTATTGGTGCACCGTGCCTTGGTCGGGGCTTATGGCTTGGAAAAAGGCAAACCAAAATTAAAAACAGAACAGTCTGCATCCGCTATTCCAACGGTAACCGCATTACCGTTACAGGATGCCGAAAATATGCCTGTCATCGGTGAAAAAATAAGCCACGCTGAAAGAAGGGCAATGGAGGCCGAACGGGAAACCGTAGATCGTTACATTGCGGCTTATTTTTCAAAATATATTGGCGAAATCATGCCAACCCGCATCACAGGCGTGCGTGAATTTGGATTTTTTGCGACTATTCCTTCTTTGGGAGGGGATGGGTTAGTACCGGTTTCAACATTGGGCTTGGAATATTTTCGTTATGAAGAAGTCAGCCAAAGTCTGGAAGGTGAGCAAAGTGGCACGCGCTATGAAATCGGTCAAAAAATCGATCTGCGTTTGATGGAAGCTGACCCCATCAGCGGCGCTCTCCGCTTTGAACTTCCAGAGGCGATAAAACCGGTAAAAATGTCACGACGGGGTAAAGGACGGGGTGGTATTGATCCTCGCCTTGTAAAAAAGCGGGGCAGGCCGGCTAATATTCGTCATCGTTAGAGTGTGAATCTAAAAAGGGATTTTTCTGTTCATAAAAACTGAAATGAACAGAAAAAATCTTCCTATATCTATTTGTTTTTTAACGATTTTTCATGATATTTTGCTTTTTGCCACAGAGCTTCTTTTTCTGCCAAGGGTAGGGGGGTGATGTCGCCCTTAGCTATTTCTTCCATATGACGAAACCTGCTTTCAAATTTAGCATTGGCTTGTTTTAAAGCTTGTTCTGCATCAATTCCATGATGACGAGCAAAGGTTGTGACCGTAAACAAGACGTCGCCGATCTCTTCGATCAAATTTTCGTGATCTGTCGCATTATCGACCTCATCTAATTCTTCGTCAATTTTAGCACGGGGGCCTGCTGTATCTGACCAGTCAAATCCGGTACGCGCAGCCCGTTCCTGAATCTTCTTTGCGCGCGTCAAAGCAGGGAGCGCTTTCGCAATACCCGATAAAGCGCCAGAGGCTGATTTATCTTTATCAGCGCGTTCGGTCGCTTTGATTTTTTCCCAGCTATCAGAATTCATAGTGGGTTTATCATGCGTGTTCTTATTAAAAACATGCGGATGACGTCTAATCATTTTGTTACAAACAGTTTCAACAACATCATCAAAGTTAAACAGATTTTGTTCAGAAGCCATCTGTGCATGAAAAATGACCTGCAATAACAAATCACCTAATTCATTTTTTAATTCGTCCATATCCTGTTGTTCAATAGCATCGACAACTTCATAGGCTTCTTCAATCGCAAAAGGAGCGATACTAGCAAAATTTTGTTTTAAATCCCATGGACAACCCTGATCAGGATCACGCAATAGAGTCATGATTGTTCGTAATTTATCAATGGGAGACAATTCTGTATTTTTTAAAAAATCTTGTATGTTTTCAGGCTTTTTAGACATGGGGGCACTCTTCATCGGTTAGTCTGATAATATATATTATGTTAAATAATAAATAATTTATCATAAACATTACATAGGATGATTCCGCTTTTTAAAGAATCCCCTTCTCCGTCGATCAGCCATCATCTTTGCAAAGATCACTATTATTTTTCCCAATTTTCACGACTGTTCTTCAGTGAACAGATTTAAACGGTTTCATTAGAAAAAAATTGATCGGAAAAGAAAATCAAAAAAATTAACAAGAGTATGGGGCAAGAAAAAAGGACTTGAACGGAAAAAAATATCCTTTTGAAATTACCCCTACCCGCTTTTAAATTTTTACTACTCTAATGCGGAATCCCATGTCCAACCATCATAACCAACTTCCATATTATCCGGTAATATTCTGGATAAGGTAGCGTAATCCATCGAGTGATCCATATGGCATGTGACCGCCCTTTTCACTTTTAGCTTTTTGACCCAACTTACAATCATAGCCAGATGTGGATGGGATGGATGGGGTTTCTCTCTCAAGGTATCAACAACCCAAAGATCTACCCCTTGATAAAGTTCAGCCATTTCTTCCGTGATGTGATTAAAGTCCGTGGCATACCCCACACGAAAACCATTATGTTCAAAACAAAAACCTGCCGAAGTCGCCCGGGCATGGGGTTGATCGACGACTTTAATATGAATATCCCCGATTGTCAGATGATCAGGCAAGTAATGACCTTTTACGGTTGGTCTATATTCTCCAAAACCCTCGAAGACATAGGCAAAACGTCGGCGTAAGCCATCTAATGTTTCTGGACGGGCAAATCCCGGTATTGGATGACCCTTAGCATGAAAAATTTGACGTAAATCATCAATACCATGACAATGATCGGCATGATCATGCGTCCAGAGCACAGCGTCCAAGGTCGAAATATCTGCCTTTAATAGCTGTTCTCGCATATCCGGCGAGGTATCAACCAACAGATTCATATTGGGGGTTTCAACATAAAGCGACGCACGGCTGCGCCTGTTTTTAGACTCTTTAGGGTCACATTCACCCCAATTATTCCCGATTCGTGGCACACCGGATGATGTGCCTGAGCCGAGAAGACGGAGTTTCATAATTTTACCTTATCAAATAATTTCAAAAAGTTATGACTGGTTATCTCGGTAAAGGCTTCATAACGCATACCGAAAAGCTGGCTTAAAAAATGGGCTGTATCTGCGACAAAGGCGGGTTCCCCTTTTTTGCCGCGATAAGGGACCGGGGCTAAAAAAGGGGAATCTGTTTCAACCATAAGCCGATCAAGGGGTAGATTTTGTATGGTATCCCGTAAATCTTCGGCATTTTTAAAGGTGACGATGCCTGAAATGGAAATATAAAATCCAATTTTTAGCATACGTTCTGCAAAATCTGCACTTGCCGTGAAACAATGAATAAGCCCTTTGAAAGGAGCTTTTTTCATTTCCTCTTCCAGAATGTTTGCCGTATCGTCTTCTGCATTACGCATATGAACAATAAGCGGTAATCCAGTCTCACGAGCGGCTATGATATGTTCCCGAAAACCTGCTTTTTGTTGGTCGAAATCATTTTCGCCATAAAAATAATCAAGCCCGCTTTCGCCAATAGCGACTACTCTAGGATGATTGGCGGCCTTGATAAGTGTACTACTATCAATAGCGGGATGGGCGGCGGCTTCATTGGGATGGATGCCGACACTCGCCCAGACATCCTTCTCCCGTTCTGCGGTTGCGATAATCGCATTCCATTCGGATTCTTTGGTCGCCACATTCACCATGCCCGTTACACCGGCCTGACGGGCATGTTCCAAAATTTCAGCTTGGCGTTCAAATAAACCCGGATAGTTAAGATGACAGTGACTATCAATCAGCATTAGGCTTTATCCTTAGCTGTTTTTTTAGCGTTTTTCTTGTCAGATGAGACTTTATCTTCATCTATAAAACGGGGAAAAACACCTTGTGGCGCAGGTAGTGCCAAGGAAGGCACCAACGGCGATGATAAAGCCGCGAAATCTCGCTGATCTGCCCCCTGCCCTAATTGATCTAATAAAGCATCACTACTGTTCGGAATAGCCCACCGACTTAAAATGGCGAGCTGACGAACTGCCTCGGCTGTCCAATAAAGAATGGTATCTGCACGTTCAGGATCGGTTTTTCTGACCGTCCACGGAGCTTGTTCTGAAATATAAAGATTAGCTTCAGCAACACCACGCCAGATAGCATCCAAGGCCTGATTAGGCGCGATATTATTCATAGCTGTGGCCACCTGATGAGGGATACCCGCCAGTTTGGTCATCAAGGTTTCGTCAGCCGCCGTCGTCTTATAAGGCGTTGGAACTTTTGCGCCATTCTTTGCGATCATTGATAATGATCGTTGGGCTAGATTGCCGAAATCATTCGCCAAGTCGGCATTAATACGATTAACAATTGCTTCATGACTATAGCTGCCATCCTGACCAAAAGTCACTTCTCGTAACAGGAAATAGCGAAGCTGGTCTACGCCATAAAGTTTAGCCATATCTATTGGATCGACAACATTTCCAACAGATTTAGACATTTTTTCTCCTTTATTAAGGAGAAATCCGTGACCAAAAACGGCCTTTGGTAAAGGAATATTCGCTGCCATTAAAAAAGCAGGCCAGTAAACAGCATGAAAACGGATAATATCTTTACCGATAATATGAATGTCCGCTGGCCAATAGTGTTCAAGTCTGGCTTGATTATCAGGATACCCTGCCCCTGTCAGATAATTCGTTAACGCATCAATCCAGACATACATGACATGTCCTGGCGCATCCGGTACAGGAATGCCCCAATCAAAGCTGCTCCGTGAAATAGAAAGATCAGACAAGCCAGATTTTACAAAACTGATAACTTCATTCCGCCGGGCTTCCGGTTGAATAAATTTAGGGTGCGCTTCATAATAAGCTAGCAATTTATCTTGAAAGTCAGAAAGTCTAAAGAACCAGCTTTCTTCTACATTCCATTCAACGGGTGTCCCTTGCGGGGATAATTTATTACCAGCTGCGTCAGTAATCAGCTCATCTTCTTTATAAAAGGCTTCGTCTCGGACAGAATACCATCCTTCATAGCGTCCCAGATAAATATGCCCTGCATCGGCTAAAGTTTTCCACAAGGCTTGACTTGCCTTATAATGTTCAGCTTCTGTGGTCCTAATAAAGCGATCATAAGAAATATTATAAAGATCATCCATAGCTTTAAAATGAGAAGACATCTCATCTGCAAGGGTAATCGGTTTAACATCACGGTTACGCGCCGCCTGATCCATTTTTAGACCATGTTCATCAGTACCCGTTTGGAAATAGACATCCTGTCCTAAAAGACGATGATAGCGGGCAAGCGCATCAGCCGCGATAGCTTCATAAGCGTGACCAATATGGGGTTTGCCATTGGGATAGCTAATAGCAGTCGTAATATAAAAAGATTGAGACATAGCGTTTAACGTTTACCGAACCTATCTGTTGGAGCTAATCTGGCCAGCAATCCGGCCAGAGTGAAAACCGTTGCCTGTGGATCGAGTGATAATGATATAGCTTCATTAGCTAACTGGCGTGCCTTTTCCCACAAATGAATGGCGCGTGCCAATCTTTCTCCCGTTAGATGATGGGCTTCTGCGGCGATACGTGCAGGAGCCTGTTCCAAAAAGGCTTCATATCGTCCTTGTGCGGATTTAAGCGCAAGGCTTTGTGCAAGCTGGCTACGCAAGGAAAGATCGGAATCGCCTTTTTTAATCAGATCATTCATACTACGATCAAGAGTGGCTATATCAAGACCAGAAAATTTTAATCCGTATCCTGGGGCACCCTGACTAATTTTTACCAGACTAACTAATTCTTCTTCGTTAGCTTCAGGTAAATTCTGTCTTAGAGCTTTAAGAACATCAGAATCGTCTAACGCCTGAAAACGAAGTATCCGGCAACGTGACCGGATAGTGGGTAAAAGACGGGTTACCGCATGGCTGATTAGAAGAAATATTGTACCCGCAGGGGGCTCTTCAAGATTTTTTAACAGCGCATTAGCGGCTGCCCGTTCCAGATCATCAATGGAATCAATAATAACAATACGCCGGAAGGAAAGTGCTGGCGTAGTTGAAAATAACCGTTGAATGCCTCTTACTTGATCGACAGTGATATTTCTTGCCCGCTCTTGCTCTTTACTGTCACGAAATAATCGTTCTAATCGCAATAAATCTGGATGACTTCCGGCTTTTATAAGCGAAAGGGTAGGATGATGATCAGGAACAGCAATATTATTAACAGGTGCATTTTTTCTGAAGTCAGAATTGACCGCACTCGCTAAAAGCCATGCGGCCACCTTATCCGCCCATAACCGTTTGCCGATCCCACGCGGCCCCGCCAGCAACCAAGCATGGTGCAGCCTTCCACTCTTTTCTGCATGGTAAAGGGTTTTTACTGTCTGATCATGGCCGAATAATTCTGACATTAAGATAAAAGATCATCTATTGAATGCATGATACGCTTATGAACCATTTCGGCGGTGCCACTGGCGTCAATAATACGAAAACGTTCAGGATTTTCGAGAGCTAATTTATGAAAAGCCTCATTGACCTTCTTGTGATAGTCAAGATCGCGTTTTTCAAAACGGTTACCTTGGTTACCATCGCGAATTTTAGCCCGTTCAACCCCTTCCCCATTAGGCAGCACCAAAAGAAGCGTGCGATGCGGCATTAATCCCTGACTACCGATATAATGAAGCTTGCGGATATTGTCTTCGCCAATACCACTAGCATCGCCTTGGTAGGCTAAAGAACTATCAATATAGCGATCACACAGAACCCATTGCCCTTTGTCCAAAGCCGGACGTATAACACGGGTAACATGTTCAGAACGGGCCGCGGCAAAAAGCAAGGCTTCCGTTGCATTCGTCCAGCGGTGAATATCCCCTTCCAGCAATAAATGACGAATAGCGTTTCCCCCCGGACAGCCGCCGGGTTCACGCGTCTCAATAATATCGAAACCTTTTTCTTTTAAATCAGCACCAAGAAGGCGGATCTGTGTTGATTTTCCAACACCTTCACCGCCTTCTAAACTAATAAAATATCCCTGTTTATTAATCACATCCGTCCTAAAAGCCAACGCACGCCTTCCTTTATCCGCCCGAAAAAACCAGCGGATGCAACTGCTTTTTCTGCGACAAGAGGCGTTATTTGAGGTGGAGTATCAGAGGTAAATACTACAAGATTTGCAATATGTTGCCCTTCCGCAATAGGCGCCTTTATAGGCCCTTGATAGGTCACTTTTACCTTAATTTGATCAGAGGCTGTAATCGGTAACGTTACCGCCAGATCGCGCGGTGCCACTAAACCGACTGAAGATGCACTGCCACCCTGTACTTCCGCTGTCTGAACTCTTACGCCTTTTCTGACGACAGGTTTCGATTTCCATGCCCGGAAACCCCAATTCATAAAGGCTATGGATTGTTCACGACGTGCAGATCCTGACGGTAATCCCGCCATGACCATCACCAGCCGCCGCCCTTTTTGTTCGGCAGATCCTGTGAAACCATAACCGGCTTCATCCGTATGGCCTGTTTTAAGACCATCTGCGCCTTCGATAACCCCTAGCAAAGGATCTCTGTTTGATTGTGTTATGTCTTTACCTGAACCGAGGGTTTTTCCCCATGTAAATTCGCGCTGTCCATAGAACTGGCGATAAAGATCAGGAAAATCACGGATAGTGGCTTCAGCCAAGGTTTCGAGATCATGGGCGGTAACATAGGTAACACCCCCATCAGGCCAACCATTAGCGGTTCCGAAATGAGAATTGGTAAGACCGATCCTTTGTGCGGTTTCGTTCATAAGCGAAACAAAAGCAGGCTCAGTTCCCGCAATACCTTCGGATAAAACGACACACGCATCATTACCGGATAAAGTAACGATACCATGTAACAGGTTAGCGACACTGACCTGTTCATTGGGCGAAAGAAACATCGTCGAGCCAGCCGCCGGTCCATGCCATTTTTTCCATGTTTCCGGTTGTACTGTTATCGGTTGATCCAGCTTTAATTGCCCTTTTTTGATCAGGTCAAAGGCAATATAAACGGTCATCATTTTTGCCATTGATGCAGGCGGCATCCTTCGGTCTGCGTCTTTTGAATAAAGCACAGCGCCAGAGGATAAATCCTTCATATAGGCAATGGGGGCAATAGTCTCAAAAGGCGGTGCCGCCGCATAGAGAGAGGCTGTGGTAAGCCATGCTGTTATAGAAACAGAAATAAAGAAAGCTGGCTTCATTGAATCACCAATATCCCAAAAGGCGTGGTCATTAAGATATTTTATCCTGATAACCTTGCGACAGCTAATAACAATGTCAAAATGACAAAGTAAAATTAAAAGCTAGAGGCGTTTTACGCGCACTCTTGCTGTTCCCTTTTTCTCAATACCTAATGCGCGTGCTGCTCCTCTTGATAAATCTATTATTCTCCCTTGCACAAAAGGCCCCCGATCATTCACTCTAACGACCAAATGGCGCCCTGTTTCAAGGTTGGTCACCTCAACATAGCAGGGTAACGGTAAAGTTTTATGGGCTGCACTAATCCCATTTGGAGAAAATTTCTCCCCGATAGCCGTTGGGTGACCCGCAAAGTCATCCCCATACCATGAAGCATAGCCTACTTCATTATAATGGGGATCATCTTTGGGTACATAGGTAACCCCCCCCACATTATAGGGTCGGTTAGTGCCGCCGCCGGCATGACTGACATGACCATAATGGGTTTGCGGCCCGGCACAGGCCGCAACAAATAACATAGAAAGAACCGCGCCTAAACGAAGCGAAGATGTGAAATCAGCCCGTAATCGCATCAGCCAGTAACCCCACAGATAAAGCATAGAAATTAGAACAATTGTAATCAAGAATAGAGCGATAATTAGAAGAAACGAGCCATGCCGTCGCCCCAGAACCATCTGGTTCAATTAAGGCCATGGGTTCTGTTTCGGATGGTACATGGCTTCCCATAAAAGCAATTCCTAATTTTCGCCATTCAGATACTGGTTGCCAACGGCTTAACCGTGCATAAACGCGCGGACATGTTGGTGAGGCGGTCGTCGATTGGATAAAGCTACGATCTAAACTTATCGGTACTCTTACCGCAACACCCCATGGGACATCAGCGCGCCAGCCCGCTAATTTCAAATAATTGGCAATGGAGGCCAAAGCATCTATTTCATCTGACCAGATATTCTTGCGCCCATCCTGATTGCCATCCATAGCAGCGCGTAGATAAACACTCGGTAAAAATTGAGGAAATCCGGTAGCCCCTGCCCAGCTGCCTTTTAACAAATTACGGTCAATACCCGAATCCAGTATTTGCAAAGCCGCAATATATTCCCGTGTAAATAAATCACGCCGCCGCCCGTCATAGGCTAAGGTAGCCAAAGACTGTAACAAATCAAAATTACCTGAAAATTGCCCATAACCGCTTTCATGGCCATAAATCGCTAGCATGATACCAGCAGGCACACCGGTTTTTTGTTCAATCGAAGCTAATGCATCCTTTAAAGCCTGATATTTTTTTTGCCCCAATGCAATTCGGATAGCATCTACGTGACTAGCCGCATAAGGTGCAAAGGGGGGAATAGGCGCACCGGCTTTAGGTGATTCTGGTTGATTCTGATCCAGTTCAATGACACGGGCATTAGGGGTCAAACCCAAAGCCACATTATCAAAGGTTTCCGGCTTCACCCCGCTTGCCAAAGCTTGCGGACGAATAGACGCAAGAAATGCTTGAAAATCCTTATTGTCTGTTGATATCCCCCCGCTATTTTGGGTGTTGCCAGAAACAGAGATGGCGGTATTTGATAAAAGCTGTGAAGAGGCTGGATAAGCCATACCGCTTAATAAAACAGCTATTATCAGGGGATATAAACGCATAATCGCCCAAATCCTCTTGGAATGAAAAGTGATAGAAATGATTATCTATGCTTATTTCAAGAATTTAGACAACATTAACCGTGATATTAACGCAAATGAGGCCTTTCTTCATGGGCTATTTCAGCAAGCGCTAACAGAGCAGCAGAATAATAATCATCTTGTTCGGTTATTTTCGAGGTAATCGGTTTATTCAGCATCAAATGAACAATAGCCATACCGCCTGTTGAAAGCGGATAAGGCGCAATCGCCTGCGTATTAAGATCAATCCATGCCGGTATTGGTTGGTTATGGGTGAGATAACTATTCCAATAGACAGCAAAAGGCACTGCTAACGCGTCTTCTCCACCCCAAATTAAGTAAAGCGGGATACGGATGGCATCAAAACCAAAATAGGGCTGTTTATCAGCGGCAGGCGCTAAACTGCCATCATTTTTAAAATCAACCCAGTCTGTCGGTAATTGAGGTAATCCAAAACGAGCACGGGATAGCAATTTTTTGCCACTTTCAATAACCGTACGCCACATACCGTTATCTACCTGATCGAACGCTTTTAAGGCTGGCCAAATATAATAAGAAAAATTCAACGTCACATGATCTGTGCCGACAAAACCCTGTAATCCGGGTAAAAGAATAGTTTCGCCCCCACCCGAAAGAACTAATTTTTTACCAATAGCCTGCCTGATAGCGGCGGATGCCGCACCATACCCCTTACCCGGCCAGCGGGATTCTGCCCGTAACAGGGCCCATGCAATCAGAATATCACCGTCAGTAGCATTGTTAAGATCAGAGATCGGATTTTGCTGTGATCCATCATAGCGCCATGCAAACAGTGCCATATCTGAACGCATTAAATGCGTTTTTGTCCATTGCCATAGAGCATCGAAGTTAGCGCGATCATGGGCCGCTTCAGCTTGTAGCAGGCCATATCCCTGCCCTTCACTATGACTAATACCACCGTTACCGCTATCGACAATACGGCCTTCTTTTAAGAACCGATTGCAAAATAACTTCCAATTACTTTGATCTGTTGCATGAGCCTTACTACAAGCTGTTATCAACGGAATAGTCATTAAGCTGGCAAGTATAAAACGGCGGTTATATATCATAACTGAAGATTGTTTCACTACTGCCTACCTTTTGACAAGGGTTTTTATCCCATAAATCCTTTTGAAATTCTTATTTTAAAGAAAATTTCTATTTAGTGATTACCGTAATTCTCTGCATCCAGTGCATAATGGAGCGAAAGCAATTCTCGATATTCGCTATAAGGACCGAAGGTTGTTGCTCTGATTTCTCCCCCCAGTACCGCAGATCGACTTAAACGATAGCTAACCGAAAGACGACCTTCATACCCCGCACCGCTATGATGTTGACCCGAAAAACGATTAGCAAGCGCATTGTTAGCAAGATGAAACGCATTCATTTGGTTTTGTAAATCATGTTCATTGCCAAATATATAATTACTTCTTTCATAGAAGTTTTGATAACCTGGCGCCACCTCAGCATTAAGCTTCCAACGATCCAGCGTTCCCGTATAGCGAAGCGGGAAGGCAACACTGATGAAATGATTGGGGCTGAAATACCCCCCTTGACTGAAGGTAAAGAAATATTGGTTGTGGAGATAATGTTGATAATTAACATTTACCCCGATACTGAAATTGGCTGCTTGGCTATGTAATAAGGAATAATAACCGCCGACATTGGCTTCAACTGCGTGGTTGTTCTGAACTCGTGTGCCTCGATAAATACGGTAATTACCTTGTGCATAGAGTCCGCTACCATCGACATCATAAGATAAACCGGCGCCGCCGCCCGTTTTCATAACTTGTCCCCAATAAAGTCCTGTAACCGGATCGACGGTACCAGCATAGGCCACTAAACTATCCATAACAGGCCGTCTTTCCATGAAAAGATGGCCCGTTAAATGGTCGGTAATGGACGGCGACCAACCGATGCCGCCTTGAATATTGGTCTTTTTAAATCCAAGCGGGGTAGTACCAATATCTAAACTGAGATTACCGCGTTTAATACCTGCATCAAGCGCAACACCTGAGGCTGACTGGTTTTTGACGGATCGAATAAGGGCGGTGCCACCATGGGCAACACTAGACGTTGCTACCAGCGGATTAGCCCCAAATACAGCAGCACCATATATATCCGGCTGCCCTGCCGTCACATAAAGCGGGGTTGCCGAGAAAAAGCCGCGGATTTTGCTGCCAAGATCGGTTGTTACCTTTGCATGAAAACCATATTCATTAAGGCGACTTAATCCGACCTGTCCAGAATGTTCTCTAAATTCCGGTGTGCCTTCTAAAACCGTGCCCGTATTTAAAGAAAGATGATCAATACCGTCATTAATATCCCGCATTAAAGGATCATTGCTACCCCCATGAAAGCGGGCTGCTGCGGGATAATTGATAGGATCGGCAACGGCTATACTGGTGTAAGACGGCGCTTCCAGCATAGTCCCTTGGCCAAAAGCACTCCCCGGCGCAAAGACATTCCAACTATCATATTTTTTCTGTTGTTTTTGATCTTCCTTAATTTTCATCTGCGCTTCATCATCATCTTCAAAATCACGTGAAGATTGATTGAAAGGCTGGCCAAACATCCGGTTACCAGACATCCCATTGTTGAGGCCCCGCCCGGATTGGCTTGGGAAAGGTAGCGCTTGATCCTGCATTGCAAAATCATTGGCCGTTGTCGGTTTTGACTGCGTTACGGGTAATGCGTTGGTAGTCCCAGTGGAATTATTACGTAAAGATGGACGAGGAGCACTTCTTGTCTGAGACTTATAGGGTGCTGATCTTACAGGGATTTCATCGTTATTTTCTGAATCAGCAAAAAGTGGCTTTGCTTTAAAACCAGAGGACGCAACGTTAACAGATGCACCAGAGCGCCCGTTATTAGGCATATAGCTAGCATGATCGAAAGATTGTGAGTGATTGGAAGCTGTCGAACGAAAACTATTTGTAAAGCGGCGGCCACCAAAATCATCATCGTCATCATCGCGATTATAGGCGTAACTATCCTCTTCCCCAAAGCGATCTTCATCGGAAGAGGCCATTTCAATCTGGCTTTGCTTTTGTAATTTACGCCAATCATTTTCATTGAGAGCAAAGGGATTATAATGATCTTCTATCGGCATCTGCGTCGCATCATCAGCGGCACCTGTAGGTAGATCCGCCGATAATCCCCGTCTAATCATATGTTGATAGACAGCATGGGCCCGTTTTAAATCCTTTAAGGCTTTTTCATCGTTATCTTTTGTTTTTTCAAGCCGTGCCGCTGCCAGATAAACATAAGGATTACCCGGGGCAATTTTTTTTAGCTGTCTAAGGGCTCGTTCAGCGCGCTCGTCATTGCCTTCTTTTTGAGAAATTGTCAGGCTGTTCAGAAGCGCCGAGGCATCTTGGGGGTGATTTCTAAGCATATAATGATAAAGTGACTGAGCCTTATCATTAAGCCCTGTATCTTGATAAATTCTGGCGAGAACAGGTAATATATCGCTGCTGCCGCCGGATTCATCCCAAGCTTGGTGTAAAACGTCAAAGGCGGGCATGTAGAGTTTTTTTTGCCGCATCATATCAGCGCGCGCAATAGCCAATGTCCGATTAAGCATACGATACCCATTCTGGTCATGCTTAGACATTTCAGGCGTAATCTGACTGACAAAGCTGTTGGCTGTATTATAATTTCCAGTTCGGATTAAAACCGACAAGCTTGCTTGATAATCGTTTGCTGATCCCAAAGGTAAGGAAAGGCTGTGTTCAGCCAAAAAAGCAGCATCTTCAACATCGTTTAACTGTAAAAGCGCATCGGCAATTGTACCAAGTTGCGCAATGCTACGGTTAGGATCATTGGCCAGTGAGCGCAATAAACCAATGGCATCTCCCCGCCGTCCATAGAGACTCATGCGTTTGGCTTGCGCTAAAGCGACATTCAAATCCGCATTTTCGGCAATAGTATTGATTAAAGCTGTTCGTTGTTCTTCAGGTATCCGTTCAACCAACGCAATGACGTGTCGATTATCGCCTACTTCTTGCCAGAAGAGACTGGCCGCATAAATGGCTTCTTCAGAAGACGCCTGATCTTCTAAAGGGCGAATAAGGCTGACAGCCTCAGGGCGATGGCCCCGTTTTAATAAAAGTCGGGCATAATCCAGCCGTAGCCAAGGATTGGCAATATCATTTGCGATAGCCATCCGGAAATATTGCTCGGCATGGACATAATCCCCCTGTGACAAGGCCTTTCTAGCCTTGATGCCGTTTTCCTGACTTTTTAGTCGGGCAACAGCTACCGCATCAGCCGAGGAACCTAATTTATCATAAATGGCGGTTGCCTTATCAAATTGTCCCTGACGGGCGTAAATATCAGCCAAGAGAGAATCAGACACATTCTGGTCACCCCCTTGCTGTCCTTGAAGCTGTTCAAGGATTGACTGGGCTTTGTCTAATTGATTTGCACGACTAGCGACTTGTGCCTCTTCAAATCGGCCATAAAAACGGGCAGAGGATAAAGCAGAGGCCCACCGCCATCCTTCTTTATCTGATGAAGCTTCCTCTAAAAGACGGATGGCTTCCGAATAATTATGCTGTTTTAGACGAATAATCCCGAGACCGCCTAATGCGTCTTTATCATGAGGATAAAGGGCTAAAGCACGGCGAAAGCGTTGTTCGGCCAGATCCAACTGATTATTCTTAAAAGCATTAAAACCTTCTAACCGAATTCTACCCGCGCGCGCTGAAGGCGTTAATCCAGTAGGAAACGATCGACCGCCCTTACCCGTTACAATAACATTTTTAGGCGCATTCGACGCCGTATTGGAAGGACTTTCAGAATTTTCAATAGGGGCTGCGACAAAGGTAGATTGTTGGATAGCTTCCTTTGCCATACGGTTATTAGGATCTATTTCTAATAACCGCTGCCAGGCATTAGCGGCTAAATCGGGACGACCTCTATTTTTTCAGAAGATAGCTTGATTACGCAAAAGCTGAATAGCACCCCCACTTCCAACAGCTTTACCCGAAGAAGGCGCGTTACTATCCGTAGAAATTGATTTTTTATTGCCTGTTGTCGGGCTGGCGACTGCATTGATCGTCAACGAACCCAAAACCATCGCACCTGCTAATGAAGAGGCTAATGTAATTCCTGTTATCCGTTTCATGCTTCAGACTCATCATTATTCTCTGGTGCGTTCTCTTCGGTGGCATGCTCAAGACGGCGTTGTTGCTGAATTCTAAGCAAGGTGCCGATGGGTACAGCCAACAAAAGGGCGATGAATAATGTTATCACAATCATTACTAACGGATGGTTACTAGCCCAGTAACCCATCCACAGCCACCAAGGCACAGAACCTCGCCAATAAAGAGGCCCAACTTGGAAACTGCGAATACCGTTAATAGTATTAAGGGCGAGATCGCCTTTGATCTGGCCATCGTTTTGTTTCTTATCAAAAGATAACACGAAATCGGGAAGCTTTGTCTGATCAAGGGCTAGCAACGCTACAGCATCATGACGGCTATCAAAGGGTGACCGCCAAGCCATTAAACCTTGAAATTGGGAAGAAGAGATAGTCGCGGCGACATCTTGATCAGGATAAGACGGGACCTCAGGCGAAGTCATGTGGAAAAATCGGCTAAAGAAACTGACAAAAGGTCTTTCTTTTAACGTCAAATGTTGCCCGTCCCAACGAACCGGCGCATTTTCCAATAAATTATTATTTTCAGAAAGCGCAGGGCCGCCGATTATCAAAACATCCTTACCCTTCAAGCGATCTGGATTAATTCCTTCCTGAACTGAGAGTCTGGTAACGGCGGCGCCGGTTGTGTTGCCAAAGCGTGCCATAATGCCCAGATAAGCCTGAATAGCGCCCATTGTCGGATGGTCTTCCATCAAGACGACACTGTCACCTAAATCAGGAACGCGGGTAAAGGGATAACCTGCCCCTGCAAATAAGGCTAAGCTAGGTAAACGGGCTAAATGATGGGCATTCATCAGGTTGATGGTGCTTATAGGATCAATCGAAGAGCGCACATTATTGGGCAATACCGCCTGACAACGCCCTTTATCGGCTAGCTGTAAGTCATAGAAGAAACTAAGATAGTTATTAGGTGCCATCATGTATCCGGGAATGGCCCGTTTCCCTTGGTTTCGGATGCCAACGGCACCATCACGCCCCAGTAAGCGATCAATCCATGTTTTTTGGCCGATAGGTAACGTAGAGACATATTGCGAATTAAGCGATATATCCAATCGTGAACGCTTCCTATCCAGCCAACTTCCATAAGGATAACGATAACTGACATTCATTCTTGGGCCTGACCATGGCCAAAAGAATAAATCGGGGGCTGCTTTGAAATTGACGTCTAACGGCCCCGGCATAATGCTGTTACCGATTAAATCTTGTGGTGACTGAACCAATTCTGCTAGTTTGATAGCTCGGTCAGTTCTTATCCATCGCGGCGCTTCATATTCTTTATAACTAGGGATTTTGATGTCATCGACGACTACACGTGCCCCTTCAAGCGCTGCACTTCTTGAAGCAAGAACCGCCGCCGCCTGTTTTAATTCTTCTCCATTCCGGCCCATAATGACCAGAATCAAGCTAGAAGGATCAGAAGGATTTTTAACAATCTCAATAGTCGGCCCACTGATATGATCATCACCAAGACCAGCAATCGGATTTTTGCCCGTTGTAAATAGAATCGCATTTCCCGTCGGAATGCTACCTGTCATCGGGACAAAAGAAGCGCCTCGAAAACCGCGAGAACTCCCGATCCATGAAGCCACATAACCTGCAGATTCAAGCATGTCTTCATCAGGCATGGAACTAAAAACAAAAGGTAACGAAAGTCTTCCTGTATCAAACCGGTCAAAGAAGGGCGCTGGTAACCTTTCGAGATTAGCCTCGATAGGCGTTTTAACCATAGCCAGATCAAGAAAAGAACGTTTATTGGAAATATTCATCCAAAGCGAACTATGGACAGGATCTTCGCACTCTCGAGTATAGTGACCAATAAAACGAAGATTAATGCGATTTTCACCGGGTAAGAAAAGGGCTGGTTCGACGGGTATGGTAATATCCAGTCCATTCGCATTTTCTCGCAAAAGCGGAATAGAGCGAACAACTTCGTTATTGACCAAAACAACCAAATGGCTGAGATCGCTTAACAAGGATGGTGAGTAACTTAAGCTTAGTTTTAAATTGGCACGGGCGACCGTCTCATCACTTCTAAGACCAAAGGGAATACCCATTTCCCCTAAAACACCCACCAAATGAATAGTCTGACCTATCCCCATATTTTCAAAGGAGATATGGCCTTGCTGTGCGGTAGAAGGCACGGCGATTGTAACTTCATCTGATGATAGGGTGGTTTTTGATGAGGAAACCGTTGTTTTGGCGGATGCCTGATGATTATAAAAACCGGCTACAGTTAAAAATATCAGGCCGGCCGCCGTTGCTTTTACAGTAGCCACTTTTTTAATAACCTCTTGCTTTATGGCGGCTTTTTTATCCACGCGTTTTTTTGGACGGTAGTGCAGCAAGCCAAAGATAATTTTTAGAATATGGCGCATAGAGGCTATGGTTGAGATTGGTTTTTCATCGGCTCCATAATTTAACCAAGCGTCAGCCTGCCCCATAAGAGCAGCCACAAGTTTTTTTTGAACATCAAGGGACAGTACTTCGAATTGTAATCGAACCAGAGAGCCGCTCTGATTGATTAATTTTACAGGTAAAGCGAAATCTCGGCCATCTAACGTCATCGTAACATCGGTTATTGGATGCTCTTTTAAGTCATATCCTTTCGGCAACGAAATCGCGAGTCCGCCTAAAGAGATGTTATCTGTAATACTATCCAGCACGCGCCCATTCTCAAAATAAAGAGAGATCGGAATATGGAAAGGAAAACGGACCGTGTTCCGAATTTGTCGGCTTTCATGCGCAACAGCGACCGAGGCCAAGAGAATAATTAAATTAAAACCCGCCCATGCCATATTTAAGAATAAAACAGAGGCTTGGATATGAAATATATTCGGAAAGAAAAGCTTTATTGAACCAACAATAAGACCCAGAAAAAGAAAGGCTGCTGTAATAAGATGAGGTCGAACAGACTGAACATCAAAATAATCATCTTCCATCCGTTCTCCCTTATCGGTTACATTGAATTTTCCTTTATCTGGATTAAAAAAGGTCACCAAGGTGGGTTTAATAAGATGGAAGGCTAAAAGGGTTTCATTGATTTCACCCCAAAAAGGTTGACGGCGGCCACTACTAAGCCGTTCATGTGCCCAAAGAGATAAAAATAGATGCGGTATGGCATACGCAAAAACCATCACGGCAGAAGCATGGATAATGCTGGAATTGAACAGCATGAAGGCCAAGGGAGAAATCAAAAATATGACCCGTGGCAAAGCAAATTGATAATGTAACAGCGCATTCATATAACAAAGACGCTGCGCTATCGTTAAACCACCACCAAATAGAGGATTATCAATTCTTAAAATTTGTGTCATGCCGCGCGCCCAACGCGCCCGTTGTTTGATATGGGCTAATAAAGTATCCGTAGCGAGACCAGCCGAAAGACGGATATTAATATAGGCTGTATCCCAACCCCGACGTTGAAGTCGAAGCGCTGTATGGGCATCTTCGGTTACCGTTTCACCTGAAAATCCGTTATTTTCGTTTAAGGCCTCGCGTCGCAGAATGGCACAGGAACCACAAAAAAATGTGGCATCCCAAAGATCATTACCGCATTGGACAGAACCATAAAATAATTCGTTATCGCCCGGTAATTCATCGCCACCGGGCACATTTCTTTGAACAGGATCAGGGGAATAAAAAAAGTGAGGTGTCTGGACCAAAGCAAGGTTAGGCTCTTTTTGAAGCCAACCTATGGTCATTTGCAAGAAGGCCCGTGTCGGAACATGATCACAATCAAAAATACAAACAAAATCGCCATCAGTCCGCTTTAAAGCAGCATTAAGATTACCGGCTTTAGCGTTGTGGTTATCGCTACGCGTTAAATAATGGCATCCGACATCCTGAGCAAAAATTCTGAATTCTTCACGATTACCGTCATCAAGCAAATATACTTTAAAACGATCAGGCGGATAATCCATCCCCATCGCAGCAAAAACGGTATTACGGACGATTTCCATACTTTCATTATACGTTGGAATTAAAACATCAACGGTGGGTAAATCCTTGTCAGGCCCTTTAATTTTTACGACAGGCCGCTTTAAAGGCCACAATATCTGAAAAAGGCCAAGAACTAAAATAATCCATGCATAAAGCTCTGCCATAAAAAGGACGCCACCAAAGATAGCATCCATAATATGCTCAAAACGGAGCGTCTGAGTTATGCGCCAGAAAATATAACGAGAGGAGGTTAAGGTTGAGAAGAGACAGATAACAACCGAGGCATAATGGGAAGGGCTACGATCTATTAAGAGGGTAGTGCCCATTAAAGACAAACCATAAACCCACTGGTAATCTAGGGGTAGCGGCACCGCGATGACAATAATAGCGGCTAGTATAATCAAGATAATCAAAGGCCATTGTAATGAAGAGGCCCAAGCCTGTTCTGTCAGTCGTTTCATTTCAGACTTATTAAGGCGGAATTTATGAAACATGGGCTGAGGCCTTAGGCTTAACCATTGTCTGCCTTCCAAGCATCAGAAGAATCTGTTGGGCGATACTGTCAAAATCATTTAAGGCGGCACTAGCAGGAGCGTAAATATTCAAACGTTCAAGTTTACCTAGCGCCTCATTAAGCGCTTCATCTCGGCGGATAGTACCGATTAAATTATCCTCGGCCATATCTTGAACAAACTGTGCCGCGGCTCTTTGAAAATCATAACGGGGTTCGACAGCATTTAAAATATAACAATGGGTTTTATCAAAAGCTTCGGGTAATAAAGCCATACATCCTGCATTGGGAGCCAGAATAGTTATTACTAAGGCTTGATTGTTCTCATTAAGCACCTCTAATAACTCTAGATTTTCAGTACCTAAATCAACCAAGATAAAACCATTATCTTCGTCTATTTCTTTAGAAAAACTTAATAATTCTTCAATGGAAGAGGCTGATAAAAGCGGGATATCTATATCAGCTATTGTGTCGACTTTTGCGGAATCAGAAGTATTTTCTTCTGTTCCCAAGTGAAAAGTTAAAGATTGTTGGCCTGTTAAGTCAGCAAGCGCTACTTGCTGTTCAAAGCGGGATAAAGCCATAGCCAGATTGGCTACGACTGTAGTGACCCCTACCCCTCCCTTGAATGAATGAAACAATACCAACATATAAAGTCTTTCTTAATAAAAATAGACAGTTTTTATAAAATACCCCTCGTGATATTTATTAGATATTTAAAATTTTCTGTCTTTTTGTAATAGTGATTAAGTAAAATTAAGGTTAATATTATGGATTTATAATCATTTCGGATTTTTCTAATGACTTGTTATGAGTAATCTTCCAAGAAATATATTGCGCAGCCTTTTCTAATAATGGCCAGTGATGCCATTCTGCCGCATTTCTGTTATCGTAAACACGATAAGGTAAATTATCTTGGTCAATATCTTTCAAGAGATTATCTACATCTTGAGGCAGAGCTTTTTTAGCGTGTGACATAAATTTCTCCTGAAATGAAAAATTTTACCTTCTATTTTTATCTGATTTAAAAAGACAATATCCGAGAAGCGTAAACTATAGGTTAAGAAAAAAAATAAGGACGCCGACTACTGTCGACGTCCTTTATTGAATTGAAAATCAGGATTTTAGAAAAAAACGCTTGATTAGTTTTTACCAACCCGATTGTCACGACGTTCCGCAATACGTGCAGCCTTACCTGTACGACCACGAAGATAATAAAGTTTTGCACGACGGACAACACCGCGACGGACAACTTCAATTGAATCAACATTGGGCGAATACAGTGGAAAAACGCGTTCTACGCCTTCACCAAAAGACATCTTACGAACCGTAAAAGAAGAACCGATAGCCTTATTTGAACGTGCGATGCAGACGCCTTCATAAAACTGAATACGGATACGTTCACCTTCAACAACGCGAACACCGATTTTTAAGGTATCACCCGCACGGAAATCTGGAATAGACTTTTTTTCCTGCAGTTTGGCGATCTGTTCTGCTTCCAGAGTCTGAATAAGATTCATTTTTCATTCCTGTCTTTTTTGCCACGCGCCAGAGGGCGACTGACCTGAACACTCCGATAGTGTTCCCAAAGATCTGGCCGCCTTAGCCTTGTATCGCGTTCTGACATAGCTTGCCGCCATGCTTTAATATGCGCGTGATTCCCAGATCGTAGCACTTCGGGAATCGATAACCCTTCCCATTCAACAGGACGGGTATATTGGGGATATTCCAGCAAGCCGGATTCAAAGCTTTCCTCATCCCCGCTTGTGGTTCCGCCCATTACGCCAGGTAACAATCGGATGCAAGCATCTAACAATGTAAAGGCCGCCGTTTCGCCACCGGACAAAATATAATCCCCAATGGAAATAGGCTCAATGGATCGGGCTTCGAACAGCCGTTCATCAATGCCTTCAAAACGACCGCAAAGAATGATAGCTCCGGGGCCGGAAGCTAGTTGTCTTACCTTAGACTGTGTCAAAGGATAGCCTCGTGGCGTCATAGCTAACACCGGAAGTTGTGGTTTTTGTTGACACGCATAATCCAGCGAACGCGCTAAAATATCAGCACGCATAACCATTCCGGCACCGCCACCTGAGGGGGTATCATCCACAGTATGATGACGGTCAGTAGCAAAATCACGGATAGGAATAGTATCCAGTGACCAGATACCTTCCTTTAAGGCTCTGCCGGCTAAACTATAGCCAAGGGGCCCAGGGAATATTTCGGGATAAAGCGTAAGAACGGACGCTGAGAAAGAGGGGGTCATTCAATAAAATCGGCGGCAATCACAAGATGATCATCTTGAAAAGTAACGGCTTGAGCAATCGGTACCATAAACCGTTTTTGATCCGCTTTTTCTATTTCAAGAATGTCGCCCGCACCATAATTTTCGACAGCGACGGAAATACCAATTTTATTACCCGTCTCATCAAGGCAAGGCAAATCAATTAAATCAACATGGTAATATTCATCAGCCGGTAAATCCGGTAAAGCCTTACGGGGTACTGTTAAAGCAGTTCCCCGTAAAGCTTCGGCCTGATTACGATCCGTTATTTCTAAAAAACGAACAACCCAACCTTTGGTATCAGGTCGTAATTTTTTCAGCGTTAACGATGACCCGTTCGCCTCAAATACACCATAGGCTTTAAATTGAGCCGTATCCTCGGTGAAAGGCTTTAGCCGCACCTCTCCTGTTACGCCATGGGCGCCTGTTACGACTGCAAGCGTAATGGGACGATCGGCGGCTATCATAAAATTAAGCCTCGGTTGCAGGCGCAGCTGCTTCTTCTGCTACAGCGGGTTCAGCAGGCGCTTCGCTGGCAGCCTTGGCAGCTTCAGCAGCATCAGCTGCTTTTTGAGCGCGTTCTTCAGCCCGTTCCTTAGCCTTTTCACCCGGTTCTGCTTTTTTCGGGTTATTACGAGCAGCGCGTTCTAACAGACCTGCTGCATCAAAGAAGCGAGCAACGCGATCGGTAGGTTGTGCCCCCACAGATAACCAATGACGAGCGCGGTCAAGGTCTACGATGACGCGATTTTCATCTTCTTTGGAAAGCTGAGGATTGTAGCTACCAATCTTTTCGATGAAAGAGCCATCGCGCGGGCTGCGAGAATTAGCAACAACGATACGATAATACGGACGGCGCTTAGCACCACCACGAGAAAGACGAATTGAAACGGCCATTATATTTTCCTTTCACCAAAAAACTAGAAATATTTGTTATTAAATTACTTACGGCCAAAGCCACCAAAACCGGGAGGAAGTCCCGGCATACCCCCCGCAGGCGGCATAGGCGGGCCACCCCCGTCCAAGCCACCCCCGCCCAGCATTTTCATCAAGCCTTTGATGCCACCCAGTTTCTTCAGACGTTTCATCGCTGAAGACATTTCCTGATGCATTTTTAAAAGCCGATTTATTTCCTGAACGGTTGTACCGGATCCTTTGGCAATACGAATTTTGCGTTTGGCATTGATGAGTTCCGGACGCGTTCTTTCCTTGGGCGTCATGGAATCAATCATGGCTTCCATTTTAATCAGAATCCGGTCATCAACCTGACCATTTGCCATCGCATTTTTGATCTGCTTGACACCGGGCAACATCGAGGCAAGTGCCCCGACCCCACCCATACGGCGCATTTGACCAAATTGTTTCTTGAGATCATTAAAATCGAAACGCCCTTTGGCCATTTTGGCTGCCAAGGCTTCTGCTTCGTCCTTTTCAATCGTTTCGCTGGCCTTTTCGACCAAGGAAACAATATCCCCCATACCAAGAATACGGTTCGCCACCCGATCAGGATGGAAAGGCGAAAGACCATCAAGCTTTTCACTGGTTCCGACAAATTTAATCGGCTTACCTGTGACTGCACGCATGGAAAGCGCTGCACCACCGCGGGCATCCCCATCCATACGCGTTAATATAACGCCGGTAAGATCTACCTGCTCTGAAAAACTACGGGCGACATTGACGGCATCTTGACCCGACAGCGCATCAACAACCAATAGAGTTTCAATAGGCTGAGTGCTGTCTGCAACAGCCTTCATTTCATCCATCAGCAACTGATCGACATGAAGCCGCCCAGCCGTATCCAGAATAACAACGTCATAGCCCTGTAATCGGGCAGCCGTTAACGCGCGTTTAGCAATTTCGACTGGTTGCTGACCTGAAACAATCGGTAAGGTGGGAACATTGGCTTGCGTTCCCAAGGTGGCCAATTGTTCTTGCGCTGCTGGACGATGGACATCCAAAGACGCCATTAAAACACGTTTGTTGTCTTTTTCGGTAAGCTTTTTGCCTAATTTGGCAGAAGTCGTCGTCTTACCTGAACCCTGTAAACCTACCATTAAAATGACAGCAGGCGGATTGACCGCAAGATTAAGATCACTTGCCTCGGCACCCAGCATCTCAATCAGCCCATCATGGACGATTTTAACGACTTGTTGGCCTGGTGTTACCGATTTTAAAACATTTTGACCAATAGCTTGTTCTGTAATTTTACTAACAAAATCACGAACAACCGGTAAGGCAACATCCGCTTCCAAAAGGGCAATACGCACTTCGCGCATTGCTTGGCGGACATCATCCTCGTTAAGGGCACCACGACCACGCAGCCGATCAAAGACTCCGCTTAAGCGCTCGCTAAGACTGCCGAACATCGCCATCCCTTCCCGTATAAGCCGTAATGATAAGATTACGACAAGCTATCAAACCGATCAGAAGAATATTTCCGATACCTTGTAAAAAACTATATTTTACACCTTAAAAACGCAAAATACGCCGGTGGGCGAAAACTCGCTGACCGACGTGCGACATAAGGCTTATAATACAGATGTCTATCACAAAATTTCTGTCCTTTTACGGAAGTAGTCACTCTTTGGCAAGCGATACTCTCTTTTCTGGAAAAAATTAATATAATACATTGATATAAAAAGATTTTAATTTCTAAGTGTATAGGATTTATCTTGAAATTTTTGCTATGAAACTTTGATTTTTAGATAGATTCTGTCTGAAAAATATTTATGGAATCCATTTGATCTTCTATCAGACCGATTTCCTCAAAAACAAAAATCAGCTAGAGAGCCGATATGACTTTCTCTTTCCATAAAATGCATGGGCTTGGTAATGATTTCATCATTCTGGATGCCCGAAAAACGCCTATCCAAATGAATGCTGCGCGCGCGCAGGCTTTAAGTAACCGTCATACGGGTATTGGCTGTGATCAGCTTATCATTATCGGTACTGGTGACGAACAAGCCGATGTTTCGATGCAAATATGGAATGCTGATGGTTCCGAAGTCGAGGCCTGCGGTAATGCTACCCGTTGTGTGCCTGTATTTATCGGGCATGACGTCATAATCCGTACAGCCGCCGGTTTGCTCGATGCGCGTTTAGCGGATGAGGGCGCCTGTGTTGATATGGGGCAACCCCGTTTTTCATGGCAGGAAATTCCTTTGGAATATGCTATGGATACGTTGGCTCTGCCGGTTGCATGGGGAAATTTAAAACAGCCCACGGCTGTGAACATAGGAAATCCACATCTGGTATTCGTTGTTGAGGATGTCGATGCTATTGATTTTGGTCAATTAGGGCCAATTATTGAATATGATCCGTTGTTTCCCGAAAGGATCAACGTCAATATCGTTATGGTGGTGGGTAAAAATCACCTGAAAATGCGCACATGGGAACGCGGTGCCGGTTTAACACGGGCTTGTGGAACGGGGGCTTGTGCGACTTTTGCTGTCACTAAAAAACGGGGTCTCGTTTCGGGTAAAACCTTGATTGACTTACCGGGGGGGCAGTTACTTTTAAATGATAATGAAAAAGGGCATATTATTATGCAAGGGCCTGCCCAATATGTCTTTAAGGGTGAAGCCGACTGGGCTAATTTTTCATGAGTAAACCTGATATTATTACCTTAGGATGTCGTCTTAATATTGCTGAGAGTGAATCTATAAGGCAGTCCTTGATTAATAAAGAGAGTAGTCAGGATCTTATTGTTATCAACAGCTGTGCTGTGACGTCTCGTGCTGTCGCACAAACGCGACAAGCTATTCGCCGTGCACGGCGGGAACGGCCTGATGCTCGTATTGTCGTAACGGGCTGTGCCGCGCAAATTGATCCCGAAATTTTTGCCAAAATGCCAGAAGTATCCCGTGTTATCGGGAATATCGAAAAGCATCAAATCCAATCCTTTGCTTTTTCTGATCAACAATCTGATGAAGATCGGGTGCAGGTCGCGGATATTAACAGTTTAAAAGAAACGGCCCCTCATCTCATTACCGCTTTCAGTGAGCATAGTCGCGCTTTTTTAGAAATTCAGAATGGCTGCGATCATAATTGTAGCTTTTGTATTATTCCGCAAGGACGAGGACGCAATCGTTCCGCTTCCCGTGAAGAAATTATCCGCTGTGCAGAACGCTTGGTAGAAGCGGGTCACCAAGAATTAGTTCTCACCGGCGTTGATCTTACGTCTTATGGGGATGATTTATCGGAACAAGATACACTCGCCCATTTGATCGACCATCTGTTAACACAGATAAAAGCGCTAAAACGGATAAGACTTTCCTCACTCGATCCTAATGGGGTGGATGATTATTTGTTCGAATTAATCACGGGGGATGAACGGATTATGCCGCATGTCCATCTGTCCCTACAAGCAGGGGATGACCTGATTTTAAAGCGGATGAGACGGCGACATACCCGTGCCCAATCAATAGAATTGGTTTCTCGTCTAAAGGCAAAACGGCCCCAAATTGTAATTGGCGCTGATTTAATCGCCGGCTTCCCGACAGAAGATGAGCAGATGGCAAAAAACTCTCTTCAATTGATTGAAGATTGTGATATCGTTTTCGGGCATATTTTTCCTTACTCACCTCGCCAAGGCACGCCTGCTGCCAGAATGCCCCAAGTCCATACGGCTTTTATCAAAGAACGTGCCGGGAAGTTACGGGAAGCGGCGGCCAAACAACAACAGCTTTGGCTACAAAGCTTGATAGGTAGTCATCAATCGGTGTTATTAGAAGGGGATGGCTATCGTGGCCATACGCCACAATTTGCGCCTATCCGCCTTGCTGAACCTGTTACAGAAGGCGGGATTGTTGAAATCGCTGTTACCAGCGCGGATAAAGATGGCCTGATCGGTAAAAAATTATGAGTGAAACGCCTTGGTATAAAAAAATCGGTTTGGGTCTGAAACGGACATCTGATCGGTTAAGTGAAAATCTATCGTCTATTGCGCTTAAAGCGGCGCTTGATAACGAAACCTTGGATAAAATTGAAGAAGCGTTGATTGCGTGTGACCTTGGCCCTGGTACAGCCGAGCGTATTCGCCACCGGCTTTCTAGTGAACGTTTTCCCCAAGGCATTACCGAAATTGAAGTTCGGGAAGTCGTCGCACAAGAAATAACAAAAATTTTGGCACCGGTTGCTAAACCTATCGAGATTGTCGCTTTTCCACGACCTCAGGTTATTTTAGTTATCGGTGTTAATGGTTCGGGAAAAACGACGACTATCGCCAAGCTTGCCCATTGGTTTCAGGAATTGGATTATGAAGTCATGTTGGTGGCAGGGGATACCTTCCGCGCGGCGGCTATCGGACAACTGACGGTATGGGCAGAAAGACTAGATGTCCCGATTATTAGCGGTGAGGAAGGCGCAGATGCTGCAAGTCTTGTTTTTAAAGGACTTAAAGAAGGAACCGCACAAGGTACAGATGCTTTAATAGTGGATACGGCAGGCCGCTTACAAAATAAAGTTGGATTGATGGATGAATTGGCCAAAATCCGAAAGGTGCTTGGACGTCTTAATCCCGCTGCTCCGCATGATGTCATTTTAGTCTTGGATGCGACGAATGGGCAAAATGCATTGTCACAAATCGAGGTTTTTAAAGAAATCGCGGGCGTCTCCGGCCTGATTATGACGAAACTGGATGGTACCGCGCGCGGGGGTATTATGGTAGCTGCCGCTGAAAAATATGGCTTACCTATTCATGCTATCGGTGTTGGTGAAAGTTTGGATGATTTACGACCCTTTGACCCCGAAGCAGTTGCTCGGGCTATTGTAGGATTACCGCATAATTAAAGCTGGTAGCAATAATAGCGCTCGACATCGGGACGATTTTTGTTATCACCCTCTTAAGCCAGAGGATCGGGCGGCCGCCGGTATGAAGTTTTCATGCGGGAGGAAAGTCCGGGCTCCAAGGAGTAACGGTGCCGGATAACATCCGGCGAGGGTGACCTTAGGGAAAGTGCCACAGAAAACGAACCGCCTTCTTACTTTTGTAATGGAGGTAAGGGTGAAAAGGTGCGGTAAGAGCGCACCGCATTTTCGGTAACGAAAATGGCAGGGTAAACCCCACCGGGAGCAAAACCGAATAGGGATGGCATATGGGCTGGCTCCGCCCCGTCATCCGGGTTGGTTGCTGAAAACCAGAAGTAATTCTGGTTTTAGATGAATGGTCGCCTATCCAGCTTGGCTGGTGGACAGAACCCGGCTTATAGATCCTCTGGCTAAGAGATTGACTCATTAAAGTATAAGTAATTATTTTGAGCGCATTCTTTTGTTTTATTTACTTATTTGCTTTTCTTTTAGAAAAAGAAGTATGTAACTCTTTCCCCCGAATTGTAGCGCTGTAAAAATTCGTTCTTTGGGGATTCGATTTTTGAAATTCTTACGCTGAGCGGATTATTATGGCTCGATATACAAAATCCCGTGACTGGGGCTTTCCTCGTTGGCGCGGTTATACCGATACTAATCATGCTGCCCAGAAGGTGCGGATGTGTGACCGTGAAGGTTGTACTCTTCCAGGCAATTTCCCAGCCCCGAAATCACCCAACAGCCCTGAACGTTGGTATTTCTGCGAAGAGCATGTCACCGAATATAACCGCGGTTGGGATTATTTTGCCGGCTTATCCAAAGAAGAAGCCGCCAAGCGACAGGCCGAAGAAAAAAGCCAATCGACGGGGTATGCCTATTCAAGTTACAGTTGGGAAGGATCAGCATCAGGCCGTTCAAACGAAGTTATTCAGGCTCTTAAAGTCTTAGAATTAGAAGTCGATGCCGATTTCGAAGCCATTAAAATACAATGGCGTCTTTTGGCTAAAAAATGGCATCCTGATCTTAATGGAGGTAATGAGGAAGCCGCTAAGCGCTTTCAGGCCATTCAGGCTGCTTTTGATTTATTGAGAAACAGAGAAGAACGGGGTAGCCTTTAAAAAAGGCACTTTAATAATAGAAAAATAGTTAATCCGTTGATTCTGGTAAAGGTTTTTTCTGGGCAATATCAGCCGCAATGCTTTGCGCTTGCTGATAGGTCAAAGGGACAGAAAAGGTTAATACATTGTCACTGATAGGACTTCCCAGAACAAGCTGACTAAGCATTTTACCTTTGAATCTAATCTCAATCATCTGACTAAAACCATTACCAGCCGTGGCATCTGTCAGTTTTTCAGTACCTTCACCGGTCAGTGTGAGCATAATAACCGGATTGCCTTTTAATTGCGGTAGGGCTCGGGCATCAATAATTTCTGTTGGATCAATTTTCACCTCTCCAATGTAAAAACCGTCATCCCTTCGAGATTTTTGCGTGGGGTGGCTGTTTTCTTCCATAGGTATCGGTACTGCCTGAGAAGCAACAGGCGGTGCTGATAAAAGCAAAAGGCTGGATAATATCACTGATAGCGCTCCGCTGTAGCACGGATAAGGGCAATCATATTGGGAATACCTTGAGTGCGATTAGAACTCAGCTGATTTTTAAGATCAAAGGGCGCTAATAAAGCTTCGATGTCGGTCTCGACGATAGCAGACGGCGCTTTATCTTGAACCGCTAATAGAACCAAGGCGATAATACCTTTTGTAATGGCCGCATTAGAGTCAGCCAGAAAATGAAGGGTTCCGTCTTCTTTTCGGGTCGGATAGACCCAGACCGATGCAGAACAACCTTTAACCTTGGTTGCCTCTGTTTTTAAAGCTTCGGGCATTTCTTCAAGTCGCCGCCCCAGATCAATAAGCAAACGATAACGGTCATCACTTTCAAGAAAGCTGTATTCTTCTTCTAAATCAGTAAGATTGGTCATAAGATGCATTTATTCAGTTAAGGAAAGATATATCTTTTATGGCAATAAATAGCATAAAATAGCAATATAAATTGGATTATTGTGATAAAATTATCAATGCTATGCCCTTTTACCCACAGTTGAATAAACCTTCTTTTTTTCTCGATTTGATAGGGTGATCGATAAGGCTTTTTTTTAATCAATTTAAACATGTATTTTTTGTGAGAAAAAAGCGACCCCGCTTAACAGAAACGCAATCAGGAAAAAGGATATTTTTAAACCGGCAAGATTAGCAATAAAACCGACTAAAATAGGACCTGCCAAAACGCCCATATATCCTACTGTTGTCACAGCTGAAATCGCAAGATGGCTGGGCATGATAGTTTGTCGTCCGGCCGTACTATAAACAATCGGAACGATATTGGCACATCCTAAACCAATAAGGGCATATCCGATGAAGGTCGCAGAAACGACAGGCATAAAAATCACAATCAGATAACCTACCATAGCCAAAAGGCTTCCTAAAAAAACTGTTCGCATACTACCCAGTTTTTCAATAATCTTATTACCGAATAATCGGCCACAGGTCATAAGTGTCGAGAAACAGGCATATCCCCATCCCGCCTGTTCAACGGATACTTTTCGGATTGAAGTCAGAAAAATACCTCCCCAATCAAGCACTGCGCCTTCTGCAAGAAAGGCCACGCAACACATACCGCTTAAAAGCCAGACCATGCCTTTTGGTATAGAAAAAAACGAGCCAGTATTGCCCTCGCCTTTAACAGGTAACAAAAATTTCCAAACTGCTGCTAACAGACAAAAAAGAACAACCGAGCATAAGATCGCCGCCGCCAAAGGCGGAAATGCCTTTGAAAAAATGAGAGCCATGCCGCCCGCCCCTGCCGCGCCACCAATACTATACAAAGCATGGAACCCTGAAAGAATAGGGCGTTTAGCGCGTTTTTCGACAATAATAGCATGGATATTCATGCCGGCATCAACGGCACCAACAGCAGCACCCACAATTAATAAGCTTAAACCTAGCAAGACAGGAGAGGATAAGGTTGCAATAAAAGGTAGGATAACCACAGTAACAATAACACCGAGAGTGATAACCAAACGGCATCCAAAACGCGCAACCATGCTACCTGCCATGGGTAGCGAAAGAATGGCCCCCAAGCCTAAACATAACAAAAGATAGCCCAATTGCCCGTCTGAAATAGCGGCGTGCTTTTTGACAAAAGGGATTAAGGCCCCCCATATTGAAATTGCGCTTCCAAGAAGAAAAAACATTGTTGCCGTCGCGATTCTCTCGCTTTTCATGGCAAATCCTTAAAAATATTTTTTGTTTTTATTTTTAAAATTTAAAAATATAAAGATTAAATAAATCAAGATCTTAGAAAAATAAAATGGACTATTAATTTTATTTTACTTTAGAATCCTACCTCTAGTTCAATGCGTCAATTTCCCGATCCAAGGCAATAGTACGATGATTATCAGTCGTAATTCTTTCTAGGACAGCAACACGCTCTTTTAAGGTTGTAATCTCTTTTTGCATCTCTTTAAGAGAAGGGTCCTCCGATATGTCTCCAAGTCGGCTAGTATGACGAGAACGGGATTTAATAATACTTCCGGTAATGGCGAGCGCTACAATAATAATGATCATCAGATGAGATGAAATCATCCTACTATCCTTATTTTAAAGGAAAAATTTAAGAGAATATATTCTATGATATTTTAGCGGAGATTATCAATTTCCTTCGCCAACCGTCTATCTTGACTGGTGATATAGGTTTCGACTTTCGCTAGCCGATGATTCATATCGCGAAAGCGACCCTTCACACTGCGCAAACTAACACGGGGTTTAGTCCTGACCCCCTGCCAAAAACGGGTTTCATCGCCATCCATCTCCGATAACTCGAAGGGCTTATTTTCACTAAGCCATGCTGTGACAAAATAGGCGATAACCGTCCATGGAAAGCCCCCTATTAGGGTGGCAACGACGGTTAAAATCCGAACAACCGTAACATCAAGTCCAGTATAATCAGCGATACCCGCGCAAACCCCTAATATTTTCCCATGATATTTATCACGATAGAATTTTGTGCGTCGAAAAGACATTTTCTTCCCCTGTTTTAGAAAATAATCGGCATATTTAGTCATTTTTCGTTAAAAATTGGTCTAGAAAGATCTTTTTCAAAAGGGGGAACCTGTACCCCTGACTGTGGATTTTCTGCTGCGATAATGCGTTCAATTGTCTGTAAGCGTTCTTCCAGTTTACAGGCACTTTCATATAATTCTTCTATTAATTGCTCGTCGGCAGCACTGATGCCAGATGATTTTTTCCATTGGGTAATATAATGTAAAAATAACCACGGTATGCCGATAAACAACATAAAGCATACCCCGATTGGAACGATGATGGATTCCATTTAATTACCCCCTTTTATGTTGAAGTCGGTCCTTTAATTCGGACAGTTCTTTTTCAACTTTATCATCACCTTGTAAGCTTGCTATTTCTTCTTCCAGTGACAAACTACGGATACCCGCGGCTTCTGCTCGACCTTCTGCATGATCGACCCGTCTTTCAAGGGTCTCGAAGCGCGCGAAAGCCTCTTCTGTGTGCGAACCATTATAAAGCTCCCGCATTTTTAAACGATGTTTGGCACCCGTATATCGGGTAGCCAATACTGATTGACGACTACGCGCTTCATTCAGCTTGTTTTGAAGCTTGGTAATATCATCTTCCGACGCTTTGAGCGTCTCATTAAGGCTCGATTCTTCTTCAGCGAGATCTCGGATAAGATCGCCCGCTTTGTGTCTTTCGACCAAGGCCGCTTTCGCAAGGTCCTCTCGCCCTTTATTTAAAGCAATTTCTGCCTTTTCTAGCCAATTAACTTCAATCTTTTTTAAGCGATTGATCTGCCGTTGAATTTCTTTTTGGTCTGCAATCGTTTTTGCAGCAGAAGCCCTGACTTCAATAAGGGTTTCTTCCATTTCCAAAATGATCATTCGGATCATTTTTTCGGGGTCTTCCGAGCGATTTAAAATGTCCATAACATTGGCAGCAACAATATCACGCGTTCTGGAAAATATGCCCATTTCTAATCCTTATCTTTTTTCGTATTGCGTTTCATTCAGGGTTAATTGTTCTGTTTCAAGGCGTGAAGCAAAAGCCCGATTTTGTTCTGTATCCTGCTGAATTATTCGGCTATTTACATCTGCTAATTCTTGCGTATCTGCATCAAAAAGCACTTTAATATGAATTTTTTGCGCTGCCTTATGAAGGCTATCGGGTAAAGGGGGATAGTACAGCGTAGCCGCTACCCGCATCGCTTCTTTATCTAAAACAAGTTTACCCGCTGACTGCACCATATGAATATCGGAAGGATGGCCTTTTTTATCAATGGTCAGGCCAATGACGCTTACGCGTAAACCATCATTAGCCTGATCATTCACCGTTTCATGAATGGTCGCATTAAGGTTATAACTTACGGTTTGTTGCCATTTTTCAAGGTCATGGGCGGGTGTGAAGGCAAAAGCGGGCTTCGCTAATATGATAACAATAGCATAAGCAAAGCCTATCCTTTTTACTCTATTTTTAGAGCGGCAGCAAAAGCTTTTGAGAGAAGGCATTTTAGAGATCCTTGATATATATCCTTAATATCCCAAGCTCTGCATCAGCTATGCCAAATTTATTTTATCTTTTTCAATCAATAACTTATTATAAAAATGCAAAAATTTTAAAAAAGCATAATAGTATTTATTGCTATTTATTGGTCAAATTTCCTAATATTTAGGTATGAATAAAAATGTTTTCGTTATAGGGCAATCAGCGGCCTTTTTGGATGCGGTAGAACAAGCCAGTCGGGCAGCCGGATTAAATCGTTCTGTCTTGGTAATTGGTGAAAGAGGTACCGGAAAAGAATTGATTGCAGAACGGTTACATCGGCTCTCTTCGCGCTGGTCTGCCCCTCTCGTCACGATTAATTGCGCTGCTTTGCCTGAAAATCTAATCGAAGCGGAATTATTTGGTTATGAAATAGGCGCTTTTACGGGTGCTACTCGTGCCAAGGCTGGTCGCTTTGAGCAGGCCGATAGCGGCACTCTTTTTTTGGATGAACTCGCAACTCTCTCTCTATCGGCACAGGAGCGCTTGTTGCGCGCTGTCGAATATGGAGAAATAAGCCGTATTGGGGCCAGCCGTTCTATTCATGTTGATGTACGCATTGTAGCCGCAACGAACGAAGATTTACCTTCCTTAGCGGAAACAGGTCGCTTCCGTGCTGATTTATTGGATCGTCTTTCTTTTGAAGTGATAACCTTGCCCCCTTTACGGGCACGGAAAGAAGACATTCACTTGCTAGCCGATCATTTTGGCCGCCGTATGGCCTCAGAATTAGAGTGGCAGCAATGGTTAGGCTTTTCCAAGAAAGCGACTGAAATTCTAACCAGCTATAACTGGCCCGGAAATATACGCGAATTACGGAACGTCATTGAACGTAGTCTTTATCGATGGAATGATGAAAATCGACCTGTCGATACTATTATCCTTGATCCTTTTGCCTCTCCTTGGCGGCCTCATCACATCAAAAAATTGCAAACTGACATAGTCAAAGAAAATCCGGTGAGCCCTTCTCAACAGGCATCTTCACCCCTAACACAATTGTCTTTTTCATCTGAATGTTCAGATCTACGGACGGCTTGCCAAGCTTACGAATGTCATCTTTTGGAAAAAGCGTTGCAACAACATCATTACAATCAGCGCGCTACGGCGCAGGCTCTACAATTAAGCTATGATCAACTCCGACATCTTTTAAAACGGCATAATTTACTTTCCAAGGAAAGGGACCTTTCTAAAGAGAAACCCAATAAAGATAAAAGATAATCAATTACTGTTATTGAAAAAGAGAATACCCGTTTTGAAAATTTTAGTTTCCTAAAATCAAATATATAACTATCTGAATTATAATAATTTTTAACAAAGCAAAGCTTACTCTTTGTTCTTATTGAGAACGTCTTTCATTATGTGAAAAATGGTAACTTTTTAGCAGTTGATGCGTTCTCTAAACAAAAGGTTTTCGCGCCAGCCTATCGATTTAGGAGATAATATTATGGCTTTTTCTTTACCTAATTTGCCCTTCGGCCCCAAAGATCTTGATCCTTATATGTCAGCTGAAACGCTGGAATATCATCATGGAAAACATCACAAGGCCTATATCGATAAAACTAACAGCTGGATTGAAGAAAAAAAGCTTGAAGGCTTAACCCTTGTTGAGGTTATTAAAAAAGCCGTCGATACAAAAGACAAAGGCTTATTCAATAACGCAGCGCAGGCTTGGAATCATAATTTCTTCTGGTTATGCCTTGCAAAAGCCGGTCAAAAACCCAGTGGGAAACTGGCCTCTTTAATTGAAGAAAGTTTTGGTTCTACTGAAAGCCTGTTAGAAAAATTGGCAGCAGAAGCCGTCGGGCATTTTGGTAGTGGTTGGGCTTGGTTAGTTCTCGAAAATGGAAAACTGGCCATTACTTCTTATCATGATGGTGATACTCCCGTAGCGCATGGAACGGTTAAGCCTCTGCTGACACTGGATGTCTGGGAACATGCTTATTATATCGATTATCGGAATGCGCGTCCCAAATACGCAAAGGAAGTCCTTTCCAGTATTATTAATTGGGAATTCGTCGCGAAAAACCTTGATGGTGAAGGCGTCAGTCGAGGCGATTTAAAACAAGGTTGATTAAAAAATTAAAATAGCCGTAACTTATGCCGGTCTGATTTCAGGCCGGCATTTTTTAATTTTAACGTGGAAAATTAGATAATTCGATGCCTACCGATTGGCAATCTGAATAAGCATCCGGTTTACGAGTAAGGACACGAATATACCGAACATGGGCTCTCGCTGCGATTAAAGCATAGATTTCCTGAGCTAAAGTTTCTTGTAAATTAAAGCGACGGTTTTTGACCAAATCTAATAATGTTTGGTGAATATAGTCATAATTCCAAAAATTATTTTGGATACTATCACTATCAGGTAAAGCCACTTTATCGAGTTCTATATCAATAGTGACAAGAATACGCTGTGATTTATCAAGCTCGTGATGGTGAAAGCCAATTCCTGCCATCAAGGTTAGATCTTCGATATGCAGTCTATAGCTTTTCGGTGATAAATAATCCGGAATAAGGCCGCGTGCGGCTTTGGGATTAAAGATAGTGTCGCTCATAATAACCTCAAAATTTTCAGGCAATTTTGTAATCATGGAGATCATCAAAATTATTTGATGCCATCATAGCGCGTGCATGAAATCAGGTGAAGTCATCCTGTCAAAGGCTAATACGTGCCGAGACCAAAAGGCCAAAATAAAAGAGAGATGGCACGATATATTAGTCTATTTTTAGGGTAGATAATGTTATTTAAAAAGGCTTTCCCCCAATGTGATTAAAAATTAGGCAATGCAAGAAAGCGCCCTAAAAATAAGGAGTTTTTGGGCTTTTCCCCAATCTTATCCACAGGGTAATGCCTTCTTCTGGGGATAAATATTTAGAATAAAGGCGTTTAAATTACTCTAAAATTTTTTCTTTATAGGAAGAGAATCGTTCCGAAATAAAAAAAAGCCTTTTACAAGCACGGCTTGTAAGGAAAAAATCTATTTTCCTTGTATGAGATAAGGCCAATTAAAGAGTGACAACGCTTATTCCTTTAACTGATATTAATGCACAAGCGATTGAGGACTTGTTGGACATCGGATTTGGTAAAGACCGCCGAAGCCGAACCGCTTATCGCTTGCGAGAAGGGGTAAGCGCTATTCCTGAACTATCTTTTGCTGCCGTTCAAGGGACAACGCTTCAAGGCATCATTCAATGCTGGCCTGTCCGTCTTTCTTGTCTGAATGGTCAAAAATTACCGATGATCTTATTAGGGCCTGTCGCAGTTCATCCTAGTTATCAGGGGCAAAAATTAGGACAAAAGTTAGTTCAGCATAGCTTAGACATTGCCGATAGCAGTGAGATCAGAGGTAGCGATGCGATTATGCTCATCGGGGACCCCGAATATTATGATCGTTTTTTCGGTTTTTCTGCTGATGAAACAAAAGGATGGCGTTTGCCGGGGCCTGTCGAACAACGGCGGTTACTAGCACGGTTAACGTCCCCCCGTCTCCAAAATCGTGCCGGTATTGTAGAACCGGATGTATTGATTCTATCTTCAAAAAAGGCCTGATTTTTATGTCCATCTATCTACCCGATGCGTCATGGCGTCATCACAACGGCCTTGGACATTTGATAGATGTTTTTGGTGGCGATTCGATGATCCGCTTTGTCGGGGGGGGCGTCCGAGATAGTTTATTAAAGACCGCTGTCAGCGATATTGACTGTGCGACCCGCCATCACCCAGAAGAAACCGTCAAATTAATTAAGGATGCCGGCTTTAAAGCTGTTCCGACGGGTATCCAGCATGGAACGGTCACTGCAGTTTTGCCTTCGGGACCAGTCGAAATTACCAGCTTAAGGAAGGACGTTTCGACAGATGGTCGGCATGCCACCATTGCTTATAGCGATAGCTGGCAGGATGATGCGATGCGGCGTGATTTTACTATTAATGCGCTTTATGCCGAACCTAATAGCAGCTTAATACATGATTATTTTGGGGGTATTGCGGATCTTGAAGCTGGATGTGTCCGTTTCATAGGTGATCCTGAAACGAGAATTGCAGAAGATCATTTAAGAATTTTACGTTATTTCCGCTTTCAGGCGCGCTTTGGACGAGGGATCCCCGATGCGGCTTCTTTAGCGGCCTGTATTAAACGTGCGAATGATTTAATGGCCTTGTCTCGAGAACGCATTGCCAGTGAATTAATAAAAATATTAGCCCTCCCTGCACCCTTGGCTATCATTACGTTGATGATTCAGTCGGGCATTTTTACGCCGATTATACCTGAAATAAGGGATAATAGCCTGAAACAACTGAAACGTTTGTTAGAACGGGAAAAAGCTTATTCAGTAAAAGGGGATCCTCTTTTACGACTTGCGGCGCTTTTACCTGAAGATCCTGAATTAGGGCGATCTATTGCACAGAGATTGCGTTTTTCAAAAGAGCAAAAAAAATATTTAATAGCCCTTTTAACCCCCACCCAAGATGCGCCTTGTGCTTTGGCATGGAAAATTGGCAAACAAGCGGCAATAGGACATATAGTCCTTTTTAGGGAAGAGGATGCCCTACCCTCTACGATGTCTTTATTGCAGGATTGGGAATGTCCTGTTTTTCCCCTTAAAGGGGGAGATCTTATCAAGAAAGGTTTACCCGCTGGCCCTATCGTCGCGACCACGCTACAGGGTATTCAACAACAATGGATAGAGGCTGGTTTTCCAGAAGCTGAATGGGTTCATCAAAAAGCGGATCAAGCAATTGATCAGTTTTTATTAGCCGCTAAATAATAAGCTATAGCTTCATCTGCGGGTAGTGGGCGAGAAAAGTAAAAACCTTGAGCATAATCACACCCTAAATCCATGATAATTTTGTCTTGTTCAGCGGTTTCGATCCCTTCTACAACCGTTTTAATAGAAAGGGTCGAAGCCATACTGATAATCGCACGAGTAATAGCAACGGCGGTTTTATCTTCTGCTAGATTAGCAATAAAACTACGGTCTATTTTAAGATGGTCAATAGGAAAGGTTTTTAAATAAGAAAGCGAGGAATACCCTGTTCCAAAATCATCCATAGAGATTTTGATACCTAATTCATGCATTGTGTTGATAACACTGATGCTTTGTTCAGGGTAGCGCATCAAAGCACTTTCAGTTAGTTCCAATGTCAAACGCTCGCCATTTAAACCTACTTGACGGCTAAGGCTGTTAATTACTTCTGTAAGATTATCACGCATAAGCTGTAATGCAGATACGTTAACAGCAACCCGTATCGGTAAGGCAAAACCGGCCTGCTTATCCCAATCTTGTTGAGTATAGATTGATTTTTCTAAGGCCCATCGCCCTAAAGGAATAATCAAACCGGATTCTTCTGCGACAGGAATAAATTCTGCCGGAGAAATCGGCCCCAGTTCGGCATGATCCCAACGTGCCAGCGCTTCGAAACCAACCACCCGTTTGCTATAAGGCGAAATGATAGGCTGATAGGCTAAATGAAGATCTCCATTATCGATAGCCCGTCTAAGATCCGTTTCTAGACTAAATCTTTTCCGTAAAGCACTGGCCTCACCGACATTATAAACCTCTACATGGTCACTTTCTTTGGCATGTTTTAAGGCTATCTGGGCATCTCTCAAGAGGTCTTCGGAAACCTCGATCCGATCATCCATCAAGGAAAAACCAATAGCACAATTTACCTTAACCTTAAGATTGGCCAGATTGAACGGCGTCGACATCAAAGCTTTAATCCGACGGGCTGTATGCCAAACATCCGATGTCCCATGGTTAAGAGTCAACAGAATACCAAACTGATCGCCCCCGATTCGACCTAACCGATCACCAGGTCTTAACGCTGAGGTCAGACGTCTTGCCACAGAAACCAGCAATTCATCGCCGACAAGGGACCCCATACTTTCGTTAATCCGACTAAAGCGGATAAGGTCAATGGCAATAACCGCAACAGGTGAATTGCCATCATCCATGGCAATGACATCATCCAATAATCGCGAAAAACCTATGCGATTAGGAAGACCTGTTAAACTATCCCTTAAGATTTTTGTCCGTAAAGTTGTATGCAATTCGGCAGTCGCCGTGCAATCGATAGGAAGCATCAGATAACAGGTTTCTCCTATTATCGGGTTCTCCATCGCTGTCACTTTTATCTGATAAACACATCTTTTTTCTCTGCCCGGCGGCATCCAATCAAATTGATAGGGCTTTCTAAGCGATGGCGGCATATATTCAAGCGCAGCCACGAGTTCTGGATGGAGGTGAACGGTATTATCTTCTTCAGAAGCCGAAAGATTGGGTTGCTTCCGTGCACTGGCAACTTCAGAAAAGGCCGCGTTACAAAATAAAACTACTGGCTTTTTGTTTCTAAAAACAATGGAGGCAGCGGGGAAAGGCAATGCATTCAAGTAGCTTTGTTGCCAAGCATTGATGGTATCGGACAACTGAACGGGGTCACTTTCCATTACACCGGTTATTTTCCAATTATGTTCAGCCATAACCTGATTATCCAGTGACCTTCAATCAACTATTATTCAATACAGAATGAAAAATGAAAACAATAATTTTAATTTTAATATCTATTACTCTAATAGAATAAATAATTATTATTTTATCCAGTATTTTTACCAATAATAAAATAACAATATAATATTCGCATACTATATAAATATGGTAAAGACACCATATTGGATAAACATTAAATAATTGTTAATAAAAAAGAAAAACGCTTATTACAGTCAGAGAGCGAATTTATTATCTCGAGGAAAACCTACGGGTGGTAACCGTCCACTTGCACCTCGGGCGACCCGCCAAGGTACCATATTTAATTCCGTTCTTATCCGTCCGGTTTCTCCGCCCATAGGCCAGCTTAATCCTTGTTCAAAGGTAAATGTTGTAGCATCAGAAAGACCACCATCACGGTAACGTTGTAATTGAACCCCACTGCCCTTTGATAATTCGGGTATATCGGCCAGAGGAAAGACCAATAATTTTCGATTTTCTCCAATAAGGGCAATATGATCATGCAAGGAATCTATAGGGCGTAAAATGGCCAGATGCTGATCTTTTCTTAATTTAACGATTTGCTTTCCCTTACGGGTTTCGGCACTAATATCGCTCATATTTGTAATAAAACCACGTCCATCAGAGCTAATAACTAGAAATTTAGCGTTTTTCTCTAAAGGAAATAACCCCATAATCTGGGTATCATTGGCAATATCTAACATTAATCTTATCGGTTCACCAAAACCGCGTCCACCCGGCAAACGATCCGCTAAAAGCGTATAAAATCTTCCGTTGTTAGCCGCTATTAATAAGCGATCAGTCGTATAAGCATGACAAGAAAAATCTGCGCCATCCCCTTCTTTAAAGCGCAACGCCTCCGCCGATTTCAAATCAACATGCCCTTTTAAAGCTCTGATCCAGCCTCGTTTTGATAAAACAACCGTCACCGCTTCGCGCTCGATCATAGCATCTAGGGGGATGGCCTTGGCAGGCGTTTCTTCCATTATAAGCGTATGACGAGCACCTAGTTTGGTTTTAAGGCCATAGCGTTTATGCAATAAAGCAAGATCAGATTTGAGACGTTTGCGCTGTAGAGTATCACTGGCTAGCAACGCTTCTAACGCAGCCTGTTCCTGTTTTAAGCTATCGCGTTCTGTTTTAATTTCTAATTCTTCCAGTCGTTTTAGAGCACGAAGACGCATGTTTAAAATAGCTTCAGCTTGTCGATCATTTAAACCGAATTCGGTTATCAGGATGGGTTTTACCTCATCTTCATTGCGAATAATTTCTATTATCCGATCAAGATTAAGATAGGCGATCAAATACCCTTCCAGAAGTTCTATGCGGTCATCAATCCGCTGTAATCTATAATGGGCACGCCGCTGTAGTACGGTAAATTGATGCCCTAACCATTCTTTTATCACTTCATGAAGCGCCAAGACACAAGGGGTGTGCTGACAGTTCAATACGTTCATATTAAGAGAGATACGCGTTTCTAAGCTGGTTAAATGAAACAAACCATCCATCAACAATTGCGGATCAACTGTGCGGCTGCGGGGTTCCAGAACGATGCGAATGGTCTCGTCAGATTCGTCACGAATATCGCTTAGAATAGGGAGTTTTTTATCATTGATTAAAGCGGCTATTTCTTCAATCAATCGTGACTTTGGCACCTGCCAAGGAATTTCCTGAATAACAAGGATCCAGCCGCCACGCCCAATATCTTCTATCTGGTAACGGGCTCTGACACGAAAAGCGCCGCGGCCTGTCTTATAGCTGTGCTTGATACTGGCCCGTGAATCGACAATTTGTCCTCCCGTTGGAAAATCAGGGCCCTTTACAAATTGCAGTAAATCTTCTGTGCTCGCCTCTGGATGATCAATCATATGCGTAATAGCATCAATCAATTCAGCCACATTATGAGGCGGAATAGATGTCGCCATACCAACAGCGATACCGCTTGAGCCATTGGCCAATAAATTTGGAAATAAGCCTGAGAAAAATTCAGGTTCTTCCTCTTCACTGTTATAGGTTAAACGAAAGTCAACCGCCCCGTCGTCAATGCCTTCCATGAGATCATAGGCAGCAGCGGTTAAGCGCGCTTCGGTATAACGCATTGCAGCGGCATTATCGCCATCGATATTACCAAAATTACCTTGACCATCGACCAAGGGATAACGAAGGGCAAAACTCTGTGCGAGACGCACCATAGCATCATAAACGGACTGATCGCCATGGGGATGATATTTACCAATAACATCTCCGACCACGCGGGCGCATTTTTTATAAGCCGAGGCAGGATCAAGCTTCAACAGCCTCATCGCCCATAACAGTCGTCTTTGTACTGGTTTCAAGCCGTCTCTTATATCCGGAAGAGAACGTGATGTTATGGTCGAAAGGGCATAAGCAAGATAACGCTCGGATAAAGCCTTATCAAAAAAGGCTTCGTGGATTTGTTCAGAAACGGGAGAACTGGTCATAGCGGCAGGAAATAGCAGGATCGCAGCAGAGTGGCGAGAGGCGCTTTGGAATTAGTTCTTATAAACAGAGTAAACCGCCAGTGTTGAAACAGACAGGCAGGAAAACCTGCCTGTCCCAAAATATTATTGTAAACCGCGATTTTTACGATGGGATTCAAGATCCAAAACCGCCGTATCCGCATCTACAGGTAACAGACCCAATCGACGGGCGATTTCCTGATAAGCTTCCACTTCACCCCCTAAATCTTGGCGAAAACGGTCTTTATCTAATTTTTCATTAGTAATCATGTCCCATAACCGACAGCCATCAGGGCTGATTTCATCGGCCAACAGAACCCGGGCATAGTCATTTTCCCAGATACGACCAAATTCGAGTTTAAAATCCACAAGCCGAATATTAATGGCCGCAAAAAGGCCGCTCATAAAGTCATTCACACGGATAGCCATATCCGCAATATCACGCATTTCTTCTTGGGTAGCCCAACCAAAGCAGGCGATATGTTCATCGGCAACCATGGGATCACCAAGGGCATCATCTTTATAGTAATATTCAATAATGGTGCGCGGTAGCTGTGTGCCTTCTTCAATTCCCAGTCTTTTACTGAGCGATCCCGCAGCAACATTTCTAACAACAACTTCGATCGGAATAATTTCGACCTGCTTGACAAGTTGTTCGCGCATATTCAACCGACGAATAAAGTGGGTTGGAACACCGATACCAGCAAGTAATGTAAAAATATGTTCCGATACGCGGTTATTGATAACACCTTTACCGCTTATCATTCCTTTTTTTTGAGCGTTAAATGCAGTAGCATCATCTTTAAAATATTGAATGATTGTACCGGGCTCAGGCCCTTCATAAAGAATTTTGGCTTTGCCTTCATAAATTTGACGACGACGGGACATGAATTAGCTTCTCCGAAATTGGAACAGGAGGAATCCTGTGTCCGAAAAAGGCAAGGCACGGAATAAAACCGTATTTATTCCAATTAGGGTGCGTTTATAGCTGAGAAAAGGTTCATGCGCAAACAACGCAGGATAAAGTTTCTGATTATTTATCCTGCCCATATATCGGGATAAAATTAGAATTTTTTACTAAAAAAATTGCTACAACTGTTAAGTTTTACAAAAAAATTATTATTTTATAAAATAACAGAAAAAGGCTAGGTTATCGCCTAGCTAGGATAGCAAAAGTCAGTATTTTATAAAGCGCTATGACATTTCGATTGAAGCCCTCTTTAAAAAGTCGGGACGCTATCCAAACCTTCCGGTCAGATAGTCCCGCGCGCGACGGGTTTTCGGTCGCGCAAATAAGCGATCCGTTGGCCGGAATTCTATCATTTTACCTAAATACATGAAGCCAGTATAATCAGAAATGCGCGCGGCCTGCTGTAAATTATGCGTAACAATCACAATACTAAGGTCACTCTTTAATTCCATCAGGGTTTCTTCAAGACGTGCCGTTGAAACCGGATCGAGAGCAGACGCTGGCTCATCCAATAATAAGACCTCTGGCTCAACGGCAATACCGCGTGCCACACAAAGACGCTGCTGCTGACCACCAGAAAGGCTGAGACCGGAGGCGCGCAGTTTATCTTTGACTTCGTCCCACAGCGCAGAACGGCGGAGCGCTCTTTCTACAATTTCATCCATTTCATGGCGAGATTTTCGGAAATGCAACCGAACACCGTACGCCACATTATCGTAAATCGACATCGGGAAAGGGGTCGGTTTTTGGAAAACCATGCCGATACGAGCCCGTATTTGTGAAATATCGGATTCAGAAGGGATGATTTTTTCTTGATCTCCACGCGCTTTTAGTCGGCTAAGCGTATTCCGACCGGTTAAAATATCTTTTCCATCTAACAAAACGCGGCCCACGGCATATTGCTCGGGATAAAGTTCATAAATACGATTTAGAACACGGAGCAAGGTCGATTTACCACAGCCTGAAGGGCCGATTAAAGAGGTTATTTTATTACGTTCAACGGGTAGATTGACGTTAAAAAGCGTCTGCTTAGTCCCATAATAAAAATCCAGATTACGGGCTTCCAGATTCAGACCCTCGACTTTTGGGGGATCGATAAATTGTTCTTCTTTATCTATGACCTGTTGTTCGTTAGCCATTACTTGCCCTTCCCCTCAGCGATCACACGCCCTACTATGTTGATAGTTAAAACGGCCATCGCTATTAACAGCGCCCCGACCCATGCTAAACTGCGCCAGTCGTCATAAGCGCTCATGGCAAACTGAAAAATTGTCGTTGGTAAACTACCCATGGGTTCTGTTATATTCAGTGTCATGAATTGATTACCAAGTGCGGTAAACAACAAGGGTGCCGTTTCTCCGCTAATCCGTGCAAAGCCTAATAACCCGCCTGTTAAAAGGCCCGGCGCTGCCGCTTTCCAAATAATTGAACGGATAACAAAGCCCTGTGAAGCGCCCAATCCTACACCGGCTTCCCGCAAGGTATCGGGTTGCAGTTGGAGCATATCTTCTGTTGTTCTGGTTACAATGGGCATTGCCAATAAGGCAAGTGCAACCGAGCCCGCAAGCCCCGAGAAACCATGAAATGGGCGAACCATAATCTCATAGATAAAAAGACCTACAAGAATAGAAGGAACAGAAAGCAATACATCATTCAGAAAATGAACAAGGCTGCCATATCGTGAATTACCGCCATATTCAGAAAGCCATGTTCCAGCCAGAATACCTAATATTACAGCTATAATCATAGCTATAAAACACATCAGAACTGAGCCAATGATCGCGTTTCGTAATCCTCCGGTAGCACCGGGAGAAGGCTGGTCGAGCGTGAAAACAGATAAATGCAAACCACCAATACCATTAACAATCAAAGATCGCAGGATAAGGGCAAGCATACCTAAGGCTATAATCGTGGATAAAGTGCACAAGGTAATAAATATACCATTGGCAAGGCGGCGTTTAAAAATCCTAGTCATAAAGAATCCCTAAGTCCGCTTTCCAATAAGCAGTCGGGCTAAGATCAGAACTAAAAAAGTTATTAGAAATAAGACTAATCCCAATGCCGTTAAAGCTGCACTGTGCATTTCGCTTGTTGCTTCTGTAAATTCATTAGCGATCGTTGAGGCAATCGTTGAGCCTGAATCAAACAGAGAATGCGGGAATCCATGGGTATTCCCAATGATAAAGGTGACGGCCATGGTTTCTCCCAAGGCGCGGCCTAATCCCAGCATAATCACGCCGATCATACCTCGTTTTACATAAGGTATCGTGACAGAATGCGTAACTTCAAAAGGCGTAGCCCCTAACCCATAGGCCGCTTCTCTTACCTGTGACGGGACAGTCAAAAACAGCTCTCGAAACACCGAAGCCATATAAGGCAAAATCATAATAGCCAGAATAAGAGAGGCTGTCAGAATATTAGCGCCATTGGGTACGCCCGCTACCAACTTACCCAACCATGAATCGGGTTGCACATGCATGATAAGCGGGAATTGGATATAATTGGCAAACCATGGCGCAAGAACGAATAACCCCCACATCCCATAGACAATGGAAGGAATACCCGCCAGCAGTTCAACTGCAATAGCAATAGGGCGGGCTAATAGTCTTGGACAAAATTCTACCAGAAATACCGAGATTCCAACCGCCAAAGGCAATGCCAGCAAAAGCGCTAAAAAGGCCGTAATTAACGTGCCGACTATGGGACCGGCGGCCCCATAAATCTCGGAAACCGGATTCCATTCGCTAGAGGTAAAAAAGCTAAAACCAAAAGTTTTAAAAGCGGGCCAACCACCAATGGCAAGTGTTACGATAATACCGGCCATAGCAACGAGTGTTAAGGTTGCTGCTGAAAAACAAAGTGAACGGAAAATCATTTCTCCCAAGGAATCGGATTTGAAAACACGATCAGAAGAAGAAGTCGGGGGTGAAGGATGGCTATTCATAAGAATAATCCAACACCCGTTTAACACCAGCCATATCGAGCCAATACCCTCAAGAAAAAATGATAGCTTTTAACCGCGAACAAATTTTATCCGGAAACAATGCCTTAATGTGCTTTAATGCGCATTATAGACGGGCTTGCCATTAACCTGAATGTTATGCGGCCATTGTTGACGGATGAAAGTCTTCACTTCTTTCGGTAGGGGCGCATAGTCAAGGGATAAAGCAGCGCTATCTCCATTTTGATAAGCCCAATCGAAAAATTTCAATACTTCTGTTGTGGTTTCAGGTTTGTTCGGTGTTTTATGTAACAAAATATAAGTGGTAGAAACGAGAGGCCAGCTATTTTTGCCTTTTTGATCCAAAAGGGAAATGCCGTTGCCTGGTGCATGAGTCCAATCGGCGGCGGCCGAAGCTGCTGTGAAGCTTTCTGTTGAAGGGTGCGGGAATTGGCCTTCATAATTAGCAATAAGCGCATAAGGCACTGTACTTTGACGCGTATACGCATATTCGACATAACCAATAGCACCGACCGTTTGTTTTACAAAAGCCGCGACACCATCATTGCCTTTTCCGCCCAGACCGCTTGGCCATTGTACCGCATCACTGGCACCCACACGGGAAGCCCATTCAGAGCTTTTAAGTGTCAGATAAGACGTAAATTGGAAAGAAGTCCCTGAACCATCCGCTCTATGTACCACTGTAATCGGCACGGCTGGCAATTTTAACCATGGGTTAATAGAAGCAATACGGTTGTCATTCCATTTCGTGATTTTGCCGAGATAGATATCAGCAAGTAAACTGCCAGTTAAATGGAGCCGACCGGAACGTAAACCCGGTAGATTAACAATAGGAACGATACCGCCCATAACGGTTGGAAACTGGTATAATCCGCCTTTAGAAAGTTCGTCTGTTTTCAAGGGTTTGTCAGAAGCGCCAAAGTCAATCGTCGAAGCGTTAATCTGTTTGATCCCGCCCCCTGAACCAATAGGCTGATAGTTAATGACTATGCCTGTCTTACTCCGGTAATCATTAGCCCATTTGCCGTAAACGGGTGCCGGAAAGGTGGCACCTGCCCCCGAGATTGTCATTGCATAGGCAGAGCTGCCAAGAAGACTCATAAAACCTACGAGAGCAGCTATTTTCTTAACCATGACAGCACTATCTTTCTTTATATCGGATATTAAGGCGTTTCTATGCGACGATCTGTAATCCTGTCATATTGCATAAAAATGACAAAAACCTATTTTTTGTTTTGTGTTATCATAATGCCTGACAGTTTTTAGAGGTTCCTTTCTTAAAACAAGGATAGCCAATCTGGCCTAATATCTGTCAAATCTTCTGTCATGGTTTTGTCATAAAAGTGATAGAAAAACTGTCATAAGCGCTCGCTATATCTCCGCCCTGCCGAACGGGTTGTGCGTGGAGAGTATATGCAGCATTTTTTTCAATCTCTTAGAAGGAGCAGTGGATTAATTCCGGTATTGGGAATTTTTGCGAGTATTCCGGTTACTTCTTTTCCTGTCAAAGCGGCTTCCGTCCCGCCTTCCAGAAAGCTAAAATCTGTTCATTATTCTGCTGCAGCAGAGATCGCTAGGCAATCAGAAGAAATCCGCCAACTCCATGCTGAATTAAAAGCACTGGCTCTTAGGCTAGATGCTCAAGAAAATAAGAAACAGCAAACGGCTACGCCCGTTGTAGTTCAAGCAGATATTCCGCAAAAAGCGGTCCCTTTAAATACAAATGAACTAAAAAACGAACAACCGACTTTATCTGAGCAACAGCTGAGACTCGCCGCAGCAATTGATTCGATTCCTGATCAAATCAATAAGCAGGTTGATAAATCTGTCTCCCAAAGAATTGATAAGAAGCTTAAATTTGGTGACTGGTTTGCGAATACGCATATTGGGATGCGGATGTATTCTAATGCCAGCTATGTCAATTATCGACAGGATGGACAAGCGGCGGCATGGATGCCGGGTCGAACCTCTGCCCCGACCAGTATTAATACGCCCGCCGGTAATATTGGGTATGATACCAAAAATCGGCCTGTCGGAGATTCTATGGGGTTCGATTTAAAACGCTTCTATTTAATGGTTGATCATAAATTTAATGACAACTGGGCTGCCCGTTTGACTACGGACGCGTCTTATATTTCTGGTGTTGGGGAAGCCATATATATCAAGCATGCCTATCTTGAAGGAAAGCAGTCAGATGCCTTGTCGGTTCGTTTTGGTGCGGCCGATCTTCCTTGGTTACCTTTTGTCGAAAATCTTTATGGCTATCGGTGGGTAGAAAATACCTCTTCAGAGCGTGCGAATTTTGCGACTTCTGCTGATTGGGGTATTTTTGCCTTAGGTAAATTGTGGAATGGCTTGGTCGAATATAACATGGCTGTCGTTGACGGATCAGGGTATCGGTCACCGTTTCGTTCAAAGAACCCTGATTTTGAAGGCCGTATTAATGTTAATTATGCCGGTTTCACTGTCGGTGGTGGTGCGCATATTGGCCATCAAGGTCAAGAACGTGGTCAATTAGGCCAATATGTCTATAATGCAGCTCAGCGCTATAATGCAGTCATTGCTTATGTTCATGGGCGCTTCCGTTTTGGTGGCGAATATTTTTACGCCAAAGATTTCACCGCTTCCTCGCTGGATTGTAACCTTAATGCTTGTACAACAGATAGCACCCTTAATAAAAAGGATGCAGGTCAAGGATGGTCTGGTTGGGGGTCCATTCGCGTTTTGGACAGAGTATCAGTATTTGGGCGCTATGACTGGGCACAACCTTTTATGAAAAGCGATTCTCATTTCAGGGATCACTATTTTAATGCTGGTGTTGATTGGCAGCCGATTAAAAATATTGATGTGGGTCTTGTCTATAAGCAAGAAAATGTCACTAATAATGGCTACACAGGCACAGTGCCTATTTATATTAATACAACGAATGGGGCTATTGGGGGTATGAGAAGCGCTTCTTATAGAGAAGTCGGACTCTTTACGAATTTCAATTTTTAATATTTTAAAAAATTATTTGATTAAAAAAGGCCTTCGTTATTGAAGGCCTTTTTTATTACTGTTTTTTATTTTTTATTCCGTAATTCATCCCGAATTTCGCGCAGAAGAACAATATTTTCTGGTGGAGATACCTGTTCAGCCAGTTTCTCTTTTTTATCTTCGGATTTATCGAATTCCTTTTGAAGCTTACTAGCCGCTTTCATAATTAAAAATAGAATAAAAGCTACAATGACAAAATTGACAACAACCGTTAAAAACGCTCCATAGCCGAACAACGGTACCCCTGCTTTTTTCAAATCATTGTAACTTGTGAGAGATCCCGTATAATTTGCAGGAACAGCACCAAGACGAATAAAAAAGCCCGAGAAATCAACACCGCCAAAGACAGCACCGATGATCGGCATTAAAAGATCACCTGTTACAGAACTGATGATTTTATTAAAAGCATCACCCATGATAACAGCGATACCCAAACCGAGCACGTTACCTTTGCTGATAAAATTCTTGAAATCAGTGATTAGCGACATATTTTATTTTTCTCCGTGTTTGGCTATTCATCATATTTTAAAGAGTGATTAATTAGAATAAAAATAATTTAAATTTATACAAGTTTAATTATATTTTTAGTCCAAAATAGCGTTTGTTATTTATAGAAATAGGATTCTATATTAAAAAATATTTTTTAATTCAATAATTACTATGATTTCCAAATATTGGATTAAATTTTCATTTAATTTCGGTAATTAATCGGAGAATTCCCCATGTCCTTGTTACGTCGTCTTTCTCCCGCTTTACTGGTTCCGGTTGCGGCGGTTTCGCTTGCCGGTTGTGGGATTAACCAAATCCCAGCTGCTGAAGAAAACGCAAAAGCGCGCTGGGCAGATGTTCAGAATGAGTATCAACGACGAGCTGATCTTATTCCTAACTTGGTTGCTACTGTTAAAGGGTATGCTAGCCATGAAAAAGATGTCCTAACGGCGGTTACAGAAGCCCGTGCTAAGGCAACATCCATGAATGTTTCGGTGGACAACCCCGATTCTATGAAGCAATTTGCTGAGGCCCAAGGACGGTTAAGTATGGCTTTGGGACGCTTGATGTCAGTTCGTGAACAATATCCCCAGTTACAGGCAGATCAGAATTTTCTGGCTTTACAGGCTCAACTGGAAGGGACTGAAAACCGGATTACTATTGCAAGACGGGACTATAATGAAGCAGTTCAGTCTTATAATACCTTAGTCAGAACCTTCCCGAATGCTATCGGAGCTAAAATATTCTATGGTGCAAAACCCATGACCCCTTATGAAGCAACCGCAACCAATGCGCAGGCGGCCCCGACTGTCAGCTTTGATGCCCCAGATTCTGCCTCTCAAAAGAAATAATAGGATAGAGCCAGTAGCTATGTCTAATTTTAAAAAAAATTTACTGTCCCGCTGCTGGCTATTAGGCTGTCTTTTTTGTGCTTTTGCCACTGTCTTTATGACAGCGGGGGCTTTTGCCCAAAATTTTCCAGATATCGGTGATCAGTATGTGGTCGATGCCGCTCATGTTCTTTCCCCCCAAAGAGAGAAAAAGATTAATGCTGAGTTAGCGGAAATTGAGCGAAAAAGCGGGCATCAGATGATTGTTGTCACAGTCGATGATTTACAAGGTTACGATATCCGCGATTACGGGTATCGATTGGGGCGTCATTGGGGTATCGGGCACAACAAAATTAACGATGGATTGCTTTTTATTGTCTATCCGAAAGCCGGAAATAGAAAAGTAAGCGTCGAGGTCGGCTATGGCCTAGAGGGTAGTATTACCGATGCACTTACTTTTACCCTTCTCCATCAAAAAGTTGTGCCTGTTCTCAAAAAAAATGTCGAGGATGGCATTGAAGCAGGCGTTCAGGTTTTTGGTGATTTACTGACCGATCCTGAGGATGAATTAAGAAACAAGTCATTAAAGGCAGAAGCCGACTATAAAACGAAAACAACGAACGATTCCTTACCTGTAAAACCACTAAAGCCTATACACCCTTTAATATGGATTATTATTATAGGCGGAGGCTTCTTTTTTATAACGGCGCTTATCAGCGAAAGTAAATTTCAGAACTTCGCGAAGGGGCATGATAAAAATGATTATTCTTCTAAAAAAGAAGGTTTTTTATCCTCCCCTATCTCAGGACGGCTCCATTTTTTCTTTGGTACTTTATGGTCTGTTCTTCGATTTATTTTGAATATAATTTCAACTTTCATGCTACTTTCCATGCTGTTTGGCCGTCGGAATGGAGGGGGGCATGGTGGTAGCGGCGGTGGCTTCTTCGGGGGTGATGGCCGCGATAATTCTGATCATGATTCCGGTAACGATGATTCTTTTGGTGGCGGTGATGGGGGCTCATTTGGCGGTGGGGGCGCGTCAGATGATTGGTAAATATTTATTCTTCGACCGCGTAGGTGCTGAGGAAATAATATTTCATTTTTAATATCACATGAGATTTAATATCTTATTTTTTGTAAATCATTTTTAAACTTTTTATAAAAACATGAAAACCTCGTATAATATTCCAGAATAATAGATTTTAAATTCTGGATTGGACATCTGTATTATGAATAAAAACCCTGAAAAACCGCTTAAAACTGAACTTCTTTATTCTGGGAAATATATTCTTTTAAATCGGCGTGGTAGCTGGGAATATGCCAGTCGTCCTCATAATATGACAGCCGCCGTTATTGTTGCTATAGATGAAGACACCATTATTTTAGTCGAACAACGCCGCATTCCGTTTGATTGCAATACAATCGAATTGCCCGCGGGCCTTGTGGGCGATGAAGAATCCGGTGAATCTGTAGAAGACGCGGCCAAACGAGAGCTTATAGAAGAAACTGGCTACCATGCAGAAGTCATTCATAATTTAGGAGAATTTGCATCCTCTCCGGGTATGACGTCTGAAGGATTCTTTCTTATTCGTGCAGAAGTGTTAACTAAAGTCGGCGAAGGGGGCGGGGTTGATGATGAAAATATTACCGTTCATCGGGTAAAGTTAGCGCAACTATCCGAATTTATCGTTCAAAAGAGAGCTGAAGGGCTTGTTATGGATGCAAAGCTTTTATTGCTTTTAGGGCCTGCATTATTAGGAAAGACCGCATTTCCTGAAGACTGAACTATCTGAATGGTGACCCCGGCGTGACTCGAACACGCAACATCCTGCTTAGAAGGCAGGTGCTCTATCCCGTTGAGCTACGGGGTCACTTTGAGCAGAGCTATACGCATTCACGCGCAGGTTTCAACCACCAAGCGTATTTTTCTTTAATTTCTTTTTACTTCAGGCGGAAAAATTTGAATTTTTCGTTTCTGCACCGCTTGCTTGAACACAATAGAAAACTAAAAAGCGCCCTCTCTTTTAACTTAAGAATGTGGTTAGATTTTTTTAAATTATGAAAAGTCTCTCTTTTGGGCAGAATTTTTATCATTGAAATTATAAATAGCGCCGTTGAAAAAAATCCATCGCCTTTCCTTTTAACAAATAAGCTGAGTCGTGGAAAGGCAAGTGAAATCTAAAAAAAACAAAAAAAATAATCTTTGCGGTGGATTGCCATCCTACACTATCACTGGTGTATATCAACATATTGAAACACAATATTTGGAAAAATTTTCTAAAATTGAGTGCCGTATAATAGCGACTAATAGAGAGTTATAGCCGGCTAATATCCGTCGGTTTTGTCACTATGGGGACAAAGAAGACTTTCTTGAAAAGAAACTGGGAAAACCCGTTTTAACCCGCTTCTCTTTTTTAGAATTTTTTTTGAGTAGTTAAGGAAATAGAAGACGATGACGCTTTCTTCGGAAAAATTGAAAGATAGCACCAAAAGCGTAAACCAACGGCGTTTCAAAATTAAAATCGATTCGAGCCGGGACGCTTTATTAACTGAATTTGGTAAAGCCACTTTGGATGATCGTTATCTTCTCCCCGGTGAAAGTTATCAGGATCTTTTTGCCCGTGTTGCAGATGCCTATGCCGATGACGAAGCCCACGCGCAAAGGCTTTATGATTACATTTCTCGATTATGGTTCATGCCAGCAACGCCAGTTTTATCTAATGGCGGCACAAAACGTGGTTTACCTATTTCTTGCTATCTAAATTCTGTTCCAGACAGCCTTCAAGGTATCGTCAATATCTGGAATGAAAATGTCTGGTTGGCTTCCCGTGGTGGCGGAATCGGGACGTATTGGGGTAATGTACGCGGTATTGGGGAAACCGTTGGAATGAACGGTAAAACCAGCGGTATCATTCCCTTTGTTCGTGTCATGGATTCTTTGACATTAGCGATTAGTCAGGGATCGTTACGACGTGGTTCGGCGGCATGTTATATTGATATTTCTCATCCTGAAATTGAAGAATTTTTGGAAATTCGTAAACCTTCCGGCGATTTTAACCGGAAAGCTTTAAATCTACATCATGGTGTCTTGTTGACAGATGCTTTCATGGAAGCGGTTCGTGATGGACGTCCTTTTGATTTGGTTTCACCCCATGATGGTTCGAGACGGGGTGTAGTGGATGCTCGTAGTCTATTCCAGAAACTGGTAGAGACCCGACTTCAAACCGGAGAGCCCTATATTGTTTTCATTGATCATGTGAATAACAATATGCCGCATCATCATCAGGAACTAGGTTTAAAAGTCTCAACTTCTAACCTCTGTTCAGAAATAACCCTTCCCACAGGAATGGATCATCTGGGCAATCAGCGAACAGCGGTATGCTGCCTTTCCTCTCTTAATCTGATTACTTGGGATCAATGGCATGATGATAAACGCTTCATTGAAGATGTGATGCGTTTTCTCGATAACGTCTTGCAAAGTTATATTGATAATGCCACGGATGAAATGGCTCAAGCGCGTTATTCTGCGATGCGGGAACGATCCGTCGGGCTTGGCATAATGGGGTTTCATAGCTTTTTACAGGCACGGGGAATTCCGTTCGAAGGCGCTTTAGCCAAAAGTTGGAATCTCAAAATTTTCCGTCATATCAATGCTAAGGCCAATGAAGCCTCTATGCTTTTGGCCAAAGAGCGGGGCCCCTGCCCTGATGCTGCGGATACGGGCGTTATGGAGCGTTTTTCTTGCAAAATGGCCATTGCACCTACGGCCTCTATCAGCATTATTGCAGGCGGGGCTTCTGCCTGCATTGAGCCTATCCCAGCCAATATTTATACGCATAAAACATTATCTGGCAGCTTCGTTGTCAAGAATCCTTATTTACAAAGACTTTTGCAAAAAAAATCAAAAGATTCCGAAGCTATATGGAATTCCATTTTAGAAATGAATGGCTCTGTTCAGCATCTGGAATGCTTGAGTTCTGAAGAAAAAGATATTTTCAAAACCAGTTTTGAAATTGATCAGCGTTGGTTAATAGAAATGGCTGCTGATCGCGCATCCTATATTGATCAAGCGCAATCTTTGAATTTGTTTATTCCAGCAGATGTCGAAAAATGGGATCTCTTGATGCTGCATTTCCGTGCATGGGAATTAGGTGTAAAATCACTTTATTATCTGCGCTCAAAATCTATTCAACGTGCGGGATTTGCAGGAGGTGTTGAAGCGGACAACACATCGCAAATGCGTCAAATTGAGGTGGAAATGCGCAATTATGATGAATGTTTAGCCTGTCAGTAAGTAAAAATAGACTAAATATTTATCCTCGGAGAATTGATAGTCATATTTAATATTCCATATTTAGTTGAATGATTGGCGACGCTAAGGGAGGTCATAGTGACCGTCATTGCGGTTTACAGTTCCAAAGGCGGTGTTGGGAAGACCACCTTGGCGATCAGTTTGGCTGGCTTATCGGCCAGCCAATCTTGCCGCCGGACTTTATTATGGGATCTTGATCCTCAAGGGGCTGCCTCTTTCCTGTTAGGCGGTGAAAAGGCTGAATATCAGCATGGTTTTCATAATATCGAAACTATTTTCACTCAAAAACTAGATCCTAAAAATTTTATTATTCCAACCGAGCTTCCTGAACTGGATCTTTTACCTGCCGATATTTCTTTGCGGCATCTAGATGCCATTTTATTAAAATTGGATAAACGAAAACGGCTAAAAAAAATTCTACATTTTCTAGCAAAAGATTATGATCGAATTATAATGGATTGTCCCCCTATGGTAGGGGCCTTAAGCGATCAGCTGGCTGAAGCGGTATCGTTAATTGTTGTTCCGGTGCCCCCTGATCCCCTCGCTTATCGAAGTTACCAAGAAATAGTCAGCTATTTTAGTGAAAAATCACAAATGACTTTTGCCTTAATGCCTGTGTTTAATATGGTGGATAAAAGGCGGATTACCCACAAACAGGCCATGGAACGAGAAAAAGATTGGCCGGTCATCCCAAGAACTTGTCTTTTTGAAAAAATGGCGCAACATCGTCGCCCAATCACCACTTATGCGCCGCGCAGTTCGGCATCATTAGGACTAGCAGACTTATGGCTTACGGTTGAACGTCGCCTTATGACCTTGAAATTATAATTTCAGCTAATCTTTTCTGATAGGATGGTATTCGCTTTATAAAGAAGGTTTAGAATTTTCTTTTATTAGGTGAGTCTGTTCTTTCCGGCGACGCAGATTGCGACGCAACGCAGCCCCTAATTGTTGTTGCTTATTATCTTTCTGATTCTTGGCCATTTTTTTAAAAATATCCGCTTTTTTTTAAAATTAAGGTCTAGCAACCTTGACTAATAGAAATAGTTTCGCCATAGGAGCGCCTCACCATGAAAAAAGGTGACAGTGCTGCCGTAGCTCAGTGGTAGAGCGCATCCTTGGTAAGGCTGAGGTCGTGAGTTCAATCCTCACCGGCAGCACCATTTCTTTAATGTTTCCTTAAATCTAAATCCCTCACCCTAACCTCTATTACGAGAATCCTGTTCTCTCTCGTTTGTATATCTGATCAAGATATAAAAAACCCGCTTACAAGCTTTCTTGTCCGCGGGTCTTTTTATTTAAGATTTAAAGTTTTTCTTGATTCCGACGACCCAGAAGTCGCAGCCGTAAAGCATTCAGTTTAATAAAGCCTGCGGCATCCTGCTGATCATAGGCCCCCGCATCATCTTCAAAAGTAACGACCTTTTCAGAATAAAGCGTATTGGGTGATTTACGGCCAATAACGTTGACGCTTCCTTTATACAGCTTCAGACGTACTGTGCCGCTTACTCTTGCCTGACTATGATCGATGGCAGCCTGTAACATCTCCCGTTCAGGAGAGAACCAGAAGCCATTATAAATTAGTTCAGCATAACGCGGCATTAACTCATCTTTGAGGTGCATTGCGCCGCCATCAAGGGTAATTTGCTCAATACCACGATGGGCTTGTATAAGGATAGTCCCGCCTGGGGTTTCGTACATCCCACGAGATTTCATGCCGATGTAACGATTTTCGACCAGATCCAAACGACCAATGCCATGCTTACGCCCTAAGTCGTTAAGCTTTGTTAGAATTTCGGCTGGCGTTAAGGCTTCACCATTGATCGCTACTGCATCCCCACGTTCAAAATCAACTGTAATGATTTCTGGCGTATTCGGCGCATCTTCAGGGTTAACCGTGCGAGAATAGACGTAATCTGGTACTTCTTCCCATGGATCTTCCAGAATTTTACCTTCTGAAGATGTGTGGAGCAAATTAGAGTCAACCGAGAAAGGCGATTCACCACGTTTATCTTTGGGCACCGCGATCTGACGCGATTCAGCGTAGGCAATCAATTTGCTGCGGCTATTAAGATCCCATTCCCGCCATGGGGCAATAACTTTAATATCCGGGGCTAAGGCATAATATCCCAGTTCAAAGCGTATCTGATCATTACCTTTGCCGGTTGCCCCATGCGCTACTGCATCGGCACCGACCTGACGTGCAATTTCGATTTGACGCTTGGCAATAAGGGGGCGTGCGATAGATGTGCCCAGAAGATACTGCCCTTCATAAAGCGCATTGGCTCGCATCATTGGGAAGACAAAATCACGGACGAATTCTTCCCGAAGATCATCCATAAAGATATGTTCGGGCTTAATGCCCATCATCTCGGCCTTTTTACGAGCCGGTTCAAGCTCCTCTCCTTGACCGAGATCTGCCGTGAAGGTGACAACTTCGCAGCCATATTGTTCTTGCAGCCATTTCAAAATAACACTGGTATCAAGGCCGCCTGAATAAGCCAGCACGACACGTTTGACTTTTTCGGTCATGAAAGTCTCCGAAATGAATTTTATAAATGCGGCAATGTCTTTACCGTATAGCCGCCGATTGCCATGCTTATCATGGTGATTCAAGCATCATCCTGTTTTAAACGCATTCTATAGCGGCTTCCTTATTAAAGGAGGATAGATTATTATAAGCATTATCAGGTAATATTCATAAAATGCCTGATAGCGTTTCATCTTCGAAGTATAGGAAAATACCCTAGGAATTATATTTTATTATAAAGTTCTACCTCTTCTTTTTGAAACAAGGTCAAAAATGATGAAAAAGAAAACATTTCTTTTGAATGGTCTGTCAGCCGTATCGGGTCTGCTTTTAGCAGCATCCCCTCTCTCTCAGGCTTTTGCACAAGATATGGTTCCGCCCCACTTTCTGCCGATTACACGGGGAGAAATGCAGGCGCGCATAAGACAAGACTTTGATAAGTTTGATCTTAATCATGATGGTACCGTGACTACGGCTGAATTTCAAACCGCTTTGGCCAATGAAAAAAGCCAATGTCAGGCGATGATGGCCCAGTTTCAAAAAGAAAATCCTGACGCTCCGAAGGACCCAGATGACAGTTCAGCTGGAAAGAAAGGCCGTGGGCGGCGCGGTGGCCATCGGATGTGTGATATGGAAAAAGGGCCCATGTCTCATTGGTTTGATCGCATGGATACCAACCATGATGGTCAGGTTACCTATAATGAAGCCAGTAGTCAGGCTTTAGGGGCCTATGATGCCGTTGATACTAATCATGATGGTATCATTACCCCCGATGAACGTAAGGCGGCTTTTGAAAAATGGAAAGCAGAACATCCTTTCCGTGGTCCCGATAGCAAAAGCACGACCAGCACCAGTAAAACACGGTAATTCTTTTAAAAATTATCCCTGCTCTTTGGGCAGGGATAATTTTAAATAGACCATTTTGGATATGGGTTAATTTTAGTATTCACTAGCCTTTAATACAGCCTCATTTTCAAACATATAATCACGCGTTAAAGGTAGGCTATCCCGTTTTTTAATATATTGAATTTGATAATTACACATTTGGCCAAAACGGAACGCAGCAGAAGCCCCTGCCAGATAAAAAGTCCACATACGATAAAAACGGGCATCGTAAAGTTTAATAATATCAGCCTTGGCCGCCATCACCCGTTTATACCAATGATTAATCGTATACATATAATGTAGCCGAAGGGTTTCTACGTCTGAAACAATTAAACCGCTATGCTCACTTGCACCAATAACTTCTGATAAAGCAGGACAATATCCACCAGGAAAAATATATTTGTTTGTCCATGGATCTGTCGTGCCGGGTAGCCCAAGACGACCAATAGTGTGAAGCAACATCACCCCGTCATCGGCCAAAAGATCACGGCAATGATTAAAAAAGCTTTTATAATAAGGGGGGCCTACATGTTCAAACATCCCTACCGAAACAATACGGTCAAAACGTCCTTCTACCTGTCGATAATCAATAAGTTTGAATTTTACCCGATCTGAAACCCCCGCTTCTTCTGCACGTTTTTTTGCAACTTTTAATTGCTCCTCCGAAAGCGTTATCCCCAAGACATCGACATCCGCCACGCGATTTAAATAAAGCGCCATGCCACCCCATCCGCATCCAATATCTAAAATTTTTTGGCCGGATTTAAGCGCTAATTTAGAGGCAATATGAATTTTCTTGTCAAGCTGCGCTTGATCAAGAGAATTATGTGTATCCGTGAAGTAACCGCAACTATATTGACGGTCCTGATCCAAAAAGAGATGATATAGTTTATCACTTAGATCATAGTGATGGGCAACATTTTGTTTTGAGCGAGCCTTCCAGTTAAGGCGCTGAAATTTGTTCGCCATGCTTTGAATCGTGCGGGGGATTACCCCGCCTTCCAGCATACTGGCCCGATCACTGACAGTATTGGCAAGAATAAGATCAATGAGTCCTAGGATATCCTCATCATCTACTGTCATGCGACCATCCATATAGGCCTCACCTGAACCCATATAAGGATGAATAGCCACAAAATCGGGCGCTTCGGGATCATGAAAACGTACCGTAATCGGCGTGTTTTTAGAGACGGTCCCATAGGTATGACGTTGACCATTTGATTCAATAATGATCAGTTGGCCTTGGCGGATTAATTTCTTCAAAAATCTATCGAGTAGCCACATGCTAAAACTTTACAGGCTTTTAAGTGATAGACAAGAGCAGAAATTATACCATTTTACTATGAATTAGAAGGATCCTGCACATAGGATCGGGGTTGTCTTTCCGCGGCTGATTTTAATTGTCCGCAAGCGGCCATAATATCTTGCCCCCGTGTGCGTCTCACTGGTGCCGAGATGCCCGCCTCGAAAATAATATCTGAAAAACGGGCTATCCGTTCTGCTGGGGAGCATTCATAGGGCGATTCCGGCCATGCGTTAAAAGGAATAAGGTTAACTTTGGCCGGTAAACGATAGTAGCGTAGTAACCGAACCAACTCATGCGCATCTTCTTCGCTGTCATTTTTATCTTTTAACATGACATACTCAAAGGTGATGCGCCGTGCATTATTGACCCCGGGATAAGCCGCACAAGCCGCCAATAATTCTTCAATGCCGTATTTTTTATTGATAGGTACAATTTCGTCACGCACTGTTTTCGTAACCGCATGGAGCGAAACCGCTAGATTAACACCCATTTCTTCACCGGCACGCGCCATAAGGGGAACAACACCTGCCGTCGAAAGCGTAATACGGCGGCGGGATAAAGCGATACCATCGCCATCCATGACGAGCTTTAACGCGTCTCGGACATTATCAAAATTATAGAGGGGCTCTCCCATCCCCATCATAACGACATTCGTCAGCAAACGCCCTTCCGGCTTTGAAGGCCATTCCCCTAAGCTATCTCGCGCCAGCATAATTTGACCCACTATTTCACCGACGCTTAAATTGCGTACTAATTTCATAGTGCCCGTATTACAAAAACGGCAATTGAGCGTGCAGCCAATCTGACTTGAGACGCACAGCGTGCCACGATCGGCATCTGGAATAAAAACCATCTCATAGTCATGCCCGTCATCGGTTTTTAATAGCCATTTTCGGGTCCCATCGACCGATATTTGAGCCGTCACGACCTCAGGACGAGAAATAACAAAACGTTCTGCTAGCCATGGACGCATGGTTTTAGCAATATCCGTCATAACCTCAAATTCGACGGCACCACGGTTATACATCCAATGCCAAAGTTGTTTTGTGCGTAATTTCGCCTGTTTCTCTTCAAGTCCGGCTTCTTTTAAAGCCTGTCGGATTTGATCCCGTGATAAACCCAAAAGATCAATGCGGCCATCCTGACGTGTTGGCAAAATGCGAGGTGCTACTTGTACTTCAGCCTGACCGCTGATCAGACTACCGGAAAGAGAAGAAGTTAAGGTCATAGGATATAAAAACTCAAAAATAAGCTTAATTTCTGCCTGCATAAGAGGACAAAGCGGAGAAATATAATTTTTTAGAAAAGGATAAGGCTGCTCATTATCTAGAATAGCATAAAAATAGATATTTTGAAAATGTTGTTGCCGCTCTATAGCGTATAAAGCGGCTTAATAAAGATTCATTTTATCTGAAAACCCAATCAATAAAATCAATGTATATCGCGACGATTGAGCCACGGGGCTATAAGCAGGCAAGCGATAATAAACGAACCCAAGGTTAGCCCTAAAAATTCACACTGAGAAAAGTGAATAGTTAATTTTGAAGTCACTATATCAAGCTTATTATTAATAAAGCGTAAGCCGTAATCCCACGGATAATAAAGCCATCCTTGTTCCGAAAAACCTATATTCACAGGCCCAGCTGCAAAGCTGAGAAGGGTTCCAAGCGTTAGCGGCAAGGTCGTATTAGAGGTAAACCAGCTTATGCTATGTTGAATAAACAGAACAGGCAAAAAAACGAGAGACAAGCCAGCGACCAGCATAATGAAATTGTTTTCTGGCATGAATCCGATCGGATCGCTCTTTATACTGACCAATAGACCCGCGCTATATACCAATATAAGGATCAGATTAGCTGAGGCTAAAAGTGCCCACTCAACGAACAGCTTGGCAAAATATAAATGGCATGGTCGTATGGGCAAAGTTAACATTAAACGCCAAGTCTGGTTCTGGTGATCATTGCCATTAATGCGCGTCGCAATAATAGCGATATAGAGCGGAAAAACAAAACTACTCCAAAGATATAAGGCGCTTTGCCATATTATCTGCCATGAAGCTCTATCCAGAGGGTGCCCTATGGTAAAAGCAGCAAGCGTAACGACTATAGCAGGGGCTATTAAAAACAATACTAAGCTGCGCGTGCGACTGATTTTTGTAAATTCCGCTATAATCAGCCTGATCATTAAAGATAAGGAATGCTTTAACCTTTGCAAAACCATAGCGCTTTTTATACCCCGCCTCTGGAAAGTTGTATTTGTTGAGAGAACCATTGTTCCAGCTTGGGTTGCTGTAGCGTGGATTGATAAAAATCAATATTGGCTTCAACCAACAGCCGGTAAATCGGCGGCGTATCTTGACGATAAATCCCTTCGATCAAGAGTTTATTTTCGTTATGCTGAAATACTTTATAGCCGTGATTTGTCAGTAAAGTGAGCGCTGCTTCGTTATCCGCAACCTCCAGTAACAGACCACAGCGATGGGTGGCCCGAATGCTTTCTAGCGTTCCTTGAAATAGGATTTCTCCCTGACTGAGTAGAGCAAGATGTGTGGCTGTTTTTTCAACTTCTTCCAACTGGTGGCTGGAAAAGAAAACCGTGCACCCTGTCCTTTCGGGCAAACTTACTAATAACTCTCGAATTTCTTTAATGCCTTCAGGATCAAGACCATTTGTCGGTTCATCAAGAATGAGTAATTTAGGATTACCTAATAAAGCATGGGCTAAAGCTAACCGTTGTTTCATCCCCAAGGAATAATGACTGATTTTCAAATTGCGCTCACAATGGAGAGAAACCATTTCGATAACGCGGTCTATTTCCTGATAGGGAAGCTTTTTTAGTAAACAGCCTATTTTTAAAAAATTAAAGGCGGTCATATGACCATAAAGGCTCGGTGAATCGACCAAACATCCCATATTTTGCAAAGCCGCTATGGGATTTTTTTGCATATCATGACCCAGTACAACCACTTTGCCGGATGTGGCATGGCAAAGACCTGTAATAAGTCGAATAGTGGTTGATTTGCCCTGTCCATTATTACCAAGGAAGGCGAAAAGACTGTTTTTAGGAACCGTAAGGTTAATATCCTTCAAAACAGTATGGGCACCAAAATTTTTTGAAACATTATGTAAGCGAATAGCTGTAGTCAAAGCATTCCCCCTCGCCCTACTTTATAACGCAAAAATGCTTTCGACCGGAATAAAACCCCTATATTTGGAATAGATTAAATAAAATCTACTATACAAGCGGGCGTTCTTGATAGGGTTGTAGCGTATAATCAGTGATACCAAAAGCCGCGAGATCCGCTTTCATTTCCAAGAGCGCCGCTTCATCCAATAAAGGCGGATAGACCGTTGTACGAATTTGGTGGCTAACGCCACTCTCAAGGAGATGCTGCAAACTTTTTTTTACGTTTTCAGCGCTATTCGGGATGCGCGTAATTTTATCATAGAGGGAAAAAGGCCCTTTGATGTCAAAACCGATCCAATCCACCAAGGGTAATAGCGGGATCAGACGTTCTGGTTTGACACCGGCGGTGTGCAAGCCGATTTTAAAACCTAAATCGCGTACCCCTCGCATGGCATCAGGTAAGGCCGATTGCAAAGTGGGTTCACCACCAGAGAAGACAACACCGTCCAAAAGCCGACCACGCTGTTTTAAAAAAGCGACCAGGTCATCCCATGGAATTTGTGTTTCAGCTTTTCCTGTCGCAGGACGTAGCGATTGATTATGGCAATAAGGACAATCCCAGCTACATCCTTGACAGAAAAAAGTGGCGACAAGTTCACCTGGCCAGTCGCAACTGGACATGCTTGCTATGCCGCCCACTCTTAAATCAGTTGCAGCCACAGCTACCTTCTTCAAAATAACGGCGCTGCCCAAATTCGCCCTGCTTACCAATATTGAATGAGGATACCGGACGATGATAGCCCATAACGCGCGTCCAGATTTCACAAGGCTGACGTTCTTCGTCTTTCAGCTCGATTTTTGTGTAATCTTGGGTCGTAATTTTTAATTCAGTCATGATTTTTCCTCTCTTGGAATAGTTAAATTTTCTAGGCTGCTTTATTATTACATTTCGCCGCAAGCAGTTCCGCATCGCATTTAGGACAGAACTTATGCTCGCCCTCTAAATAGCCGTGTTTTGGACAGATCGAGAAAGTGGGCGTAATGGTAATGTAGGGCAGCCGGAAATTTTCAAGCGCCCGACGCACCAATTTCTTGCAGGCTTCTGCATTAGAAATGCGTGATCCCATATAGAGATGCAACACAGTGCCGCCGGTATATTTGCTTTGTAAAATTTCTTGGCGTTCTAGGGCTTCAAAGGGATCATCTGTAAAATCAACCGGAAGTTGACTGGAATTGGTATAATAAGGATTCGTTTCACTCCCGGCCTGAAGCATGTCGGGGAAGCGTTTCTTATCCTCACGAGCAAAGCGATAGGTTGCTCCTTCAGCCGGTGTCGCCTCTAAGTTATAAAGATGACCGGTTTCTTCTTGAAATTCGACAATCCGTGACCGGATATGATCCAGAAAACGTACCGCAAAAGTTGCCCCCCATTCGGTCGTCAGATCTTCTGCACCCGAAGTAAAGTTACGGATCATTTCGTTGACACCGTTAATGCCAAGCGTTGAAAAATGATTGCGTAAAGTGCCGAGATAACGCTTCGTGTAAGGAAATAAGCCGTTATCGATATGTTTTTGGATAACTTTGCGCTTAATTTCGAGGCTGGTGCGACCGATATTCAGCATCGCGTCCAAGCGTTGAAAAAGGCTAGCTTCATCGCCACGATGCATACGCCCAAGACGAGCACAGTTGATCGTAACAACCCCTAATGAGCCTGTTTGTTCGGCGCTTCCAAAAAGACCGTTTCCGCGCTTTAATAGCTCGGTAAGGTCTAGTTGCAAACGACAGCACATCGAGCGCACCATATGCGGCTTTAAGTCAGAGTTTAGAAAATTCTGGAAATAAGGGAGGCCATATTTCGCCGTCATTTCAAACAGACGGTTGGCATTCTCACTTTCCCAGGGGAAATCAGGCGTAATATTATATGTCGGGATCGGAAAAGTGAAGACACGCCCTTTAGCGTCTCCTTCCGTCATGACTTCCATGTAAGCGCGGTTGATAAGATCCATTTCTGGTTGAAGATCGCCATAGGTAAAGGGCATATCTTCACCACCGATTACCGGCACCTGATCTTTTAAATCATCAGGGCATGTCCAATCAAAGGTCAGATTGGTAAAAGGCGTCTGCGTTCCCCAGCGTGATGGCACATTCAGATTATAGATCAATTCCTGAATATATTGCCGTATCTGCTTATATTCCAAGCCATCCTTACGGATAAAAGGTGCCATATAGGTATCGAAGGAACTGAACGCCTGCGCGCCCGCCCATTCATTCTGTAAAGTACCCAGAAAATTGACGATCTGCCCAATAGCGCTCGACATATGTTTGGGGGCACCAGCTTCGACTTTACCGGGAACACCATTCAAACCTTCAGTAAGTAAGGTTCTAAGAGACCAGCCGGCACAATAGCCGGAAAGCATATCTAAATCATGGATATGCAAATCACCTGCACGATGCGCTTCCCCAACCTCGGGAGGATAAATATGGGATAGCCAGTAATTGGCAACGACCTTACCGGAAACATTCAGGATGAGACCACCCAAAGAATAGCCTTGGTTGGCATTGGCATTCACCCGCCAATCGGCCTGTTCCAGATATTCATTGATCGAGGATTCAACCTTGACGATGGTTTCCTGATCTTTCCGAGATTTTGAACGTTGTTCCCGATAGACAATATAAGCACGCGCTGTTGCAAAATAGTCAGCCGAGACCAAAACCTGTTCAACAATATCCTGAATCTGCTCAATTTCAGGCGCATGATCCGAAAAGCGATGCGCGATAACTTTTTGTGCCTGTGCAGAAAGTCTCGCCGCTTCAGATGCCTTAAATTCTCCTGTAGCTGCACCTGCTTTTTCGATAGCAAGACGAATTTTACCGCTATCGAATAGCACCTTATCGCCATTACGCTTAAGAGCGAAAGCAGGAAAAGCTGGCGCAGCACGGGCCATTGATGGTGTCCTTTTTTTATTAAAATCGCGTTCAATTCTAAGATAAACAGCCCACAAATAGAGGCGCAAATTCTTTAAAAAAGCCCCTAAAAGTGTAAAGAAAACCTTTGGTTGCAGATAGTTTGCAACCATATATGCTGTGTTATCTTATTTTGAGATCACTAAATGTTGTATGAATCTCTAGATCAGAAGCTCATTTTTCGTCAAGCGAATAGATAGTCTTGACAAAGAAATAAGCGCCATTTCCGGCGAGAAAAATCTTATGAAAAAAAATGCTCTCTAACCGATAACTTTTTTAAAAAAATTAAAAACACGCTTGGCATCACCTTTGCAATTTATATTAATTGCCTCTTTTATTATTGAGATTTGTTCTCAATATATTTTTCCCATCCCGATGCCCTTAATTCACAGGCAGGGCACTGTCCGCAGCCATATCCCCATGGATGTAATTGTTGCCGATCACCTAAATAACAACTGTGGCTTTCTTGCCGAATCAACTCGACCAGAGCAGCGCCTCCAATCTCTTCGGCCATCTGCCAAGTGGCAGCCTTATCAAGCCACATAAGCGGCGTATGCAGCACCAGCCGCCTTTCCAGCCCCAAATTAATCGCGACCTGCAAGGCCTTAATAGTATCATCGCGGCAGTCAGGATAACCGGAATAATCCGTTTCGCACATACCACCGACAATATGACGAAGTCCCCGCCGGTAGGCAATTGTAGCGGCAAAGGTAAAAAATAACAGATTCCGTCCCGGAACAAAGCTGTTAGGAATACCGTCTTCACCAAAAGCTATTTCGGTTTCGCGTGTAAGGGCACAATCGCTGATTTGATGAAGGACATTAAGATCCAAACTGTGGTCTTGTCCAAGTCGATCAGCCCAAGTAGATGACATTTTTGATAATTCGTTTCGGATAGTTTTACGGCAATCCAATTCAACTTTATGCCGTTGGCCATAGTCAAAACCAATCGTCTCGACTCTTGAAAAATGTTCTAAGGCCCATGCAAGGCAGGTAGTAGAATCCTGACCACCAGAATAAAGAACAAGGCAACCTTCTTGCGCTGTTCCATACTGAATATCACTTGAGAAAGATTTTTTTATTGCCGTCATTTTAGCCCCTTTTTTACCCTTTTTACGCCTTTAAGCCTTAACCACATTAATAGATGATTCTTAATGAGCCCTCTTATTTTCTGCAATGTGGCGCCATGTCTGAATAAAACGCTCGATTACGGCTTCGTTTGTTTCAGGGCCAAAACTGACGCGAATGACTTCTTCAGCCTTTTTGTGATCATATCCCATCGCTTCTAGGACGGGGCTGATCTTTAAACTTCCTGATGCGCAAGCACTGCCAGCAGAAATTGAAATACCCGCCATATCAAATAGAATAAGCTGGGTCTTAGCGGCAATATTCGGCATATGATAAGAGGCAATCGTAGGAATTCGACTTGAATTTTCAGCAATAATGCCGCCGCCTGCGGCTAATATGGCGCGATCTAGCTTTTCGCGTAGCGCTTTGTTTTTTTTTAACCAGCTTTTGTCTTGTGCTACCGCCGCCGCAAATCCGAGAATGGCAGGCCCATTCTCCGTGCCTGCTCGATAGCCTTGCTCCTGTCCACCAAAAGGCAAAAGATCCGCTAAATCGCGTACAAGTAGCGCCCCAATACCGGGAGGCCCCCCCAACTTATGCGCCGAGATACTGATAAAATCAGCATCCGGAAGGTCAATTTTCCCCGCTGACTGAGACGAATCAGCAAACCATAAACTATTTTTTTCTCTGATTTTTGAGGCAACCTCATCAAAAGGCTGGATGACTCCCGTTTCATTATTGACAGCCTGAATGGCAATAACCTGTTTTTCAGGTAAATTATCTAACTGAACATAGCCTGCACTATCAACGGGCAGCGTTTCAACGGCGATCCCTGTCCTACGGAAGGCATCATGCTCTACAGCCGATATCGTCGATTTTTTAAAGATATTTTGCTGTAAAACCAAAGCGATAGCTTCGCTGGCACCACTGGTAAAAATTAAATGATGGGGCCAGTTCAGGGCCTGTTTAATCTGAAAACGGGCCGATTCTACGGCTTGGCGCATCTCACGACCCTCTTTATGGGGTGATGATGGATTAGCCCACAAATCCAACCCTCTATACATTGCTTTTTTTGCCGCATCCAAGAGCGGTGTAGTGGCTGCATGATCGAGATAAAGGCGGCTATTCACACAGAGTCCTTAAAAGCTTTCGGCTTTTATAAAGCCGTAAATATTGCGTGGAAAAAACCCTAACCTTATATAAGCTAGAGCGATAACTTGTTTTTTTAGGGTGTTTATTACATCCGATAACTAAATGGATCACCATGCCTGCAGTCATTTTCCCCGGCCCGGAAGGGCGTCTTGAAGGTCGATTTCAACCCGGATCGCGACCAAGGGCACCTGTTGCTTTAATTCTTCACCCTCACCCACAAGGTGGGGGCACGATGAATAATCATATTACTATGGCACTTTACCAGACTTTTGTCCGCCGTGGTTTTGCGACATTGCGTTTCAATTTTCGCAGTGTCGGGCGTTCTCAAGGGGTTTTTGATAACGGCATTGGCGAACTCTCTGACGCAGCGTCTGCATTAGATTGGGTTCAATCTATCCACCCAGAAGCGATTACGACATGGGTCGCTGGTTTTGGATTCGGGGCATGGATTGGGATGCAATTGCTGATGCGGCGGCCTGAGATTAAAGGTTTTATTTCAATTGCTCCCCCTGCCAATATGTATGACTTTTCATTTTTAGCGCCTTGTCCTTCTTCGGGTATCATCATTCAGGGGGGTGCCGATGAAGTCGTGACGGGTTCTGCCATTCAGAAATTAGTGGATAAGTTGCGAACGCAAAAACATATTACTATTGATCACGATACTATTCTGGGAGCTAATCATTTTTTCCAAAATGAAATGCCGGAACTTATGCAGAGCGTAGATAACTATCTGGATATGCGGTTAAAAGCTGATCTTTCCTAACAGAAATTCTTCTGGGAGAAGGGATATTTTCTATTTCCCCCTTCTCCCATGAAAAATTAAAAATATTTCTGACCTATCAAATTTGGAATATATTGAAGTTTTTTGTTCATAGTTATAATAAATTATTCAGGACAGAATAATTTTCTTTAATAATTATTTTAAGATGTTGTTGTTTTTGTAAAATTTATTATATTTAGGGTGGTTGCTCCCATATTCTCAGGATTAATATTTTTTAATTTTATTTCAGAAAATCTATAATTTTTGCTATTTATATAACAGTTATCCTTGAAATTTATTTCTTATAAAAGAAATATATTTTTTATTATTTTATTATTTTATTATTTTAGAAAGTCCTTGATTTTATCATTATTGTACTTCGTTTTTTTCAATAATTTAAAAAATTTTTAAATAGCTATTTAAATCTTGATAATCCTCTTTACATCCGAAGCCTTAGTTTTTATGAACGACGCCCGCTGCCCCATGGGACTTCCAACCGCAAGGCAGCTTTTTAGTCTTGCCACCCTACCCTCTGGAGGTCCCTTGAATTGCACAAACATCATAGCGCGCTGGGGTTAGCTTCTTCTCTCCGTCCGGTTGATCCGGTCACCCTTATTCGCCCTCATGCTGCTCATCGCGCGGCTCGCTTTTTTATTGAGAAATTTGCGGGTACGACGATGTATGCCGTGAAGGCCAATCCTTCACCGGCCCTTATTTGTCGTCTGTGGGAATCTGGTATTACCCATTATGATGTAGCCTCGGCTAATGAAGTACGGTTGGTAAGAGGATTGCTACCGCACGCTACCTTATGTTTTATGAATCCTGTTAAACCAGAAGAAGTCATCCGTGAGGCATATCATGTCCATGGTGTGCGGGCTTTTTCGTTGGATAATCAGGAAGAACTAGACAAAATTCTGCGGGCAACCGACTATGCCAAAGATTTAACGTTATGTGTGCGGTTACGTGTTTCTTCTGATCATTCCAAACTAAGTTTGAGTTCTAAATTCGGCATCGATCCGAATGCTTCGGCATCTTTATTAATGGCTGCAAGACAAGCCTCAGATGCTTTGGGTATTTGTTTTCATGTGGGTAGCCAAGCGATGTCCCCTGTTGCCTATATTCAGGCATTAGGGTTAGTCCGTGATGCTATTGTTCAAGCCGGTGTGACCGTAGATGTCATTGATGTCGGGGGCGGTTTTCCTTCTGTTTATCCAGATCTTGAGCCGCAGGCTTTGGAAAATTATTTCCATGCCATCCATGAAGCCTACGAAGCCTTACCTATCTCTTACTCTGCGGAATTATGGGCAGAACCGGGACGCGCTTTATCGGCAGAATATTCCAGCATTATGGTTCGGGTAGAACGTCGGCGCGGGAATGAACTTTATATCAATGATGGCGCTTATGGGGCCTTATTCGATGCTGCCCATCTTAATTGGCGTTTCCCTGTAAGATTGTTACGGGATAAACCGAGTGATGCGCGCCTATTAGATTTTAGTTTTTATGGCCCAACCTGTGATGATATGGATTACATGGCAGGCCCCTTTTCATTACCGGCGGATGTAGCCGTTGGCGATTACATTGAAATCGGTATGCTGGGGGCTTACGGCAATGCCATGCGCACGGATTTTAATGGTTTTAAAATGGGGCCTACGTTGATCGCAGATGATCAACCCATGGCAAGCCTTTATGATGATGAAAATGATCTCAGACGCACTATAGCTATCCGCTAAGTCATGAGCATTTTTAATATATTGGCTAGAAAATATTGCTATTAAAAACCTGTTTTCTGGTTCGATTTATCTAGGGTTACTTAAATTTTATGTCGGCTTATTTCCGGCGCTAAGCGGAGCTTTCTTTCATGACAGACACGACGATCAACGACCAACGCAAAGCAGAATTGCTTTCAAAAGAAGTCGAACACATCGACATCCGAAGCTTTGATGCCCGTCCTATTATTAATGCAATGGGTAAGATGAGCTTCACCAGTCGTGATCTGGCACGTGCAACCGACATCTATAATCAGATGCTGGCTGATCCCAAATGCTCTATTTTCTTAGTCATTGCAGGGTCGACTTCGGCGGGTGGCTGCATGGATGCTTATGCTGAATTACTACGCTCTAATATGATTGATGGGGTTGTCGCGACAGGGGCTTCCATCGTTGACATGGATTTTTTTGAAGGCTTGGGACACAAACATTATCAGGCTCTAGAAGTACCTGATGATATGACCCTTCGTTCTCTTTACATTGATCGTATTTACGATACCTATATTGACGAAGAACAGCTTCAGGATTGCGATAATACAATCTATAAGATTGCAGAATCCTTAAATCCCGGCGGTTATTCCAGCCGTGCCTTTATTCGGGAAATGGGGCGCTATCTGTCAGAGCATGGTAAAAAAGAAAATAGCCTCGTCAAATTAGCTTATGAGCATGATGTTCCGATTTTCTGTCCGGCCTTTGTCGATTCTTCTGCCGGATTTGGTCTCGTAAAGCATCAGGTTGAGCGGATTCGTGATAAAAAACCTTATGTTATGCTGGATGCTGCTGCCGATTTCCGTGAACTGACTGAAATTAAAATTCAAGCAGGTACGACCGGTCTTTTGATGATTGGTGGTGGCGTGCCAAAGAATTTTGTTCAAGACACGGTCGTTTGTGCGGAAGTCTTGGGCTACGAAAATATTGAAATGCATAAATATGCCGTGCAAATTACGGTAGCTGACGTGCGGGATGGGGCCTGCTCTTCTTCAACTTTAAAAGAAGCTGCTAGCTGGGGTAAGGTTGATACAGCGCTGGAACAGATGGTTTATGCTGAAGCCGGTTCGGTTTTACCCTTGTTGGCTTCTGATGCATGGCATCGTGGTCTGTGGAAAAATCGTGAACCACGGGCATGGAGCAAAATTTTTGCTTAAATTTACTGTATAAGTTTTTATAAATTTTAAATTATTTTTGGAGAAAGCCCCATTTTTTGGGGCTTTTTTCTATCCTTTTTGAAGATAAAAATCCGATTTTCATTTCTAATTTTAATTTTTTTGCCAGTACTTATTAAAAGTTTTCTACGTGCTCCCCTCTTGCCGTTTGTGTCGTTCTGGCTCATGGTTCGTCCGACATGACAGGTTCTGATGATTTTAGCTTTAATAGAGAGGGCGATCAGCTAGCCTTAAGGGGCTCTCTGACACTTTCGGATATAGAAAGCTTATCCGATAAGCTGAAAACATTTTCCTCGGTAAAAGTGATAGATCTTTCTGATCTTCACCGAATGGATACAGCGGGTGCTTGGGTTGTTCACAAACTGGCCAAAGATACCAAAGCTGAAATCAAGGGAGCGGATACGGCTATAACGCATATTCTGGATAGAATAGCGCATTATGACTATCCTCTAGCCAATCCTCCTGAACCAATATCGCCTCTAGTCTATGTTTTGAGCAGTACCGGTAAAAATATAGTACAGGTATGGAAAACAACGGTTGGCTTAATTAATTTTTTTGGAGCGCTTCTACTAAGCCTTTGGCATATTATTCGTCATCCAAGCCGTTTGCGGCTTACCGCTACTTCATGCCAACTGGAATCTGTTGGTGTTAATGCTATTGCGATTGTTGGCTTGATGAGCATACTTGTCGGGGTCGTTATTGCCCAGCAAGGCGCTGTACAGCTTCGCCAATTTGGCGCAGAAATTTATAGTATTAATCTTGTTGGCCGAATTTCCTTTCGCGAATTAGGGGTTTTGATGACCGCAATTATGATTGCTGGCCGTTCAGGATCGGCTTTCGCCGCAGAAATTGGTTCTATGAATTTGGCGGAAGAAATTGATGCGATGCGCATTATTGGTGTATCGCCTATGGAAACATTGGTTGTACCGCGATTTATTGCCAGTATTTTTATGATGCCTTTATTGGGCTTTTATGCCACCATAGCGGCTATTTTGGGCGGTGGTTTACTCTGTTGGACTTCTCTTGAAATTCCTCCGGCTACTTTTATTACCCGCTTACGGGAGGTTATTCCCTATACAGATATTGCCGTCGGCTTGATTAAAGCGCCTATCTTTGGGGCATTGATTTCAATAACCGGCTGTTTTCAAGGTACTCAGGTTAAAGGCAATGCGGAACAATTGGGACGCTGTACGACAAAAGCCGTTGTTCATTCTATTTTTCTGGTAATCGTTCTTGATGCCTTCTTTGCAGTATTCTTTTCCGAGATAGGCTGGGTATGAGCGATTCTGACGTTATAAAAATACGCGGTCTAAAGAACAGTTTTGGTACTCAGGTTGTTCACGAAAACCTTGATCTCAGTGTCAAACGCGGTGAGATACTGGGCCTCGTCGGAGGTTCCGGTAGCGGTAAGTCTGTTTTAATGCGTTCCATCATCGGTTTACAGAAACCCTCTGCGGGTTCAATCGAGGTTTTGGGTCATGAAATATTAGGCCAAGATATTTTGACGTTGCGTATGGTTAGCAGACATTGGGGCGTTTTGTTTCAGGAAAGTGCTTTATTCTCAACCTTGAATATTATTGAAAACATTCAAGTCCCCTTACGAGAGTATTATCCAGATCTTGACCAATCACTCTTAAATGAGATTGCCTCTTATAAAATTGCTATGACTGATTTACCGGAAGAGGCCGGTATAAAATATAACTCTGAACTTTCTGGGGGGATGCGAAAACGCGCCGGATTATCCCGTGCTTTAGCGCTTGATCCCGATTTGTTATTTTTAGATGAACCCACCTCCGGTCTTGATCCCGTTAGTGCAGATGCTATTGACGCCTTGATCTTGGGATTACGTCAGATGCTGGGATTGACCGTGTTTATGATCACCCATGATCTCGATAGCCTTTACAATATTTGTGATCGCGTCGCGGTACTAGCCGACAAAAAGGTTATTGCTATCGATTCGGTCGAGAATTTAGCTAAGCTCGATCATCCTTGGATAAAACGCTACTTTAATGGGCCTCGTGGTCGGGCAGCGGCGGAATCCTACGATGCCAGAAAGACAGGAGCATAAGGAACAGACGATGGAAACCCGCTCCAATTATATCCTCGTTGGTAGTGTTACGCTGCTATTACTGGCTTTAATTGCCGCTGTGCTTATCTGGGTAGGCCGTATTTCCGGTAATGAGACACGATTATATGATATCTTTTTTCATCAATCCGTCGATGGCCTGACCAAAGGCAGCACCGTTACCTATTCCGGTGTTCCTTCAGGACAAGTAAAAGAGATTAAATTATTACCCAAAGATCCCGATTTTGTTCGTGTAAGAATTATTCTTAATGCGGATACGCCTGTTCTCCAAGGTACCACTGCAACGATGTCTAGTGTCGGATTTACAGGGGTTAATCAAATTACCTTGGCGGGTGGTGTCGCCGGCGCAAAACCGATTGAGAATCAAGGGCCTTTTGGGGTTCCCGTTATTCCGACCAAACCTGGCGCTTTGGGGCAGATATTGAATAGTGCGCCCCAGCTGTTGGAACGGATTACAACCTTAACTGAAAGAATGAGTGATCTTCTCAACGATCATAATCAGCGCTCGATTGCTCGTATTTTAGATAATATGAATACGCTTTCTGCAACAATGGCAGGACAATCGCCTAAAATTCGGCAAATTCTTGATGATACACATCATGCTTTGGTCAATTTAGGAGATGCAGGCCACCAGATCGCAGATTTGGCACAGACTACAAATGATACCGTTAAACAGGATATTCATCCGGCGACGGCCCATTTGAAAGAAACCGTAATGGCGGCGCGTGACAGTATGCAAAATCTTAATGCAATGCTGATTGATGCTCGTCCGGGTGTTCATCACTTCTCTAACGAAACGATGCCTCAATTTGATCAGTTGATAAATGATTTGCATGATATGATTGGCAACATGTCCGCATTAACGGATCGTCTCAACCAGAACGGCGCTGAGGGAATGATTAGAGGACGCCCGTTACCTGATTACAAGCCTAAGGATTAGTATTATGGATTTTCGTTATCGCTCAGCCCTGATACTTCCTATGGCTGCCCTGATGGTGTCTGGCTGTGTCAATATTGGCAATCGGACACCACCCAAAAATTTATTAACATTGACACCTGCTGTGGAGGGGGCTGTAAACAGTAATGTTTCCTCTCAGAATAAGCCTCTTTTGCTGGTTTCGCCGCCGTCCGTGCCGGCAGAATTAAAAGTAACGCGTATTCCGGTTACGACTAGTCCAACAACCATTGCTTATTTAACGGATGGGGTATGGGTAGATTTACCTTCCCGTCTCTTTAGTAGTTTACTGTCTGATACTATCGCGCATCATAATCGTTTTATGATTGTTAGTTATCGGACAGCCGTTGTGCCGGGTTATCGTTTGTCAGGCACCTTATCGGCTTTTGGATTAGATGCGGTACATCATCAGGTTGTTATTACCTATGAGGCCTTTTTCAGCGGCGTTGATAATAAGACCAGGCAAAGTGAAGATGTGATAAGCCATCGGTTTGAAGTACGGCAAGATATAAAGCAGCAGGATGCTGTCAATGTCGCAGCAGCCCTTAACAAAGCGTCCAATCAGCTCGCTGACCAAGTGGCTAGTTGGTTGGACCAGCAAGCTGTAGCTCCCGCGGCATCATAAACAATGGCTTTTTTGGGATCGCTTCTTTCTTTTTGTGCGTTATAGCGTTAAGAGCGCATTTGGCCTTGATAATATTATATCGGGGCTGATCTGGATTTCTATCATTTTTGCATATTATCCTTTTTAAGAAGCATAATGCTAAAAAATCCGGCGAATAATCTTGAAATTATCATAGGCTATAACAAAAAGTTATACTCTGTAGTTTAGAAATAAAGAGGCTTCATTTGGCAAAAGAAGAATTGCTCGAAATGCGTGGTCGCGTTGTGGAATTGCTTCCTAACGCGATGTTTCGTGTTCAATTAGAAAATGATCATGAAATCTTAGGCCATACGGCTGGCAAGATGCGGAAAAATCGTATTCGTGTCTTGGTAGGGGACGAAGTTTTAGTTGAACTAACCCCTTATGATCTGACCAAAGGGCGGATCACCTATCGCTTTAAATAAATTTTATGGCATCACCCCTTGTTCTTGCCTCTGCCAGTCCTAGACGACTGGCATTGCTAGCGCGTATCGGTATAAAACCGGACTTCGTAGAACCTGCTGATATTGATGAAACGCCTAGAAGGGATGAGCTCCCCCTCGTCTATGTCAAACGTATGGCGATGGAAAAGGCTGAACAGACCGCCGTTCGCTATCCCGATAGTGTGATTTTGGCGGCGGATACCGTTGTTGCGGTAGGAAGACGGATTCTTCCTAAGGCAGAAGACGCGCATCAGGCGCGCCATTATCTCAAATTGTTATCAGGACGCAGACATCGCGTTTTAACGGCTGTTGTGCTTAAAAACGGCACAGACTCTTCTGTTCTGAGGGTGTCTTCTAATGTGGTCACCTTTAAGCGTCTTAGTACACAAGAAATTGATGACTATATTACAAGCAAAGAATGGCGAGATAAAGCGGGAGGCTATGCTATTCAAGGCTATGCTGAAGCTTTCATCCGCTTTCTGGCGGGTAGTCATTCTGCTGTAATGGGGTTACCCCTTTATGAGACGCGCCACCTTTTAATAAGTGCAGGGTATCTTGGCTCTGCTTCTCAAGATTGTATTGATAAGCTTTAACTTATGCCTTGTTACGAATGGATTATCGAAAAAGGTATTGGTGAAACACGGGCTGCGTTATTTTCGGATGGCGAGATCGTCAAAGCCCGTATCGACCCCGAAGAACAGATTATTCGAGCAGGTAGCATTTTAGATGTCAGGCTTAGTCAGATAACGAATGCAACAGGTCGGGCTCTGGCTGTCACAGAGGATGACCAAGCTATCTGGGTCAATGGCGTACCAAGACAGATCACTCAAGGTAGCTCTATACGGGTTGAAATTACGCGTGAGAGAGTTTTTGAACGTGGTATTATAAAACCCCCTCATGCACGTGCGGTTACGTCTGATACGCCTATACAGGCCGGATTAACGCTTGAAGAGCGTATTAAAGCGCGGGGTTATCCGGTTAGCTATCAATCCGCCCATCAATTTGATCGTTTAGAAAATGCGGGTTGGTCTGAAATTATCGAACAGGCTTATACAGGCGATATTGATTTTTCAGGGGGGCGTCTGCGTATGGCGTTAACCCCTGCCCTGACTTTGTTTGATATAGATGGCCATTTAGAAGCGCTTGATCTTGCGTTAAAAGGTACAGAAGCGGCCGCAAAAGCGATTACTTGCTTTGATATAGGGGGATCTATCGGACTGGACTTACCCGGTCTATCCGGCAAAGCCGCCCGTCAGAAAGTCGCAGAATGGATCGATAAGTATCTTCCTCCTCCCTTTGACCGAACCGGGGTTAATGGTTTTGGATTTTTGCAAATCATTCGACCCAAAAGACGCCCTTCTTTGCCAGAACAGATTGCCGCTCAGCCGATTGCACACAGAGCTCGCCAATTGTTGCGTCAGGCTAGTCGTGCAAAAGGAGCTGGTAAACGCACCTTAACAGCATCATCGCTTGTAATAGATTATTTAGAGCGCCATCCCGAATGGATTAAGGCCTTAACGCGTTTAACAGCGGCTGAGATAGTGTTGCACCCCGAGCCACTACGTTCAATATATGAAAGTGATGTCGGGGTAGAATTTCCCTGATTATCTATTTTTAGGGAAAAACGATGAAAAATAAGAAAAAGCCATTGATAGAGAATAAACCTTCTTTGAATAGTCGGTGCCCTATTTGTGGAAAGCCTTCTGAAAGAGAATTCCGTCCTTTTTGTAGCCGAGGATGCCGTGACCGTGATTTGCTGAATTGGTTGGGCGATGCCTACCGTTTACCGGGACGATCTACGCAAGAAGAAGATGAAGTATTTGATTAAATTATCAGATATTTAAGAAAAAAGAAAAAAATACTGGACAAGATCGCAATTCATTTTTATACGCCCACTCCAGACAAGACGAACAAGTCTTGGCCCAGGTAGCTCAGTCGGTAGAGCATGTGACTGAAAATCACAGTGTCGGCGGTTCGATTCCGTCCCTGGGCACCATAATTAAAAGCTATAGGGTGTTCATTTCAAAGCTAGCCCTATTTTAATAAATTTCATCTTCCTTTTCAGAGAAAATTCTATTCTTGTTTGAGGATAAACAGTCGTTTTATCGTCTTTTTTTGTCTGTTCTCTTTAAAAAAGATTACCCTGCTTGGTATCCGTTAAGGATTTGGGTGTTTCGGCTGAAAAACGCTGTAATAGATGGCTATCTTCCGGTGTGATCTGTTGATCAAGCCAATAGGCTAATATCTTTAAAATATAACGTTGTTCATCTTCGGTAAGCGTTTTGTCTGGCTCGATATTATGCCATTTATGAAGGCATCCTCGACAACAGGTCCCTGTAGCATGTTGCGCTAAAAAAACAGGATGCCCCTTGTAAGGGGTTTGCTTCCCATCATTCGAGATCGTAGCGGGGGCTAATCGCTTTTCAATAAAATCTTTTCCGTGCTCTAGAATAACCGACCGCCCCTTAGAAACAAAATATTGTTTTTCTTTAAAACCAAGCCGGAACCTCCTACGAAAAGAGGAGCGACCTAAACGCTTGAACAGCAGAACAAGAGAATCTTCCATTTGTTATGAATAGCATTGATGATCTTTTTTGCCGAGTTAAACTTAAAAAGAAGGCGGCTAATAGAAAAATTACTAGCCGCCTCGTTCCTATACTGATTAGTTTTTTAGATTATGATTGCACTGTATTTGAGGCAGGTGGAATTTTACCTAATATAGCCTGGCGCTCGAAAATATCCTGTGTCAAAGACAGTGACATAAGATGCGCATAGACTAAAGGTAAGAATCCAGACTTCACCATTTTACGGAGAACATCCCCTCGTAAGTCCTGTAACCGTTCTTCAGAAATAATCTGAAAACTGCGGTAAACATAAGGCTGTGGCGCGCCCTTGGGTTGTATGGCGACTTCTCCATCAATCAACAGCTTATGTTCAATAAGTTCGGCGACAAAGTCAGTAGTGCGTTGCGCTGAAACGGCAAACTGTTCACAAAAACCTAAAATGTTTTTAGTAAACTCGCTTGGTTCATCGCCATCAAATAAAGCCTCTCCGTCCTCGAATTCACCGACCATGCCCCGAGTAGGATCAACACATAAGGACATATCCTCACTATCCGGATTAAGTTTGGCCAACATAAAAGGATAGCGGCGAATATAAGCCGGTAAATAAATATGTGTTTCGCGGGGATTACCTTCTTCATCGAAAAAGACGTTAATCCCGTCATTCAGCCCCATAAGCGCTAAAGGTACAGGGTTAGGACCTGCAGAGAAAACAATCGGAAAACTGCGCTGAGCTAAAGCGAACTCTTCAACAGCCAGTGGGATCGCATGGATATCCGACATAAAAGGCAGTTTATCTTGTAACCGGAAGCGCCAATTTTTATGATCATGCCGTGAAATCGGGATAAGATCATTGTAAAGCACCGGTAAAGCATTGCTTGGCTTTGAAGCCATTCGTTTTCTGCTCCTAATAGTGAAAATAAAATTCGATGACTGCCTGAAAAAATCAGAGGACAAAAATGCCTATGACACATGACACATGACACATGACACATGACACATGACATTATAACGATAAATTACAAAAATATTTTCTTATGGTATAATCAAACTAGAAATAGAAATTTATTACCAACTGTGGCTTTTTATGACGATTAATCAGCGCTATCTACAGGCAATAACTTACCCGGATTCATGATAGCATGCGGATCAAGGGCCTTTTTTATAGCCTTTAGCGCCTTTATTTTTGTTTTGTTTCCGAATTGCATGAAATCAGCCAATTTAGTCTGTCCAATACCATGTTCTGCCGAGATCGCGCCACCAACAGCCATTACTCTTTCGTAAACGAAACGAGAAACTTCGATGCCGTCTTTTTCGACCCATTCCAACTGATTGGGAATATCTTTGGGCGGACAGACATTAAAATGAACGTTACCATCACCAAGATGGCCGAAGGTCAATACCGTACATCCGGCGAAGCGTTTTTCGATAGCAATGCTTTCGTTCTCAATGAAGGAAGGCATCGCGCCGACGGGTACTGAAATGTCATGCTTAACTGCAAAACCTTCAGTTCTTTCTGCTAACGGGATGGTTTCCCTTAATTTCCAAAGTTTACAGGCCTGTGTTTCATTCTGAGCAACAACCGCTTCAAGAATTTCTTCGGCTTCTGTAGCATCAGCTAAAATATTAATCATTGCTGTTTCGAGGTCGAAACCTTCTGTAATGGCTGTAGCTTCTATCAAGACATACCAAGGATATTCTTTTTCCGTAGGAAGCTGTGTATCCGGAATATGTTTTAGAACCAGATCAATCAAGCTGGATTCCATTAACTCGAAAACTTCAACCGCTTCACCACTTTCCTTCTCTAACCGGCGAAGTAAAGTCAAGGCTGCTGATGGAGAGGCAACCCCTACCCACATAACAGTCCGTAAGCGAGGTTTGGGCATAAGCCGTAAGCTGGCCGCTGTAATAACCCCAAGGGTGCCTTCAGCCCCTGCTAAAAGCTGACGTAGGTCATAGCCTTGATTGTCTTTCCTTAAAGGCAAAATATTTTCTAGTAATGACCCATCAGGAAAGACGGCTTCAATGCCCAATACAGAGGCCCGCATAGGGCCAAAACGTAATACATGCGATCCCCCTGCATTAGTAGAGATTAACCCCCCTACTGTTGCCATATCTTTAGAGGCGATATTGAGTGGGAAGCGTAAATTATGTTTGTCTGCGGCCTCGTGAAGGGCTGATAAAATAACACCGGCTTCGACAGTCGCACAGCTTTCTTCAGGAGAAATAGAACGAATAGCATTCAAGCGTCTTGTCGAGAGTAAGAGCGCGTTACCTTCTTTAGAAGGCGTGGCCCCCCCTACTGTAGAACTATTACCGCCTTGCGGCACCACGGGGACACCCGCTTCATAAGCCAGCTTCATAATAGCAACAACGTCTTCTTTAGTCGCAGGAGAAAGGAGCGCTGCTGCATTACCACGTAACTTGCCGCGCCAGTCTTCGAGAAAAGAAGCCATGACGGTTGGATCTTTGGTAAACCCTTCTGCGCCCAAGAGCGTTTCCAGCTTGCCAAGCAAAGCTTCATCTGGATGATGAGGCATCATAATCTCCATAGAATAAGGCTACTATGCAGAATGTGAGTTGGGTTCACCTTAAAAAGGAGAAATCATAATCTGCCAAAGTAGAAGGATATTGAGGTTTTAATTTAATACAGCGGCAGACTTTGCAACTTTATTTAAGCCAAGTCAAACCTTGCAACTGATCTGTTTCAATCATGGCAGTTATGTCGTCCAGTGGAAGACAGTTTGCTGACTGAAGCGAAAAAGGACTTTGCATATCTTTTCCTAAACGATTGAGAATGAATAGCAAAAATCCGACAATAGTAGTCGCTAAGGGCGTAGCAATACCCAAAGTATCGACAGCACTAATAGGCAGAAGAATACAAAAGAACTCAATAAAAAGCATAGGAAAGAATGTATATTGATGGGGCAGCGGCGTAGATTTAATTTTTTCCATGCCCCCTTGAGCATGAGAAATAGCCGACAGCGTTGTTTCAAGCGTCTGAATTTGGATAGTATCCAAAGCTTCTTTTTTAGCAATAGCCGCTATTTGGCGTCCTGTTTCCAATAAAATAAGATTAGGCGCATTATTCGCTTCTTTCAGAGCTTCTCTTTCTTCCTGTGGTAAAAAAGGCGTAATATCCTGCCATGGTGATTGATCAAATAAACGGCAACGCAAAGCATGCACATAGGCTATATGACGATACACCAGATTTTTTTTCTGCTGGTCATCTTTAATAATCATTTCGACTTCCCGAGCAAAATTTCGGGAATTATTATTCATTAGCCCCCATAATCCGCGGGCATCCCACCAGCGCGCATAGGCACTATTCGTTGAAAAACCGATAAAAAGGATTAGGGCCGAACCCAGAATCGTAGTAGGTGCCGTCGGCACATCCATCCACAAAGCCCATTCGGGATCATAAAGATAGAGTGCTGTAATTAGGATATCCCAAGCCAGTAAAATTAATAGAGAGGGGCCCACATAAGAAAAAATGTCTTTGGTATGAGCAAACCGCTGGCGAAGAGAATTCACAAAAGTCCTTTCGATAGGAATATTGAACAAAACTTAGAATGTAAGGCGATAGGGAATGGCCTTAACGCCTTCCCTAAAAGGGTGATAAATTAATAAGATTTTGATGAATATAGGTTAAACATTAAAGCCTATTTTCATGGGGTTATTTTTATAAGTATTATAAAAATTATCAATAATACATTTAAATTTAAATTTCTGTAACGTGTTATTTAATGTAACGCTTGCCAGACCGCTAGAGCTTGTGCCGTATCTTTAACATCGTGCACCCGTAGTAACTGTACGCCTTTATCAGCGGCATCCAAGGCGATCGCTAAAGACCCACCCAATCTTTCTTGCGGTGGGCTATCCCCTGCAAAAGCTAAAATCAATTTCTTCCGGCTTGCTCCAAGCATTAACGGGCAACCTAAGCCATGAAATAGAGCAATCCCGCGAATTAACTCGAGATTATGTTGAAGATTTTTACCAAAACCAATACCGGGATCAAGAATAATACGATGACGTTCAATACCGGCGGCTTCTGCAATAGCAATACGTTGTTCTAACCAGTCATACACTTCTATTAAAACATTATTATAGACTGGATTCTTCTGCATCACTTCGGGGTTACCGCAATGATGCATCAAAATAACGGGATACTTACTTTCTGCAGCTATTTTTAAGGATTGGGAATCCCAGCTAAGAGCGGATACATCATTAAAAATAGCGGGTGTTTTCTTCCATACTGCTTTTATCACCGAAGCTTTTCGTGTGTCGATTGAAAGAGGTATCGACTCTTTCAATAATGCCTTAACCACGGGTAATACGCGTTTTTTTTCTTCAGTTTCCGAAATCTCTTTTGCGCCGGGACGGGTAGATTCCCCTCCAAGGTCAATTAAAGAAGCCCCCTGCTTCATCATGGTTCTTGCTGAATCACAGGCTTGTTCGACACTGTTTTGATAACGTCCCCCATCAGAAAAACTATCGGGCGTGACATTAAGAATCCCTACAACATGGGGCTGATCCAGCTTTATTTCATGCGTGCCCAATTTAAGGGAGGCTCTAGGTGAAACGATACGTGAAATGATTTTATAAGCTTGTAATTGTAATTCTGGCGGCAAACTATTTAGAAAATTGTTGATGTCGGCGGCTGGGATAATCCGATCCTGAATGACTTCATTTTTGACCACTGTTATAACAGAAAACGCTCCGAACCATTTTAAGCCCCCGGCCAAGCGGAAACTGACACCAGAAGGCACCATAGGTGCGTTGATAAAGGCAGTCGGGCAAAGATATAGCCGAATATCAGAATAAGCCTTATCTTGGATATTTTTAAAAAAATCGGACATTACAAAGTCTCAGCAATATAACGCTGTCGCAAAATATCTAAGGGCAATAAAGTCTGTTCTTCTTCAAAATGCCAGAAAATCCATCCATTACAAGAGACAGCCTCTTGAATCTGTGCGCCTAATTTATGAATAGAGCCGATGCGCCCATCACCAGACCTTAAAGCGCCATCTATGCCGACGATGGCTTTAAAACGACGACGGCTATCATACAGTTCTAATCCGGGGCGAATAATGCCCCGTTCTATCAGAGATCCAAACGTCACACGCGGCTGTTTCCGACGATCAGGGAAACGGGTCATCAGATCTTCGTCAAAAGGCTGGACCTTACTTATTCGGGCACTGGCAGCCTTAATATAGGTGGGTTCTCGCTCTATACCGATCCAATGCCGTCTTAAATACTGGGAAACTACCCCAGTTGTCCCCGTACCAAAGAAAGGGTCTAGGATAACATCATCAGGCTGGGATGAAGCCAATAAAATACGATAAAGTAAGGCTTCCGGTTTCTGTGTGGGATGGATTTTATGACCTTCTTCATCCTTCAATCTTTCACTACCTGCACAGATAGGTAATATCCAATCCGAGCGCATTTGAAGATCATCATTGAAGGTTTTTAACGAGGCATAATTAAAAGTGTATCGGGATTTATCGGATTTTGCCGCCCAGATTAAAGTTTCATGGGCATTTGTAAACCGTCGCCCTTTAAAATTAGGCATTGGATTGGATTTTCGCCAAATAATATCATTGAGAATCCAATAGCCTTCATCCTGTAAGACGGTGCCTACGCGAAAAATATTATGGTAGCTCCCAATGACCCAGATAGTACCATCTTCTTTCAATACACGGCGGGCTTCTTTCAACCACAGTCTTGTAAAACGGTCATAGGCCGCAAAAGTATCGAATTTATCCCAAGCATTATCAACGGCATCGACCCGCCCCCCTTCAGGCCGGAATAAATCACCACTTAGCTGAAGATTGTAAGGAGGATCGGCAAAGATAAGATCAACTGAATTATCCGGCAAAGATTGCAGAATACGGATACAATCCCCCTCAAGGATTTGGTCTAAAGGGAGCGTTCCAGAATTAGACAAATCCTTATCGCCTCCGATGTTTTCTTCGCTAATGCGTGATGGACATTCGGCAAGGCGCATAAAAATTGATCCTTCTACAAAAATCCTACTCCACTGTGATTCAACGGGACTTTGGGGTCAAGAGGCTGAGCTATAAAAAATAAAAATTGCTGAATATATTTTCAGATTAGATAGAAGCATCAATAAAAAATAACACTTATTAGAAGCGATACTTAAAAAACGAATCTTTAAAGCGAGCGTATTACCTCGATTTTTGTTCTAAATAATCACGAATGGGCGAAAAACTACATCGGTGAAGCGGCGTAGGCCCCAATGTCCAAATAGCGTCCCGATGTTGTTTTGTGCCATATCCCATATTATGTTCCCAGCCATAACCTGGCCACCGCTGACTTTCTTCTATCATCAGATGATCGCGTTCAACTTTCGCTAGAACAGAAGCCGCTGCTATAGATAAGGAAAGCCGATCACCGCCAATAATCGTCTGCGATGGCCATGGCCAGTCCGGTAGGTCGCATCCATCAACAAGAATACAGGCCGGTTTTATCCCTGTTTTCGTTATAAGCGCTTTTACGGCCCGCTTCATAGCCAAGAGGCTGGCCTGTCGGATGTTGATGCGATCAATATCGGCAACGTCCACCAAGGCTGTTGCATAGACGGCATGTTCATGCAGTTGATCTGACAATAATTGGCGACGTCTAAAAGTTAGTTTTTTGGAATCATTAATTCCTACAGGAATATCTTCTTTATTAAGAAGCGCTGCCCCAGCCATAACAGGGCCAGCCAAGGGGCCTCTTCCCACTTCATCAACACCGAATACAGGGCCATCTATCGCATTTTCAAAAGCCAAATCAGGCAGAATAATCGTCTTTTTAGTTATGTTTTTAATAGGGCTCACGGTATTTAATTACTTTCAAGAAACCAGCGGTCAAACGCACTAATACCAAGGGTATGACCAATAGGGCCCTGCCCCTTTCCTAAATCGGGTGCGTTTTCTAGCGCTGCCCGAACATAGGAACGGCCTCTGTTTACGGCCTCTTCCAAAGTCATCCCTTGTCCAAGAGAGGTCGCAATAGCACTCGATAAACTACAGCCCGTGCCATGCGTATTTTCAGTTAAAATTCGCGCTCCCTGCCATTCTACTAAATGACCATCTGGCCATATCAAGCGATCAATCAGCTGTGCACCCTTGGCATGTCCCCCCTTGGCTAAAATAGGACAATCATATTTTTGAGCGAGTTTCTGTGCTGCCTCTATAATTTGAGCCCCAGAGTCCAGGATAACTTCACCCAGAATTTCAAGCTCGGGAATATTGGGTGTAATCAGATCAGCACGGCGCATCAGTCGATCAAAAGCGGCTATCGTTTCATCATCAGCCAGATGAGAACCACTGGTCGCTACCATAACCGGATCAAGAACAACCGGTATTTCGGGGCAACTGGCTAAACAATCAGCTACTTCCCTCGCAATGTCGCCGGAACCGATCATACCGATTTTGATAGCAGATATACCAATATCTTCAAAAACAGCTTTGATTTGGGCAACGACAATTTCACAAGGTATCGTATGAATAGCCGTCACACCTTGGGTATTTTGGGCAGTCAGGGCTGTAATAGCTGTCATGGCATGACCGCCCAACATTGTAATGGTGCGAATATCCGCCTGAATTCCGGCACCTCCACCAGAGTCCGACCCCGCTATGCTTAAAATTCTGGCGGGTTTATCTATATCGATTTTAGGGGTTTTATGCGGCACGGCGTACAGTATCACAGATATGATCGACAATATGATGAATAAGTTCTTTATCTTCGGCTTCGGCCATAACACGGATTAAAGGTTCTGTTCCTGACTTACGAATAAGCAGTCGCCCTTTGCCATGAAGCGTTTCTTCAGCTTCAGAAATAGCCTGACAAACCGTTTCATTTTCCAAGGGTTCGCCCCCTGTATAACGAACATTTTTTAGAAGTTGCGGCATAGGATCGAATACATGCAACAATTCGCTTGCCTTTTTCTCACTTTGGACAAGATCCGCTAGAACTTGAAGCGCGGCGACTAAGCCATCACCGGTCGTCGCATGATAAGATAAAATAATATGGCCAGATTGTTCACCGCCGACGGTATAGCCCCCTGCCCGCATTGCCTCGACAACATGGCGATCACCTACCTTGGTACGAAGCAGATTGATACCCAGACGCGATAGATAACGTTCCAGACCCAGATTAGACATAACCGTTGCTACCACGCTATCGCCTTGTAACAAGTTACGCCGGCGCGCCGAAGTAGCAATCAGGGCCATAATTTGATCGCCATCAACGATCTGACCTTTTTCATCCACGATAATGAGACGATCCGCATCACCATCAAGTGCAATGCCTAAATCGGCACGCGTTTCAAGCACCTTGGCCTGTAAAGCAGAAGGGTCTGTCGATCCGCAATGATCATTGATGTTAAGACCATTCGGTGAAACCCCGAGGGTTACAACCTCTGCTCCTAATTCCCATAACACAGCCGGTGCTACTTGATAGGCCGCACCATTAGCGCAATCGAGCACTAGCCGTAGTTTATTCAGTTTTAAGGATTCTGGAAAGCTGGATTTCACTGCGTGAATATAACGGCCTTGGGCGTCATCAATACGTCTGGCACGCCCAATATTAGCAGGCGTCGCCAATACTGGCGGTTGATCAATGGCAGCCTCTATCGCGGCTTCATCTTCTTCTGAAAGCTTATACCCGCTGGGGCCAAATAATTTGATGCCGTTATCGTAAAACGGGTTATGACTAGCCGAAATCATGACGCCCAAATCGGCCCGCATGGAACGGGTAAGAAGGGCGACACCCGGTGTGGGTAACGGCCCAACCAAAACGACATCCATGCCGACACTGGTAAAGCCAGCCATAAGTGCTGATTCTACCATGTAGCCAGAAAGACGCGTATCTTTTCCGATAAGGACGCGATGACGGTGGGGGCCACGGGTGAAATAAGCCCCTGCTGCTTGTCCTACCTTCATAGCGACATCGGCTGTCATTGGGGATTGGTTCGTGCAACCGCGAATACCGTCCGTTCCAAAATATTGCCGCGACATACGCGATTACCATCCTTTCAGATATTAATAGCTCGACTTTAAAACAGGAACCTTAATCCAGCCTTTCATGTAACAGACGTTTTAGAAAAGGCGAAATAAGGAGTATGACTCCGCCAGATACAACGGAAAGCCAACCGATAGAAGAATAAACATACACAATATTGTGAAAGCCATCTTCTGCTCCCGCACTTGTTAAACGAGCAATCAGACCCGCTCCATATTCACCAAAGGCAGTTGAGAAAAACCATGTCCCGACCATTAATCCGGTCATATTGCTGGGCGATAATTTAGTAACAGCCGATAATCCGACAGGGGATAGGCACAATTCACCGATAGTGTGGCATAGATAAATCAGAAAGATGAAAAGAACAGGAACGAAACCTTGTTTTGCAGCGTAGCTACCTGCTACCAAGACAAGAAATCCAGTACCCAGCCCAATTAACCCTAAACCGAATTTGAAAAAAGTAGACGGCTCACGGTTATATTTGCCTAAAAAAGTCCAAAGCATAGCGGCCAAGGGCGCTAATAAAATAATATAAATCGAATTAAGCGACTGGAACATTGAGGTCGCAATCTCAATGCCAAAAATATGGCGATCCGTATAACGATCGGTAAACATATTAAGGGATGAGCCCGCTTGTTCAAATAATGACCAGAAGGCAACGGAGCCAACCATCAAGAGTAACGCAGCAAAGAGGCGATCACGCGCTATCGAAGATAACCCTACTGCCTGCCATATAATATAGCCCACCAGAACAACGCCGATGACGCCTAATAACTGGCCAATAATCTGATGATAATGAAGCAGTAAAGCCGAAAGCATTATAGCCGCCAGCCCAAGAATATATATCCAATATTCTCGGGAAATACCGAAAATACGCTGTCTTAACAAGACAGATGAAGGCGCTTCACCTTTGCCTTTCAGAAGTGGGCGACAGACTATAAAAATAATAAGCCCGATAGCCATACCGATACCGGCAAGCCCAAAACCATAGCGCCAGCCATATTTTTCACCGATATATCCGCACGCCAAAGGCCCCAACGCGCCCCCAAGATTGATACCCATATAAAAAATTGTGAAAGCCGCATCACGCCTTAAGTCTTGGTAATCATAAAGTGACCCGACAATGGCGGATATATTGCCCTTCAAAAAGCCTGTCCCGACAATAATAAAGGCCAGTGCTATATAAAAACAATTAACGGCCAGCGCACTACCTTCTTTGGGGCCTTCAAACCCCATTAAAAAATGACCTATCGTGATAAGAATAGCGCCATAAAGGACGGCTTTACGACCACCCAATAATTTATCTGCAATAAAGCCGCCGATAACCGGTGTTATGTATACTAAAGAGGCATAGGATGCATAAATAGCGTAAGATTTATCATCACTAAATAAAAAATGTTTGGTCAAATAGAATATAAGAAGAGCACGCATCCCATAAAAAGAAAAACGTTCCCACATTTCGGTAAAGAACAGCAGAAATAAACCTGCTGGGTGCCCTATAAATGTTTTTTCTGAAAGTCTGTTATTCTGCAATAGTCTACCCCTTGTCTCTACAAGAGAGGTAGCAAAATTGTTGTTATTTCATCCATTTTGCCCCCCTTCAAAACCCCAATTTACTTTGGAAACAGAATATCGGCTTTTTTGCAAGCGGGATTAATGCTGGGAAAGGGAACTATTGTAAAAAAATTCCGCTTTAGAAGAGAAGATATTTTCTTGTGAAGAGGTTCTCATGCTTAATGATTATTCCACAGCGAAAAAGCTGTTGGCAACGCGTAGATCGGGTAAAGCCTCTCAACTGGAGGCACCCGGCCCTTCCGAGACTGATCTGCTTTGGATCTTAGAAATAGCTATGCGTGTTCCCGATCATGGGAAATTAGCCCCTTGGCGTTTTTTCATTGTAGGGAAAAAAGAAAGAAGCGCTCTAAATGCCCTTTTTGAAGCTGCTTTAAAGGCAGAAAAACCGAATGCCGACAAAAAAAATTATGAAAAAATGAATAAACTTGCTCATTCTGCGCCTTGCTTAGTCGTTGTTCTTGCCAAGGTCGATAAGAAGAGTTCAGTTCCTATTTTTGAACAGCATTTGTCGGCGGGTGCCGCCTGTATGAATTTATTATTAGCCGCGCATAGTCTTGGTTTTGTCGGCAATTGGTTAACGGGATGGGCTGCCTTTTCGCCTACCGTTATAAAAAGTTTTGGTGGCGAAGAAGGTGATTTAATCGCTGGTTTTATTTTTTTAGGAACAGAAGAAAAAGATATAGAGGAACGCAAGCGTCCTGATGTTAAAGATATTGTCCATAAGTGGAAATCAAAAAATAAAGAATAAAATTTAAGTACATCATATCATAATTTTTTTATTTTAAAATATTTTTATTATAAATGATACGCGCCAGTATTACCGGCGCGTATCGTAATGAAAAAGAATTATTTTGTTTTTTCTTCTTCACGCATCTGATGAGCTGCGGCAACCATCGCCAAAAGTGATGGTTTTACTTCTTCCCAACGGCGCGTTTTAAGACCACAATCTGGATTCACCCACAGACGATCTGCCGGTAGATATTTACGGGCAAGCCGTAATAATTCTACCATTTCTTTGACAGAAGGAATTCTGGGAGAGTGAATATCATAAACACCGGGGCCAATCTGATTTGGATATTCATAGCTTGCAAAAGCCTGTAATAATTCCATCTGAGACCGTGCCGTTTCGATGGAAAGCGCATCGGCATCCATAGCGGCAATGGAGGGCAAAATATCATTAAATTCTGAATAGCACATGTGGCTATGAATTTGTGTTTTATCCTGCACGCCAGAAGCCGTCAGGCGGAAAGATTCAACCGCCCAATCTAAATAAGTCTGCCATTCATTCCGTCGTAAAGGCAAACCTTCACGCAAAGCGGCTTCATCAATCTGAATGATTTTAGCGCCCGCTTTTTCCAGATCGACAACCTCATCCCGAATAGCCAGCGCTAGCTGACGACAGCTTTCCGAACGGGGTTGATCATTACGGACAAATGACCAGTTTAGAATTGTCACCGGGCCCGTTAACATGCCTTTGACAGGCTTTTCGCTCTGTGCCTGAGAGAAGGCCCACCATTCAACTGTCATCGCCTTCGGACGGGTTACATCACCGAATAAAATCGGAGGACGGACACAACGAGAACCATAGCTTTGTACCCAACCATTATTGGTAAAGACAAAACCACTCAGTTGCTCGCCGAAATATTGCACCATATCATTGCGTTCGAATTCGCCATGAACCAAAACGTCAAGGCCGATTTCTTCTTGCCAATGAATAGTAGCCGCGGTTTGTTCACGCAGGAATTGCGTATAACCCGCATCATCCAATTCACCACGGCGATGCTTGGCGCGCGCCTGTCTTACTTCGGTTGTTTGGGGGAAAGAACCGATAGTCGTGGTTGGATAAAGGGGAAGTTTTAAACCTTCCTGCTGAAGAGCGGCACGCTTTGGATAAGGGCTGAGCCGTTGTGCCATTTGCGGTGTGACGGTTGCCAAACGCTTGGCTACTTGTGGATTATGAATACGAGGCGATGAACGCCGATTCTCGGCGGCCTTAGCAGAATCCGCTAATTCCAAGGCCACTTCATTGCGACCTTTATTCAAGGCTTTCTTCAGAATTACCAGTTCTTCAAGCTTTTGATGGGCAAAAGCAAGCCATTGCGCTACTTCAGCATCAATCTTCTTTTCAGCTTTCAGATCAACTGGAACATGCAATAAAGAACAAGACGGTGCTAAGATAAGATCACGAGTTTTAGCAAGCGGCTCAACCCAATCCAAAAGGGCATCAAGATCCGTACGCCAAATATTGCGTCCATCGATAACACCAAGAGAAAGCACCAAGTCTGGACGTGCTTTTTCTAATAAGGCTTTCTGATCTTCTTTACCGCGAATGAGATCAAGATGAATACCCGAAACCGGAAGTGATAAAGCCAGATCAAGGTTATCAGCAAGGCGACCAAAATAGCTGGTCAGCATCAAAGAGGGGCCAGCTTTGGAAAGCTTATCATAGGCTTTCTTAAAGGCTGCTTTTTGTTGATCATTAAGATCTAATACCAAAGCAGGTTCATCAATCTGAACCCATTTCGCGCCCGCTTTTGCAAGACTTTCTAAAACGTCAGTATAGATCGAAATGACATCATCGAGATAATCAAAAGGATTAACATCCCGACCTTTGGCCAGACTGAGCCATGTCACCGGCCCTAACAGGACAGGACGGGTTTCAATACCGGCGGCTTTGGCTTCGTTATATAAGTCCAAGGCCTTGGTAGAAGCCAGAGCCAGCTTTTGGCCTTTGACTAATTCGGGCACCATGTAATGATAGTTGGTATCAAACCATTTGGTCATTTCCATGGCGGTAACGCTATGATCAGCCGAGGTAGTGCCCCGTGCCATAGCGAAATAAGTAGCAAGGTCTACCTTACCCCCTTTAAAGCCATAGCGTTCTGGTACCGCGCCCAACATAGCACTTGTATCAAGCACATGATCATAGAAAGAAAAATCATTGCTTGGGATATAGTCGATACCCAGCTTATCCTGTAGCTGCCATGTTTCATGGCGCAGCTCTGCTGCGGTTTTTTCTAATTCAGCTTCACTACTACGACCGCCCCAAAAGCTTTCTAACGCAAATTTTAGTTCACGCCGAGGCCCTATTCTTGGGAAACCCAGATTAGCAACTTTAACACTCATTTCTCTTCAACCCCGAAAAGAAGCTGATTTCTGGAAACGCCTTTTCAGCCTTCCAAAAGCAGCGGATGGATAACAGGGTTAAGGCAGGTCTCCTGACTTACAGATCATCACCTAAGATCAACCTTCCCGATATTACTATCAGTGGTAAAAATGATCCTGGCTACCTGTTTACAGTTGCGGGGGCAGCACCGGCTTTGGATTTTTCCGCACCGATTTCCCTCTTAGCTTTGTAACACGTACAAAGAACCTTAATCCTTCTTCTTGCTCACCGATCATGAACCAAAGGTCAAGCTAAATATAAAGATGTGTTTATATGTTTATTTTTTGATTAGTTTATTTTTTGCGTTCGGCTTCCCTATTAAGGTGCCGAAAAGATAGATTTTTCCGCCAAAAAGGGAGAAAGCTTGCAGAACATAGCGTCACAAGCTAGCCCAATCGAATGAATGCATTTTCTTCACGCTTGGGAACTGTCGTTCGCCCCTGTGACGAGGCTGGCATAAAAGAAGCCGTTTCGCTGATTCGATCAGGCTTACCTGTCGCGGTGCCGACCGAGACCGTTTATGGTCTGGCTGCGGATGCCGCTTCTAACGAGGCTGTGGCTCGTATTTATCAGGCAAAAGGCCGCCCTTCTTTTAATCCGCTTATTGTTCATGTTGCCGATATTGAACAGGCGTTGTCCATTGCCGCATTCAGTGAAGAAACCCTAAAAATAGCACAATTATTTTGGCCGGGCCCGCTCACCATGGTGCTTCCTTTGAAAAAAGAAGCCCCCATTGCCTCTATCGTTACAGCCGGATTAAAGCGTGTAGCGATTAGAATGCCTTCGCATCCTGTTATGCGCGCTTTAATCCTGTCTTCCCGTTGTCTATTAGCGGCCCCCTCTGCCAATAAAAGTGGTGCGATCAGTCCTACTTCTGCCCAGCATGTCAAAAACTCTTTGGATGGACGTATTCCGCTTATTCTTGATGGAGGTCTCACCGAAGATGGCCTTGAATCGACCATTATTGCGCCAGAGAACGACAAAATACATCTGTTGCGTTATGGACCGATTACGATTGAAGCGTTGAAAAAGGCGACTGCCTTACCGATTGTAGAGACCCATAAAGAAAATAGTACCTCTCACCCTATTGAAGCGCCGGGACAATTGAGCAGCCATTATGCGCCCCATCAGCCCGTTAAATTAGAGGTAGAAGTCAAGCAACCAGATGAATGGCATATCGGTTTTGGTAAAATTGAGGGCGACGATAATCTTTCATTCACAGGCGATTTGGTCGAGGCGGCGGCGCATTTATTTGCAGCCCTTCATCGCGCTGAAGCCAGCGGGTGCCGTCAAATCGTGATAGCCCCTATTCCAGACCACGGCATAGGACGGGCTATTAACGATCGCCTGAGACGCGCCGCCGCACCTCGTTAAAAAAAACAAGAATGTAATCCAAGCCTATGAAGAAGATTTATTTTTTAGTCTTGCGGCATAGCTTTTTCGGAATTTGGCTAATTTAGGGGCGATTACAGTTACGCAATAGGCGTTACTACTACCTTGTTTTTCAAAGTAATCTTGATGATAGGATTCAGCGGGATAAAAAGTTGAGGATGATTCAATCGTGGTTACCACAGGCTTTTTATTGTGTGCTTGGGCTCTTACGACAGCATCTTGTGCCTCGTGTTCTTGCTGCTTGTTAAGGGTAAAAATAGCCGAACGGTATTGCGTGCCAACGTCAGCACCTTGCTGATTAAGTTGGGTCGCATCATGGATATTAAAGAATATATCTAAAATATCGGCATAGCGAATTTTTTCAGGATCGAAAGATAATCGAATGGCCTCTGCATGCCCCGTTGTGCCTTGGCAGACCTGTTTATAATCAGGATGGGCTATATTTCCACCGATATAGCCACTTTCTACGGAAGATATACCTATTACGTCTTTAAAAATGGCTTCTACACACCAAAAACAGCCACCGGCTAATATTGCTTCTTCTATCATAGAGAAGAAAACGGCCTGATTCTAAAAAAGTTTCGGAATAGTCCGATCCGTTTTGATAGGCCCATAAATGCAAAACGCCACCTGTTCAGCACAAGTGGCGTTTTAAAGCAATCTGTGACGCTATTAAGCGACAGCAGCGCGCTTGAAAGAAGAAGCTTCTTTAGCAAGCGACGTGATCTTAGCCACATCGGGTTTGCCAGCTGGAACAACCCAGCTACCACCGACACAAAGGACAGAAGGATGAGCCAGATATTTAGGGGCAGTTTCCGGCGTGATACCGCCCGTCGGGCAAAAACGAACCTGACGGAAAACAGAAGCCATTGACTTCAGAGCGGGTAAACCACCAATGTTTTCAGCCGGGAAAAATTTGAAGCGTTCCAGACCAAGGTCAAGACCGAGCATCAGATCAGCAGCGTTAGCAATACCAGGAAGCAAAGCAGCTTTCTGAGCAACAGCATGCTTACCAAGATCAGCGGTCAAACCTGGGCTGACGAAGAATTCGCAACCAGCTTCCTGAGCCTGATCCAGCATCTTTGCATTAAGAACCGTACCGGCACCAACAACGGCACCTGGAACTTCTTTCATGACCTTGATAGCTTCAAGGGCACAAGGGGTGCGAAGCGTTACTTCAAGAACGTTCAGACCACCAGCAACTAAAGCTTCTGCAATGGGTTTTGCATCAGCAATATCTTCAATGACCAGTACCGGCATAACCGGGGCTAAGCGCATTACGGAATCGATATCGCGCATCTTAGACTCCTGCTTTATTTCCCTTAATGGGTTCGTTGCCTGCATCTACCCCCTCACTCGAAAAATCAAGTTTTTTACGTGGAGGAAGTGCAAAACGTGTGTATGCAATAGCTTCAGGCATGTTTTCTGCAATAAAAAGCAACATTTTTTCACGAATGTCACAACACAAATCCCAAGAGGAGGGCGCATCCCTTGCCGTCGCTAATAATCTAAGCTCGATATATTCCGGCTTCATATCGCTAACTTGCAAAATAAAAGAGCGGCCATCCCATAAAGGGTTGGAAACAACTACTTTTTTCATGTGTTCACGCAGACGTTCAACGTCAGCCAAGGGATCAACATATAAAAATATTTTTCCGATTAATTGCTCGGCTTCGCGTGTCCAGTTTTCAAACGGTTGTTCCAAAAAACGAGCCAGCGGTACAATAACCCGTCGTTCATCCCATAAACGAACCGTTACATAGGTTAATGTGATTTTTTCTATCCAACCCCAATCGCCGCTCTCAACAATAACTAAATCATCAATTCGGATAGGTTCCGTAAAAGCGACCTGAATACCTGCAATCAGATTTTTTAAGAGCGGTTGCGCCGCCGCACCCACCGCTAAACCTACCAAACCAGCCGAAGCCATCAGCGTTACACCGATATTTCTGACCGCTGGAATCGTCATCATCATGATGCCTAATGTGACCATGATGATAAGAAAAGAACCGACTCGCATCATAATCGACATACGTGTTCTATGGCGACGGGATGCTAATTTCCGGCTTTCATTGCCTTCCACAGATTGTCGGCTACGAATATCGACAATGTCGCTAACCGCATGAAGCATCGCCAAGGCTAACCACCCTGCCATAGCCGGAACAACAAAAGACGCTGCGCGTAAAAGTAAGCTTTCTCCAACAGGGCCAAAGGGTAATATCTGTTGAGATATATAGATGCCAATCAGACAGGAAACCCAGCGTAGGGGACGCGATAATTTATTAAGTAAACTTTGGCTGACCGGACTTTCTTTATTTTGAATAAGATAGCGTAGAAATCGCAGCAGAAAACGATAAAAGGCAAGGCTCGCTATTATGCAGATACCAAGAACAAGCATTGTCTGGACAGACACAGGGAGCATACGAATAAGATAATCAGTCAATCAAATTATCTCTTATATAAACAGATTAGGTTCTGTTAGATCTTGATCCAGTCTGCAGCGGCAGCGATGTGGATAACCGCGAGGAAGCAGGTTGCTGTTTTTTCATATCTGGTAGCGACAGCGCGCCACTCTTTGAGGCGAGCCCAGAGGTTTTCAACAAGATGCCGGCAACGATAAGCCCATTTAGGGCAGGCGACCGACGCATCACGTCGTTTTGCAGGAATGGCTGGTCGAGCCCCGATGTCCCAGATCCGTTCACGGAAAGCATCCGAAGCATAGCCTTTGTCAGCTACGACCCACATGGGAACAGAGGGGAGATGTTCAAGCATGACTGGCGCCATTGGCAGTTCATGAGCCTGTCCAGACGCAAGAGCGAAATCAATTCCTTTTCCGTGTCCATCAGCAATTACACAGACTTTCGTGCCATAGCCCCCGCGAGAGCGGCCAAGTGCTTCACGATGGTCTCGCTCTTCGAAAGAATCCCCTTTTTTTGGGCTCCTGCCGCCTTATGGTGAGCCCTGATGTTCGTACCATCCAGAAAAGTCATTCCGAGTGCCACTCCCTGTTGTTCCTGAACCCGTTTCAACAGGCGGTCCCATACGCCAAGTTTCGCCCAGCGGATGAAAAGCTGCGCTGCCCGCCACCACGGACCCAATTCAGCGGGAATGCTCCGCCATTTCGCACCATTCTCATGTCGCCAGAATATCGCCGATATCGTGCGACGCAGATCATGGGGTGGTGTCTTACCCTTCGGGCGAACTGCCTCAATTAGAGGTTCCCAGATCGACCATGTCTCATCCGTAAAAATACCGGTAACGATTCCGTCTTCCATCCCTTTTATGTAAAAAAATTTAAGATCTAACAGGCCCTAGACAGAACAAAGATATTTCAGAATCCTTTACTTAATATTCAAGCAATATAGGGTATTTTTATAAAATTTTCCAGTAAAATGAAATATTTTCGATAACTATGTAAAAATAAATTTTTTTGTTAAAAAGACAGTTTATAATCTATACTTTATTTTATAAAATATTAGTATAATTATACTATAATTAATTTTTATAAGTATATGTTTTATGAAAATGGAACCTAATTTAGATTCTATAGTTATAAAACATTAATATGTAAGAAAGGAAAGCATTCTACCATGCCTAGTAACCGATTGACCAACTCTGTGGCAGGTCTTCTTCTAAGTGCAACGGCAGCGTTGAGTCTATCCCCAGTCATGGCGAGTGCCGCCTCTGCCTATTCTGTTGAAGATCAGGGTGCCATCAGCAATGCCGGTGATAGTCTTCAAAATGGTGCAGATGAAACCAGTCAGGCTGTTAGCAATACAGCGACTGCTGCTCGTAAAAAAGCAGGGAAGACTACGAAAAAAGTTCGTCGTTCTACCGTAAAGACGACGAATAAAGCGTCTAATGACGTTGGCAAGTCTTGGAAAAAGACGGGCACCAAGGCTGAAAGCGCTACCGACAGTGCGGGCGATGCCATTGAAAATACGACCGATAAAGCCGGTAACGAGATTAAAAAGGGCGCGAATACCGTGGGAAGCGCTTTTTCTAATGCTTGGAAAGGTGCCACTGGCCATAAATAATCTTCATTAAAATTATAGATTATTAAATAAAAGGTGCTTTTGGTATTAATTTTCGCCAAAAGCACTTTTTATATCCATATTATAAATTTACATTTTATAACTATGTTTTTTTATTGTTTAATATTGTCTAAAATAGAAATATATAGTCTAAATACTACCTGCTGGTTTCTTGATCAGGAACTCTTTTTCTATCAGCAGGATTTTTATTGATGCGCTTTTATAGTATTATGGCTTCATTACTATTTTCGGCCAGTATGGTCCTTAGCCCTGTCTGGGCAGAACATCCCGATAAAAAAACACTCGATAAAAAAATAGAAAATAATAAGCTTAATACATCCCTTACTGAAGAGATTCAGGCAAATTGGGCTCACCCGCCCGTTCTGGAACAAGAAAAAGTAACCGAACATACTTTATCACTGAATGGTCAGAATTTGCGCTATCATGCCACTGCGGGTACCTTAACTATCCGTGATAGCGAAGGTAAACCAACGGCAAGTGTTTTTTATACCGCTTATACGCTAGATAGTAAAAATTCTGTATCCAATCGGCCTGTTACCTTTTTTTATAATGGCGGACCGGGATCTTCTTCATTGTGGCTTCATGTCGGATCTTTTGGCCCTATGCGGGTCAATACGGCAGATCCGATAACCATTCGCCCTGCGCCTTATCCGTTCGGCCCTAACCCCGATAGCATGTTAGATGTTTCTGATCTGGTCTTTATTGATGCTATTGGTTCAGGCTATTCACGTCCCTTAGGGGATACGAAAGGCAAAGAATTTTGGGGCGTCGATCAAGATGCACAGGCTTTTGCAAAAACGATCCAGCGCTATGTTACTAAAAATCAGCGCTGGGGAAGCCCTAAATATCTTTTCGGGGAAAGCTATGGTACAACCCGCTCAGGTCAGTTAGTGAACCTGTTACAAAAAGAGGGTATGCAGTTTAATGGTGTTATTCTGCTTTCCTCTATTTTGAACTATGGCATCCGCCAACCGGGATACGATCATATCTATAAGGCTTATTTGCCAAGTTATGCGGCCACCGCTTGGTATCATAACAAGCTAAGGAATAGACCTGCTGATCTTAAAAGTTTTCTTGATCGGGCGCGTGCCTTTGCTAATGGCCCCTATTCTACGGCCCTTGATAAGGGCGACCATATTTCTGATGAAGAAAAAAGTCAGATAGCCCAGCAATTAGCTGGATTTACAGGGCTTTCTCCTGAATTTATTAAGCTCAATAATCTTAGGATTGATCTTGGCAGTTTCCGTAAAGAATTATTACGTGATCGCCACCTAACGACAGGACGGTTAGATGCCCGCTATACAGGCATCGATTCAGAACCAGCAGGGGAAACTCCTGAATTTGACGCTTCCAGTACCGCTGTTTCCGGTGCTTTCTTTGGATTATTTAGCGATTATTTGACGCGTGATTTACAATATCAAAGCAATATGAATTATAACATCAGTATTTACGGTCAGCCTGACTTTAAATGGGATTGGAAACACAAAGCGCCAGGATCGTCTTCCGTACAGCAAATACCCGATGTTGCAGTTGATTTATCTCTAGCAATGCGTGAAAATCCTCATCTGAAGATTCTCTCGCTTAATGGCTATTACGATATGGCAACGCCTTTTTTTGCAACAGAGTATGATCTTTCCCATATGATGTTAGAGCCAGCGCAACGCGCTAATATAGCTTATCGTTATTATCCATCTGGTCATATGGTCTATTTGGATCCGGTTTCTCTGCATGAAATGAAACAAGATGTGGCTCGATTTTATACCGAAACAACAGCCCATTAAGAAATAAGCCTAGGATTTTATTCCACCCCAAAATTATTCCGGTAGCTTAGGGTTATCGGAATAATTTTTATGGCTCATAGTAACGTCGAATCCTTTTTCAAGACATAAAAATTTTTATCTAATAATGTTGAAATGCCTTTTACCTATATTATCTCTATTTCAACAAATGATGCGGCCTTATGGAGCAACCTTTGTTTCTCTGGCAAGTAATGCAGAGATTAAATTTAGTCGCTTATTAAAAGGATTAGATAAATGCGTGCTTTTGATCTTACCCCGTTTTTGCGCTCTTCTGTCGGATTCGAAAACATTAACCGTTTAGTTGACATTGCTTCACGGGGTGAAAGTGAAGCCTTCCCACCCTATAATATCGAAAAATTAAGCGAAAATCGTTATTGTATCTCTATGGCCGTTGCCGGTTTTTCCAAAGACGAACTTGATGTAACGGTACAGGATAATGTGCTTACAATTACCGGACAGGCGGCAGAAAATACTGTTAAGGAAACGCGAGAATATTTGCATCGTGGTATTGCCAAGCGCAGCTTTGAACGGCGTTTCCAATTAGCGGATACCATTAAGATTGTCGGTGCCGATTACGAGAATGGTTTGTTGAATATTGAGCTGGATCGGATTGTTCCAGACCAGAAGAAACCGCGTAAGATTGAAATTGGCGGCGATAGTTCAAAAATCGAAAAGAATTTGCCTGATGATAGCACAGTAAGTCCAGTAAAGGCCGCTTAATCATGCGCGTTTAAACGTTATACTTAAAAAAAAGAACCGCTTCTATTAAGAGGCGGTTCTTTTTTTACTTGAAAATAACATCAAAAAATTATCGAATTTTTATGCAATAATATCTGGAACCAACTGGTCTTCTATCAAGGCGATTTCATCACGTAGACGCAATTTTCTTTTTTTCATACGTGCTAACCGCAATTGTTCAGCCGGTGCGTTGAGCGCTAACGCTTCAATGGCAATATCCAGATCCCGATGTTCCTGACGTAGCAGATTAAGCTGCTTAAGTAATGCGTCATTATTCATCATCAATCCTTTGAACCTGCTTTTCTATCGCCCTAATCAGGAAGTAGGATGTTTCTAAGGCCTATCTCTATGGCATATCGGGTCATCAAAAAATATAGTTTATCTTTAAAAAAGATTTTGTATCGCGACAAAGCAGATAATCTGTGATTTACTCCTTTATGTTAGGATACTCTAACCGGCTATGAATAAGGAGACTCTTCACCATGAGAAATCGTCACCTTTCTGCATTATTCGCCAAACATGCCCATATTGATGCCCGTCTTAGGGCAGAAGTTATTCGACCCAATCCTGATTTCACTGTAGTCAGCCGCCTGAAAAAAGAAAAATTGCGAATAAAAGAAGATATATCCGGTATAAAGTAAAATTTATAAAAAGAGGGGCTTCAAATCTGATTGAAGTCCCTCTTTGCTTGAATCTTTAAAAAGAAAACAAAGCCCTATATTTATTCATCTCTCGATACTTTTTCATGACGCTCGTGGCGTTCTTGTGCTTCAATAGTCATCGTCGCAATAGGGCGTGCTTCCAGACGGGCAAGAGAAATCGGATCACCAGTAACTTCGCAATATCCGTATTCACCTTCATCGATTCGTCTCAATGCAGCGTCAATTTTTGAAATTAACTTTCTTTGCCGATCGCGGGTACGCAATTCGATTGACCAATCTGTTTCACTAGAGGCCCTATCCGTCAAATCAGCTTCTCGTAATGAGTCTTGTCGTAATTGCGCTAGAGTTCCCTGTGATTCTGTTAGAATGGCTTCTTTCCAGCGTAACAATTTCTCGCGGAAATAGGCTTGCTGTCGCTCATTCATAAATGGCTCATCCGCTGAAGGACGATAGTCATCAGGGCCAGCAATAGAGGGTGATTTATCTAAAGCACTAACCTTAATACCTTTGGTATTAACCTTAGAAGCAGTGAAATTAGATGCCATGTACGTTGCTCCCTTTTAAGGTTGGCAATCACCATTTTGCTACCACGGTATCTGGCGGGATTGGTCCGGGCAGAAATAGGCTTCCATCGTGTAATTCGGTGCCCAATATGCAGATTTATTATAAGGCTGACCGCATCACGACTCCTTGCGTAATAAACAGACGAATCCGATCAGACAAGATAGAGAAGTATCGTATTAGTAAATACCATTTTTAAAATGGATGAACATAGATTTTTTTACAGCCTTGCGTTCAATTTACAGCATCGTCATAGGCAATGACTATGCATGATATTAGACTAATTCGTTCAGAGCCTGAAAAATTTGATCAGGCTTTATCTCGTCGGGGTCTGGCACCGATTTCACAGACCCTTTTGGAAATTGATGGTAATCGCCGTGCGCTTGCCCTTGAATTGCAAACACTTCAGACGAAAAGAAATGAAGTGTCGCGTCTGATCGGGCAAGCCATGAAAAGCGGTGATAAAACTTCAGCCGAAAAAATGAAGGCAGAAGTCGCCACTATAAAAGAAAGAATGGCTGAGATTGAAGGGGAAGAAGCGCTTTTGGGCGAGACGCTTCATACTCAGCTGGCGGCTATACCGAATCTTCCGGCAGAAGATGTTCCCACGGGAAGCGATGAGCAGGATAATCTTGAAGTTTTTCGGTGGGGAACTCCGCGCGAATTCTCCTTTAAACCCAAGGAACATGCTGATTTTGCACCGGCATTAGGTCTTGATTTTGATACCGCCGCTACTATGTCTGGGGCACGTTTTGCTCTGATGCGCGGGACAATGGCTCGACTCAATCGGGCTATTGGCCAATTTATGCTGGATTGTCAGACAGAACAAAACGGTTTCACTGAAATTGCACCGCCGCTTCTTGTCCGTGATCAGGCTTTGTTTGGAACAGGTCAGTTACCCAAATTTGCAGAAGATTTATTTCATACAACAGACGATCGCTGGCTGATTCCAACCGCCGAAGTCTGTTTAACGAATATTGTCCGCGAATCGATTATTGAGGAATCCCGATTACCTTTACGTTTTACCGCTTTGACCCCTTGTTTTCGAGCTGAGGCCGGCGCTGCGGGTCGGGATACACGCGGTCTTATCCGCCAGCATCAATTCGATAAAGTCGAAATGGTATCTATTACGACGCCAGAAAATTCAACAGCCGAACAAATGCGGATGGTTGAATGCGCAGAAAATATTCTTCAAAGCCTCAATTTACCCTATCGCCGCATGTTATTATGCACTGGTGATATGGGATTTTCTGCCATGCGCACGTATGATCTTGAAGTATGGCTGCCGGGGCAAAATTGTTATCGCGAGATTAGCAGCATTTCAGATTGTGGCGCTTTTCAGGCCAGACGTATGGAAGCCCGTTATCGTCCGGCTGAAGGAAAAGGTACAAATGTCGTTCATACATTAAATGGCTCGGGCTTAGCTGTTGGTAGAACGTTGGTCGCTATTCTTGAAAATTATCAAGAAGAAGATGGCTCTGTAACCATTCCAGAAATCTTACACCCTTATATGAAGGGTATAACCAAGTTGGAGATCGCTTAAAAATGCGAATTTTAATTACAAATGACGATGGTATTGAAGCTGAAGGTATTAAAATATTAGAAGCAATAGCTCGTAAAATTTCCGATGATGTGACGATTGTTGCTCCAGATAAAGAGCGTTCCGGTATGGCGCATTCTCTGACACTGAGTATGCCCAGTCGGCTTTATAAACATGAAGAAAAACGGTATTCAGTATCCGGAACGCCTTCGGATTCGGTGGTTATGGGCATCAAGGAGATCATGAAAGATAATCCGCCTGACCTTGTTCTTTCGGGTATTAATCACGGTGCCAATCTTGCTGAAGATGTAACCTATTCGGGCACGGTTTCTGCCGCCATGGAAGGGGCTATCGCGGGTATACGTTCTATTGGCTTAAGTCAGGTTTACAGTTCTGATTTTCAGGATGGTAAGCTTTGCTTTGATGCTTCTGTCGAATGGGGCACCACCGTTGTTAAAAAACTGATTGCCTCGCCTTTACCCAATCGTACCTTTTATAATGTCAATTTTCCGGCCTGCACGGGAGAGGATGTCAAAGGCATTAAGGTAATTGCACAAGGCCATCGGGATTACGGCCGTCTTAATATCGAGCAAGGAATCGATCCTCGCGGTAAACTTTGGTATTGGGTAGCTTTGGGTGAAGCTATCAATAAAAATAATTTGAATGCGGATCTTGATCTGTCATCACAAAATTATGTGACGGTTACACCCTTAGTTCCAAATTTCACCGATTTTGCCTCTTTGGAATCGTTAACGGATATTCTAGAAAAATGATAAAAAGCCGATCTCTGTGGACAATAAGTATTCTGTGCTTAACAAGCTTATTGTTTACAGCCTCTTTATCAGCAGCCTTTGCTTTTAAAGAGGCGAGATCTGCTACCCATATTGTAAAAACTGGGGAAACCTTAAATGGTATCGCCTACCATCTCGGCATAAAGAGAACGGAATTAATAAAGGTTAACCATTTAAAGGAGCCCTATTTTTTACAGGAAGGGCAAATATTACACCTTCCAGAAGTCCACGCTTCCTATTTTGTGAAAGAAGGCGATACTGGATTGGGGTTAGCCCATATTTATGGCGTATCATGGCAACGCATCATTGCGCTTAACCATTTACAGCCGCCCTATCAGTTGCGGCGGGGTATGAAGCTTATTTTACCGGTGGCCTCTATTGAAAACAGGCACGAGCCATCCAAAGATAACGCTCTCAATATGAAGCAAATCGTTGGGGGGGCGCAGCCTGCGGTTGTTCACAAGACACGATCTGACAAAGCAGATCAGGTCCTGAATTTTGGCTGGCCGGCACATGGTGCCATTCTTAGCGCTTATGGGCGAACGGATAATGGCCGTGTTAACAACGGGCTGGATATAGCGGCAACAGTGGGTTCTCCTGTTTTTGCAGCTGAAGAAGGGCGTGTTGCCTATATCGGTACGCATATTTCAATTTTAGGGGGGGTCATCCTGATCCAACATGCCCAAAGTTGGATGACAGCCTATGGCCATTTAGATAAAATAAAGGTAGCACAAGGCGATTTTGTCCATAAGGGGCAGTTAATAGCTTATGCGGGTGAAAGCGGTCAAACAACGCGTCCTCAACTCCATTTTGAGATTCGCCACGGCTTAAAAGCTGTTAATCCGTCCCGTTTATTACCAACGCGCCCATAATCGGATTGTTATAGATTAGAGGCCTATGCTGTTCTATAGATTTGAAGATTAATAGTCGTTCATTCACAGGTTCAAATTCTTAAGAAGAAAGGGGTTCAATATTCGCGCTATAATAACGAATATAACCGCTTTTTTCCTATCTTTAGCTTTCTTGATGATGATACCGACTGTGCTAAAGGCACAGGATCATCTTAATATAGCCCTTCAGTTAGAACCGCCCTCTCTGAACCCGACATCGGGTGCCTCGGCGGCGATTGATGAAGTCAGCTATGGAACCATTTTCGAAGGCCTCGTCCGTCTATCGCGAGATAGTCAGCCTGAACCTTGGTTAGCTACTGGATGGCAAATAAGTGCCGACGGACGAGATTACATCTTTACCTTAAAACCGCATGTAACTTTTAGTGATGGCAGTCCTTTTAATGCCGAAAGCGCCGCCTTTAGTCTTAATCATGCGCGAGCAGCGACCTCTACCAATGTTCAACAGGAAGCATTGTCAGTTATTGAAAAGATAGAGGTTATATCCCCTTTAAAGTTGCATATCCGGTTAAAACAGCCTGATAGTTTTTTTCTGACATTATTGGGGCTACCCGATTGTGTCATGATTTCGCCGCAGTCAGCCTCCAATTTAGCAACGGCCCCCGTTGGGACAGGCCCCTTTCGATTAGATTTTTGGCATCATGGTGACCAGCTACAATTGGTTGCAAGGTCTGATTATTGGGGCAAATATCCACCGCTCAAAACACTTGATTTTCTTTTTATTACTGATCCCTTTGCTGCCTATGCTGCGATAAAAACAGGCCGTGTTGATTTTTTTGCTAATTTTCCAGCTCCTGAAAATATGGCAGAATTAGCGAAAGATTCACGGTTGAAATTGCTTAGTTTTCCCAGCGAAGGCGAAGTGATTTTAGCCTTTAATCAGCATCTACCCCTTTTTCAAAATCGTCTTTTACGACAAGCTATTTCTTTAGCTATTAATCGTCCGGCCCTTATTGATGCTGCACTTTATGGTTATGGACGCGTAATCGGTAGCCATTTTCCGCCCCAAAATCCTGATTATCTCGATTTAACGGGATATTATAAATATAATCCTGAAAAAGCACAGCAACGGTTAAAACAGGCTGGCTATCCGAATGGATTAAGCCTTAATCTCGACTTACCTCCCTCTAGTTATGCAACCCGTTCGGGTGAAATGATCGCTGACCAGCTGGCCAAAATCGGAATTCATGTCACGATCCATCGCCTTGAATGGATGACATGGCTTGATCAGGTATATCAAAAACACAATTTTCAAATGACCATTGTTAGTCATGCTGAACCGTTTGATTATATGATTTACGGCAAGAAGAATTACTATTTTGGCTATCACAATCCAGTGCTCAACCGCCTATTAGAAGAAATTCACAGCAACAGCGATCCCATTCGGCGGCATAGGCTCTTACAAGACGTTCAAAAGACTTTAACTGAAGATGCTGCCAATGTTTTTTTATTTCAGGCACCGCACTTAGTCGTTGCCAAAAAAGACTTGGAGGGTCTGTGGCGAGAAAGTCCGACCCAACCCTTTGATTTAACCCAAGCTTATTTTTCAAGCAAAGCGACAAATTCTTCTCAAGAATCTGTTTCCGATACCAGAGGTAAAAATTCATTTTCCTCTTATGTTTTAAAATGTTCAGGAATCGCTGGTCTCTTTTGTATCCTCCTTCTCATCCGTTATTTAGGCTTACTGTGGTTTCTTAAAAAATTGGTTTTATTTGTTCTGACTTTATGGGTCGCTAGTCTAATCATTTTTGGTTTATTATCCGTTTTACCCGGTGATCCTGCGGCCTACATGATGGGGCTAGAAGCCAGTCCCCGCGCTATTGCGGCAGTCCATGCAGAATTTGATTTAAATGGGGCGGCTTATCTTCGTTATAGCCGCTGGTTAAGCCATATGATGCAGGGTGATCTTGGTCTTAGCTTCGGTTATCATATACCGGTCACTAATCTGATTAATGAGGCCTTGTCGGTTTCAATGCCTTTAGTTTTCTGTGCCTTCGTTATGGCCTGCATCGGCGGTGTGATATTGGGTTTTCTGGTAGCTTTTTATTATTATAGACCTGTTGGCCCTATTTTTCTGGGGCTGACCCGTATGGGTTTATCTCTGCCCAGTTTCTGGCTAGCTATTTTATTGCTTTATTGCGTTCTTCATTTTCAGTGGTCAGTTATGCCCAATAGTCACCCTTCTTTTTTTCATCTGCTGACTGTAAAAGCTTTTTATTGGCCTGTTACCGCCTTAGCGGTACCACAAGCGACATGGCTTGCCCGTGCTTTTAGCCAACAATTGCTCGCTTTAGAAAAAGAAGATTTTATGCTTGCGGCGCGAGCCCGTGGGTTGTCACGTAACAAAGCCTTATTACGACATGCGGCACGCCATGCCCTACCCGCTTTATTGCCTTTATTAAGTCTCTCTTTTCCTGCAATGTTGGCCGGCGCTGTTATTGTTGAGAATATCTTTTCTTTAGCGGGTATAGGGCGATTGTTATTACAAGCAATAACAATGCGTGACCTTATCTTAATACAGGCTATCGCATTATTATTGGTCGCTATTACTTTGTTTATGCGTTTTCTAAGCGATCTCATCCATCCGCTTATTGATCCCCGTCTAAGACAGCATTTATGACTTATTTTCGATCACTGCCCTTGTTGTTACGCTGTGGAATCACCCTATTTGCAGCTTTTTTTTCAGTTATCTTTCTTAACCTTTTGTTGAACGGGACAAGGGCGGTTATCGCACTTCATCAGCGATTAGCGCCCCCTTCTTTACAACATGGCTTCGGCACCGATGCGCTTGGGCGGGATATATTCCAACAAGTCATGCTTGCTTCTGGTTATTCCAGCTTGATTGCCTTACCAGCCGTTGCTTTAGGCCTTTTATTAGGCGTTCCCATAGGCCTTATTGCGGCTGTCCAAAAAGGATGGTTAAGCACTTGCTTAATGCAGAGCGTCGATATTCTTTTTGCCTTTCCGGCATTAATCGCGGCCTTGTTACTCCAATTATTATTCGGTTCTGGGCCCTTAGATGCGTTAATGGCTATCACGCTTTATGCTATTCCCGTTTTTGCACGGGTGGCTTGTAGCCATGGAAGAACCATAGCAACCTTTGATTTTATAACGGCGGCACGTCTTTCTGGACAAAATCGGATCGCTATCGCTTTTGATCATATTCTACCCAATATTAAAGTCGCATTATTGACTCAAGCGAGCAGTCAATGTGCCTTTGCTTTTATTGCCGAAGCTGGATTGGCCTATATTGGTATTGGGATACAGCCGCCGATCCCCAGTCTTGGAAGAATGTTGGCAGAATCACAAAGTCTATTAACACGGGCACCATGGTTAGTTTTATGGCCGGGTTTCATGTTGTTTTGGATCATTACAGCCTGCCAGATGATGGGTGAAGGCTTGGTTCAGTACCCAGTAAAAGGCAAAAGATGACCCTTTTAGCGATAGAAGACTTATCTGTCCGATCAGGCGAACATTTCTTGCTAAAAAATATCCGCTTTCGCATTGGTCGGGGAGAGATTGTTGGGCTTTTGGGAGAATCTGGTTCTGGCAAATCAACCCTAGCCCGTAGTATTCTACGCTTGCTACCCCAAGAGGTGATAACAACAGGGGTTATTCGGCTGGGATCGACTAATCTTACCACCTTATCAGAAAAGCAAATGAACGGCTATCGCGGGCATGAAATCGCCTTTGTGGGGCAAGATTCTTTGCTTTTCCTTGATCCCCTGATGACGATTGGCAATCATATTGTCGAAAGTCTCAAGGCCACTTCAAAAAACACTGAAAAGCAATCCGAACACATAAATGAGGCTCTAGCTTGGGTAGGTTTACCCACCACCATGGCAAACCTCTATCCCTCTAACCTTTCTGGGGGGCAACGTCAGCGGGCAGCCCTTGCCATAGCGCTGGCATCCAAGCCAAGACTTCTGATCGCGGATGAACCCACCTCGGCTTTAGATGCCCTAACCGAACGTGAAATTATGGCAATATTCTCTCGTATAACGGAAGGCCGTCATACAGCGATATTATTAATCAGCCATAACGCAGCTATGGTAAGTCATCGAGCAGATCGTATTATCGTGCTAAAAAACGGCGAGATAATCGAAAAAAAAGCTGCCCGAAAATGGTGGTCAGCACCTTCTCACCCCTATAGTCAGGCTTTAATAAAGGCTGATCAGGCTCTAAGAATTGCGCCGCTCATTACAGAAAAACAAGCGCAGTCTCCTTTAACCGTAAAGCGCCCTTTATTAGAAATTAGTCATCTTTGTTATCAGCGCGATAAAAAAGTAGTTTTAGACGATATTAATCTGAAATTATTCAAAGGAGACAGAATAGCCCTTGTCGGTGAATCGGGTGCCGGTAAATCAACCTTGTTAAAGGTAATACTCGGTATTTTACCGATTTTATCAGGCGAAATCAGGGTTCAAGATCAGGCGATTTCCTTTCATTCTCATAAAGAACGGATCGCTTTTTATCGTAAAGTACAGGCTGTTTTCCAAGACCCAGCAAGCAGCCTTGATCCTCGCTGGCGGATTGCAAAAATAATAGGGGAGCCCTTGGCGCTTTATAAAGAGCGGTTTTCTTCAGAGGAAAAACAAAATCGTATAAGCCTGGCTTTGGAAGCGCTGGCATTACCGAGCACGTTGCAAAATGATTACCCTTCGACCCTGTCCGGTGGTCAACAACAGCGCGTTGCAATCGCTCGGGCGTTAATCAACAAACCTGAAATTTTGTTATTAGATGAAGCCTTTTCAGCGCTCGATACTATTAATCGGTTAGCTATCAGTAAACAGCTTATCAATTTATCTGAAAAAAATGGGATGGGTTGCCTACTCGTCACGCATGATCTGACCTTAGCGCGTTTTTTTGCAACGCGGATCATGATTCTTCATAACGGACATGTTATAGAAAATAATACAGTCGAGACTGTTTTTACAGCGCCTGCACATTATTATACCCAAAAGCTTATTCAAGCGTGGCGGGAAAATTACAATATTTGATTGCTTTTTTGTGGAAGAAACAAAGCGGCAGAGTATAAAGCAAATTCGCTTTTTTTAATCAGGGATGACCGAACAGTTATGAAAGCAACGATCGAACGCGCGACTTTACTAAAAAGTCTTAGCCATGTTCAATCGGTAGTAGAGCGGCGCAATACTATTCCTATTTTATCTAATGTTTTGATTGAAGCTGCCGCCGATGGTCGCGTCAAACTGATGGCTACTGACCTTGATTTGCAGGTTGTTGAAACTTTTTCAGCCGAAGTTGAGGACGCAGGTGAAACGACAGTTTCAGCGCATATGCTTTTTGAGATTGTGCGTAAATTACCGGACGGTACACAAATTCAACTCAATGCGTCTGATGGCAAAATGTTAATCGTCGCCGGTCGCTCACGTTTTAATCTGGCAACGCTTCCTCGCGATGATTTTCCGGTTATCAGTGAAAGCGAATTGCCCACCCATTTTGCCTTACCTACGGAAAGCTTACGGCAGATTATTGATAAAACCCGTTTTGCTATTTCGGTTGATGAAACGCGTTATTATCTCAATGGTATTTTTCTTCATACCTTGAAAAATGGCGAATCGGTTATGAAAGCGGCTGCAACCGATGGACATAGATTGGCCTGTGTCACTATCCCTTGTCCTTCTGGGGCAGAAGATATGCCCGACGTCATTATTCCCCGTAAATGCGTTTTAGAATTAAGAAAATTATTGGATGAATGTGACGATGAGGTCAAAATATCGCTCTCATCCAGCAAGATTTGCTTCGATCTCGGTCATGCTATTCTGACTTCTAAACTGATTGACGGGACTTTTCCTGATTATTCACGGGTTATTCCGGTCGCCAATGACAAATTGTTACGGGTTAATCCCAAAGCCCTGATGCAAGGGGTCGATCGTGTTGCCACCATCGCGAGTGAAAAGACGCGAGCAGTAAAAATGTCGTTAGATCAGGGACGTATTTCCCTCTCTGTGACGAGCCAAGAAAACGGCATGGCGACAGAAGAAGTGCTGGGTGAATACACATCCAATAGTTTTGAAATCGGTTTCAACGCCCGTTACCTGTTGGATATTTTAGGCCAAATTGAAAATGATATGGCTGAAATTCACTTGGCCGATGCGTCTGCGCCAACCTTAATCCGAGATTCAGATGAATCGCCTGCGCTTTACGTATTAATGCCGATGCGTGTGTGAGGGTATTGAACGAACCTATAATTTAAAAAGCCGCCCTACCAAGAGCGGCTTTTTTATTCTGGATCCCATTAGAGACGGGCGCGAATACCTCCATAAAAGGTGCGCCCTAATGTGCCATAGCGATAAGCTGTCTCGTAATATTTATTGGATAGATTTTCGACCCGACCAAAAAGCGTAAGATTTTTAGTAACCGGCATTTCTGCCCGTAAATCATAAAGCGTATAACCATGGTTAATAGCCGGATTAAGGCTATATTCGCCGTGAACCGTATCCCATGATTTCGATGCCCAACGAACAGCAATTCCGGTTACAAGACCAAACTTCCAGTGATAATCAGCGGAACCATTGGCTGTATTTTTAGGACGCCTTGGCAACTGATAGCCATAATCATATCCCGCGGAATGATCTTTTGCTGATGTCCATGTATAGTTACCGCTTAAAGTAATCCGCTTGATGTCAAGGCTAGCACTGACTTCAACCCCATGCGCTACGCTCCGATTGATATTAGCATAATATCCATAGCGCGGAATTGTGGTATTGGGTGTATAACAAATGGCTGGCAAATCACCGAAATAAGGACAGCTGAGATAGGCAATAAGATTATTGGACGTTCGCTGAAAATAATCTGCGGCTAAGGTCAGTCGTTTATGGAAGAAACGTTGTTCAAATCCCGCATCCCAACCGTGTGATTTTTCAGCTTTTAAATTTTGGTCACCATATTCGCTATAAAGCTGATACAAGGAAGGCGCATTAAAGCCTTGCCCATAATGCGCCCGAAAAACGGTGTTATCATGGTTAAAGGCCCACACACCGCCGCCCGAGAATAAAACATTGCCCCCGAATTGGGAACGATGATCATAACGCACACCGCCATCGACAGAGAAGCCTTTAATAATTTTGCCTTTTAACTGGCCATAGACGCTATTGATGTCCATACTACCTTTTGTGATAGTATCCCCATAAGCAGGGGATGAACTCCGCATAGCGCTATGCTCGTTTTCATAACCGAATATTAAATCCCAATTTTTAACCAAGGCAAGGCTGCCTTGATATTCCAGCCTTCGGGTATGTCCATTACCTAAGAAGGTTTGGGTATTATACGGTTCATAAGAAGGGCTAATATCACTTCTTTTTGTATTGGTGTAACTATATCCAAAACGATTACGAAGCCGATTATCAAACAAGGCAACGTTTAAACCCGCATACCCCATCCATTGTTCTTTATTTTCATAATCAGAGGTGTCAGGCGTTCCATAACTGCTATCAAGATCAGTCATGGCTTTTGAATAATATCCTCTTAAATCGACAGAAACTTGATCAACAAGTTTGATATTAACGCGGCCTGTCGCAGAACGGTTATGATATCCGTCATTTTCATGTCCCCCATAACGGGGACTGATGGCAGAGATACCTTTTGTATAAAAATTATTTCCAGCTAGTCGCCACGTAATTCGATCACTGCTACCCCCGACAGCGGCACGGGCATTAATCGTGCTGTGCGATCCCGTTTCCAGATCAACACTCCCCCCTAAAGGTTTGGTTGGCATGGCGGTAACGACATTAACGACGCCGCCAATGGCCTGACTGCCCCAAAGAATAGATTGAGAACCTCGTAACACTTCAATTCTTGAAGTATCACCTGTCATCAAAGTACCAAAATCATAGCCATTATTGGTGGAAGCCGCATCTGTCATACGGACACCGTCAATAACAAGCATAGTTTGACCTGATTCAGCGCCCCGAATGAAGACTGAAGTTGCCGTTCCATAACCCCCATTGCGGGTGACAGACACACCGGGCGTTCGGGCCAGAATATCCGAAATCGCCATGCCTTGGCTGTGATCTATGGCGGCCTTATCCAGAACAGTAACTTGTGAAGAAACCTGATCAGCTTTTTCAGGGCTTCGGGATGCGGTAACGACTAAGGCAGTTTGTGTGTTTTTAGCAATAGAGAGGGCATCAGCATCGGGATCAGAGGCATTATTCTCGATCTGCTTATGGGCTTTTGATTTTATATCTGAATTTTTAGGCATTTTGTGCGCCTGATGACGATTGTTATCACTTGTTTTTGCCAAGGCTGGCTGGAAAGTCGTCAAGGCTGTTGTTGTAAAAGCTAAGGTTGATAAAATAAATAATCGGGCCATGGTCCCCCCCTCTCTGTTGCGGTCGCAATCCGACAATCCTAAAGGCAATACCCTAAAGGATACGACGGATTACCGTCGTCCCTGCGAGGAGATTCCTCGTCCGATCAGAAAATCCCCTGTCTGATCGTGGAACGACTGCATTGGGTCGGTCTCCTGGCTCACGGCATTAAAAAAACCGCCTTCCCAAAAATATTCAGTGGCTTTTGGTTTTCTGTTAACCGTTTACAGTTGCAGGGGCAGCCAAGGCTTTTCACCTTATTCCCTTTTTTCTCCTCTCAAGGAGGAGAACCCAACGCAAACCGCCCTCGTAAACTGAATTAAAGGATCAGGTCAATCACTCTTATAATATTGCGCTATTTTCTACTAACAAGCGTCCTTTTTTCTCCGCTATAGAAAGAATTATGCGCTGTCCTCTCTCTTTTTTCTCATGGTCTATTTTAATCAGCCTGTTCATTTTGATAGAAAAACCTTTATGCGCCTTCAAGGAAGCCCCCCGCCCTGCGCGTATTGTTTCCTTAAATCTTTGTGCTGATGAATTATTGGTAGATTTGGCCGACAGGTCACAAATCGCTGCCTTGACCCGTTATGCGCGTAATCCTGAAATGTCATTAGTCACAAAAGAAGCGCAATCACTTCCTTTTACCTATGGAAGTGCTGAAGAATTAATACGCCTTAATCCCGATTTGATTATTACCAGTAGCTATAGCCACAGCGAATTTTTATCTCTGCTCAAAAAACGCCATGTTAAGATTATTGATCTTTCATTAGCCAATAGTTCTAATGAGATTATCCAACAAATCCGTTTGATTGCCGAGGCTATCGGTCATCCCGAACGGGGTGAAAAAATGATCAAGAAAATGAAATATGCGCTTAATCACTTACCTTCACCCGCAGGACATCGGCGCGTTGCGGCTTATTATCAACGACAAGGCTATTTGAGTGGGCCTGGCAGTTTAGTGGATGATATAATGACCAAGGCCGGTTTAAAAAATTTGGCCGCTTCTTTACACAAATCAGTGTTGTCACGTTTATCGCTTGAAGAAATAGTGCGGGCACAGCCTGATTTTTTGATCATGGAACAGAATGGCAAGGCGGTAACCGATCAGGGACGGGCTATGTTGCAACATCCTTTATTGAAGAAAGCTATTCCAGAATCTCGTCATCTCTATATTCCCGCCGCGCTCACGCTTTGTGGTAGTCCTGATTATCCAAGGGCTATTCAAATTTTAGACGAGCAAATGGAAACTTTTGATCATTCCCTGCGTTAGTTTTATTAATCTGTTTTTGTACAAGAGCAGATAACTTCGCCCGTAGGATAAATTTACCTTTGTCGAAGGTAAAATAAGGATATCCGGGCAAACTGATTTAAAAATTATCAGTTATCCTGCTTTTGCAAAGGCTTACAGGCTATCCTGTCGGCAGTTAGAGCCCCATATAGGGGTTTCCCTTACAATAGACAAAAGATGTGGAGAGTTAAGATGACTATCGACACTTTAGAAAAAACCAAGACCTCTAAGAAAACGGAATCTTTTGATAAGATAACCATCAGAGGGATTGATAAGCCAGCAACCCGCGTAGCGCTTGGAACTTGGGCAATCGGCGGCTGGATGTGGGGCGGCACGGATGACGACCTTTCGATCAGAACTATCCAACGTGCTATTGATCTTGGTATTAATACTATTGATACCGCCCCCGCTTATGGACGAGGTCATTCTGAAGAAATAGTCGGAAAAGCCATTAAGGGGAAACGCGATAAGCTTATTATTGCGACCAAGGTGGGGCTCGATTGGACTCTGACAGAAGATCAGTCCATGGTTCGGAATGCTTCAGCCGCACGAATTCGGAAAGAAATTGAAGATTCCCTCCGTCGTTTAGGGACAGATTATATTGATCTTTATCAGGTTCATTGGCCCGATCCTTTAGTGTCCGCTGAAGAAACAGCTTCCACGCTGGAAGCCCTGCGCAAAGAAGGTAAAATCCGGTCGATCGGGGTGTCAAATTATTCACCTGATCAAATGGATGCGTTTAGAAAATATGCTCAGCTTTCAGTGACGCAATCGCCTTATAATCTGTTTGAACGCGAAATTGACAAAGAGATTATGCCTTACGCCAAAAAACACGACCTTGTTGTTTTGGGCTATGGTGCGCTTTGCCGTGGGCTACTTTCCGGTAAAATGTCAGCAGAACGGCATTTTGAAGGAGATGATCTGCGTAAACAGGATCCGAAATTCCAAAAACCGCGCTTCGAGCATTATCTATCTGCGGTTGAAGAACTCAAAAAATTCGCCAAGGAACGGTATAACAAATCTGTTTTGGCATTATCTGTTCGGTGGATGTTAGAGCAAGGCCCGACTTTAGCCCTGTGGGGTGCACGCAAACCGGAACAAATTGACGGTATCGCCGATGTCTTTGGATGGCAATTAACCGCGCAAGATTTGAAAGAGATTGACGCTATTTTAGAGCGCAACATTCCAAGCCCGGTTGGCCCCGAATTTATGGCACCGCCTGCGCGCAAGAAGAAATAATTTCCAAAGCTTACGCCAAAACAAGAAAGCCGTCCTACTGTAAAGTGGGGCGGTTTTTTATTTTATAAGAAAAAATGCAATCAAAAGGAATTATAATGGAGCGGGCGAAGGGAATCGAACCCTCCTAGCTAGCTTGGAAGGCTAGTGCATTACCACTATGCTACGCCCGCATTCTTGCCAGTGGCCCTTCCTTACCTATTTCACGATCAACAGGCAAGAAATATCTAAAGCAAACGACGACTTTCGTTAATTTGCCACAAAATAAGAGAAGGAATGCCAATAGAAATATCCCGTGCGCGTTTTAATAACGATAAAGCAATGACTTCTGCGCCGGTTAATCCAAAAAGAGGCGCAATAAGGACGTAAGCCCCTTCTTGCAGGCCGATGGCCCCGGGAACAATAAAAGCAGCACTTCTTAAGGCAAAAATAAGACTTTCGATAGTTAGAACAGCGGGCAGGGAAATAGAAATCCCCATTAGACGAAGAGCGAACCATGCACTGGAAGCGCCCATAACCCACGCCAACATATTAAACAAAAAAGAAGCCGAAAGCTTATAGGGTTGATGGTAAATCTGAGTCATTTTATCCGAAACCCCTCGGATATTATCTTCAGCACCAGGCACTATTTTTTCAGCTAATCCCCCAGTAAAACGCAATATGGGACGCTGAAAGAGTATAAATAACAGTAGAATAGCAACGATGACGCCTAAACCAATAAAAGACAAAGGCTGAACGGACATTTTTTCGCCGCCCCAACAATGAAGAGAAATAACCCCTACCCCGAATAGGGTAAAAAGAAGCTGTGACGCCATTTCTGCGGTCATATCGACTATCATAGAAGCGTAAACAAGCTGAAAAGGTAGGCCTGCCCCTGTTAAGGTCCGCGCGCCTAATACTATTCCACCGATTTGAGAAAAAGGTAAAATCTCACTTGCGGCTTCCCTGATGGTTCGCCCCCACGCAAATAAAGGTATTTTTCGTAAAGGTTGCCCCGGGGCAACGGAAAACCAAGCGGTGCCTAAAATCAGTAAAACAATGAGAGACAAGATACAAAAGGCTATAAATCCACCAATGCCGATGCTGGCTACTGAAGCGAAAATATTATGAAAACCAATCTGACGCATGAAGTAGAGGGCAATAGCAAAGCCGGCGAGGCTCGCTGCTAGGACTACAATCCGTCCCCATGTATTTTGTTTATGTTTACCGGTCATTAAGCTGTGCTATCATGAAAAGAGCCGCTTAAAAGCTTAAGCGGCTACTGGGTATCAAACCCTGATTTATTGAAGATGGTCTATTCCACAGAGCAGGAAGAACCGCAAGTTTCTCACCCTAAAAATATAAAAAAATAAGGCTTTTTCAGGGTGCAAAAAGCCTTATCTTATCTTAAGTTGAATTTTTAAGGTCGTGTTAGAGTATTTATTTTCCTAAAAAATCAGAAAAATTACCAAGGACGATATTTTGATCTTTTATTGCCTTTTTTACCGTTTCATCAGTAAGGGCATGCCATTCCTCGATAGATTCATAGCCGACAGCATGGCCTTCAAATTCATCACTAATGGCCGGATGAAGATAGATTTCACTTAAGCCTTCTGGCAAATGTTCAATCAAGCCCAGCATCCGATGCGGATTCATATGCCCCGACCATGCGATGCCAAAAGTCTGATCAGGAACCAAAAGACCTGCATGAACGGAGCGCTTTCTTATCCCATAAGCCCAAGGCATCGCGACATAATCGGGTAAATGCCGTGTGACAGGCTCGATAGTCGATAAGACATTTATCGGTTCTACAGGCGCACGCATCGCTTTTAAGCCATATCGACGCCCAATAGCGAGGATAAGACTGGAAATGGTGGGATGAAGGTGAAAATGCTTATGGGCATTGACATGATCTAACTTTAACCCAGTCGCAGCAAAAGCACTGAATTGAGCATTAATTTCCCGAACCAGCTGTCGTCTGACACTGGGACGGAAAAAAATATCAACCCCTGCCCGCACCATATTACGGCGAAATAGGCCATCGCGATCGACAAGATCAGGAATTTCATCCGGTGGCAGGATGGGTTTTCCTTCAACCAGTACTAAATGAAGACCAACCCCCAATTTAGGAAGTCGTCTCGCCCGCTCTACGGCATCAAGCACAGCGGGCGCGCCGACCATTAGACTGGCTGCCGTCAACACGCCATCGACATGCGCCTTTTCTACCGCCTCGTTAACGACAGTAGCAGCACCAAAATCATCAGCGGTGACGATCAGCTTTTTCACTTCTTTACTCCGTTTTTAACAAGCTTCTTTCCGTTCCCGAAGGAATTGAAAGAATTCTACACCTTCACGCAGCCGGCGCTTCATCATATCGAAGTCACGGACCATTTCTCCGACAATCGAGACGACTTTACCAGGGCGGAAGTAAAAACGCTTATAGAAGGTTTCAACTGAACGGAAGATTTCTTCATGACTTAAATGCGGATAACTTAAAGGGGCAATCTGCACACCATTATCATCCACTAATTCGGCATGAGACTGATCCAGCCAGCCATTTTCTATGGCCTGTTTATAAAGTAAGGTTCCCGGATAAGGCGCTGCTAAAGAAACTTGGATCGTATGAGGATTGATTTCACAAGCCCATTTGATAGTTTGTTCAATAGTTTCGCGGGTTTCTCCCGGTAAACCCAGAATAAAAGTACCATGAATAGCAATACCAAGATCATGGCAATCGCGCGTGAATTTTTCAGCGACCTCGACGCGCAAACCTTTTTTAATATTATGCAAAATTTGCTGATTGCCAGATTCATAGCCGACTAAAAGTAGTCTTAATCCATTATCTTTTAGGATTTTCAGCGTTTCATAAGGAACATTAGCCTTGGCATTACAAGACCATGTTACCCCTAATTTACCTAATTCCCGTGCAATCGCCTCGGCGCGTGGGCGATCATCTGTGAAGGTATCATCATCAAAGAAAAACTCTTTTACCTGTGGGAAGGTTTTAATCGCATATTTGATTTCCTCAATGACGTGTTCCACACTACGCGTACGATATTTATGCCCCCCGACGGTCTGCGGCCAAAGACAGAAACTGCAATGCGATTTACAACCACGGCCTGTATAAATCGAGATATAGGGGTGTTTCAGATAACCGATGAAATATTTTTCAATTTCAAGATCGCGCTTGTAAATAGGAGTTACAAAAGGCAGTTCATCCATATTTTGGAGCAAAGGGCGATCCGCATTATGAACGATTTCACCTTTATCATTGATAAAGCTTAACCCCAGAATAAAAGACCATTCCTGACCATCGGCAACTTCCTTGATTGTAAAATCAAATTCATTGCGCGCAACAAAGTCAACAATGCCCTTGGCATCTTTTAAACTTTTTTCTGCTTCAACCGCGACCTTGGCGCCAATGAAACCAATTTTCATTGACGGATTGACTTTTTTTAAGGCTGCGGCGGTTTTGACATCTGATGTAAAACTGGGAACCGAGGTATGTAAAATTGCAAGATCATAATCCGGTGCAATCGCCAAAACTTCCGGTAATTTTGTACCATGAGGCGGTGCATCAATCAGTTTTGAATCTTTAATAAGAGCTGCAGGCTGGGCCAACCATGTGGGATACCAGAAGCTCTTTATTTCACGGCGAGCCTGATAGCGGGAACCGGCCCCGCCATCGAAGCCGTCAAAAGACGGCGCCTGCAGAAAAAGCGTACGCATCATTATAAAAAGGACTCCTATTTGCGCGAAATGCGTCCGTTGGAATGCAACATAAGTTCCATCCCCTGCCAATCAACAGAAGAGATAAAGAAGGTCGATAAAAATATCCCGAAAGAAAGTAAATCGCGTAAAGGTAGTTGTAATAACGCCTCTAAACGGGACACGCCTGTTACTTTATTTATACGCCATCCCAACAGCCATCGGGAAGCTAAAGCAAGACAAAAAACTGGCCAACTCACCCATCCACTTGTTGCTATAAGACCAATAAAGGCTAAAGGCACGGGATAAGTAACCGCACTACCTAAAAAACCTACTGGATCTATATCACGAATAGTTGCAGACCAACGTAATTCATGTCGAACAAGGGATAAGAAACTGGATTCAGTACAGCTATGCGTTAAAATAACGGGAAGTACTTCTACCTTTAAGCCTAAAGCTCTTACCTTTGCTCCCAACATATAATCATCGGCTAGAATATTAGACAGGCTTTCCAAGCCTCCTATAGATTCCAGCGTATCGCGCTTTATGGCGATGGTAGAACCCATGCAAGGATTAGCTTTTGTAAGAGCAACGCCGACCATGACAGAAGGTAAAAAATTATAATCAATATTGGCCGCTGATAAACGTGACCAGTAACCGTTATCTCCCCTTCCATGATAGAGACAAGTAACGGCGCCTACACCGGGTTTTTCCAACGCATTGACCACTTGGCTGATATAATAGTCAGAAACGCTCATATCACTGTCACTAATAATCATAATATCATGACCGATATGGGCCGTTATATTAATTAAATTAGAAATTTTTGCGTTAGTACCATGCGTCTTGTTATCCACGATCAGACGGACCGGCGCTTTTGAATTTTGTGCCGCAATCAGACGCACAGTTTCTCCGGCGGGATCAGCGGGATGCTGAATACCGCACAACATTTCATAATCAGCAGGATAATCCTGATCAAGAAACGTCTGAAGATTTTCGGCCAAAGCAGGCTCATCACCATGCAGCGGTTTGATCAGAGAAACAGAAGGCCAGTTCCTAAGGGAAACAGTTTCTTTTTTTTGCCAATAGAGAACAACGATTGCTGCCAGTATAGTATAGCCGACCCCTATTAATGCCATAAGTAAAGCAATGCTCCCTATGAGCATTAATAGGACATGCAGGATGGTTATCATCTTTTAATCCTGATCATGAGCCGTTCTTATGCCTTTCTGGCTTGTTATTTATGAGAATTAAGCGCGTGCTTCAAAAGAGGCAGTATATTTATCTAATACCTCAATATAATGCGTGACAGTCTCATCTGAAAGAAAAGAGCCCAGAAAACTATTGCGAGCAATCAACGCAAAGTCATTCGCATCCAAGGCACAATTTTCGGCTAAGACTTGGTAGTTATCATTCACATAACCACCAAAATAGGCTGGATCATCCGAATTAATGGTAACGCGCAGACCATGCTTTAACATGTAAGGCAGAGGATGTTTCTTTAGATCTTTCACAACTTGTAATTTCTGATTGGAAAGCGGGCAAAGCGTAAATGTCATGCCAGAGCGTGCCATTCTTGTCACAAGCAAAGGATCTTCGACAATCCGATTGCCATGATCTAAGCGATCAACTTTCAAAACATCAATAGCCTCATCAATATAAGAAGGGGGGCCTTCTTCTCCTGCATGTGCAACTAATTTCAAGCCCTTTTGACGAGCTGTTGCAAAGACATGTTTAAATTTTGACGGTGGATGCCCCACTTCTGAGGAATCTAATCCGACGGCTGTAATTTTATCTAGCCAAGGTTCAGCCATACGCAAGGTTGTAAACGCAGATTCTTCATCAAGATGGCGAAGAAAGCACATAATTAACTGAACCGTCATCCCTAACTGGGATTCAGCTTCGGCAATACCTGCCAACAAACCGCGCATGACAACATCGAAAGGAATACCTCGATCTGTATGGGTCTGCGGATCGAAAAAAATTTCGCTATGGATGACATTATCACGACTTGCCCGATAGAAATAATCGCGGGCTAAATCACGAAAGTCTTCTTCCGTCCTTAAGACATTAGCGCTCTGATAATAAATATTAAGAAATTCTTGTAGATTGTTGAAATTATACGCTTCTTTTACAGATTCTATATCTTTAAAAGGCAGTTTAATCCGATTGCGTTCTGCAAGCTGAAACATTAATGTCGGTTCGAGGCTGCCTTCGATATGCAGATGTAATTCTGCCTTAGGTAGGCCTTTAATAAATTGACTCAAATTGTTCATCTAACATTCTCAATTAAATAAAAATTATGATTTATAATGTGGCTATGGTTGTGGAATATGGTCCCGATAAATTTCCCAATGTTGAGATAATTCATTCACGACTTTATTACCTACAGTGAAGGCCGCATTCAAAGCGGATTGCATAGCAGAAAGACTATCTTCTTCATGAACAAGACTAAAAACTGCATTTTCACCAAGCGGTGGAAGGGTGTAATTTGAGGCTGTCCGTAATATCATGACGCGATTGGGATCAGCGCGGCCTTGCGTTCCCAAGACAGAAATAGCACGTAAAATTCCGCTATCCTCCATCCCACTCATGACAAAAATTCCCTTCCCACCCGTCCAGTAAGCGACCCATTTTTCAATGTGATTATTGGCAATAGCCCCATGCCAGAAAGTCTGTCCGGTTGCTTCGTCCCCTTTTAAAATTTCAGGTGGATGGAGAGCCGCTTTATATCTGGGATAAAGCGCCCGAATTTTTTGTAATGTCAGCGTATCCGGTAAAGTTGTTTTCTGGGTTAATTGATAAGCCCAATTTTGGAGCTTTTTATTAAGCGGAAACAGATTATGAGCGGTATCCGGTAAAGGCTGCTGATAAGGTTTCTGGCGATCCCATGGCAGCCATCCAGTTGTCCAGTTAGACGGAATTTCACGTGGATCAACCATGTAACCAAAATCGCTGTCAATGACATCTCCGATCCAAGCTGCCGAACCGACACTGCCCGTATTCGGATTAACGCCAGCAATAGCAGCGACTAACCAATAAGCATGGGAGAAATCAAAGCGAGGATCTAACCCTAGGGCTATAACAGAAGTGGCGGCTTGCCCGGTTCCTATACCTGTATTGACAGCTAATACGCCCGTTTTTGGGTTATATCGAAGATTACGAGGGCCTGCTGAAAAAGGTAATTTATCAGGTAAAATATCAGCCCATGCTTGAAATTCACCCGCTTTGTCACCCTGATCTTCACCGATTTCAAAAGCGGTTAAAATGACAACACGAATAGATAGAGGTGTTTTTTGCGCTGCCAGTGTGCGTTTTGGATAGGCTTTAATATGAGCAGCAGGAATGGCCGCCGAAACTATACCGGGGCCAAATGTTGAAAGGCTCAAGGCCACAAGCAAGGCCGTGGCCGAAACAAGATTATTTCGTATATCTACCTTCATGCCCTCATCCTCTAGCCAAATAGCAAAAACGGCCAATAAACAAGGCCGCCAGACTGTACAGCAACCAATTTTCTTTCTTCATTTTGCCGCGCCCAATCTGGATTACTGCATAGGCAATAATGCCAAAAGCCAGACCATTGGCGATAGAAAAGCTTAAAGGGATTATAATCAACGTTAAAAAAGCAGGCAGAGAAACTTCGATATTTTCCCAATCAATTTCGGTCAAAGGCGCCATCATCAAAGCGCCCACTAGAATTAACGCAGGGGATGTTGCACTCACAGGAATGACTTGAGCATAAGGCGCTATAAAAAGCATACAAAGAAAAAGAGAACCCACAACAACCGCAGTAAGACCACTTCGGCCACCACTCTGTACGCCAGCCGCACTTTCAATATAGGATGTTACTGTAGAAGTCCCGGCAAGAGCCCCGACAAGGGTAGCAATCGCGTCGGTTAAAAGCATTCGATTTAAATTGGGAATTGAACCATCTTTATTCATAAGGCCGGCACGCTTGGTAACCGCAACCAAGGTGCCAATATTATCAAAAAGATCTACAAATAATAAAACAAATAAAATCTCAAGGACAGCTGATCCAAAATTATGACCACGATAGAGGGCACCTTTAATATCCAATGCAAAAGCCGTTTTTTTCAGCATTGCAGGGGTGTATTCATTCACTGAAAAATGAATAAGACCTGCTGACCAACCGATAAAAGTCGCCGCAATAATACCTAACAAAATAGCGCCTTTAACGCGATAGGCCATTAAAAGCGCTATAAATAACAGACCTAGAAGCGCAAGCAGCGTCTGCTTATCGCCGAGATTACCTAAGGTAACCATAGTGGATGGGTTAGCAACAATGATACCGGCATTCCGTAAACCAATAAAAGCGATAAAGAGGCCAATTCCTCCTGCGGTCGCTGAAAAAAGGGGGCGAGGAATAGCCTTGATAATCATCTGACGAATGCCGGCAAAAGTCAGTAAAAGAAAGATAACACCCGAGATAAAGACACAGCCCAAGGCCTGTTGCCAAGGTATCCCCATTTGCCCCACAACCGTAAAAGCAAAATAGGCATTCAAGCCTAACCCCGGTGCCAAGGCTAAAGGGGTATTCGCATAAAAACCCATAAGGATACTGGCGAACCCAGCGGCAAAACAGGTCGCCGCCGCAACCGCAGCATAAGGCATCCCGGCCTGTGCCAAAAGGGTCGGATTAACCACGATAATATAGGCCATGGTTAAAAAAGTTGTCAGACCCGCCAAGGATTCAGTCCGAACAGTGGTGCCCCGTTCTGTCAGCTGAAAATAACGGTCAAGCCATGCATACATACGCGCTCCCCTTAATTATAAAAATTATGTCCATTTTTGCAGGATTGTGCCCATTTTGTTGCACAGGGGAAGGCCTGTCATAAGGAGAGCGAAAAAGGTCAACAGTCAAAATTGACCGGATAAAACTTATACCAGTTAGCAGCCTTTCTATAAAGATATGCACCCAATATCTATAGAAGGCTTTTGTATTCATAAAGATCAGACCAAGATTTGAGAAAAAGCCCAAGGTAATAAACCCTAAAGCCGATGTCCTCGTAATACTCACTAGTCGTCCTATAAAAATTGATCAGCCTTCCAATATTAACCTAACAACAGATAGCCCGCTCTGCCGAACAGAGCGGGATCAAGACAGCATAGTTTCTAGTGGTTGGCTTTGTTTTTGGGAGCGGGTGCTAACCAAATGACCGTAGAAGCCGCAACGAAAATAAAAGAGCTAATATAGAAAATATAGGTGGTTGATAAGGCATAGGATTGCGCTTCAACAAGCTGATCAATAGCGGCGCGCGCTTTTTGTGCATTTATGCCACCCATCTGCAAAATAGGGACTAATGAAGCGGGAGCCTGAAGAATATTCGCTAATTCATTATGCATGGCTCTCGCATGATCTTCCCAAAGCGTGGTTGACCACGATGTACCGATAGCACCGGCCAAAGTTCGAAGAAAGTTCATTAAACCAGCCGCTGAAGTTGTTTCTTCCGGTTCTACCGAGGCCAAAGCTAATGTGGTCAAGGGAACGAAAAAGAAAGGCATCCCGATACCCTGCAAAAACTGGGGAATAGCAAAAATCCAGTAACTGCTATTAGTATCCCATAAAGTTCTAAGGGCAGTACATCCGCCTAGCCATAGAATACCCCCACTTACTAAAATACGGGGGTCTACAATAGAACTTAACTTAGCAACAATAGGGGAGAATAGAACCGCCAAGACACCAGACATAGCCGTTACAAAACCGGCATTGGTAGCCGTATAGCCCATAATACTTTGCAGCCATTGTGGAATAATAACCGAGGAAGCAAAGAAAACCCCAAAGCTGAAAGCCAAAGAGAGAACACTTATAGTAAACCCTCGATGTCGAAATATTCTAAGATCAACGATAGGTTCTTTTTCAGTTAATTCCCAGATAACAAAGACAACGAAACCAATCGCCGCGATGATCGCGAGGGTGACAATCATATTGCTGCCAAACCAATCATGATCGTGCCCGAGATCAAGTACAATCTGAAGACAAGCGATCCAGACGATCATGATCGAAAGGCCACCTTTATCGATATATTCTTTCAAAGTCTGTGTTTCTGTACCCCGTAAAAGAGCAAAAACACCTAGTGCACAGCTGACACCGATAGGAATATTGATGTAAAAAATCCATGGCCATGACCAGTTATCACTAAGCCACCCCCCCATAATAGGCCCGATGATCGGCGCCGTAATGGTTGTCATAGCCCAAAGCCCCATAGCTTGGGCATGCTGTTCTTTTCTGAAAACCCGAAGCAATAAAGTTTGGGTAATCGGCATCAAAGGGCCGCCACAAAAACCCTGACAACAGCGAAAGATCAGAATCGTAAGCAAGCTATGTGAAAAGCCGCAAAGGCAGGAAAAAAGCGTAAAACCTATAATAGATAAAAAGAACAATAATACCGTTCCAAATCGACGGGATAACCACCCCGTCAGAGGAACACAAATAGCTTCAGCCACAGCATAAGATGTAATAACCCACGTGCCTTGTGAGTTAGAGACAGCAAGATCACCCGCGATATGGGGAACAGATACGTTGGCGATAGTCGTATCAAGTACCACCATGAAATTAGTCATCGCCAGAATAATACCGGCAATAAGCTGGGTTCTCCCTGATAAGATGCCTACCGCTGAGGCTGGCAGGCGTTCATCGTTGGGCGGGCCAAAGGAAAAACGGGAAAAAAAAGCCGTCAGCTTATTTTTTTGAAGAGAGGTCAATGTCCGCCTCCATCGATAGACCTACCCGAAGCGGGTGAGCCCGTAACTCTTTAGGATCAAGCGCAATACGGACAGGCAAACGTTGGACAACCTTAATCCAGTTACCCGTCGCATTTTGCGCTGGAATAAGGGAAAATGCAGCGCCGGTTCCACCAGAAAAACCAACCACATGTCCATGATAAACAACATCACTGCCATAAAGATCAGAAGTCAGGGTCGCACTCTGTCCTACACGCACTTTACCGAGTTGGGTTTCTTTAAAGTTCGCATCCACATAAAGCTGATCAATCGGCACAATAGTGGCAATAGGCATACCGACATTAACCCGTTGTCCAACCTGTACTTGTCGTTGGGTAACAACACCCGACATCGGCGCTTTGATTTCAAGACGGCTCATATCGAGACGCGCCTGATCTAACGCTGCACGAGCAGCCATAACCTCAGGATTGGTTGAAACGGTGCTGTTTTTGATTAAGGCTTGGTTCGCTTCAAAATTGCCGATAGCCGTTTCTTTCGCTGCACGCGCCTGATCAACCGCGGCATGACTTTGTAGTAAAGCCGCACGGGCTTTTTCCAAGGCATTCGAAACAGCTGTCATCTCGTCTCGAGATACTGCGCCCGATTCAACCAACGCATGGCGGCGGCTGTAATCTGTTTCGGCACGATGATAGGTTGATTGGGCAGCAAGGTAATTGGCTTCAGCCTGTTCGATATTAGCCTGCTCTGCCATGATATTTTGGGATAAAGCATCGCCGCTGGCAGAAGTCTGCCCAAAACGGCGTTCTGCTACGGCTAAATTGGCTTCGGCACGGGCTAAAGCAATTTTTTGATCATCGGGGTTAAGACGGACTAAAATATCCCCTTTTTTGACCTGATCGGTATCCGATACGAATACATTTTCAATCGGGCCTGAGACCAACGCCATAACCTGTGCCGATTCAGCATTGACATAGGCATTATCTGTCGAGGCATGACGGGAGCCGACCAACCAGTACCAAATACCGTAAATGATAACAATTATCAGAAGAAGAAAAGCAAAATAGCGCAACCAGCGTTTACGTTTAGCCTTACTTTCTGTATCTGGCTTTGCATCCTCGACTGCCTTAGGAGAGGCTTCCTCCTGATGCGTCTGAGCATCAACCGTTGCATTGGCTTTATCAGGTGACGCATCCTCATTGGACGTTGCGGCATGCTGATTGTTTGGGTTATTCTCTGCCATGTTTAATCACCAAGATAAAGTTATGCTGCAGTAAAACCGCCGCCCAATGCCTGAACTAACGATACATCAAGCTGGAAGGCGCGTGCTTGAAGATCTGCGACCGCTTTTTTCAGAGACAGAATATTTTCCTCCCCCTGTAAAACCTCGATATAGGTTACAAGACCGCTTCTATATCTATCTGTTAAGACACGATAGGAAAGCTCGGCATGATTAAGGGCCTGTCGTGTTTGATCTAATTGCTGATTAAGTTGCCGCTGGCTAGTGGCAGCATCCGCTACCTGTTGTAACGCATTTGTTAATGTTTTATCATAATTTCCTACCGCTTCATCATAAGCAGCCCGCGTTTCCCGATATTGGCCTGATAACTGTCCACCCTTAAAAATAGGGAGATTCAGTGCAGCGCTTGCTGCCCCCAAGGCCATGCCATGCGTTGCCATATGTTCAAGGGCTCTGGTTTGATAACCAACAATGCCGGCAAGGCTAACATTCGGATAAAATTGTGTCTTAGCGGTTTTAATGCGATAATTGGCCGCTTCTGCTGTCAATTTAGCAGCCACAACATCGGGACGGCGTCCTAAAAGATTAATAGCGGCATTATCAGGCAGACCAATAGCCCTTAATTTTTCAGATTGGGGACGCGTAATCGCCATACCCCGATCAGGCCCCGCCCCCATCAAAGCAGCAATCTGATGACGGGTGATGTCAATGGATTCCTGATTGGCAACCAACTCTGCCCGCGCATTGGCTTGTCTTGAGCTGGCGTCCTGCATGGACGCATCATTATCCAGCCCATGACCTAATCTCTGCTCAGAAAGCTTTAATATATAGCTGCGAACTTCAAGGGTGCGCTCTAAAACAGCCCGTTCTTCAAATAAACGGGAAAGATTCGCATAGGCAGCTGCGATGCCTGTTGTCAGCATTAAAGCAGCTTCTTGCAAATCCACCTGAACGGCCTTAGCTTCCGAGGTCGCCGCCGCTAACTGGGCATGGTAGCCCCCCCAAATATCAATATTATAGTTGATCGTAAGGAAAGAAGCCCCACCATCGCCCCAGTCTTGCATATTGGGATTGCCCGTCAGTTGGCGGATTTCCTTATCCCGCATAAAATGACCGGCACCTGTACCCATGAAACCGTTTATAGAAGGCAGTAATCCGGCACCGGCTCTTTGTTTGCTGCCTGATGCGGATAAGACGCGGGCCCGCGCAATGGCCATATCAGGGGCTTTTGCAAGCGCTTCTGTCATCAAGCCATTAAGCTGGGGATCGTCATAAGATTTCCACCATCCCTCTCCCGGCCAAGGGGCGCCATTACCCGCTAACGATTGCACAGAGGCATAATCATGTGCATCTCGCATCTTTGGGGCTTTCCCCAAATGAGGAATCGAGGCACATCCCGTCAGCAATAGCGTCGCAGAGGAAAGGCTGATAATGATAGATTGCTTCAAATTCATATATTCTTCCGTACCAGACAGTACACTTTCCTCTTGTGCGAGAAGATAATTTTTGTCAAGAAAAATGTACTATAGAGTATTGAGTAGTTATGGAAATCATGGATACCTGCAAACATCATAAATACCAGGATCGTCGAGAAGCCATTCTGGAAGAAGCCACAAAATTTTTCCTCGAGAAAGGCTATGCTGAAACATCGATGTCAGCTATTGCGGCCAAAGTCGGAGGATCAAAAGGAACATTATGGTCTCATTTTCCTTCTAAAGAGGCTTTATTTGCCGCTGTAGTTGAACGATTAACCGATAATTTCCATAAAATTTATGTAAATTTACTCAACCCTCAATCAGATATTGAAGTAACCTTAAACCAATATGGTCAACTTTTACTTAAAAATATTGTAAAACCCGATAAAGTGGCTGTTCATAAATTGGCTGTTTCGGAATGTTGGCGTTTTCCTGAAGTAGGGCGTATTTTCTATGAATCAGGGCCCAAAATAGCTATTCATAATCTAGGGCTCTATTTAAAAAGTGCCATGGACAAAGGGCAAATCTGTCAAGATGATCCTGAGAAAACGGCTGGTTTCTTTCTTCATTCCCTATGTGCTGCCAGTATTCCTTCCAGACTTTATAATATTCCTCAGCCTGAACTTTTGAATAATCTTGAAAAGGATGTTAGCAAAATCGTTAGTCTCTTTTTAAAAGCCTATGCGCCCAAGAAAGAAAAATAATAAACTAGTCTCTGCGATATTCTACATATTCATTCATATGCCTTAAATATCAAAGAATTTTTAATATCAGTTTCAAGAAAGACGGACGATGCGGTTTGCTTTCACTCATGGTCAGATAGTAACACCAGAGGGTATTCTGCCTGATCATTCTGTTTTAATCGAAGAGGGTTTGATTAAAACTATTACCAAAGAACCCATTGATCCGCAGATTTCCTGTCTTGATCTTAAAAATCAACTACTTTTACCGGGTTTTATTGATATTCAGGTAAATGGTGGCGGAGGATGCCTGTTAAATGATAATCCGAGTGTAGAAACAATTGCTGTTATTGCCGCCGCCCATCGGCATTTCGGGACAACGGGTTTACTTCCTACCTTGGTCAGCGAAGATCTCAACGTTATTAAAAAAGCCTTATCCGCGACCAAAGAAGCTATTAAAACGGGTATTCAAGGGATATTAGGCCTTCATATTGAAGGGCCTTTCATTGCGATGAAACGGCGAGGTATCCATGCCCAAAGTAAAATTCGATCTATAGCTGAAGAAGATATCCATTTTTTATGCAAAGCCGCTGTAGAAAATAAAAAGCTATTTAAAATAATGCTGACGCTAGCCCCTGAGACAATGCCTCTTTCTATTATTGAAAGACTGTCTCAAGCCGGTATTTTAGTATCCATTGGTCATTCTGATAGTGATTATGAAACGGCGCAAAAAGCTATTGAAAAAGGGGCACGCGGTTTTACCCATTTATTCAATGCTATGTCCCAAAATACTGGCCGTGCGCCTTCTATGGTTGGGGCAGCTTTGGATAATGAAGGCGTTTATGCCGGAATTATTGTAGATGGTCAGCATGTTCATCCCGCCAATATTCGTATTGCCTTTAAGGCAAAAGGAGCGGATCGATTAATGTTGGTGACCGATGCTATGCCCTTAACGGGATGGGATCGGGACAGCTTTATGTTACAAGGTCAGATGATCTATCGTGACCAAGGTCGCATCACTGACGAAAACGGGGTATTGGCGGGTTCTCTTTTAGATATGTCCACAGCCTTCGCCAATATGATTAAAATGGGTCATGTCTCTATAGAAGAGGCCTCGCGTATGGCCTCTTCTACGCCAGCGCAATTTTTAAAATTAGATGACCGAGGGGTCATTGCTATAGGAAAAAGAGCCGATTTTGTTGTGCTCGATACGTATTTTAAACCACAAAGCGTTTGGATAGCCGGAAAAGCCGTTTAAAAAGCGCTAAAATGATCCATGTGCCGCGATCAGCTTTTGCCGTTCAATAGTCATTTGTGGGGCTGACTTTTTGGGCAGTGATCGGGCGGCTTTCACTTCGGCTGGCGTAAATGGTTTTATTTGCGGCATATTCTGCAAAGATAAAATGTAATTAAGAGCCCCTGAAATATCTTCATCTTTAAGATGACCCAAAGGCGTCATAACCCCTAAAAAAGGCATCCCGTCCACTACAATACGGCCTGCCATACCATTGAAGACAACCGAAAGCATATAGCGACGGCCTTCGTCAAAAGAGGCGATTTTACCGATCCGGTTGCTTAATTTTGGAGCCAAGTTAGTTGACCCCTCCCCCTTGGTTTGGTGACAGGTCGAACAATTGGTCATATAAGGCACGATACCTGGTGGGGCAGCTAGGACGCCCTCCAGAAACAGAGGCATAAGTGCTAAAATTGTCCCGAAAAACAGTTTTGAAAGCACTGTATTTCGGGTAAAATTTATCATCACTATTTCCCTCTCTAATAATTTTATAAAATCTGTAACTGTATGATCATAAATAACTATAAATCTTAAAAATTACCTTATAAACCCTGAAAGTAAGTATTCTGTTTTTAAATATAAAATTTTTATAGAGCAGGATTATGCGATGTTCCGGCTTCTCTATTTTATCGGACAGCTTGTTTTATCATTCGCTCTTTTAAGCACACTATGGGTGATGGTTTATAGTTTTGTCAGGCCACCCGTTACCTTAACCATGATAAGCAATGCTGTGGCTGGTTATGGCATTAATCAAAAATGGCGTTCTTTGGAAGATATTGACTCTAAAATGGCAGATGCGGTTATCGCCGCCGAAGACAGTAACTTTTGCAACCATCATGGTTTCGATTTTACGGCTATTGAACAGGCGGCAAAACATAATGCTAGCGGCGGACATATCCGAGGCGGTTCAACCATTAGTCAACAAACCGCTAAAAATACCTTTCTTTGGCAGAATGGCGGCTACGTTCGTAAAGCCATTGAGGCATGGTTTACTTTTTTAATAGAACATTTGTGGTCAAAGCACCGGATTATGGAAGTCTATCTTAATATAGCCGAAACCGGCATCGGTATTTATGGCGTAGAGGCGGCCTCACAGCATTATTTCCATCATGATGCCCGCCATTTATCGACTTTGGAAGCGGCAAGATTAGCGGCGGTCTTTCCTTTACCTAAAAAACGCACCGCTAATATGCCGAAAGGTTTTGTGCGCCGCTATGGCAATATCATTCAAAGCCGAATGGCAACCGTTGAAAAATCAGGGCTCAACCGCTGTCTTTTCAACACTATAAAAGCTAAACATCTCGCCATATCTGATAGCAAATAATGACAGCCAGCCCTGTTGCTATTAAGAGAAAGACTATAACGCCAAAGCCAATATGGTGGCGTTTTTCCAGTTCCGGTTCCGAAGACCACTGCAAAAAGGCGGTGACATCTTTGGCCATTTGATCCACCGTCGCCTTCGTTCCGTCTTCATAGATAACTTGATTATCTATCAAAAGAGGCATTGGCATCGCGATATGAAGGCCTTTAATATAAGGATTATAGAAATTGCCTTCTGGTGTTTTAAATTGTGGATAGCGTTGTTCTATTTCTTTCGGTTCAGTTTCATAACCGGTTAAAATAGAATAGATATGCTTGGTACCGCCTTTACGGGCTTTTACCATCAAAGATAAATCAGGTGCTGTCGTGATACCGCTAGTTCCAAGAGGATTGTAATAAGGCCCTGTTATCCGGTCGTTCATTTCCGGCTGGCGCATAAGCGCTTCTCCGGTATTATGATCGACATCTGGAATACGGTTGATCCATTCTTGCATCAACGCTTCGATCTGGGATTTATTGTAGCCTATTTCCGACAGATCCTGAAAATGAACCTGATTTAAGCTATGACAAGAGGCGCAAATCCCTTGAAAAACGGTAAATCCACGTCTTAATTGCGATTTGTCAAAATGACCCATTAAACCATCACTGGGTAAAGACAATGATTTTAACGGTTTCTGATAGTGTCTTGTTGGATCATCGACCTGTTTTAAACGGGGTTGTCCTATCCCCATCAATAAAGTGAGAACAAGCCCTAACCCCACAAGAATAGCCAATAGGCGAAGGCAGCCGATGCGGCGAAGAATAGTAAGCATATCAGGCACCCTCCCCTTTTTTAGGTGGTTGATTTAAGGGCACTGTTGTCTTGGGATAGCCTGCTTCTTCTAAGGATTTTGGAACGGGTAAAGTTTTTTCAAAGACTGGGAGAACAGGTAAAATCACAAAAAAGAAAGCAAAATAGTAAAGCGACGCGAACTGACCTAACCTTATCCATGGCTCTTCGGCAGGTTGTCTTCCACAAAAACCCAAAATTGCCATATCCAACAGAAAAAACAGGAAAAACAAACGGAATAACGGACGATAACGCCCTGATCGTACTGGGGCGTTATCAAGCCAGGGTAAGAGGAACCAGCAAAAGACAGATAATCCCATACCGATTACGCCCCACATTTTGGCAGGGACCCATAAAAAATCTACCGTAAAAGAGCGTAGAATTGCGTAAAAAGGCCAAAAATACCATTCTGGTTTAATATGGGGCGGCGTGACAAGATTGTTGGCCGGAACATAATTATCTGGATCAGAAACAATATTAGGACAAAAAAACAGTAAAGAACAGAATATCAGAAGAAACACGCCCACTGCCACGGCATCTTTGGCAATGTAATAAGGATGCATGGGAACGACATCTTCTGCTTTTGTCACTTCGATACCTGTGGGGTTACCTGAGCCCTTCCGGTGTAACGCCCAGATATGAAGCCCAACGACTCCAAGAATGACAAAGGGAAGCGTGAAATGCAGTACAAAAAAGCGGTTAACGGTGGCTGTATTCGGCGTAAACCCACCCAATACCCAAATACGGATATGCTCCCCAAAAAAAGGAACAACAGAAAACAGACCTGTGATGACTTGAGAAGCCCAATAGCTCATTTGTCCCCAAGCTAAGGTATATCCTAAAAAGGCTGTTGCCATGGATAACATGAACAAAACAACGCCAATCAACCAAATCATTTCTCGTGGGGCTTTATAAGAACCATAATAGATCCCGCGCAGCATATGGATGTAAAGCGCCGCAAAAAACAGACTGGCCCCTACCATATGCCCATAGCGGATAAGCCAACCTAGATTGACATAACGCATAATCGCTTCGATTGAATTGAAAGCCTCACTGCTGCTGGCAATGTAATGCATAGCCAAGGCCAGACCTGTGACGATCTGAAGGGTAAGCGCGATACCGGCAAGGGCACCAAAATTCCACAACCAGCTTAAATTACGGGGCACAAGATACCCGCCGCCCATAACGTCATGGAACAAACGGATAAGGGGTAAGCGATCATCAAGCCATTTCGTAAAACGGTATTTAGGCTGATATTTATGCGGAGGTATCGTCATAATAGAGAAGCTCAACCAATTGAAATGACAGAATTGCTGATAAACGCATAAGGCGGAACAACAAGATTTGTCGGTGCTGGCCCCCGTCTGATCCGACCGGCAGTATCAAATGCAGAACCATGACAGGGGCAAAAATAGCCTCCATATTCGCCACGAGGTTCACCAACATTACCCCCCAAAGGGATGCAACCGAGATGCGTGCAAAGTGCCATCGTAACAAGCCAATTTGACTTTCCTGGCTTGGTACGTTGAGAGAGCGTCTCTGGATCGCGCAAATCTGAAAGAGACACCGCGTTGGCTTCTGTAATTTCTTGTTTTGTCAGATGCCGGATAAAAACGGGCTGACCACGCCAGACAACTTTCAATGTCTGTCCTGGCTGGACAGCCGTAATATCTACTTCCGTTTTAGCCTGTGCCACAATATCTTTAGAAGGGTTCATCTGAGCAATTAAAGGTACAGCCGCACCACAAATCCCAACCCCCGTTACGCCACAAGCGGCAATATTCAAAAAATCTCGACGGCGTATGGGATGCATATCCTTTGACAAGCCATCTTGAGAAGACGACATAGATTTCCCCTTCCTTGCCCCTGGTTATTGCTGTCTTTAGATGACCCTCGAGCAGAAAAGCAACTTTTCTGAGCCATTTATGATGTAGGATTGAGATAGAGATGAAAATTATTAATATTCTTAATAAACTTTTTCACCATAACTTTCCAACTATTATTATAATCCAATGATGAGAATAGCATTATATCAACCGGATATTGCCGGTAATGTCGGAACTATTCTTAGAACTGCGGCCTGTTTCGGGGTGGGTGTCGATATTATCGAACCCTGCGGTTTTGCTTTTTCCGATCGTGCCTTAAAACGCGCCGGTATGGACTATGCCCAAATGGCACCCCCTATTAGGCATGATGATTGGCACGCCTTTTTACAGGCAAGACAAGAGCGGTTAGTGTTACTGACAACCTCGGGCGATATTAGCCTTCCTGAGATGGATTTTCAAAAAGAGGATATTTTATTGTTTGGATCAGAATCGGCGGGTGCGCCTGACTTTGTGCATCAGGCTGCCGCCCGACAGGTCAGGATTCCGCTTCTTTCTCAATTCCGATCTTTGAATATTGCCGTTTCAGCGGGGATCGCACTTGCCGAAGCGCTGCGCCAAACTAAAGGTTTTGTTCATGAAGTTAGATGAGCAACAACAATCCGTCTGTCATTGGTTCCAAAATTTGAGAGATAGGATTTGTTCACGTTTTGAGGCCATAGAACAAGAAGCCGGAAGCGATGCCTGTTTTACATTCGTTCCATGGCAGCGACAATCTGAAGAAATAGAAGAAGATGGCGGTGGTGGTGTTCGTAGCCTGATGAATGGACGGGTTTTTGAAAAGGTAGGCGTCAATATTTCTACCGTTCGGGGCTGTTTTTCAGCTGATTTTGCACGAAAAATTCCCGGGACAGAACGGAATCCTCATTTTTTTGCAACGGGTATAAGCTTGGTCGCGCATATGGCGAATCCCCATGTGCCGAATATTCATATGAATTGTCGTTTTCTAAGAACCTCAAAAAGCTGGTTTGGTGGTGGTATCGACCTCAACCCTTCTACCCCTTATGAACAAGATACTTCCGATTTTCATCATCATCTAAAAGAGATGTGCAATCGGCATAATCCTGACTATTATCCCCGTTTTAGCCAATGGGCAGAAGAATATTTTGACATTCCCCATCGCCATATAAAACGGGGTGTTGGGGGTATCTTTTATGACTATTTGGACAAAGATTTTGAATCGGACTTTGCTTTTACGCGCGACGTTGGAGAAGCTTTTTTAGATATTTTTCCTAAATTAGTCGCAAGAAGACAGGATATTTTACCTAATCAAGAAGATTTTAAGCGATTAAATATATATCGAGGCCGTTATGCTGAATTTAATCTGCTCTATGATCGAGGGACTATCTTTGGTCTGAAAACAGGTGGAAATATCGAGGCTATTCTTATGAGCCTGCCGCCACAAGCCGTTTGGAAATAGAGGATAGGCTATGGCTTTCTTCCCCTTAAAAAAAGGACAACTCGCTTCTTTAGTAACCGCTTTAGAAATGGTAAAACAACCCGACGGTGCCCTTTCTTCTTTAAGATCGATCCCTGAAAAAAATCTTTCTTTAAGCCGTTGGATAAGACCAAGCGTTGAAGCATATAAAGAAATTTTCCAGAAAATTGGTAGCCCATGGTTATGGTTTTCTCGGCTGGAATTAGAAGAACACGCTTTACTAGCGCTTATTCACCATCCAAAAATTGAAATTTACCGTGTGTTCAATGCTGAAAAGACCGAAACTATTGGGATATCCGAGTTAGATTTTCGCGAAAAAGGTCAATGTGAAATTACCTTTTTTGGCCTTTCACCGGATTATATCGGTCAGGGGATAGGAAATCAGTTAATGGGTATGACATTAGAAAAAGCGTGGCAGCCTGGTATCCGCCGCATCTGGCTCCATAGCTGTAGTTTTGATCATCCTTCCGCTTTATCTTTTTACCAACGCCATGGTTTTAAACCCTTTCAACGGATGATAGAGATTCATTCTGATCCGCGTATAACAGGCCTTTTACCAAAAGAGGCCGCTCCTCATATTCCTGTTATCCTTTAAAGATTACAGCAAAAAAGCAGCAGCCTCTTCTAATTCAAATTAAGGAATAGTATTTTAAGCAGCGCCTGAACTGGCCTCTTTATCTTTTTTAGCGAAAACACGAAGCGGCTCTTTGCGGCCTTCTGCTACATCCTTATCTACAATAATCTCTGACACATTCTCTAAAGAAGGTAGCTCGAACATTGTATCCAGCAAAATACCTTCTAAAATAGAACGGAGACCGCGTGCCCCTGTTTTACGTTCAATACCTTTACGGGCAATAGCCACCAAGGCATCTTCGGTAAATTCAAGCTTGGCATCTTCTAGCTCGAAAAGCTTCTGATATTGTTTTACCAAGGCATTCCGAGGTTCAGTGAGGATGCGCACCAAGGCGGCCTCATCAAGATCTTCCAGCGTTGCAAGAACAGGTAAACGACCTACAAATTCTGGAATAAGCCCGAATTTCAACAGATCTTCCGGTTCACATTCCTGTAAAATCTTTCCAGTGCGCCGTTCATCGGGGCTGGCGACATGGGCACCAAAACCGATTGATTTGCCTTCCAGACGATCAGCAATAATTCGATCTAAGCCGGCAAAAGCGCCCCCACAGATAAACAGAATATTGGTCGTATCGACCTGTAAAAATTCCTGTTGAGGATGCTTGCGTCCTCCCTGAGGCGGAACCGATGCGGTAGTCCCTTCCATTAATTTCAGTAAGGCTTGCTGAACCCCTTCACCGGAAACATCCCGTGTGATAGAAGGATTATCTGATTTTCGGGTAATCTTATCGATTTCATCGATATAAACAATACCGCGCTGTGCCCGTTCTACGTTATAATCACTTGCCTGTAATAATTTCAGGATGATATTTTCAACGTCTTCCCCGACGTAACCAGCTTCGGTCAAAGTCGTGGCATCAGCCATGGTGAAAGGTACGTCAAAAGTCCGTGCCAACGTTTCAGCCAGCAAAGTTTTACCGCAACCCGTAGGACCAATCAGCAGAATATTGGATTTAGCGAGTTCAACATCGGCATCTTTTCCGCCATGATTTAATCGCTTATAATGGTTATGTACCGCAACAGAAAGCACCCGCTTGGCTTTATTCTGTCCGATAACATACTGATCCAAAATCGTACAGATTTCCTGTGGCGTTGGCACACTGCCATCGCTTTTATGCAAAGCGCCTCTGGTTTCCTCGCGAATGATGTCATTACATAATTCGACACATTCATCGCAGATAAACACTGTCGGCCCGGCGATAAGCTTACGGACTTCGTGCTGCGATTTGCCGCAGAAAGAACAGTAAAGCGTGCTTTTGGAATCGCTGCCGCTCAGTTTGGTCATAACATCATCCTTGGCGGCTCTTTAGCCGCTTTCATCCATTCCAAGACCATTTTAGCGCCTGTTTTCCCTTTGCCGCAATCCGAAAAACGGAAAAATTGCAGCAAAGGTTCAAAAGAGCGGTATAAAAAGATTGAGTTAGGTTAGAATCACTTATCTTTTTCTTCAGAAGCGGCTGGACGCTTGTCAAAGACCTTGTCGATTAAACCAAAGGCCTGTGCTTCATCGGCTTCAAGAAATTTATCGCGATCCATAGCCTTTTCGATCTCTTCGATAGGCTGGTTGGTATATTTCGAATAAAGCGAATTCAAACGGTGGCGCATGCGTAAAATTTCACGAGCCTGAATTTCAATATCCGCAGCCATACCTTGCGCACCGCCTGATGGCTGATGAATCATAATGCGGCTGTTAGTCGTTGCAATGCGCATTCCGGGTTCACCGGCCGCCAGCAGGAAGCTACCCATAGAGGCAGCCTGACCAATACAAAGCGTTCCGACTTTTGGACGGATATATTGCATTGTATCGTGGATAGCGAGACCCGCTGTCACTACACCACCCGGTGAATTAATATAAAGATAAATATCTTTCTTTGGATTTTCAGCTTCCAAAAATAAAAGCTGAGCGCAAATCACAGAAGCCATATGGTCTTCGACCTGACCTGTTACGAAAATAATGCGTTCGCGTAACAGACGGGAATAAATATCAAAGCTACGTTCGCCACGGTTTGATTGTTCGACAACCATAGGCACCAAAGCATTAAAAATATCAGCGTGATCATGGCTCATGGAAAAACAGAGTCCTTAACAGTTGGCGAAAATTATAGATTGTCGCTATTGCTTATTTATTCAAGCCCCAAAGATTGCTCATTTCTCATTCAAAAAATCTCATGAGGACTTGGTTGTGTAAGATAAGCTAATCTCAAGGCCTCTCGTCGTCCATAAACGACCGTATCCAAAATAAGGCCACAGGCAAAAGAAAGGCTGGAAAGAATAACAAGGCCCGTTGAAAGAACGGCGGTTGGAAGACGCGGAACCAAGCCTGTATAACAATAGGTAATCATCAACGGAACCGCAAGGGCTATACCGGCTATAGCCAATAATAACCCTATGCTGCTAAAAAAGAGCATCGGCCGCTTAAGCCTGAATAAAGAAAAAATAGTTAAAAGAATAAGCCAGCCATCACGATAGGTTGATAATTTCGAAAAAGAACCCTCTGGTCTTTCACTATAGCGTGTATCCACTTCAGCGACTGGCATCTGAAGTTCTAAAGCATGGACGCTTATTTCAGTCTCGATTTCAAATCCGGTGCTTAATAACGGAAAACTTTTAATAAAGCGTCTTGAAAAAACCCGATAACCAGACAGAATGTCGGTAAAACTATGACCAAATAACCAAGCAAGGATAAAATTAAGAATTCTGTTTCCTAATTTATGCCCCAGGCGATAGGCTTGGTCGGAAACTGATTGACGGATGCCTACTACCATATCCAGCCCTTCATCACAAAGCATCGTGACCATTTTGGGCGCCGCATCGGCATCATAGGTGGCATCCCCATCGGCTAAAATATAGACATCGGCATCAATATCCGCAAACATCCGTCTAACGACATGCCCCTTCCCTTGCAGCCGTTCCGAACGAACAATAGCCTTATTCTCTTGGGCAACAGCAACGGTATTATCGCTACTATTATTGTCATAGACATAAATTGAAGCATCTGGGAGTGCATGACGAAAAGCTGCCACCGTTTTACCGATGGCAGCTTCTTCATTATGGCAGGGCAACAATACAGCTACTTTGTAAGGCGTTTTCTTTAAGCTGGGTTGCACCTTGTCTTAAGCCTTTGATTATTTAGCCGCAGAATCTGAGGTTTTTTCTTCAGATTCTTTAGCTTCTTTTTCTTTCTTCTTGGAAGAAGCCTTTTTCGCCTTTGGTTTAGCTTTGGCATGATCGTGATCGTGATCGTGATCATGGTCATGATTATGCGCTTTGCCGATGCTATCGTCATCAGCTTCAATAGCGGCTTCTAACTCTTCCCGCGTAACAGCGCGATCGGTGATTTCTGCTTTTTCGAAAAGAAGATCTACGACTTTATCTTCATAAAGCGGTGCACGAAGCTGAGCTGCAGCCATAGGTTCTTGACGCAGATATTCCATGAAACGCTGACGGTCAGCCGGATTATAACGCTGTGCCGCCTGAGAAATAAGCATATTCATTTCAGAAGACGTTACTTCTACGTTATTTTTTGTACCAATATCAGAAAGCGCTAAGCCTAAACGGACGCGACGTTCTGCAATAGCCCGATAGTCAGGGCGTTCCTTTTCCATTTCAGCCAAGGCAGCTTCTGAATCTTCTTCATGGCTGGCGGCATGTTCTAACTGCTGCCAAATCTGATTGAATTCAGCTTCGACCATCTGGGATGGAACTTCAAAATTGTAACTATCGGCTAATTGATCGAGCAGTTTCCGCTTCATATGGGTGCGGGTCAGGCCGTTCAATTCCTGTTCGATCTGGCCTTTCATTAAATCGCGAAGCTGATCTAAACTTTCAAGACCTAAGGATTTAGCAAACTCATCATCTACTTTTGCTTCGTGAGGAATGCGAACATCGCTAGCCGTTACGTCAAATTCTGCGGCCTTACCTTTAAGATAAGGCACACTGTAATCTTCTGGGAAAGAAACTTTAAGAACGCGACTATCACCTTGTTTGATGCCGACAAGCTGGTCTTCAAAGCCAGGGATAAACTGACCTGCCCCAATTTCGACGCTCATATCCGAGCCGGTGCCGCCGTCAAAAGCTTCGCCATCGACTTTACCAACAAAGTCGATAACGACCAGATCACCTTTTTCAGCCGCATGGCCTTCTGGCGCATCATCAAAGCTTTTTTGCTGGGTAGCAAATTCTTGGATTTTCTCGTCGATGATAGCCGTTGAAGCCTCAACCGTAAGCCGTTCTAGCTTCAGGGCATCCAAAGAAATTTCAGGGATTTCAGGCAAAATTTCAAATTTTACCTTTAATTCTGCATCTTTACCCAGCTCATAGCCTTCTGCCAGTTCAATTTCTGGTTGCATGGCGGGTTTTACACCCTTTTCGCTCAAAAGCTGCTGAACGCCTTCTTGCAGGGCACCGTTAAGCGCATCCTGAGCAATAGAAGCACCATACATTTTTTGAACCAGTTTCGCTGGCACCTTACCCGGACGGAAGCCTGGCATATTTACGCGTGGGGCTGCATCCGCCACTTCTTTATCGATTCGCTTACGAATCTCATCTGCCGTAATGGTCAGCGTATAGTTCCGCTTTAGGCCTTCATTTAACGTTTCGACAGTTTGCATTTCGTAACGAACCTTTATTTCTGAATTCTGCTAAAAGCCAAAAAATATTTGTGTCGAACTGACTCGACACAAATGTTGCTGTTTCCAGGATAAGATTCCTGAATAGAAAATGATGGTGCGGGCGAAGGGACTTGAACCCCCACATCTTGCGATACTGGAACCTAAATCCAGCGCGTCTACCATTTCCGCCACGCCCGCAAAGTTAAAATCTTTTGGCGAGGTCTATAACAATACTTTCCCTAAGAGCAAGCCCGACGTTGCTTTCTCTTAAAATATTCCTACCGATATAGCTTCAAGATTGATTAAAAGTAGCAGTTTCAAAAAAAAAATGCCATGAAAGCCGGTCATGAGCAAGCTAATCACTATAAAAAATAATTCGTTGGCGCTCGATATTTCGACATTAGGTGCCGAATTGCAGCGTATTGAGGATGCCAAGGGCCAGCAATGGCTATGGGATGGAAATCCTGCCATCTGGAGTGGACATGCCCCATTTTTGTTCCCGATTGTTGGGACTTTAGTCAATAATCAATATCATTTAGGCGATAAAAGCTATGACCTTCCGCGTCATGGTTTCGCACGCCGTAAGGAATTTGATGTCATTATCTTGGAAACAGACCATGTTTGTTTTCAACTGAAAGACGATTCACAGACTCGTGCCGTTTATCCCTTCCCTTTCACGCTTGAAATTGATTATCGTCTTAAAGAGGCCAGCCTGATTATTGATGTTAAAGTAACCAATACGGGCGATTCTTCCATGCCTGCCAGTTTTGGTTTCCACCCTGCCTTACGTTGGCCGCTTCCCACCGGGGCAGATCGAAAAAACCATGTGGTTCTTTTTGAAAAAGCAGAAACGGGCAGCATTGCAGGTGTTGATGCAGAGGGCTTATTTACCGGCCCGAGGGAGAATCCTGTGCATGACCGAACCGTTATTTTAAAGGATGATCTTTTTAAAGAAGATGCCTTGATTTTTGATAAAGTCGCCAGTCGAGCAGTTTGGATGGGTGCACCCGGTTATAAAGGGGCTGTGGTACGATTCCCTTTGATGCCCTCTCTTGCTTTATGGATGAAACCCGGCGCAAATTATCTCTGTATTGAGCCATGGCAAGGACATTCAGATCCGGTCGATTTCCAAGGTGATATTTTTCAAAAACCGGGAATTGTGACTATTGAACCGGCTAAAGAGCGTCATTTTGGTATAGAAATAGAAATTAATGCTGATGAATCGGCGTTAGAAAAGTAAATTAGTTTTTACGCATTTTTGTAATCTAGATGGGATCAGGCCATAGGTTATTTTTAACTTATGGCCTCATTCTTTTCTATTTTAAGAAGATATTTGGTTGGGGCGGCAGGATTCGAACCTGCGCATGACGGGATCAAAACCCGTTGCCTTACCGCTTGGCTACGCCCCATCAGATAAATCAAGGATAAAATTTCTTTTGTTAAGAAGCGCTGTCTTATAGCGTTCAAAATTTATTTGAAAAGCCTTGATTATTAAAAAAATCGTTAGAAAGAATTTTTATTCTCTAAGAGAGAAAATAGATTTTCTCGTAATTCTATTTAAGATGATCTAACTTCCAATAAAATTAATTTTTTGTTTTAAAAATCTCTAATTTTTGGGAGTTTTTGTGTGACGCAGCTTATTTCTTATGATCAACGTTTGATAAAAGCGAATGAAACACAGAAAAAAGGCAGCGTCACGGCTTTATCTTCTCGGTGGTATCCCGGCTATCATTTGGCGCCTCTTACAGGGTGGATGAATGATCCTAATGGTGTAATTTTTTTTAAAGGGGAATATCATGTCTTTTATCAATATTATCCCTTCGCACCTGTCTGGGGCCCTATGCATTGGGGACATGCTAAAAGTTCTGACCTTATCCATTGGGAAACCTTGCCCATCGCCTTAGCGCCTGGTGATGCGTATGATAAGGATGGATGTTTTTCAGGCTGTGCTATCGATGATAACGGGACATTAACCCTAATTTATACAGGGCACATTATAACCAACAAGCCTCATGAACCAGAAACTATTCGTCAAGTGCAATGTATCGCTACAAGCCAAGATGGCATCCACTTTGAAAAACACGGTATTGTACTTTCGGAGCCACCCGAAAAGGTTATCTGTCATTTTCGTGATCCCCGTGTGTGGCAAGAAAAGGATCACTGGTTTCTAATCATTGGTTATCGTACTGATGATGATCATCACCAAGGGACAGGGCATGTTGCTCTTTATAGTAGTAAAAACTTAAGGGATTGGAGCTTTTCAGGCACGCTTCTGTCTGATGATTCAAGATTACCGGCGGGTATGCGTTCTTATATGTGGGAATGTCCTGATTTCTTTCCATTAAATGGCCATCATATTTTGATGTTCTCACCACAAGGTTTAGAACCGCAAGGCTATCAAAACCGTAATTTATATCAAAACGGCTATATTGTTGGATCATGGGTAGAAAATCAATTTAAGCCCCAAACTTTTTTTACCGAACTAGACTATGGTCATGATTTTTATGCCGCACAACGCTTTGAAGACGGAAAAGATCGGCAAATTTTGATCGCATGGTTTGATATGTGGGAAAGTAATAAACCAAGCCAAAGGGATGGTTGGGCCGGTAGTATGACTTTACCACGAGAATTACAGCTTGTTGATAACCACATTCTTATGACTCCCGTAAAAGAGATCGAAAATTTAAGAATATCTGAAAAAACGCATGCAATAACCACGCTTAACAATGAAAAACATCATTTTCGGCTTAATTCTCCCTTACAAGAAATCGAACTTATTATTGACCTTAGAAAAAGCAATGCCGCTCAAGCCGGATTAGCGCTTAGAACCAATAATCAGGGGCAGGAAACTGTAATTTATATTGATCAAAGTCAAAAGCGTATCGTTCTAGACCGGAATCGTTCCGGTCAGAATCTCCAAGGAATACGAAGCTGCCCGCTACCAGAGACGAATAAACTGACGCTTCGCATTTTTTTAGACCGCTCTTCGGTGGAAATTTTTGTAGGTGATGATACTTATTCTGGTCGATACACAATAAGCAGCCGGATATTCCCCGAAAAAGACAGTATGGGAGCCTCTCTTTTTGCTATCGAAGGCAAAATGATAATCGATTCTTTTAAAAGTTGGGTTTTACAAGACGCTAATGCTCTATATTATCACCCATAAAGAGATCACTTGAGTGAAGTTATTTCAGATTTTGGGTTTGCTTGCGGGGTGGACCCTCTTTTTATTTCTCAAGAGAGCTAATTTAAAAACCACAAAAAAAATTGAAGAAAATGGTTGGGGCGGCAGGATTCGAACCTGCGCATGACGGGATCAAAACCCGTTGCCTTACCGCTTGGCTACGCCCCAATATCTACTGAACAGCAGAACGGTTTTCCTTATAACAATAGAAATCAGCTTGAAAAGCCTTGATTTTTAAAAATTTTCTTTCCAGCCTAAAAAATGTCCCTTCAAGGGCAAAGGACCCTTTATTATGGCTATCCTCATTACAGGTGTTGCAGGTTTTATTGGTAGCTATACCGCGAAAGCCCTTTTGGAAAAGGGAAAAAAGGTTATCGGCATTGATAACCTCAATAATTATTATGATCCTGCCTTAAAAAAAGCACGACTTTTACAGCTGGATAAAATTACCTCTGGCTCCTTTCAATTTTACAAAGCTGATTTTTCAGAAGCACAACGACTAAATGAAATCTTGAAAGAGCATGATTTTGACCAGATCATTCATTTCGGCGCACAAGCTGGCGTCCGCTATTCTCTTATTAATCCAAAAGCCTATGGTGAATCCAATTTAATGGGGCATCTCAATATATTGGAATTAGCGCGACATCGAGCTATTGCCCATATGGTTTATGCTTCATCCTCTTCTGTTTATGGCAACCGTTCTTTGTTACCGTTTAAAGTAGAAAGCCAGCCAGACTATCCAGTTTCTCTTTATGCTGCAACGAAGCGGGCTGGCGAGATGATGAGCGAAAGCTATGCCTATCTTTATCGAATGCCCCTTACCGGATTACGATTTTTTACGGTTTATGGGCCATGGGGACGACCTGATATGGCCATGTGGATTTTCACTCAGAGTATTTTAAATCACCAGCCCATTATGCTTTTCAATCACGGTGATATGCAGCGTGATTTTACTTATATTGATGATATTGTTTCAGGTGTTTTAGGTGTTTTAGCGCATCCACCGGTTGATGATGGCAAAGAAAAAGCCGGCGGCAGTATCAATCCCCATTCTCTCTATAATATTGGGAATAATCGTCCTGAAAAGCTCCAAGATATGGTCAAATTGCTTGAACAAGCCTGTCAACGTAAGGCAATTAAAGAATTAAGACCCATGCAGGCGGGTGATGTCTATGCTACTTATGCAGATATTACAGCGATCAAGCAGGATATTGGTTTTGAACCACAAACCTCTCTTAAAGACGGTATTCCGCGTTTTGTTGAATGGTTCTGTCATTACCATGATAGGATATAGTAGAATATTTTACCGATAAAAAATTTATAAAAATCCTTAAAAAAGATGAATCGTAAGAAGTTATCCTTTAATAATGAAAGAAAAAATAGCTTCCCTTAATTTTTTGCTCAATTTTTTTTAATTAAATATTTTTATATTATTAAGAAGGCCCTTTATCGATGAAGGATTCTTTTTCATCACCAGCCGATTCCCTTTTATTCCTGCGTGAAGCGGAAATAAGACGGGGTATTGAACTACTTTATTTTGGTTATAGTTCTGCTTTTAGGGCTATCGACAATTTATTAGAAGAAAATACGTTAGGCCAAGCCCATTATCGTGCGCTTTATTTTATGGCTAGAAAACCTGATCTTTCCGTAAGTGAACTATTACGCTTACTGAATATAACTAAACAATCCTTGGGACGGGTTATTCACGAATTATCAGAACGCCATTTAGTGACAGTCCGACAGGGTGAGCAGGATCGGCGATGTCGCTTATTGAAATTAACCCAAGCCGGTATCGCGTTAGAAGCTAATCTATTTAGCAAAATTCAGAAAAAAATGGCGAAAGCCTATGCCGAATCTGGCCCAAATGCAGTGACAGGATTTTGGAACGTCTTGGAAAATCTATTATCGGTTGAGATCAGAGATGCTGTCCTTGCGCTTCGCACCTATGATTGAAATATAAGGAAATAGAAAATGCGGCGTGGTTTTCGGGGTGAACTTCTTTCATTAAATGATGATCCTTCTTTTGTCGGATCAAAAGCGATTAATCATCAAGAAGATGGTATTATTGTTATTGAAAAAGGCATTATTATTGCACGCGGCTCTACAGAAAAAATAACCTCAGACTTTCCTGACCTTCCGGTAACCCATTTTCCCAATCATCTGATAATGCCCGGTTTTATTGACAGCCATATCCATTATTCTCAGGTCGATTGTATCGCTTCTGGCGGTGAAACTTTACTGGGATGGCTTGAAAAAAAAGTTTTTCCTATTGAAGCGCAATTTCAAGACAAAAGCTATGCGCTTACAACGGCAGAATTTTTTTTAAACGAATGTTTGCGTAACGGGACAACGACAGCTTTGGTTTTTGCTGGATCACAACCCCAGTCGGTAGAAGCACTCTATGAAAGCGCTTTTAAAGCGGACATGCGGATTATTGTCGGCAAAGTATTAATGGATTTAGGTCCCGAAAATCTTGCAGATACCACCGAAGGCGGATTATTAGACAGTAAAACTTTAATTCAGCACTGGCAGGGCCATGGGCGTTTAAATTATGCTGTAACACCCCGCTTCGCCTTAACCTCTTCCTCGGAACAATTGGCCGGAGCAGGCCAAATATTAAATGAATATCCCGATATAATTATGCAGACCCATTTGGCGGAAACTAAAGCCGAATGTGCGGCCGTCAAAGAACGTTTTCCAAAAGCCCGTGATTATTTAGAAGTTTATGAACATTTCGGTCTTGTAACCGACAGAAGTGTTTTTGCCCATTGCCTTTACCTGACAGATTCAGCTTTTGAACGCTTGTCTAACGCCGGTGCAGGCATTGCTTTTTGCCCTACTTCTAATTTATTTTTAGGCTCGGGTTTATTTAACTTTATGGAAGCCCAACGGCACTCGGTTAAAATAGGCCTTGGCAGCGATATAGGCGCAGGGACAAGTTTTTCGTTATTAGCCACCATGGGCGAAGCCTATAAGGTATGTCGTTTGCAAGGTTATAACCTTGACCCTTTTCATGCGCTTTATCTGGCGACATTAGGAGGGGCCCGTTTATTAAGGCTCGATCGTTATATCGGCGCCTTAACGGTGGGACAGGAAGCTGATTTCATCGTGATTGATCCCGCAGCAACCCCCTTATTAGCAAGGCGAACGGCTGATGCGTCATTAGCAGAAAAGCTTTTTGCCTTACAAATAATGGGGGATGATAGGGTCATTGCGGCCAGCTATATAAAAGGTAAGCCATTATGGGAAAAACCGGCTATGCGCCCATCCTGATTCCAAGATTATTCTGTCGGACAAGTCGATCCTTTTCCGGGGTCGAGATCAAGACAGCGGCCATCGACTTCACCTTTTTTGAGAGGCAGCTGAATAAGGGCGGATAGAGTAGGCATAATATCGACCGTTTCAACCGGCATAGGTTGCTCAAAACCTGAGACATTGGGGGCATAGAATAGAATAGGCACACGACGATCATAATTCCAAGGTGAACCATGAGTTGCAATGGCTTCCCCTTCTCCGTTCACTTTGGCAATAGGTGTAACACGCGGTTTTAACAGAACAATAAGATCTCCTGATCGTAGCGGATCAAAGGATCCTCTTGCCCGTTCGGCTAAAGTCCATAATTCGGGTGACTTAGTGGGTATCGCAATTTTATTCAGTTCCGAGGCGGTAAAGACGGCGGCAACCTGCGGATAAGCCGTTATTTCCGCTTTTGCAGCCTCAATAATCTGAGTTTTAATAGCGGGTGATATATCACGGGAAATATACCAATCTCCATGTGGACTGGTCGCAAATAATAGAGGACGGTTCGGATCAAGATGGAAACGATCAGCCAATTTGGAACTGATTATACTGGGTGTCAAACGAGCATCGACTCGTTGGGCCGTCGGAATACCGCGTAGATTAGCCCGTTCCGGTGTATCAAGGCCGCCGTGATCAGCCGTTAACATCAAAACATAAGGCACGCCATTACGATCAAGGGCAGCGATGATTTTGGCAATATTTTCATCAAGACCGGCCATTTGAGTGCACATTTCTGCACCCTCTGTTCCGTATTTATGGCCAATTACATCTGTGCCAGAAAGACTGATAGTTAAAAGATCAGGTGCATTACCATGTCCAAGTTTTAATTCATCAATTAATCCGACCGCTATATCCGTCGTTGAACGATCATAATCCGGTGTAGACCGAAAAGTTTTAAAATCACCGGCCTTACGAAATACGGGTGTTTTCCCGATAATAAAATGGTTATTTAACTCTAATGGAAGGGCATGATCAGCACAAAATGAAGGCATAATAGGCGTTTCATCTTGTTGTAACAGTGTATTTATCTGTTCATTAACTATTTTTACACTAGCTGGCATCGGCGCTTTTTGATCCGGCAAAGTTACATAAGAATCTTTTCTCCAAAACCACGCCTGATCAATCGAATGTCCTCCCATCATTAAGGCAGCCCGATCTTTTCCGGCTATAGAAATGACCCGACTGTGGGGATTAAGGGCTTTCATACGATCGCCAAGGGTTGGAACTTTCAAATATTGGATAGAAACTTTGTAATTTTTAGAATCGGTAAAGGCCACGGTAGGATCTTCACTACAATAAACTTTCTTATCCGCACGGGTTAAAGAGAGATCATACCAATGATTAGCAATAATACCTGTTCTTGACGGATGATCTCCCGTCAATAAAACAGAATGTCCGGGGCATGTCTGTGTGGCGGCATGGCTATGATAGGCTATCGGATAGACCACACCATTTTGTAGCTGTTTCATCCCCAACCTAAATCGATTCCGATATTCCGAGAACAAATTAGCAGAAAATTGATCAACTGATATTGCAACGACCAAATGTTGTCCTACCCAAGCCCCCACAGCCTTGTCAGAGATTAATGTAGAATCAGCTATTGTCTCTGAAACGCTTGCGGGCGGCGCTGCATCGGCGATCGCTTCCAGCATGGATACAGGCATATAAGCTATCAGTGCAAGGAGGGGCAAACGGCTACGCAGCAGCCGAAAAAAAGAATATGAAAGCAAAAGCTTATCCTTATTTTCATAAAGGTAAGTAGGGGCTTGATCGGAATTATCGTGCCTCTCTCTAAAACAATAATAATAAAAAATATAGAAAGAGGTAAAAGATAGGATAATCTTTACAATGACCTTTTATTTTGAATTAAAAGGTAAATATTCATCTATAACCTTTAATTGTTTAAGGTTATAATTTATATATTTTTAACATTTTTATTTTTTCAAAAAGAAACTCACTAATAAAATTAGTAATAATATTTTTTATTTAAAAAACATAAAATTTAATAACATAATTATAATTACAATTAGTAAAATTGAAAAACTTTTATTTTATTATAAAAATAATCATTTTTTTCTTGTTTAAAGAAACAGCTTTTGCCTACAATCTTTGTTGTAAAAGAAGTCAGAGAAGAAGTTTATGACCGATCATATAGAAAAAATATTAGAGAAGTTTTCTTCTCCCTTATCTTCTGAAAAAGGCTCGGCTGTTTTTGAACAGTTAAAACGCCAACCGGCAGATTCTCTTTTAGCGTTAATTGCACTTTGTCGTGCGGATAAACGTGAAAACAAAATTGATGTCGGGGTCGGTGTTTTTTGTGATGATCAAGGTCATACGCCCGTTATGAAAGCGGTTAAAGCGGCGGAAGTTCATTTGATCAATACCCAAAATAGTAAATCTTATTTGGGGTCTGTGGGTGATGTTGTTTTCTTTCAACAGCTAATGCCCATTATCTTTGGGACAGAGTATACATACCAGAATCGTCTTTCAGGCTTACAAACCCCTGGGGGTACAGGGGCATTACGGCTGGCTTTTGATCTTATTAAAGCGGCTAATCCGCATACCAAAATTCATTATGGGAAACCTACTTGGGCTAATCACGGTCAATTAATTGCCGCAGTGGGTTTAGAAGCTGTTAGCTATCCTTATTATAAAGCTGAAACGCGTGAAATTGATTTTTCCGCTATGATGGATGCCTTGAAACAAATTAAAAGAGGGGATGCCGTTTTATTACATGGCTGTTGTCATAATCCGACTGGATGTGATCTGACTTTGGATCAATGGCAAGAAATAGGAGCGGTTATTGCTAAGAGAGGTTTACTCCCTATCATTGATTTGGCTTATCAGGGATTAGGTGATGGCTTGGATGAAGACGCACGTGGTTTACGGCTTTTGCTAGATCAGCTTGATGAAGCTATCATCACTTATTCTTGTGATAAAAATTTTGGCTTATATCGGGAAAGAACAGGTGCCATTTATGTTCTCTCCGAAAATAAAACTGTAGCAGAAAAAGTTCAGTCTAATCTTACTTCTTTAGCACGGGCGACTTGGTCTATGCCGCCGGATCACGGCGCTGCTATTGTTAGAATTATTCTTGAAAGTGATATTTTGCGCCCCTCTTGGTCAACAGAGTTGCAGGAAATGCAGCATCGTATCAAGACTATGCGCGACCAGTTAGCCCAGGCAGACGCCTATTTTAGACCTTTAAGTCAGCAAAAAGGTATGTTTTCAATTTTACCGCTCTCTTCTGAACAGATTACCCGGTTACGCGTTGAAAAGGCAATTTATATGGCACCATCAGGCCGTATTAATATAGCCGGACTAACATCAAAGACCCTTCACCCCTTTATCGAAGCGGTAAAATCAGTTCTCTAAAAAAATCAAGGCTGTGATGTCTCTAATAACCTTCACGGTAACATTAAACTCCACAAAAAAATAACAAGGTTTATCACCAGTCTGAAAAAGCCCTTAATCAGAATTAAGGGCTTTTTTTAACTATCCGGCTCGTCTCAGAAAAAAAGTTAATAATGCTTCTGGTGTTCTCGCGATAGAAAGAAGCCTATCCCGACCAAGAGAAAACCGACCAAATGCATCCACCCTAATCTTTCACCCAGAAAAGGAACGGCAATCAAGCTTCCAAAAACAGGCATCAAATATAAAAATACAGCGGCTCGACTAGCACCGATAAGATGAACCCCCCTATTAAAAAACATAAAGGCAAAAATGGATGGGCCAATCGCCAGATAAACAATTGCTAATAGCGCTTTGTAGTCGTGGAATGGCAGACTTACGCCTTGCGTTACCTGAAAAGGAAGCAACACTAAAAAAGCTGCAAAAAAACAGGTAAACAGAAGGACAAAAGGATGGATAGGGGGTTTATGACGTAAAAGTGTTGCGTAAAGCGATTGCAATAACATCGCTCCCGTTAAAAGAAGTAACCCGCTTATAGTCGCTGTTGCGCCCCCGCTGCCTCGCGCAAGAATAACTAAAAGAATACCTGTAAAAGCAAAAAATATGGCCATAATACGTCTATGGCTGGGCTTTTCCCCATAGATAAAAAAAGCAAAGAGTAAAATAGCAACGGGTGTAGCAGACTGAATCAACAGAGCGACCGTTGCCCCTGTCGTATGAAGGCCAAGATAGGCAAAAGTATTAGAACCCGCCTGACCTGTCGCCCCTAATAAAAGAATAATAGGCCAAGATTTGAGAATGAATGGCCATTCTTTTCTCAAGGAAGAAGCAACAAAAGGGAATAAAATAAGACAAGATAAGGCCCAGCGCCAGAAAGACAAACTAACAGCCGGTATCGACACAGGAATAATTCGGCCAATTACAAAGTTGCTAGCCCACATAAAGGCGGCAAGCGATAATGTAAGCCACGCGCTATTCCACAGTTTATCCATGATCCCCCGCTTCATTCTGTCTTGAATTTGTCGCTCTTACATTTTTGTAATGTTATTACAAATCAAAATTATCTTTCAAAAAATAGAATAAAAAAAGAGGGTTAAAAACACCTCTGGAAAACCTCCTTATTATTTTTTCAGTCGTCTTTTATCCGAATTTTTCTTTCAAAATTATACAGAAAATATCGCAGCCTTGTGCAAACAGGCGTAAGAAAATCGAGAGCTATATAGAAAGGGAAGCGGATGAAACTTTATGATTATAACGGCGCATCCAACCCACGTCGGGTACGTATCTTTATCGCAGAAAAATCTATTAATATCGAAACCATTCAGGTCGATCTTGCTTCTGGTCAGCAGTTTTCTGATGAGTACAAAAAGATAAACCCTTATTGTGTTGTACCCACTTTATTGCTGGATGACGGTACCGCTATTGGTGAAGTGCCTGTTATTTGCCGTTATCTTGAAGAGATATATCCTGATCATCCGCTTATAGGTTCTACAGCTGAAGAGCGGGCGATCATCAGCATGTGGGAAAGACGTATCGAATTAGATGGTTATTTTTCAGTAGTAGATGCGACCCGTAACAGTAATAGTAATTTAAAAGGCCATGCAGTTACAGGCCCTCATAGCTACGAACAAATTCCGGCTTTAGCCGAGCGAGGAAAGAAACGAACTTTTAGTTTTTTTGAAGATTTGAATAGCCTGTTAGAAAAACACAGCTATGCAGCCTGTGATCATTTCTCGATCGCTGATATTACGGCTGTAGTAGCTATCGATCTTGCTAAAAAGCGCCTTGATATAACGCCCGATTCAGCACTGACACATCTTCATCGTTGGTATAAAGCTGTTTCGGCTCGTCCTAGTATGAAAGCCTAATTTTAAAAATAGATTATTTTTGTATTTTATAAACGGCATAGATTTTCTCTATGCCGTTTTAATCTCAATTAATAAAAATTTTTATTTAAAAAAATTATAAATAAATTTATCGCTCTATTAATTTGTAATTTTAATAATTAATAACTTATTAAAAAGTAATTAAAATACTAATTTTCCAACAAAAGTGATATTTTATCGTTGACTTCTTTCCTACATCTCTCATTCTTGATATTTATAGAACATAACAAGAACAAGAGTATTCGATTATGAGGCATTCTGAACAGGCAACCTCTTATGAGACCTATTCCTCCGCTCCATCGCTATCATCATCACTTTATACAACAAAGATAGCGCATCGTGCCTGCTCTAAAGATTTCACCTCTTTGGAGCAGACATCTTCATGCGAAAATTTTGAAAATTCGGCGGCTAATCATTTACGTCGTGTAGGCTATGTCCCCGTGTGCCACGCGAACATTGTCGATATGACTTTTGAATCGGATGTATGGTTAGTAGGACGGCATATCGTATCCACTGCTGATATGATTACGATGGCAACCTCTCGTGGGTTTCAATCTAAAAACATACAATAACGGCAATAACTCTAAATTTAAAAGGGCTGATTGCCTAAGCTATCAGTCCTTTTTTGTGCTTTAAAATAGTAAAAATAGCCCTTCCTCTACACATTAAGCTATTTTTTTAATTTATTTACATTTTGGAAATTAATTATGATCTTGCTTTTAACAGAAGTGGACATTTTCGTTGTGTCTTTATTCTGTTGGAGGGCGTCTTATGATGACGCCTGCTGATTTTATTCATTGGTATATTAACCATTGGGAAGGAGGCTTATCGCTTGATCCCGCAGATCAAGGTAATTGGTGGCAAGGTCAACTTGTCGGCTCGAAATATGGGATAACAGCGGCGGCGCTTTCCCAAGAACGCAACAGCCCAACAATTACGGCCAAGGACATGGCCGCGCTTACTGAAGACGAGGCGATTAAAATTGGTCTTACTCAATATTACCAAGCCTTTAATTTTAATCAATTACCGTGGAATCGGGTGACAGCTTCAATACTGGATAAAGCGTGGGGATCAGGGCCTAGAACCGCTATCCGGTTATTACAAAGACTGATTAAAGTCGATGCCGATGGGATCATAGGCCCCACTACCATCGCTGCTTATCAGAAATGGTTGCATCATTATGGAGAAGTCCAAGCGGCCAATTTATGGGCAGATTGTCGAGAAAATTTTGATAGCACGCTCAATCAGCCTCGTTTCTTAAAAGGGTGGAATAACCGCACCAATAGTTATCGACCTGATAGTGCATGGTGGTTAACGATGACATAAAATTAGAACAAAACATGAACAAAAATAGAGAGGATCAAAAACATGCGTTTTTACACCGTAATACGCTGGATAAAGGGACGCTTACAAGAACGCACCACATGGGGAGGTTTACTCATCGTGACGGGCACATTGCTGGGGCACGATATGGGTTGGATCAATAATATGGCTCAAGGTATCGGTATGGCGACCGTCGGCGGCACGCTGATTTCTTTTAGCGACCAAGGTAGCAAAAATATTTCCGATCATGGAGCTAATGGCGCATCATGATCAGTATATCCTTAATATGGTCTTTTTTAAAAGGATCATGGCGTCCGATTGCCTGTATTTCAGCAATTATCTTGGTAATAGCGCTTATTCATCACGACGGCTATCGTCGAGGTCGCCATTATCAAAAAGCCCAATATGAAAAGGCCATCGCGCTTGTTCAAAAGCAGGCCGCTAAAGCGCAACAACAGCTTAATACTCTGGCCAATACAGCCCTTCAGAAACAACAGGATCAGGCTCAGAAAATAAGGATTATTAGAGAAAATGTGCAAAAAGTGGTTGCGCAGCCGATTTATCAAACTCTTTGCGGTAATGCTGCTGCTACCCGCTTGCTCGACAACGCACGTCGTGCAGCCAATGCCGGACTTACCAATCAGCCTGATGACGCCTCCCCCAACGCTGCCAGCCTTTCCGCACAACCCTGACAATAGCTTGACAGCAGCGCAGTGGATGGAAGGCAGTGTTAACCTTTATCAGGTCGCCGGTAGTATCAGATTACAATTATTGGAATTACAGGCCGCCGCAGAAGTTCAGAAAAAATTATCTTTAAAAGATAATAGCCATTAATAATTCTAACCTATTCTACGCCTGTATTTTTTATTTCTATACAGGCGTAGAATAAAACAGAGACAACCATTATTATTTATTGGCATGGTAAACAGCGCGCGCGATAGCACGCGCCACACAATCAGCGGCAGCCGATCCAATGCGGGCCACTTCGATATTCGCCATTTTGTCCTCCCCTATATCAATAGCACCGGAAGAAAGCGCAAATAAACTATCCCCATCAAAAGGGGTATGAACAGGGCGTACGGCACGAGCAAACCCGTCCTGTGCCATTATGGCCAATCTTTTGACTTGGTTTCGGTTAAGCTTGGCTGTTGTTGCGATTACCGCTAACATCGTATTAGCCCCTCCCTTTAGGCGAGCCATATCCGTAAGTCGTCCTTCATCTGGAAAAATATCGGGATTGGCCAAAAAAGAACTATCCGGTCTTTTCCCACCAAATTCTTGACCAATTTCAAAAGGCCATGCCCAAAAACTTTGGTTATCTGCCATGTAAGGAGAACCAACAGGATTGGCAGCAACAAGCGCGCCGACAATCAAGCCCCCCCCTAAATCCAGTGAAGCCGAGCCAATACCGCCTTTCACATGGCCCGCCATAGCGCCCCGTCCCGCCCCAACAGATCCTAGACTGAAATCCGCGGCTACTGCCTTAAGGGCTTTGACACCCAAGTGATAATAAGGGGGTCGCTTGCCCCAATTTTTATCCCCTTCATTCGCAAGATCATATAATACAGCCGCCGGAACAATAGGTACTGGATAATGTTGAGGATTGAGTTTTAGTCCCTCACCGCGATAGGCTAATTCTACAGTAACAGCCTCCGCGGCAGCTAATCCAAAAACAGAACCGCCGGTAAACACAAGTGCATGAAGACCCCCGACAAGATTTTCAGCATCTAAAACAGAGGTTTCCCGTCCCCCAGGCCCCCCGCCGCGAATATCAACCGCCGCTGTCCATAAAGAAGGACATGTAATCACTGTTACTCCGCTGACAACGGCTTCATCATGCGCTTGACCAACAAGTATCCCTTCAACATCCGTGATAAGGTTACGTAGGCCGGGCATGGGTCTTTTAATTTTTTCCAAAAGGCACCTTTTATTTAACGAACATCCTGTTTTTTGAAATATAATAATATTTTATATAAAAATTAATATTTTTTATAACAACAATCCGATTATGTATTTTACCCAGTATATTAAGCCATATCAGTCCATAGAGAGATCGTTTTAAAAGACTTGAGAAGGCGTATTACTATTATGTTTTTTATCAGGATCAAAAAATTTTAATAAAGCCTACAATAACTTATATACATCGCCTATTTTAGAAGATGGTTATGAATAGTATTGATCCTCATATGTTACTCAGTGCTTATGCCGCGGGTATTTTTCCGATGTCGGATAGTCGAGAAACCGATGAGGTTTATTGGGTCGAACCTCGAAAAAGGGGTATCCTACCCCTCGATCACTTTCATCTATCCCGTTCTTTGGCGAAGCTTATTCGTTCTGATCGTTTCTATGTCACGGCCGATAAAGCGTTTGAGGCTGTTATTGATAACTGTGCAGAGCCGACAGAAGATCGCCTTGACACTTGGATTAATCCCCCCATTAAAGAGGCGTATTGTACCCTTCACCAATTAGGTCATGCCCATTCTATTGAATGTTGGGATAAAGGTAAACTTGTTGGGGGGCTCTATGGGGTGCGTTTAGGTCATGCTTTCTTTGGGGAAAGCATGTTCAGTAGAGCGAATAATACCTCTAAAATTGCGCTTGCTTGGTTGGTGGCTCGACTAAAGGTCGGGGGATTTTTACTTCTTGATTGTCAATTTATTACTGACCATTTGGCTTCAATGGGTGCCATCGAAATCGAAAGAGATGCCTATTTAAAACAATTAAAGCCTGCCGTTTCTAGCCATTTCTTTAATAAACCGGTTGGCTTATGGCAAGCTTTGGATCAGTTGCCCCCTTTAATAAAAACCAAGGCCTCTCTCCCAAAAAATTATGAACTGAGGGCCGGTTTAGGTGAGGGAGATTCTGATCGGGATGCAGCAGAATTTTTAGTGGAGTCCTTAGAGGCCGAATCTTTTTCAGCACCGCGTCCTAATGGCGCTCGCATCGTACAGCTTTTAGGCCATACATCGTAATCAGGGCTTTCCACGACATTCAAGGCAGGGGCTTCTTTATAAAGCCAACCTGAAAAGATTTTTTGCCAACGATGATTATATTTAAGGGCTTCAATCTGTACAAAAGCCCCTGTCAAATGTTCGTTTTCCCATGGCATAGTCTCTTCACAAGCACGAAGGGTAATCGTGATGTCCTGTAAATGTTCAACATTTCCCGGACGCATTGTCAAATCCTGTGATTGACCTGTTCTCTTATTCAGAAGCCCTAGAACCGCTGTCCGTTGACTCATGGGTAGCAAGCCTTTTTCGACAGGTGCAGGGACAACTTCATAATCTGCACTATTCTCGGAAGGCATATCAACCTCTTCCAGCTGGACATTGTCTGTCCCTTCAGAAGAGGAATTTTCTTCATGACTGTCGAAAAAATTTAGCCATTCTGGACGATTACTTTTTATATCCCATAATAGACCACCAGACAGAAGCACTACTAAAACCAGAAAAACAGCTATTACCCAATGTTTCATGAAGCCTTATCATTCGTTTGATGAGAAGAATCATTTGAAGGTGTTTTAGCGGTACCACCACTGCTATTCAGATAATGGCCAATCAGCCCCATAAGATTCACAGAGCCTTGCGTGTCAAGAATGGTATCACCTTCTTTTAAGAATTTTTCTGATCCACCCGGCATTAAAGAAATATAAGAACTACCTAGTAAACTATCAGACGTGATAGCCGCGCTACTATCAGAAGGCACCGGTATGGTAGGATCTAAGGCTAAAGTCATCATTACCTGATAACTTTGCGGATCAAGCTTTTCTGTTACAACACTGCCTACTTTTACCCCTGCAATTTTTACGTCAGAATCTGAATCGATACCGCCTGCATTAGGGAATAAAGCCTTTATATGGATAGCATTCGCCGCAACACCACCGCCGGTCTTTTTCCATGCATGAATAGCAAAACCTATGGTTGCAATGATTACCAGCAGGCCGACTAACGCTTCTGCGCCGTATTCACGCATAATATTCTTCATCGGACAGTTACATCTCTTTTCTTAAAGATAAGCTTCTTTTTATAAAAAGGCCTTCCATGATGAAAGCTTTTTAATAGGAACAGATATCTATACCCTTATTTTCTTCTCTTATTGTATCCTAAAAAGCGTGAAGGCTTTATGTAAAAGATAAATAGGCTAAATATATTTTGTAAAAATCATCTGATCGTTTCAGTTTTACATTTCTTTCAAGGCAACCGCCAATAAGCCTTTAGGTCCCTGTGTGATATGAGCATACAGTATTTTACCCATTTGAACTTCATGGATACCAGCACGCCGAAAAGTCTCTATATGAACAAAAATATCAAAATTATCGGATATTCGTGTAAAGAAACCATAGCCCTTAGTTCTATTAAACCATTTAACCGTAACAGGTTCAAATTCGGTTATATCATCCATGATGGCTAAAGGGGCTGGTTCTATTTTCTGAACTACAGAAACAGGACTACTTTCTGTAGTTGCCGTTGAAAAATCAAGAGAAAGTATCTTGCAGGCTTTTAAACCCCGTTCATTTTGGGTAGCTAAGCATTCTACGCGTGTACCTTCGGGCAAAGCCCGTCGTCCATGCTCTTGTAAAACGGAAAAATGAACAAGGACATCGCCGATCCCCTTGTCCGCCACCAGAAATCCAAAACCTCTGATAATATCAAACCATTTAATATAGCCCGTAATCGAAAGCGTTTCTAAAAAAGTTGCTATTTTGGGAGGGGGATTAAAAGGATCGTTTGCGTGCAAGTTTAACATTCTCCTTCTCCTCAAAGACAAAACTATCATTTCTCGTAGAAATAATGAAGAAGAAATGTAATATCGTTATGAATTTTATGTAAAAATAACAACATTTTTATGATAAAATTTAATTGTTACTTGTTTTTAGACAACAAAATTTCTCTCAATTTTTTATTTAGGTTATTTCAAACTATAAAAATAAAGCTGTCAGAAAGACAGCTTTATCAAGACAAGATAGCGTTAAGATTTTGCGTCGGTAAAGGCCCCATGACAATGTTTATAGCGCTTACCAGAACCACAAGGGCAAGGTGCATTACGGCTTATTTTACCTACCCAATGGGCAGGATCTGCATCTGATAGGGATTTATTTTGAGCCGCCGCGTCAAGTAAAGCTGTATTCTGATCAACCGTTATTCGATCCCCATCGGCATCGGTCTTAGCTTGATTTTCAAAGAAAACGTTATCCTGAGCAGCCAGGGCTGCCATAATGTCAGGTGAATTTCTTAAAAATTCTGGTAATTCCGGTAATTCTAATGAAGGTTGAAAAAATTCGATTCTGTTTAGATTACGGGTTACATCCTCACGAATAGCTAACAACATACGTTCAAATAGAGCAAAAGCCTCATGCTTATATTCATTGATCGGCGTTTGTTGGGCATAAGCGCGTAGATGGATAATTTGTCTCAGACTATCCAAAACAGAAAGATGTTCTTTCCAATGGTGATCTATGGCTTGAAGTAGGGTATTTTTTTGGAGATCCGCCCAATGTTCCGACGGAATATCTTTGATGCGATCTTGTAAGGAATCCTCTGCCGCCTGAAACACACGTTCGGCCACAATTTCGGGATCAATACCGTCTTCATTCTGCCATTCTTCAACAGGTAATGTTAAATTCAGAATATCCGCCGCTTTTTCTTTCAAGCGCTCTATATCCCATTGTTCAACATAGCTACCTTCAGGGCAGCATTCTGCAACGAAGGCCCCAATGGTTTCTTCCTGCATTTCTTCAACAAGTTCATGAACAGACGGGGCATCCATGATAGTAGCGCGTTGTTCATAAATAACTTTACGCTGCTCATTCATTACATCGTCATATTCAACGACCTGTTTGCGAATATCATAATTACGGGCTTCCACCTTACGCTGGGCCGTCTCGATGGCCTTTGACATAATCGGGCTAACAATTGCTTCACCATCTGCCAGACTTTTGTTCATCATTTTGGCAAACATCGTCTGAGAACCAAAAATGCGTAAAAGATCATCATCAAGGCTTAGATAGAAGCGACTTAAACCCGGATCGCCTTGACGACCGGAACGCCCACGTAACTGATTGTCAATGCGGCGGCTTTCATGTCTTTCTGTGCCTAGAACGAATAAACCACCCGCATTGATAACCTTTTGTTTCTCTTCTGCGACTTCTTTTTTAATGCGTTCAATGGCAGCATCCCGTTCCGAGCCTTCTGGCATATCCCGCAATTCATCCGCCACACGAAAATCAACATTGCCGCCCAATTGAATATCCGTACCTCGGCCAGCCATATTGGTAGCAATAGTTACCGCACCAAAACGCCCTGCCTGTGCTACGATATGGGCTTCCATTTCGTGATAACGTGCATTCAGAACCTTATGGGGAACGCCTTCATGTTGTAAATATTCTGAAAGCAATTCGGATTTTTCAATAGAGACAGTGCCCACTAAGATCGGCTGACCAGAAGCGGCATGCTTCTTGATCGCTTTCGCTATAGCACGGAACTTATCTTCCATATTTTTGTAGAACTGATCATTTTCATCAGCACGTCGTATCGATAGATTAGTAGGAATGGTAACGACGTTCATTTTATATATCTGATGGAATTCCGCGGCTTCTGTAGCAGCGGTTCCAGTCATACCCGCGATACGGGGATAAAGTCTGAAATAATTTTGGAAAGTGATCGAAGCAAGCGTCTGATTTTCAGGCTCTATTTGAACCCCTTCCTTGGCTTCAATAGCTTGATGCAAGCCTTCTGACCAACGACGGCCTTCCATCATTCGACCCGTAAATTCATCAATGATAATAATTTTACCATTTCTAATGAGGTAATCGACATCTCGACGGAACATCAGATTAGCACGCAAAGACTGATTAAGATGGTGGACAATCTGGGTATTTTCAAAATCGTAAAGATTGCCTTCTTCCAGCATATCCGCCGCTTTTAACAGCTGTTCTGCTTTTTCAGTGCCCTCTTCTGTAAGAATAACATTCTTTTGTTTTTCATCGATTTCATAATCTTCAGCCGTCAATTTTTTTACGATTTGATCGACGGCGATATAAAGATCAGATTTATCATCTGTTGGGCCAGAAATAATTAAAGGCGTTCGTGCCTCATCAATAAGAATTGAGTCAACTTCATCAATGATGGCATAGTTGAAGGGACGCTGCACCATTTGGGAACGCGAATATTTCATATTATCGCGAAGATAATCAAAGCCCAGCTCATTATTTGTCGCATAGGTAATATCAGCCGCATAGGCCTGACGACGCTCTTCATCTGAAATGTTTGGCATAATAACGCCGACTGTCAGACCAAGAAATTTATAGACTTGTCCCATCTGTTCGGCATCGCGCTTGGCCAGATAGTCATTCACCGTTACGACGTGAACGCCTTTACCTTCCAAGGCATTAAGATAGCAGACCAAGGTCGCGACCAAGGTTTTACCTTCGCCGGTACGCATTTCGGCGATTTCACCGCGATGTAAAACAATACCTCCGATGATCTGAACGTCATAGTGACGCTGACCCAAGGTACGCTTGGCTGCCTCACGAACCGTTGCAAAAGCCTCCGGAAGAATCTGATCCAGAGTCTCTCCCTTGCTAAGCCGTTCTTTAAATAGAAGCGTTTGTCGGGCAAGTGCCTCATCATCCAAGGCTGCAATACTGGTCTCGAAACTATTTACTTTCTCAACAATACGGCGCAGGGATTTAACATAACGATCATTAGCAGAGCCGAATAAAGCCTTGGCAATAGCGCCGAACATGGGCAGTCCCTAACAATTTCAATGCATGCGATGGATAATAGAACAGACCTGCAAAAGTCTGTTTTTTTAAGCTGATAAACTGACAAGAAGATAGGCAGCCGCCATAATAACGTCAATCATCCCCCCTGATTGTTATTGCCTCTTTTCTCCTTGATCCACTAGTTTTTCTGATAAAATTGATCTTATCAAGCGGGAAGGTTTAAGGGCATTTTTTATATCTCTACCGCTATTTTATTGGTTTTTCGAGCTTTTTATATCATCTATTGAAGAATAAATACTCGTATCCTTAGTAGGGAAACGCTATCAACGCCGTATTACGAACCGGCCGGTTTATTGTGATTGAAGGATCTTTAGTATGATCGCCAATATTTCCCCGCTTGCGCCCCAGCATTTACCTGAATTACCGGCGATAGACGGGATTACATTGCGAGCCGTTTGTGCCGGCTATAAAGATTGGCAACGTAATGATCTTAGCTTTTTTACCTTTGCGCCAGGTACGACGGTCGCTGGCTTAACTACCAAGTCAGCTTGTCCTTCTCCAGAAGTGGAATGGTGTCGTGCTGCTTTGAAAAAAGGACAAGCAAGAGCATTAGTTGTTAATGCGGGCAATTCCAATGCCTTTACGGGGCATCGCGGTCGTGAAGCTGTTGCGGCTATTACAGCGCATGTAGCAGAGCATCTTAATTGTGCACTCCACGAAGTTTTTGTTTCCTCAACCGGTGTTATCGGCGTCCCCTTACCGATAGAAACTGCCTGTAAGGGTCTGGAAAAAGCGTTTAATGCACCTTCTGTTGATTGGGAATATGTCGCCAATGCGATTATGACAACCGATACTTTTCCTAAAATGTCGGTAAAAGAAATCACCGTCCAAGGAAAAACCGTTAAAGTTGTCGGAATCATTAAAGGTTCAGGGATGATCGCACCCGATATGGCAACCATGCTCGGCTATATTTTTACGGATGCCGCGGTTTCTTCCGATTTACTCCAGACAATGCTCAATCATGCTAATAAAAAGAGCTTCTCTTGCATTACAGTAGATAGTGATACCTCTACCTCTGATACGGTTCTGGCCTTTGCTACCGGCAAAGCGGGTAATGTCTTATTACGTGATCCCAAAGATAAAGACGCGGAAAATTTACAGCAGGCCATAACTGAAGTCTGTCTGGATCTTGCCCAAAAGGTTGTCAGAGATGGCGAAGGCGCCAGCAAATTTATCTCTATTACTGTTACGGGTGCGGTATCCGATGAGAGTGCCCATATCGTGGCCTTGTCTATTGCCAATTCGCCTTTAGTTAAAACCGCTATCGCTGGAGAAGATGCCAATTGGGGGCGTGTTGTCATGGCGGTTGGAAAGGCGGGGCAACCCGCTGAACGGGATCTGCTTTCTATCCGCTTTGGGGGCATTGAGGTCGCAGCCAAAGGTATGGTGGTGCCTGACTATGATGAAGCGCCCGTAGCTGCCCATTTAAAAGGCAAAGAAATAGATGTCAGCGTAGACCTTGGCTTGGGTGATGGAAGAGCACAAGTTTGGACTTGCGATCTTACCCATGGGTATATTTCTATCAATGCTGATTACCGTAGTTAAGGTATCTTAAGGTTAGATAAGGGACGAAACCTATCAGGTTTCGTCCATTTTTTAAATCAATGATCCCCCATAGCCTCTAATCGGCTGGTTTCTTCTGGGCTAAGCCAGGTCAGGCTTTGCGGTGGATAAAAACGAGGTCGGATATTCCGTAATTCGGTCAAACTTATAGGCGATATCGTCTGATTGTCATACAGTAGGAAAGCAGTCGCTTTGTCACTGTTTTCAAAATAAGCTTTATACTGCTTTTCTGTCAGAAAGGCTTGCTCTCCATAATGCGACCAGAGATCATGCGGTGTACCCGTGACGATTTGTCTGATCCGAGCATATCCAAGAATAGCCTGAACCGGCTTTGTGCTATAAATCCAAAGTCGGCCTGTTTCTACGGGTAAAGCTATCCGACGACGGAATTCCACGGTTTTTTTGCCTGTTACGATGGCCTCTGCGAATTCGGGCCAAAGCGAAATAACCGCTTCGGAACGGTCGATTTTATCCGTCATATATTAAAAACCTACCGCATAGTTTATTGAAGATTGTATCTGATTATTGCTCTATCGGAATTCATTATTTCGGAGCCATAACCGGCATTTTTTCGGTATTTTTTTGTCCCATGGCTATCTTACGGCGTCCTCCGCCCTTTACCGGAGCAGCAAGCATTTTATTAGAAGCGGGATTGGAAATGTCGGAAGAAGGTTTTTCTATAATTTGAGAAGAAGACGCAATGCTGGATAAAGGTTCAAAAGCCCCCAATTCATGACGTAAATCTTCTGGAATAACGGTTGCGTCATAAGGTTGCTGAATAGGGCTATTTTTTGCTGAGCCTTGGTGAATTGTTCCATAAATTTGGGCATGACCAGTAGCGATCAAATAGCGATCGAGGCTATTTATAGCTGTAGTTATCGCCGTTTCGTCACCATTGGCTAAGGCGGCCAAGGCTAAACTATGCGCTAATAAAGCATCATCGGCTTTGGTGCTTTGGCTAAGAACGAAACCTGCCTGATTATAATCCTGTGCTGTATGCAGATGGCGTCCATTAAGCAAATCGCGAATTCTTTGTCGTCTTGAGGCGCCTGCTATATCTGAATCCCCGTTTTTTGACGATTTTTCTTCCTGAAAAATTTTAGAGACTTCAATGTTAGGAGGTATTTCGGGACGATCAATTGTATAAACGCGATTGATTTCCCAATTTAAAGTGAAAGGCGCTCTGGTATTAGTTCGAATAATAGGCCAGCGTATCCCCGCTAAATCCAGAATATTCAAAGACGCACTGTTATTATCATCAAGCCACATTTCAATATCGTGCCGCATCCCCTGCCCGTCACGCGTCGAAAAAAACAGATGATCGTCAAATAATCGACTGCTTATTATTTGTTCTCTAACTAAAGGACCATGAACCCCTGTGAAAGCTTTTGCTGTAATAGTAAAATGTGGGTGGGTTAAGGCACCGTCGAAAGGATAGGCGGAATCATGGGTTGGTTCTAACTCTAATTCCAGAATCGTTTTGCCACCGCTGGTGACGGCCCATCCTCCGACATAATCAATGGCACGATGGGTCTGTCCTATGGGAGAAGCCGTTAAAGACGTCGGATCTGTACTATTTGTTTGGGCTATTAGGGGGCTAAAAAATAGCGGTAAAAAAGAAGCAAAACAGCCTTTAATCCAAGGATGAAATCGCAAATCAGCTATCCTTTCAAACGTACAGATTAAGCATAAAGCCTACCCAAATATATTATCTATTTATTGTAGGATATTCCCTTGAAAAACTTGTTTTAAGGAAAAAAATACCAATCTTCTAAAAAGAGAATAGAACTTTAATGGATAAACTATTATAAAATATATTTTATTTTTGGATTTTAAAACTTTTTTCGACTAAAATATGCTTTTTTATGGTAAAAAATTTAATATAATAAATAATATTTATATATTATCATAATAAAATTTTACTTTTTATGTATTTCAATTTGATAAATTTTATTTTTTTAAAATTTTTTTAATAAAATTTTTTTTGAAATTATTTTTTCATTTCAACAGGATGTCTTATCCAAAATATTTTGCCCTTCTAAGGGATTCACTTGGTTCCCTAACTAGGGAAAAGGAATGATTTTAACCTTTGTTACCTTCGTGAATGATTTGAAACTAAACTTCTATGTCCATTATTGATAAAGCGACCTGACAACATTTTAAAAATTTGAATTTAGTAAGGGAGGATTAATTTGTTCAAAGGCTTGCACCCAATCCAGTATGGCGGGCGTGAAGTATGGCCTCTTATTGAAGGCGCAAAGGGTATTGCTGCTTCCGATCATATGAGCGCCGGAGCATGGGCGGCGGCTGGTGGTATTGGTACGATTTCGGCTGTCAATGCAGACAGTTATGACGAGCAGGGACAAATTATTCCCCAGATTTATCACGCCCGTACAAGACCAGAGCGTCATAAAGAATTGATTAATTACGCTATTTCCGGTGCCGTTGATCAGATTGAACGTGCGTATGATATTGCATCTGGTCGCGGCGCAATCAATATTAATATTCTATGGGAAATGGGCGGCTCTCAAACTATTCTGAGAGAAGTTTTAGAACGCACCAAAGGCTTGGTAACCGGCATAACCTGTGGTGCAGGTATGCCTTATAAGCTATCCGAAATTGCGGCTCAGTATCAGGTATCTTATTTACCGATTGTCTCTTCTGCTCGTGCTTTTAATGCTTTATGGAAACGGGCATATTCTAAAGCTCCCGAATTTTTAGCAGCGGTTGTTTATGAAGATCCATGGTTAGCTGGTGGTCATAATGGTCTGTCCAATGCCGAGGATCCTAAACAACCACAGGCACCCTATGCGCGGGTGAAAGCGCTTCGTGATACTATGCGGGTTTGTGGAATTTCGGATAGCGTTCCTATCGTTATGGCTGGCGGGGTATGGCATCTTGAAGAGTGGAATGATTGGATTGATAATCCAGAATTAGGGTCTATCGCCTTTCAGTTTGGAACACGGCCTCTGCTGACTAAGGAAAGTCCTATCCCTCAGGCATGGAAAGACCGCCTTATGGAATTAGAGGAAGGCGATGTGCTGTTACATCGTTTTTCTCCAACCGGATTTTACTCTTCTGCGGTGCGTAATCCTTTTTTAAAGGCACTTGAAAGCCGCTCGGAACGCCAGATTGCTTTTTCCGGTGAAGCGGCGGGCGATCACCAATCTTTACTGGATGTTGGCGTAAACGGTCGCAATAATTTATGGGTTACAGAAGGTGACTTGATAAGAGCCCATGAGTGGGTAAAACAGGGTTTTATCTGTACGCTTAAAACCCCTGATAATACGCTTGTTTTTGTTACCCCAGAAGAAATGCAGGCGATCCGTAAAGATCAGGCAGCTTGTATGGGCTGTTTAAGTCAGTGTAATTTTTCTTCGTGGTCAGAAACTGGGAAAGGTATGACTGGCCGCATTCCTGATCCACGCAGTTTTTGCATTCAAAAAACACTACAAGATATTGCCCATAGTGATAATGTAGAAAATAACCTGATGTTCGCAGGACACTCGGCTTATCGGTTTAAAAAAGACCCTTTTTATTCAAATAACTTTGTACCCTCTGTTAAAGAGTTAATTGATAGAATTCTTACCGGAAAATAAAATTATAAAAATCGGATAATGGTTTTTTGTTTTTATATTTTTTAACAAAAAATTCATTGTCCGTTTTCAATCTGAATTACTATTTTTGATGGTGTAATTCTATTTGATAGTATGATTTTTAATGAGGTCTATTAATTCAACCCCATACATTATTTGTATAAATTCTGTCGTTATGGATACAACTCGCCTCACTATGCGTTTAATTAAAAGGTAAACCATCAATAAATATTTTAAACTCGTAGTGAGTAAGAGGCGGTATTATGACTAAACCAGATATTCATACTGAATCTGGCCGTATAGTTGGGGATAACCAAAATAGTATAACTGCAGGGCAACGGGGGCCAACCTTATTACAAGATGTTTATCTTGTTGAAAAATTGGCACATTTTAATCGGGAACGTATTCCAGAACGGGTGGTTCATGCCAAAGGTTCTGGGGCATTTGGTGAATTAACAGTCACCAAAGATATTACCCGCTATACAAAAGCAAAACTTTTTTCAGAAGTTGGCAAAAAAACGCCTATGTTTGGCCGTTTTTCTACTGTCGGGGGTGAAAAAGGTTCTGCCGATAGCGCCCGTGACCCACGGGGTTTTGCTTTAAAATTTTATACAGAGGATGGTAACTGGGATTTAGTAGGCAACAATACGCCGGTCTTTTTCATTCGGGATGCTATAAAATTTCCTGATTTTATCCATACGCAAAAGCGTGATCCACAGACTAATTTAAAAGATCCCAAGATGATGTGGGATTTTTTCTCCCAAAGTCCTGAGAGTTTACATCAGGTAATGATCCTTTTTTCTGATCGGGGTACGCCCTTTAGTCATCGTTTCATGCATGGTTTTTCTAGCCATGCTTATTCAATGATTAATGCCGCTGGTGAAATCCATTATGTCAAATGGCATTTCCTTACCCAACAAGGCATCAAAAATTTAACAGCAGAAGAAGCGGAAGCTTTGGCTGGTAGTAATCCAGATCATTCGCAGCAGGATCTTTTTGAAGCGATTGAGAAGGGCGATTTCCCGAAATGGACGGTTTACATTCAGGTCATGACGCCTGAACAAGCTAAAGTGCAGCGGCTTAATCCTTTTGATGTTACTAAAGTATGGTACCATAAAGAATTCCCATTAATGGAAGTCGGGGTATTAGAGCTTAATCGTAACTCGGAAAATTATTTTCAGGATGTAGAGCAAGCGGCTTTTTCTCCAGGAAACACCGTACCGGGTTTATATTTTAGTCCAGATAAAATGCTGCAAGGTCGTTTATTTGCCTATGCTGATACGCAGCGTTATCGTTTGGGCATTAATTTTAATCAGATACCGGTTAATCAACCTAGATGTCAGGTTAATAGCTATTACCGTGATGGTTTTATGCGGGTCAACGGTAACGGTGGTAAATCGGCCAATTATGAGCCTAATTCTGATCCGGCAGCGCCTATCGAAAACCCTGCTTATAAAGAGCCTATTATAGACATAGACGGCCCAGGTGCTCATTATGATCGTTATGAAGACCCGGGTAATGAAAATTTTGAACAGCCTGGTAAGCTTTACCGGATAATGAAGGAAGACGAAAAAGACCGTCTTGTTTCTAATCTAGCGGCTTCTATAGGCGCGCCCACGGTTCCCAAAATTATCCGTGACAGACAAATTGAACTGTTTGCGCGTTGTGATGCGGATTTAGGAGATCGTTTGAGAAAAAAATTACCCTAGAACCTTACTTATTGATTTTATACAAATAGGCACACCCTTATAAAGCGTGTGCCTATTTTTATTTATAACAGTTATTAATATTTTTATCTTATCAGAAAGAGAAAATATAATGTATTTTTAAATTAATTTTTACTAAAGAAACATTTTTATATTATCACTTCATATAAAAAGATTTTACGTGTTTGATACTATAGTCTTTATGCGAAAGGACGTTCTTGTCCTTCTTTGTATAAGCGCTCTTCTATTTTTTTTGGAAGATGTGCCGCTTAAGGCTGAGAATTCATGGAGTAGCTGGCGACCGACCTATATTCAGACAGTTGATGTCTCTAGTGAAAATCATAGTCTTTATAATAATATTGCCGCTATAACGAAAGATAAGCGAGGTTTAATCTGGATCGCAACAAAAGGCAGTGGCCTCGTCCGTTATGATGGGCAACATGCAGATGTTTTCAGATATTCTCCTACTGAAAAATTTAGTTTACCTGATAATGTTATCCATACGCTGGCTCCTACATATGATGGGGGTTTGTTACTCGGCACAGATGTCGCAGGTGTTATTCGTTTTGATCCCAAGGATAATAAATTCTATTCTTATCCTACTGATGGGTATCATAATTTAGGGAATCGTATTTACCGGATTATAGCGGATAAAAACGGCGGTTACTGGGTTGGTTCGGACATTGGCCTTTCCCATATTGACAGCGATCTTAAATCAACGCATCAAATATTTGTCTTCTGCCAAGCGCATGGCACCTGTACCAGCCAAACTAAGAGTATATGGCAGGATGACGATGGTACAGTTTTTATTGCGACTAATACCGCTATATTGCGGCGTCTAGCGAGTGAACAGCAATTTCATCCTGTTCATTTTTCTAATATATCCTCTAGAAAAATTGCTAAATTAGGTATTAGTGCCCTTTATCGCGATCATAGAGGTCGCCTGTGGATAGGGACAGAAACGCAAGGTGTTTTTTATCAAGCCGCCAATGGGACGTTGCAACAACGGCCTGAATTAAGCGCAGATAGCTCTTTCATTCGCTATCATTCCATAAGAGATTTTATAGAAACCAATAAAAATGAACTTTGGATAGGAACGGAAGGTTCTGGAATTGTTGCCTTTAATGAGGCCACAGAAAAAGTCCGTTCTATTCATCGAGATACTGAAAATCCTGAAATAGCGAATAGCGATTCTATCTGTTCTTTCTATCGCGAAAAATCTGGTAATATTTGGATAGCAACGGACGGGAATGTCGCCTTTTATAATGCGGCAGAAGATCACGTTTTTAATTTCGATGACCGAAATAACGATAACTTAAAAGCGTTGGCCTCTCGAAATGTTTATTCAATTCTCGTAACCAAAAAAGGTCAGATATGGCTGGGATTAAGCAATGGTCAAATTGATTGGTTGGATAAAAAACATGATCTTGTTAGACATCTAAAATTAAAGGGTCCACCATCAGGTGAAAGTATTCACAGCCTGATAGAAATGAATGACGGGTCTATATTAGTCGGTTCTAAGGGATTAAATGTCATTGATCCTGATAAGTTAAATATAACCCCTTATTTTATAGAAGATTTACCAAAAAATTTAGTTATCAATATTCTTATACAAAAAAATGATGAAATTTATATAGGGACATCAGAAGGACTATTTGTCTATAATGTTATTTCAAAAGAATTAAATCATTTTACCCATGACAATGACAATAAAGATAGTCTCTCGAATAATAGGATTTTAGACTTAGCCTTTAATAATAAAGGTGTTTTAGCGATAGCTACCGCTAAAGGCTTTAGCTTTTATTATCCTGATAGTCATCATTTTGATAATATTTTTCATGATGAAAGAAATGAAAACACCTTACCTAATGATTATATTGCTTCCCTTGCGATTGACCATAAAATTATCTGGGCAGGGATACGAGGTGGCTTGATTTATAACTCTGAAGAAAGAATAAAGGCTTTTTTGCCTTTTTTAGCAATATCTTTAGATAAAAGCAGCCTGATATACGAAACTATTCAGAGTTTAGAAAACGATACTAGGAATCGCCTTTGGATGGCGGGTAATGAAAAAATTGCTGTTTTTGATAAAAGCTCAAAAAAAATTCATCTATTAAGTCAACGCGATAATTCTGAAAAAGTCACCTATTATCCCCATAGTATTGCAGTAGGCCCAGAGGGTGAAATGCTGTTTGGAGGCTCTAATGGTCTGACAGTTATTGATAAGACCTTTAACCCCGATGACATCCCCGCCTTCCCGACAGATTTAGCTTTAACGGATATAGAAATTAACGAGAAAAAAATCGTTTACGGAAAATTACCAGAAAGTGGGCAAGCTACGTATCTTCCTTCTCATATCCGTAGTTTAAGATTACGCTTTGCGCTTCTCGATTATGCTTCTTCGCATCAAATACATTATAGCTATCGACTTGTCGGTCAGGATACCCAATGGTTAGATTTGCCCCCTGACACACCCCCTTTCGTTATATATTCTCACTTACCGGGAGGTAATTTTGTTTTTGAAATTAAGGCTGTTGTCCCAGGCCTTAACAAGCCCGTTTTTGAAGCAAAATATCCTTTTATTGTGGCACATAGTTGGTATGAGCTTTGGCCTATCAGAATTATTTTTGTAATCCTATCGATCTGCGGCATATACTTTATTATTACTAGTCAGACGAAAACACTTCGTAAAATTATTGAAAAAAGGACATTCGAACTACAAATAACAAATAAAAGATTAAAGGCATTGGCAAATACAGATGAATTAACGGGATTACTTAATCGAAGAGCTTTCACTTCGATATTCAATGAGTTCTGCGCTAATTTTGCACAGGATCATAAAAAATTTTCTGTTTTCATCTTAGACATTGATCACTTTAAAGTTATTAATGATCGAGATGGCCATCTGGCGGGTGATATAGTTATTCAGTATATTGCTTCTAAAATTAGTGATAATATTCGCGATCGAGATGTCGCAGCCCGCTATGGTGGGGAAGAATTTGTCGTCATACTGCCTAATACCGAGATAAAAACAGCAGAAGTTGTAGCGACCCGTATTGGGAAAATTATCTCTGATAAGCCCGTGATCTATCAGGATAAAAAGATTCCTGTAACAGTCAGTATCGGCCTCGCCATGATAAAGGTTGATGATACACCCGATTCCTTATTAGAAAGGGCTGATAAACGTCTTTATTCCGCGAAAGAACAAGGCAGAAATCGGGTCTCCTCCTAGCATCGTTTTTCTCTAAAGAAATTTCAATTCTATTGCTTTGCTAAGTTAATGTGACAATCCTTTAGCAGAATTTGACTTTTGTCGACATTATCCCCCTGAAAGGAATAAAGTGTACCATTATCACCTTTTTCCCACCAAATCAGGCCATGCGATAAGTCTGTTCCATAATGCCCAATATAACGCGAGCCACTTGCTGAAACGGATTCCGACAAACCATAACTTTTATGATTAAGATCTAGTACGACAAAGACGGGTTTATTACTATGTTCTGAGCCAGTAGTAACATAATGAATAAGTATATTTTTATTCTTCGGACAATTGTATTGATAGATATTCTCATTTAATTTCAAATTATTTATAGATTTTGATGAGTTTAAATGGGGTTTTTGCGCCAAAAGTGGCGAATTTATAAGAAGAAAGGCAATAATATATTTACATTTCATCATTTACACCATTAATTTGAAATTAAAATTCAAATTATTTTTATTTATATTATCATAAAAAACAATATAATTTTTTATTATTAGTGATTTATTTTAGAATCGACAAATATCCCAATTTTAAAAGCGTACTTCGTGCTTATCGAATTTATACAAGCAAAAATAGTGATTCGGTTTCAATAAAAAATATTAAACCCTATGATATAATTTCTTATGAATTTTATAGGAAATTTCAGAAATCCATTCGCAAAAAACAATTAAATTTTATAATTTAAATTCAAAATATTTGGAAAAATTAAAAAATTAATACAAAAACAAAAAAGTAAATTATATAAATTTACTTTTCAATTAAAGCGTATAGGCTTGTTGTAAGTATTAAGGAGAGAGTTTCCAACCTACCTGTAAAAGCAGGTAGGTTGGAAGATTTAAAAAATATTTTAAGCTATGAGTTAGGTTCTATAATCCTACGGCTTTATTTTTACATTTTGATCTTTCTACCCTTGAACCTCATATCCTAGATCTTCTATTTCTTTTCGAATAGCCTCTTCTGTAATCTTTTCAGCGCTATAATCGACAGTAACCGCTTTATTTTTGAGAGAAACCTTTACCTCAGTAATACCGTCAAGCTGACCCAGTCCATTTTCAATAGCCTTGACACAATGTTCGCAATGCATGCCATCAACTTGTATAATTAACCGAGTCATAAATTTTCTCCTAAAAAATTTAAAAAGGTTTCCAACGGCTTAATAATAAAGAATTACTAATCACTGAAACCGAACTCATAGCCATCGCTGCACCCGCTATGACCGGGTTAAGAAAACCAAATGCCGCGAGTGGAATACCTAGTATGTTATAGATAAAGGCAAAAAATAAATTTTGTCGCATCTTTCTCATTGTAGCACGGGATAAGGTAATAGCAGAGACAACATCTCTTAAATCAGATTTAACCAATACAATATCAGCGGCTTCCATGGCGATATCTGAACCGGCTCCAATCGCAAAACTAACATCGGCTATGGCTAAGGCAGGTGCATCATTAATGCCGTCTCCTACCATGGCTACGTAATAGCCCTGTTTGCGAAGAGTTTGGATTTCATCCGCCTTTCCTTGTGGCAAAAGATTAGCCTTAAACGTTTTGATGTCAGATTTCTCTGCAATCGCCGCCGCCGTATTAGCGTTATCTCCTGTCATCATGATTACCTTAATACCAAGGTGATGAAATGCCTTAACGGCTTCTTTAGAAGATGAACGAATAGGATCCGTAAGCGCTAGACTGCCCAGATAGTGTGAACCTTCTGCAAAATGAACAAATGTCGCCCCTTCCCTTTCTACATTTTCGATATGCGCCTTATTAAAAGAGGATTGCTGCATATCGTTTTCTACATCAACGCCAGATTCATGTAAGAATCGAAGGGAACCCATTTTAAAAATAGAATGATCCGGTTTGATAGCTGTCAGTCCAAGGCCTGCTTTTTCTGTTATCTGGGAAACCTGAAAAGCCTCAGCCGATTGTCCATGGCAAAAATGTGTAATCGCTTGGGATAAGGGATGAGAGGAATGAAGGGATAAGGAAAGGGCTACATTTAATAGATAAGTCTGATCTATAGACGAGGCGAGTAAAACAGTAGAAACCGCGGGTTTCCCTTCTGTTACAGTGCCTGTCTTATCAACAATAAGACAATTTATATTCTGGGCACGTTCTAAAGATTCTGCATTCCGAATAAGAATGCCGGATTTGGCACCGGCCCCCGTTCCGACCATAATAGCTGTTGGAACCGCAAGACCTAAAGAACAAGGACAGGCTATCACTAATGTTGCTACGGCGGATACTAGCGCATAAGAAAAAATGCCTGTAATCCACCAGCTTAGAATGAAAGTTAAAACAGCAATACCCATGACAATAGGGACAAAAATGCTGGCGATTTTATCGGCTAACTTTTGAATTGGCGCTTTTGACCCCTGCGCCTCTTCTACCATTCTGATAATACCCCCTAATGCGGTATCATTCCCAACAGCAATGGCTTCTATTCGAAGCGGACTACCTTTATTAATTGTCGCTGCAAAAATTTTATCGCCTGCTTTTTTGCTAACAGGCATGGCTTCACCCGTTAGCATCGCTTCGTCGACATCGGATTCACCAGAAATTATTATACCATCAACCGGCACGCGTTCTCCTGCACGGATAAGAACAATATTACCGGTCTTTATCTGGTCAATATCAACATCTACTATTTTACCTTCTTCTTCAATATGCCCTTTCTTAGGTTGTAAGGACAATAAAGACCGCATAGCAGAACCCGCTCGGCTTTTTGCATGGCTTTCTAGTAAGCGCCCTAAAAGGATAAGGGTAATAATCATAGCACTTGCTTCAAAATAAACATGAAGAGCGCTAAGACCTAAAAAAGTGACAATGGTACTATATAAATAGGCAATACCTGTGCCGAGCGTTATCAGGACATCCATATTCGCCGCGCCGCTTCGCAACGATTTCCATGCGGCGACAAAAAAAGGCGCACCGGCCCCGAATTCTACAATTGTCGCTAATACCCACTGCGAGAAACGCGGCATTTCCATAGCGGTCATATTTCCATGATGGGTAGGCCATAGCATTACAATCATTTGCCATAGAAAAGGTAAGCTACAGATAAAGGCGACAAGGAAGCGATAAAGGTCTAATTTTTGCTGTTTTTTTTCTATTACAGCCCGTTTTTCGTTATCAATCTTTTGGGCTTCCGAAGCGCCGTAACCGGCTTTTTCTATGGTTGCGATAAGATCTGATGGGCTTACTTTATCGGGATCGATTAAAATATGCGCTTTTTCTGTTGCAAAATTGACGGCAGCCTTCACGCCTGGCATTCTATTGAGTAATTTTTCAATACGACTTGAGCAAGCCGTGCAATCCATGCCTTCTATTAGCAACTGTACTGACCGCAGTTGTTTCGTATTTGAAGTTACGGACTGCATCATAGACATTCCCTAAAGCTGATTATAGCTAGAGTATGGATAGATATTTATATGATACAAGCCGTATTTTATAAGGCCTGAAAATTTGTTTTTTAAGCAAATTATCAGTCAAAAAAAGAAATAAAATTATAAAATTTAAAGATTCCTTTTATGTCCAAAGAAACCCTACCTATTGGGACTATTTTTTAATTTGTTTTCTATTTGATAAAGATTTTTAAGACTTGTTTTCTTTCAAAATAGAACCATCCCCCTATATAGGGCACAATCCAGCCTAAAAAAGAAGGCTGATTCTTTAATGGATTCTTTATAAGGATTGTTCATGACTGAGGCAATAATTATTGATGGTAAAACTTTTTCATCAAATTTACGTAATAAAATTGCCGAAGATGTCAAATCTCTGAAAAAAGAACAGGGAATAGTTCCAGGTCTTGCTGTAGTTTTAGTGGGCGAAAATCCGGCTAGTCAAATTTATGTCCGTAAAAAAGAAGAAATGACTAAAGCGGTCGGCATGCATTCCGTTAGTCATCATGTGAAAGCCGATATTAGCCAGCAAGCTTTGTTGGACTTAATTGATACCCTTAATCGTGATCCTGTCATTCATGGCATACTGGTTCAGTTACCTCTTCCAAAACATATTGATACTCCAACAATTTTAGCCGCTATTGATCCGGCTAAAGATGTCGATGGTTTTCATATTATAAATGCAGGATTACTGGCTATTGGCAAACCGGCCTTGGTACCTTGTACGCCAGCCGGTTGCATGATGTTGTTGAAGGATACTTTGGGAAATCTTCAAGGAAAGAGTGCCCTAGTTATTGGTCGTTCGACCATTGTAGGTCGCCCGATGGCTCAACTTTTACTTGCGGCTGATTGCACCGTCACGATTGCGCATCGATATACGAGCAATCTAGAGGCTTTATGCCGACAAGCCGATATTGTTGTTGCCGCTGTTGGTATTCCTCATTTTGTCAAGGGAACATGGATTAAACCTGGGGCGGTTATCATTGATGTAGGTATTAATCGTATTCCTGCCCAAGATCCTGAGGCAAAGGCCGCCGGAAAGACAAAAATCGTCGGAGATGTCGATTTTGAAGAAGCGGCTAAAGTCGCTTCGGCCATTACCCCTGTACCGGGTGGGGTTGGCCCCATGACAATCGCTTGCCTTCTCAATAATACTATTCAGGCCGCGCGGGCTTTATCCGATTCAACGGCCCCTTCATGAGGGGGATAGTATTCAATTTATAGATAACTTTTACGTTAAATAAGATGGGCAGAATTATGTCTAAGACAAAAATATCTTCAATGATTATGATAGAAGCCACATCTAACCCTACCCCCGCTGACAAGCGTAAAGCGATGATGGAAAATCCTGGTTTTGGTACCACTTTTTCTGATCATATGGTTGTGGTACGCTATTCAGAAGAGAAAGGGTGGCATGATGGGCGGTTGATGGCACGTCAGCCTTTACCTTTAGATCCTGCGGCGTCTGTTCTTCATTATGCTCAGGAAATTTTTGAAGGCATGAAGGCTTATCGCGGTAAGGATGATGAAATTCTGTTATTTCGTCCTGAAGAAAATGCCCGTCGTTTTCGGCATTCAGCGGATGTCATGGCCATGAAGCCCGTTCCAGAAGAACTTTTTCTGGAAGCTGTCCATAAATTAGTCGAAATTGATCGTGACTGGGTCCCAGATGCCGAGGGGGGTAGTCTTTATATCCGTCCTTTCCAAATCGCAAGTCAGCCTTTTTTGGGGGTAAAACCGGCTAAAGAGTATCTTTTTGTTGTAATTGCCTGTTCAGTTGGATCTTACTTTAAGGACGTTAGCAAGGGGGTTCCGATCTGGGTTTCAGAAAACCATGTTCGCGCTGTTCCCGGTGGTACGGGTACCGCCAAATGTGGTGGCAATTACGCGGCTAGCCTGACTGCTCAAGCAGAGGGGTATGAACATGGTTGCGCTCAGGTTGTATTTTTGGATGCACTGGAACGTCGTTGGATCGAAGAATTAGGGGGTATGAATGTCTTTTTCGTGATGAATGACAAGACGCTTATTACCCCTCCGTTAAAGGGCACAATTCTGCATGGAATTACCCGCAAGTCGATTATCGAATTAGCGCGGGATAAAGGTTATACCGTTTTAGAACAGCCTTATAGCCTTGATCAATGGCGTGAAGATGCCCGTTCTGGCAAACTAGCTGAAGCTTTTGCCTGTGGCACAGCCGCTGTAATTACTTCAATCAGTAAGGTCTGTGATACCCACGGTGATTTTGAAATTGGGAAAGACGGCGCCAATAATCCGGTCGCTAATGAATTACGGGAATCTCTTATTGATATTCAACGCGGTCGAGTTGCAGACCCTTATGGTTGGGTCGAACGCGTTTAAAAATTATTAATATAATGCCAAAGCCACCGGAAGAACTGTCCGGTGGCTTTTTTTAAAAAATCAAATTTTTACGCTGTCAATGTAGCGGTCAATAACGTTCCTTAAAACAGGTAACGGAACGCCACCCGTTTTAACAACAGCATCATCAAACGATCCTAGATCAAAAGCTTGCCCTAACGCCTCTTTGGCATGCTGCCTTAATCTTAAAATTTCAAGCTGTCCCATCTTATAGCCACAAGCTTGGCCTGGGCTAACGCAATAGCGATCAACTTCGCTTGTCGCGGCTTCTTCCACATAGCCACATTCTTCTATCAGATAGCGGATAGCTTGTGCTCGCGACCAGCCCATGGCATGCAATCCTGTATCAACAACTAAACGACAGGCTCTAAATTGTTGATCTAATAAATAGCCAATCTTGCTGATAGGATCATGGGTATAAAGGCCTAATTCGTCTACTAACTTTTCGGCATAGAGGGCCCAGCCTTCAACAAAAGCATTAAAGCCCATCATCGATGAAATGAGCGGAACATTTTTGTTATATTCTGCTAAATAAGCCCCCTGCCAGCTATGACCGGGGATACCTTCATGCGCGGTTAGCGTTGTTAAAGAATAACGCGGCCATAGTTTTGTAGAGGCTAAATTAATATAATAAACAGCAGGACGGCTACCATCCAGGGCCGGAAAATTCATATAGCCAAGAGGTGCCCCCTTCTCGACATCTGGAGGCACTCTTTTTATCGTAATGGGTGCCTTCATGGGCAAATGAGATATTTGGGATAAAAGAGGCCTAATAGCGGCAAGGCGGTCTTTCAGATAGGCTAATATTTCTGCCCGTCCAGTGTCATTATCAGGATAGAGGAAACGCTCGTCTTTGCTTAATACCTGCAATCGCTGACCCACAGGACCTTGTGTAAAGCCTTGTCCTTTAAGAAGCCCATCCATTTCTGCCTTTAAAAGAGCATTTTGTTCAAGCCCAATTTTATGAATTTCAGTGGCCGGTGTTGTAAGCGTAGTGCCTAACCGTAAAGCCCAATTATAATAGGCTTCGCCATTTGGTAGACGCGCTACTGATGGATTAATATCGGCTTTGGGAATAATGTTAGAAAAGGCTGAAATCTCTTTATCCAAAGCCGGATACAGGCAATCTTCAACAATTTTAGCCGCTTTAACTGAAAAATGACGGTCTTGGATATTCGCTTTTTTAGCCCGACTATCCAAGCTTTGAACAAAACTTTGCTCAGAGGCTTTTATCGCCCGAAAGGCTTGCATCTGGGCTAAAGCTTTATCCGCAATAAAGCGAGGAGGAATAATACCAAGGGCGGCTTCTTTTTTAAGCTGTTCAGTTTCTTGGACTATCTGAGAGCCAAAAGCTTGCAGTCGTGAGAAATAGGCCTCTATATCTGTTTGGTTTTCAATACGATGCTGAGAATTTAAAAAATCTGCCATAAAGGTCGTAACGCCATTTTGTTGGCTGATACTGTATGTTTCTGTTCCTCCTGAAAATCCAGAGGCGGCACCGCCACCATAAGAAAACTGTAATCCATCAATGCCCCGATCGACAGCATAGGAAACCGTATCATAATGAAGCTGATCTTGATCTTTAGAAATATAGGGTTTAACCTCATTTAATCGGTTCCGCATTGAACGAATTTGATTAGCCCAAGCGGTGAGGCCTTTATCCGAAGCATCAGAAAGTTTGAATTCCAGAGCGGCATTTTTGCCTTTATCCATCCCCAAACTAGTAGCTGTTTCTGGAGATAGGTTAAGAATTTCTTGAGAAAAATTGTCTAACAGATTCGCTAAAGGCGAAGTGGTTGGTAGCGCCGCTTTTGTTACATTCGGCATTATGCTTTTGATAGTGCCGGCTATAACTAAACTAGCACCTACACCTAATGCGCGTCGTCTATTGCAATCCCATTTGCCACGTTTTTTTCCCTGATTATCCATGTAATGTGCCTCCCCCCGTTGGCAAAAGCCTTTTCTAAAGGCCAATAGAAAACAGAAAACAATTATAAAATTTTAGTTTTAGGTTTTATAATTGTAATAAAGCATAGCATTTCGGATTATCAAAACAGACGCAAGAAAAATATCTTTCTAAGACATAATAATATTTTGTTTTTTTATAAAAGCCCCGATCTCAACATAAAAGCAAGATCGGGGCCAAAGGACAAAAAATCTTAATAGGCGGCAGCGCGCGCTATAAGAAGAGGCGCAAATATTTGATTAACAATATTAGCAAATTTTATAGCCCGCGTCAGTTTAGCACTCGCTATATAAAGCACATCTTTATCGCGTAAAGTAAAGCGTTGTGCTAAAAAATAACTAGAAGGATCTAGCATATTAAGCTTATAGATAACGGGTCTTTCTTTATTAGGTGCATTAGGATCTGGGACAAAACGCATCAAGAATACAGCCCTCGGATCAGAGATATTATCATTAGGACCGCCTCCCCTTGCTAGGGCTTCTGCTAGTGAGACTTCTGGATTATTAAATCCCATTTGGTCAACTTTGCTACCGGCTCCAAAAACAGAAAAAGTCCGAGGCCGCCTCACCAATTCAATACGATCTCCGGGAAGTAAAACCAAGTTATCAGGGCTTTCAGGCGTTATATGATCCAAACGCTGCTTAATTGTCTTATTACCTCGAGAAAAGATAATGACCGTATCCGCCAAAAGTACAGGTTGTCGAGGCCCTCCCACGAAGGAGACTGCATCTAGCACTCTTTCCCGATAAAGCGTTAGAGGCATACGCCCTGATTTTGTGGCATCATCACCTCCGACATAAACAGTGTTCGCTACATTCTCGAGAACAGCGACCATCGCCTGAGGTTTTTGGGATTGTGTCGAAAAAGCCTGCTCAATTAAATGTTGAATCTGGATGGTACGTAATCCAGCAACATGGAGCCGTCCGCCGTAAGGTAATTTTATAGTACCCATGGCATCGACAGCCACTATATCAAAATGTTCGCCTGATGCGGAAGGGTCAATACCCGTATATCCATAGCGATTACTGTTACCTATAAAAAGACGCGTTCCGGCTTCATAAATACTAATTCGTAGCACATCACCAGGCCCGACAAGATCAACTCGTCCCTCTTCTGTCAGATCTCTTAATTTTAGATTTCGGCTGTCAACATTAGAATTTTCTTTAGTATATCTTTCTGCTGCGGATGAAAGGGAAATATTATCATCTAAAATTTCACTGTTTTTATCTGCCGTTAATACAGCGGTCATGCCGTTAGAAGGTAAATTAAGATCCACAAGTTCAATGTTAAGATGATTTTTACCGGGCTTCACTCCTTTCAACAATTGATGTGCTGTCGGGCCGCTTGATGGTAAAGAATTACAACCAGCGAGCACTAGTGGCAATAAAATTAATCCTGATCTAGACAGGTATGCGGCATATCTCGATAAAAACCGAGTAAAGGAGGAGCAAGAAGTCGTCATCACTTAGGGCTCTTGCTATATCTCAGAAAAAAAATAAAGCACCCCTCACCATTTTTGTGAGCAACCTTAAACGGAATGTCCATTCTGCCTCTTTTTATGAGATAAGATTTTTTATAAATTTTTTTGTAATTAGGTTTCTATAAATGAAGCGCTCACTTTATACTAATTAAACATCTATCCAAAACAAATATGCAGAATCTAGCTTTTTAAGCTAAAATGGTAAAGAAAATGATTAGATTTAATAATGTTACAAAAATTTATAAAAATAAAAACTTTGAAAATATTGTCTTCAAAGACCTTAACTTTACATTAAGGCGAGGGCAAAGCCTGGGTATTTGTGGAGCGAATGGGGCGGGAAAGTCAACCCTTACACGTCTAATCGCCGGTGTAGAAAAACCAACTTCGGGCACAATTACAAGAAAAATGTCTACATCTTGGCCTATCGGATATACTAGCGCGTTTCAAAGCAGTCTGACAGGCGCTGATAATTGTCGCTTCATTGCGCGTGTTTATGGGAAACCCGAAGCTGAACTTTTGGCTTATGTAGAAGATTTTGCTCAATTAGGACGTTTCTTCAGACAGCCTATTAAAACTTATTCAGCGGGCATGATTGCAAGGTTAGCTTTCGGTGTATCCTTGGCAGTACATTTCGACTGTTATCTGGTCGATGAAGTTACAGGAGCTGGCGATGAGCGATTTAGAGCTCGATGCCAAGAAGCCTTAGCCCAACGTCGTCAAAAAGGTACCCTTGTTATGATTTCGCATGACTTCAATACGTTGAGAGAATATTGTGACTTAGGGGCTGTTATGTATCAAAAACAACTTTATTTATTTGATAATATTGATGAAGCAATTGAATTTCACCAAGAAAAACAAAATCAATAATGCTTAAGTTATTTTTTCAACTAAGGATTTATATAATGCTACCAGATCGGGAGATCATTCTTGATCTGTCACGTCTTTTATCGCGTATACTTCATTCTACGCCGACAGGCGTTGATCGCGTAGAAATGGCCTACGCCCGCGAATTAATGCAAACTATTCCAGATCACTTACACTTTGCTGTAGTCAATATTTTTGGCGCTTATGGTCGCATCCCACGAGAAACAGCTTTATCTTTTTTAACGCATACCGAAGCCCTTTGGAATGGTAAGATTACAATTCCAAGCAAAAAAATTGAACGGTTAGTATATATAAGTAATATTTATCGGCGTATGTGGCCTCGTTCTGTTCCCCCCAAGCCTAGTCATGTAACACGGATTTTTTTGCAATCCTCCCCCCATCATTTAACCCATAAAAAACTAACTGCCTCTATTTTAAAGAAAGAACACGCTAAGTTTGTGTGTTTGCTTCATGATCTGATCCCCATAGAATTCCCCGAATATGCAAGGCCAGACGGTGCAGAACTTCATATAAAACGTTTGCGTACCGTTGCCGAATTAGCAGACGGTATTATTGCCAATTCTTATGATACCCAAAAAGAGTTTCAGACATTTTCGAAAAATTTTGGGCGTTCGATACCTATTATAACAGCGCATCTAGGTATTGATCCGATTCATAAAACTTTTTCAGAAAAAAATGGTCAGACTCTCAAAAATCTATTTGACATTGACAATATTTCTAAAGACCATCCCATATTCATTTGTTTGGGTACAATTGAACCTAGAAAAAATCACCTTTTACTTCTCAATATTTGGAGAAAATTAGTCCAAAATTATGGAGATAAAGCACCTTATCTTATTTTAATTGGCCGTCGAGGTTGGGAAAACGAGAATATTGTTGATATGCTCGAGCGATGTCCTGCTATCAAAAAGCGTGTCTATGAATTTAGCAATCTTGATGATCGTCAAATACAACTATGGTTAAAACAAGCACGAGCCTTGTTGATGCCTTCTTTTGCGGAAGGCTATGGATTACCCATTGCGGAGGCTATAAATTTAAATCTTCCGGTTATCTGTAGTGACATTCCTGCCCATCGAGAGGTCGGCGGTGAGGTTGCAGAATTTCTTGATCCCTTAGATGGTGTAGGGTGGTTAGATACTATTTTGGATTATAGTCAGGCTGAATCAAAGCGCGTAAAAGCACAGAAAATAGCTATGAAAGAGTGGCAACCTCCTTCATGGAAAACACATATTTCTGCTGTTCTACAGTTGGTTCAAGACTTATAAAACTGATACTTAAAAAATAACAATATTTTATTGTTAACTGATTTGGAAAAAAATGTGGAAACGACAGGCGAAGAATACAATAATAAGTTATTAAAAAATGTCCTTTTCTTAAAGGAAAAAGCCAAAAAAATATGGAACAACAATAGAAATTTTATAATAGTTGTTGTTATCCCTATTTTATGTCTTTCCGCCTATTATTTATTATTAGCCTCAAAACAATATGAATCCGAAACACACTTCGTTGTCCGTTCTGATGGACAAAATGCAATGCCTGGGACTGGTTTAAGCCAGATGATGGGTGCATTAGGCAGCTCGGGCGGAAGTCAGTCCGAAGGTGTCAGTGTTAATGATTATCTTCAATCCCATGATGTGGTTGCAAAAATAAAATCTCAGGTTGACCTAGTTTCTATGTTCCGCAGGCCAGAAGCTGATATTATTGCGCGTTTATGGTTTTCTAATCCGACACCAGAAACTTTGCTGAAATATTATCTCCGTCATGTTCGGATCAAATACGAGACTGAAACCGGTATTACAAATATAAAAGTCAGGATGTTTCGCCCAGAGGATGCCTATTTACTAGCTCAAATGCTGCTAAAACTAGGAGAGGATCGGGTCAATGAGATGAACAAACGGCGTTATGATAGTGCTGTAGGGGTAGCCAAAAATCAACTACAACAAGCCGAAGACAAAATTACTGAAATTCAAGTTGCCATAACGCATTTTAGGCGGGGGGATCAGGATTTGGATCCAAAGGTAACTGGGGAAACTCAAATCAAATTAGTCTCTCAATTGACCGCGCAATTGTCGCAGGCTCGAGCACAATTAGATTCAATGAAGCAAACTATTTCCCCCGATAGTCCTCAATATATAGCACAAGCTCGACAAGTAGAGGCCTTAGAGGCTGTCGTTAATAAACAAAGAAATATTATGACTAGTGGCCAAAAGGCGATTGTTGGTGGTCTTGGATCTTATGAAGAATTACGGATAAGACAAGAATTTGCTGCAAAACGCTATGAGTCTGCAGCAGCCTCTCTTGTAAGAGCAAATGAAACAGCAATGCGACAAAAATTATTTATTGTGCACGTTGTTGAACCTAATATGCCGGTTAAGTCTACCTATCCCAAACCCCTACTGACAATTGCAGGTGTTGGACTCGTCTTAATGATTGTTTATGCTATCGGCTGGTTAATCGTCGCAGGTACACGCGAACACGCTGCTTGATTTTTAGATTGAAGACGATAGTTTGATAATAGATATAATGTATTAAAATCAAACTATCGTCTCTTTAAGGTAACGTTATTTATAATTAGAATAGGCATTCTAATTATAATACAGTTATTGAGAGTGAGATAATTCACTGATAATAAAATGAATAAATACTCATTAAATAATACGGCGTATTAAAAATAATTTTTTGTCACTTGCCATTATGCAAGAACATTAAGAATAATTATTTTCTATGAAAAATGATTAAGATATACTGAGGAAATATCTTGGTGCACCCGACAGGATTCGAACCTGTGGCCTCTGCCTTCGGAGGGCAGCGCTCTATCCAGCTGAGCTACGGGTGCCAGAGAAGAGGTCTTTAGCAAAGCCTTCCTCTGGCGGCTACCCTAAAATGATATATTCTGAAAATTTCCTAGCAAATAACACTAGAAAATTAATTTTGTCCCGTAATCGGAACGACTTTCGTCCTACTACTAGTGACCATAGCGGCCGCTGTAGATAATTGAGACTTTTTCGGAACATTAGAATACGCATGAAGAGGCATAGTGGCCGCTTCTTTTAAAGCTATATGGACAATACCACTTGCCGTAGAGGCTTCTAATGTCCCGTCCTGACGATGTTCTTCAGGCGTAATAAAAATCCCTGTGCCAGCTAACGCACGTCCCATAGCTGGGCATGAAGTTATATAGGCAATGGCAGGGGCTAAAATTAGTCCAATAGCGACCATTAAAAGCCATGTTAATGAACCCCCACCTATTAAAGCAAGCAAAGCGAATATAACGCCTACAATCATATGGGGGCGATAGTGATTAAAGGCTTCTGAAAAGTCGATACCATCCACCTCTCGTCTTTGCGTGTTCCAGCCGCTAGGGCGACCACGTATAATATCGATAAAGGTTATGGTCTGAGTCACCATAAGCATAGGAGCAATAAAAGCGGAAAGCGGTATTTCAATAACAACACTGGCAAGAATACCACTTACGCCCCCCAATGCTTTGGAGCGCCGCCGATCCATAACAGCCCAAATAACAGCCAGAATTTTGGCACCGAACAGACAAATAACGGTTAAAATCAATAACCAAGGAGAAGGGGATAAACTAAGATTGGCACCGGCGCCGCCAAAATGGTGCATTAAGGTGGCAATCAATAGGAAAAGCCATACAGTAGATGTCGCATAAGAGGTAACACCGATTAATAATTGTAAGCGGTTGACCCAATGAAGGCCTTTTATACCCAGTAAACGGGTATGCTGTAAGTTACCTTGACACCAACGACGATCTCGAATAGCGCCATCGATCAATGTAGGAGGATATTCTTCATAGCTACCTTCTGCCATAATAGTGTGGACGGTCCACCCCTTGCGACGTAGCAAAGTGGCTTCCACAACATCATGACTCATAATATTACCGCCAAAAGGTTCTTTTCCTGAAAGTTTAGGTAGACCACAACTTTCTGCAAAAGCTTTGACGCGGACGATAGCATTATGTCCCCAAAAACTGGCTTCAGAGCCTGACCACCAGATTAAACCAGCGCTAGCCAAGGGCCCATAGAGACGGGCTGAAAATTGTTGCCAGCGGGCAAAAAAAGTTTGGCCATTTACTGGCATTGGAACTGTTTGCAATAAGGCTAAACCTTTATCCCTATCCAAACTGGCAGCCATACGGGTGATAGTTTGACCGGCCATAAGACTGTCAGCATCCAATATCAGCATGTAGTCGTAACCACCGCCAAAATTATGTATCCAGTCAGCAATATTACCAGGTTTTCGAGCAATATTTTTTTCTCGCCGACGATACCATACCGGTAAATCGACTTCTTCTTTTAGTCTTTTTAACGCTGCAAATTCAATTAAACCATTAGCGGGATTAGAGTCACTGAGAATAAAAAATTCAAAATGTTTACCGAACCCTGTTTTTGCAATAGATTGTGCAATTACCTTAATCCGCAGATAAACCATATCGACGTCTTCGTTATAGATAGGCATCAATATAGCCGTTTTTCCACGCGGAGCTACCGAAGCAGGGGGCATTTGATAATCAGCAGAAGCCCGCCCGCGAACTAGCTGAATAAATCCTATTAAGGCTCCCATGAAACCAAAGAAAAGCCATGCAAATAAGGGCGAGAATAAAAGAAAAATTAAAATTTCGCTGAAACTGATGCCTTGCACGGCTTCGGCAAGCCAGACATCTGCAGCGGCGGCTATCGCAACAATAATCGTAATACCAAAGAGTAACCCACGTCGGTTACCGATACCAGGAGGAGAAGTTTTAGGCTTTTGGGTGATAGGTCCAACCTTATCCCATGACTGGATAGGCATGGCTATCGGTATTCGGGGAGGAAGAGAAAAAAAAACTTCATCCATTTTAGTCGGCTGTTCTATAGATGTCTTCGTAGGAGTCATCGTTATTCGCCTTTCCCCAGAAACCGGCTATAGAGTTTAAAATGACTATAAGCTCCGTCATTTCTATAATTTTTGCAGGCAATAGAAAAACAGGGATTATGGCATCACTTTTACCGGCGTCTTAAAAATCAGATCAACCTGGCTGATGAGACCATAGTTTTCACTAAAACCACTTTACTATGCTTTAGATTATCATGCAATTCGGTAACTATATATGCCCGAGAACGACTTCACCCAAATTGACTATAAATCCAAGGGATTTCTCGGTCTTTAGCGGAACCAGAAAAACAAAGAATTACAGCCTTTGGGTTAGTCGACTACTTCATTAACCTATTGCATAGAGCCAGGTCTCACTGACAGCATTGTTGCCTTGTTTTAGATAGCCACGTAATTCGGTGACAGCATTTGGAACAGGCTTGATTTCTACAGTCGCACGCCAACGATTTGAGAAACCTGCAACAGCGGCAGCGCTACTGTAAATAATTTGTCCCTGACTGGCTGTAACGACAAAGTCTACGCTGTTATTGGGTAATTTTTCTAGAGCTGAGCCTTCAAAATCGACAACGATTTTTTCTATACCTGCCTTCGCCCAACGTTCATCTTGTCCGACGAAATCATCGCTCGCCATGCCTGTGCGAGTGGCGATAACATAGGAGGAGGGTTTGGGAAGAGGTTCACTATTAAGCCATGTCAGACGATAGGATAAGTCATGGCGATCACCAGCCTTAGCAGGGCCAGCTGGCACCCACATGGCGCCAATATTATCATCCGTTTCACCTGTCGTTGCCATTTCGAGCAGATTAATAGCGCCAGCACCCCAGTTGTTACGGGTTTCAAGCCATAGGTTAGGCCGTTTTTCGTAAAAGAAATTATCATCCTGATAGTGATCAAAATCACGATCTCGTTGTATTAATCCCCATCCCTTAGGATTTTCATCGCTAAAGCTACTTACTCTTGTGACAGTATGATTTTCCAAAGGACGCCATAGTCTTTCGCCCTTCCCTGTCCATAGAGCCAATCCATCGGAATCATGAACTTCCGGTCGCCAATCTTTTCCGGTGCGGTGATTGTTTTCACCATACCAGAACATACTCGTCATGACACCAAAGCCCAACCGTTCTACATTTTTACGTAAGCGCACGGTGCAATCAATATCCTGAACAACATGGCCACCCTGATGACGGTTGACAATGCGATAAGCGCCAGAAACACTTGGGCCTTCTAATAAAGCATAGACTGTTAAGTCGCCATTATTAGGGCTACGTTCTAACCAAAAACGGGTAAAAACAGGAAATTCTTCTGGATGATTAAAACCTGTATCAATAGCTAGACCACGCGCTGATAAGCCATATTGATCCTGATCTCCAGAACTTCGGAAATAAGAGGCCCCCATAAACGCTAACCAATCATGGGCCCTATTGGGATTCATGAAACGAAAGCCTCCGAAACCAGCTTGATTTTGGGGTAGTTTATGTAATGGGCTATCCGCAGGCGCATTAAATAAACTATCAGAAAAAAGCATTTCTCGTGATTGCCCTTTCTCTACAACGTAAATTTTCAAAGGAATAGGGGCTGCACGATTAACGGGGAAAAATTGGGTCGCTCTTAGCGGATCGTTAGCCCATAAGGTGCGATCATCCCGCCAGCTAATTTTACTCATAGCGTTATAATCAATCGCCATTACCTGAGGTGTCGGCTTGGGAGGCGTATAAGGATGCTGGGATAGATCTATCGCGTAGGATTTTAGGCCTTCCCACGAGAAATTTTGAGCCTTTCCAAAACTTAAGCCATCATTCAGCGCAGCTGCGAAGAGTGAATCTCCCTTAAAACCTGTCCCTGCAACAGCAGCAATACCCAAGGTAAACAGCATCTGACGTCGGTTATAAGTGGCGCTCATCTATATTCTCTCCGAATAGTTATGCATGGCTTGATAAGGATGCAGACAGGATAATTTAAAGATATATTACCTTATAACAATGCGTTATTTACAATTTATATCCCTGTTTGCAGGATGCATCTTTTATTGACTAGGGCTGTATAATTTAATGCTTTACCCTCCCTTCAACAATCATAGGGGCATGGGCAAGGGGATAAATCGTAAAATAAGATGGTTTGTATTTTAGAAGCGACCGATGACATCGGTTTGATATTTCCTACCCATAATTTGAGTTTATAGACAACATCTAAAACAGGATAAAAGTTACCCTTATGAAAGGCATAGGAAGACAATACCGGCTATTAGCACTCCTGATGCCTTTATGGATGACATCGGTAGTAGGACATGCGGTTCCCGCCGATACCGCAGAAAGTAAAACGCGCTTATCTCGTCCGGTAAAGGGAAATGATATAACCGTTAGTTTACCCGCAGAAAAGACGGTTCGCATTACCTTTGACCGCTACTCCGCTATGATTGATAGCCAAAGATTTCTTATTTGGAGTGGTGAATTTGACCCTTTCCGCCTGCCCAGCCCTTCTTTATGGCAGGATGTCTTTGAAAAAATGAAGGCTATCGGATTTAATACGGTAACCATTCAACTTGATTGGGCTTATCATTCGCCTGCCCCCGGTGTTTATGATTTCAACGGGATAAGGGATATTGATCGCCTACTTAGTATGGCAAAAGTAGCCGGCTTATACGTTGTTATCCGAATTGGGCCTTATGCCGATGCTGATCTATCCCGAGGCGGTTTCCCCGGTTGGCTAACCCGTCAAAAAGTAAACGCCAGAAGTGATGACCCAACTTATCTTACGGCGGTTGATGAATGGTTAACCCATGTCAACGCAATCATTAGTCGTCATCAATATGATGGGGAAAAAGGTAATGTTATTCTTTATCAAGTTGAAGACCGTTTGGGAGATCCTAGCCCCGTAAAACAGCGCTATATGGCGCATCTTTACGCCAAAGCGCGCCATGATGGTATCAGCTTACCTATTTTTCATAATGAAACAGGCCCAGTCGGTGATTGGCTCTCCGTAGCCCAATCAAGTGAAGACAGCGCCCATATGATTGACTTACATGGCTTTACCACAAACACGACCCGTCTTTGTGATATTCAAAATCAACCTTTAAGAGAGATCGCCCCCCCTGATTTAGGCTATTATAGCCCTAGCAATACGGCTGATTTTTTACGACGACCTGCCACTAGTCTTGTCACTATCCAAGATGGGGATGCCGATTATTGGGGCAGTAATGATCGCTATAGCTGTCTCGTCAAAAGTAATGATGAACGCCATCAAGCTTTAATATTAGGGACGAATTTAAGTAATGGTCTAACCAATCAAACCCTTAGAATGGTCTATGGGGGCATTAACTGGGGATGGCTTGGAAAATCTGGCCGTTTTACGTCTTTTGACTATAGCGCCCCGATTGATGAAGCGCGTAATCTTCGCCCAAAGGCGAATGGTTTGAAACGTTTGGGACAGTTTATAACGGCCTTCCCAGATATTACGAAAATGGCGCCCGGTGCGATTATTGTCCCGACATCCAGTCATATCCGCGTTTTGCATAATGTTAATCCAGATACAGGTTCACATTTACTGTTTATTACTCATAAGCCCGCCAACAGTCTGCATGACAGCAAATTTACGCTGTCCCTTACGCTGCCAGACGGTACCTACACCTTGCCTGAAGAAGGAATGTTAGAGTTAAATGGGCATGATAGTAAGTATCTGATAGCCGGTTTTAATCTCGGCAGGAATCGGTTGGTTTATTCAACATCCCAATTTCAGACGATGATAACGCAGGGTGAGCATGATGTCGCGTTATTTAATGGTCTTCAAGGGGAAGCAGGGGAAACGGTGCTACGCTATGAAACCAAGCCACGTGTGACCGTTATAGAAGGGAATGCCCATTATTTTTACGACCCCGCACGTCATGACTTACGCCTCAATTATATTCATACAGGGCTTATACGAATAAAAATTGAAAATGGTGGACCTACGCCGCTTATTCTCTTGATCGGGGATGAAAATGAATCGGCACGCTTTTGGAAATTGTCTACCGAAGCGGGGGATGTATTAGCACGCGGCCCTACCCTTATTCGTCAAGCCTCAACAACCGATCTGACTTTATCTTTGCGCGGTGATACAGGCTATCAGGAACCGTTAGAAGTGTGGGCACCGCCGACTATTATGTATTTAGAATGGAATGGCCATCGCACCAGCTTTAGTCGCAGTATGATCAATGGCAGCTTGATTGCTAAAGATACGTTACCAGAGCCAGAATCGGCTACCTTGCCAGACCTTATGACCCTTGATTGGCAAGCAGCCGAAGGCACTCCAGAAGCGAAACCCGATTTCGACGATAGCCGCTGGCAAAAAACAGAGGATATTCCCGATACTGCGACGGTATTACCCCCTGATGGACAACCGAATCTTAATGCGGATTCTTATGGATTTCATGATGGAGATATTTGGTATCGAGGCCATTTTACAGGCGATAGTCAGGCACAGGAATTGACGTTACATTATGGCGCAGGGGGAAGTGGCTTTTTACAATTGTGGATGGATGGTCAGTTTTTGGGTGAAGGTGAGATGGAAAGCGGATTATCGCATCCTGCCAACCGGGACACTATACGTTTTAAGTTACCCGATATGGCCCAAAAAGCAGGAGATCATGTTTTCTCTGTGATGATCCGATTAAATGGCCATCAAGAAGATAATGCCTATAATAACAGCCAGAGAGCTCCTTCTGGTCTCATTGCCGCATCCCTTGCCGATCCGTCAGGGCCTGCTTACGCGGTACCTATTGCATGGCGTATTCAAGGGAATCTGAATGGTGAAAATCTGGTTGATATTGATCGCGGCCCCCTTAATAACGGTGGACAATATGGTGAGCGTGAAGGTTGGCATTTACCGGGCTATTCAGCCAGCAATTGGTCTTCCGGTGATATTGGCCATTTATCTTCAAAGCCTGGCACAACATGGTATCGAACGCATTTCAAGTTAGATCTGCCTAAACAAAATGATATGACGCTTGGATTGACGATTGGTGATCTCCAAAAACTCCGTTCAAAAAGCCATTATCGGATGCTAATTTTTGTCAATGGTTGGAATGTTGGGCAATATATAGCCCATATTGGTCCACAGCATATTTTTTCTATCCCAGCGGGTATTCTTGATCATCATGGGGATAACACCTTGGCGCTGGCGGTAACTTCTGCTGGCACTGCCATTGATAAGAACAATACCCTGATGGAACCTATTCATCTTACCGTTCTTCATAATGTGGTTGGCGGCGTACCCGTAGAAAAAATAGAAGCCGCAGACTGGCGTGAAGTGAAAGAAGCGCAAACGCAATAAACTTATACTGATATTTTTAAAAAAGGGGTTTAGTTATCCAAAAAACAATACAGCGTTATTGATAAATTAAGAGGCATCTAATCTTAAAAAAAGAGAGGTAGCAACGTTTCATTATAGACTTCTGTTTTTAATACCCTTATAAAATAGCTATGCATTCCTTTACCTCTCTACGTCTCGATCTACGACTTATACGCCCTTAGGCGTACAAAAAGCCGTGGCCTTCTTGTTACAGCAAGGCCAGACGTCTAAGGGGTGACTTCTAAAATACTATTTGAAGCTAATTTTATGGCATCCGCATAGATACGGTATGATGCTTTGAATAAAATTACTGCCAAGAAGCTAACAGGAATAATAAATGCTGCGCGATCCTTCTGCTAAATATCGCTCTTTTCCAACTATTGATTTGCCTAATCGTCAGTGGCCTTCTCGGGTCTTAAAAAAAGCGCCCATCTGGCTCTCAACTGACTTAAGAGATGGTAATCAGGCCCTTGCTAATCCTATGAATGGCGAGAAAAAACGGCGTTTGTTCGATTTATTGGTATCGATTGGTCTGAAAGAAATCGAGGTTGGTTTTCCTTCCGCCGGTGCCACTGAATTTGACTTTATCCGTAGTCTCATTGAACAAGGCGCGGTTCCAGAAGATGTAACATTACAAGTTCTGACACAAGCACGTCAGGATTTAATTACCAAAAGCTTTGATAGTCTTGAAGGCATCAATCGTGCGATCATCCATGTCTATAATGCCATTTCCCCCGCTTGGAGACGTATCGTCTTTGGGATGGAACGTGCCGAAGTAAAAAAGCTGGCCATTTCCGGCGTCACGATGTTAAGAGATGAAGCGGAAAAGCGTCCTAACACAGACTGGCGTTTTGAATATAGCCCTGAAACTTTTTCAACGGCAGAATTGGATTTTAGTCTGGAAGTATGTGAAGCTGTCTTAGATGTTTTGCAGCCCACACCGGAAAAACCTTTAATCTTTAATTTACCGGCTACCGTTGAAGCAGCCATGCCGAATATTTATGCCGATCAGGTCGAATGGTTTTGCCGTAATATTTCTCGCCGAGATTCCATCATTATTAGCGTTCATCCCCATAACGACCGTGGGACCGGTATCGCTGCTGCTGAAATGGCCCTTTTAGCAGGCGCAGACCGTGTAGAGGGATGCTTGTTCGGGAATGGTGAGCGTACCGGTAATGTTGATTTAGTCACCTTGGCGCTTAATCTGTATACACAGTCGATCAATCCTGAAATTGATCTCTCCGACATTGATAAAGTCATTAAAACTGTAGAATATTGTACTGAATTACCTGTTTCTCCTCGTCATCCTTATGCGGGTGATTTGGTTTTTACGGCTTTTTCAGGGTCTCATCAGGATGCTATTCGCAAAGGCTTTGCGAAGCGTTCCGAAAAAGAGGACAAAAACAGTAATCAAAATATCTGGGAAGTACCGTATCTCCCCATTGATCCAGCTGATTTAGGCCGTTCCTATGAAGCGGTTATCCGTGTTAACTCTCAGTCCGGTAAAGGCGGTGTTGCGTGGGTAATTGAACAGGATCAAGGTTTAAAAATGCCCCGTCGATTACAAGTTGATTTCAGTCGACAGGTTCAGATTTTGGCAGATTCCTCTTCCAAGGAATTAGATTCATCTGACATCTGGCAAGCCTTTGTGAAATATTACCATCTCGATAATAAAGGCCACTTTCAGTTGCTCAGCTTTAATGTTGGACAGGATAAAAACGGATATTCTGTTATTGGTAAAGTTAAAGCAGGCGATGAAATATGTGAAGTCCAAGGCCGCGGGAATGGTCTGATTTCTAGTATTATTGATGCCTTATCAGGCATCAGAAATATTAATTTAAATGTGATTGATTATCAGGAACACGCCATCAGCCATGGTAATAGGGCTCAAGCTGCCGCCTATATTGAATGTTCAATATTTGAGGGCAAGACTGTCTTTGGTGTAGGTGTCGATGAAGACATTGCGACCGCTTCAGTGCGGGCTGTTTTAAGCGCTGTCAATCGTGCCTATGATGCTGATTATAGCGCCTAACTGATAAAATATTCCTTTCAGGAAATAGCCGTCATTTTTAATGATGGCTATTTTTTTGAGAGGGCTCTTTTAAAGAGAAAAACAATCCAAAAAAAAGGTCGAACTATCCTTTTTAGCATTCGCTAGCTGCCTAAATTAAGATTTTTTGCAAATTTATTCATCTGTTGTTCATAAAAATTCCCTTTTAGAATGTTATGTTATCACATAACAATATTAATGGGGGATACAACAGGAGTGATGATTTCAAAAAGACTGCGAATAGGTTGTCTGACAAAATATAGTTTAGCAGGTTTAACGACGCTGGCTTATATGTTGATGAGCCATGCCGCCTATGCAGCCACTGAAGAGACAGTTCCTACCGAACAAACAATCGATCAAAAGGAAAAGGCTGAAGACAAGACGGACACGCCTAACAATCAGGATAGTGCCCAAAAAAATACCATTTTAGTCACCGCTCAAAAACTAAACGAAGCCCGCGCCCAGATTCAATCACATCTCGGTGCTACTGTTTATTCGCTCGATCAAAAACAAATTGAAGCCATTCCGGGTGGCTATAATCAGCAAATGAATAATATCCTGTTGCAAATGCCGGGCGTTACTCAGGATCAGTTTAGTCAGGTGCATATCCGAGGCGATCATAACAATCTGCAATATCGTATCAATGGTATTATTTTACCTGAAGGCATATCGGTTTTCGGTCAAACCCTAGCCCCTCGTATGATTGAGAAGATGGATTTGATTACGGGTGCCTTGCCTGCGCAATATGGTCTACGCACCGCAGGTATCATTGATATTACGACTAAAAGCGGTTTACAGAAAAATGGCGGCACCGCCTCTATTTATGGCGGCAGCCATCAAACAATTATTCCTAGTGTGCAATATGGGGGATCAACCGGTTCTACGAACTATTATGTAACAGGTGAATACCGCCATACAGCTCTTGGTATTGATAGCATTGATGGTTCATCAACACCTTTACATGATCATAGTAATCAAGGGCATTTCTTCGGCTATCTCGACCATATTTTAGATGATAGTAACCGAATTTCGCTGACAGCTGGCTATTCTCAACAGAATTTTCAGATTCCGAATCCACGGAATATTCATCCCGGTGAAAATGGAACCACAGGCTTCAATCTTAATGGTCAGACTGATTATCTAAGTAATAATCTTGACGAGAATCAAAGAGAACGAACAGGTTTTGCCCAATTAGCTTTTATGCATGATTCTGGCCCCTTTTCGATGCAGGCTTCTATATTTGGACGTTATTCCTCTCTAGATTACTATCCTTCCGTAGCAGGTGAACTAATCTATAACGGCCTAGCGCAACGTATCACGCGAAGAAATGTCGCCTTTGGGTTGCAATATGATGCGTCTTGGCATGTCAGCAAGCATCATACCTTAAGAGGCGGCTTCTTCTTTGATCGAGAACGCGGTAGCACCTTCTCCACATCCTCGGTTTTCGCCGCAGATGATGATGGCAACCAGACGAGCACACTACCACTTTCTGTCATCGATAATGGCGGTAAAACGCAACTTACCTATAGCGCTTATGTGCAGGATGAATGGAAGCTCGCTCAGAATTTAACCTTTAATTATGGCGTGCGTTTCGATCTTTATTCAAGCTATCGTACCGAGCATCAGTTTAGCCCCCGTGCTAATCTGACATGGCAGCCTACCAAGACGACAGCCTTGCATATTGGTTATTCCCGCTATTTCTCCCCGCCGCCCTTTGAATTGGTCAGCTATCGCACCATCAGCCGCTTTACAGGGACAACGGGGGCCGCGACTGGCGTTAATCAAGCGACAACGCCTTATGCTGAACGACAAAATTACTATGATGCCGGTATTCAACAGAAAATTGGTCGCGATTTCACTTTTGGTGTTGATGGCTATTATAGGCAATCCCATAATTTGATTGATGAAGGTCAGTTTGGGGAAGCCATTCTGATGACACCATTTAATTATCGCTATGGTAAGATTTGGGGTATCGACTTTAACAGTAGCTATACTCATGGCGGATGGCATGTTTATGGCAATTTTGCCTATCAGAAAGCCTTAGGCAAGAAGATTGTTTCTAGCCAATATAATTTTGATCCTGATGATCTTGCCTATATTGCCAGCCATTATATTTATCTTGATCACAATCAAAGTTGGACAGCTTCCGGCGGCGTTTCTTATCGCTTCCGCGATGGTGTCTTAAAGAATCTGCAATTAGGGGCAACGGCGCTTTATGGCTCCGGTCTTCGCACTGACCTTTCCTTAGCGAATGGCGACAGCATTCCTAATGGTGCCAGTGTAAAACCCTATGCTTCCGTCAATACAACCATGATGTATCGTCTTGAAAAACAAGGTATTGATCTTCGCTTTGATATTATCAATATCGGCGATCATATTTACCAAATCCGCACAGGTGAAGGTGTGGGTGTTGGTTTACCCTCCTATGGGGCAAGACGCGGCTTTTTCTTTGGTTTTTCTAAAGATATTTAACCAATATGAAGGGATAAAGGATAACCGCCTTGTCCTTTATCCTTTCCCTATTTATGGATAGAATATGAAATTCGGCATAAGAAAACCCAGCCTACGCAAAAGTATTGCGGCCAGAACGTCGCCAACGCGTATTATCAAAAACAAGTTGGGTCTAAAGATGCCGCGGGGTTGGGGTTGGTTAACCGATCCTAAAAAAGCACTTTATAATCGTGTATATAATCGAACGAGTATTTCTATCTTTGATCTGATCAAAAAGCTTTTGAAGTAAACTTCTTGATCAGATCAGAATATATTGTGGTCTATTTAATTGCTTTATTCAGACGGAATAACGTATTTTCACGGCCGATCAAAGGAAGTAATCCGGCCATATCCGGACCATGATTTTGTCCTGTCAACGCTAAACGCAGCGGCAAGAACAACGCTTTCCCCTTACGTCCACTTTCCTTTTTAAGCGTTGTAATCAGAGCATTCCAAGGCTCAGAAGCCCAATCTATACCCTTGGCGACCTGACAGGCAGTCTCCAAGTAAGCTTTATCTTCCTCTGAAAATTGCGGGATTTCAATATCCCCTTTGACAATATTCCACCAAAATTTGGCTTCCTGAATAGATTCAAGGTTTGGTCGAATAATATCCCACGCCTTTTCGTCCATATCTTTGGGTAAACGGCTGGCGACATCTTTATAAGGAAGAATATGCAAGATACGGGCATTAATATGTTTTAATTCTGCCATATCAAAACGAGCGGGCGCACGACTAAAATGCTTGAAGTCAAAATTTTCGACCAAAGGCGTAAGATCTGTAATCGCTTCAACAGGATCACTTGTGCCGATGCGGGCCAGTAAAGATTCCAGCGCAATCGCTTCGATATCGGCAGCCTTGAAGTCAGCTACGCCATCGGCTCCGAAACGTTTGGAGATTTTAGCATCACCGCCCGTCAATAAAGCCATATGCGCAAAATCAGGTATTTCGGCATTTAATGCCGAAAACATCTGAATTTGGGTGGCGGTATTACTGACATGATCTTCACCCCGAACTACGGTCGTGATTTCCATATCAATGTCATCAATGACACTGGGTAAGAGATAAAGCCAGCTACCATCCGCACGGCGGATAACCGGATCTGATAACAAGGCCGGATCAAAACGCTGTGGGCCACGGATCAAATCATTCCATATAATGGGCTTACTGTGATCCAAACGAAAACGCCAATGCGGTTCGATGCCTTGTGCTTTAAAGGATTCATGTTCTTCTATGGTCAATCGCAAGCCTGCACGGTCATAAATAGGGGGTAAACCGCGTCCAATAGCAATTCGGCGCTTTAATTCCAGTTCCTGACTGGTCTCATAACAAGGATAGACTCGTCCTTGGGTTTTTAGATATTCAAAGCGAATATCATAAAGTTCAATGCGTTTTGACTGTTTATATTCGGCATCAGGATTGAGATTAAGCCATGCTAAATCTTTACGGATAGCTTGCGTAAATTCCTCAGTCGAACGCTCACTATCTGTATCATCAATTCGAAGAATAAAACGGCCATTATGGTGACGGGCATAAAGCCAGTTAATTAAAGCCGTACGAATATTACCGACATGAAGAAAGCCCGTCGGTGAAGGAGCAAAGCGCGTAGTGATCACAAGATAACCCGATCAGGAATGAGAAGAACGAAAATGATGCGAAAGGGGATAGCGGCGATCTCGACCGAAATTGCGTATCCCCAACTTAACGCCGGGAGGTGCCTGACGTCTTTTATATTCTGCCCGATAAAGCAGGTTTTCAATACGCGTTACCAAGGCTTCATCATAGCCTTTAGCAACAAGATCGGACACGGATAGTTCCTCCTCCACTAATCCTATTAGAATAGCATCAAGAATATCATATGAAGGTAAGGAATCGCTGTCTTTTTGATCTTCGCGTAATTCAGCAGAAGGCGGTTTTGTAATAACACGTTCTGGCATGACGGGACCTTTGGGCCCTAGTCCATCCACAGGATTATAGGTGTTACGCCAACGTGCAATTTTAAAGACATCGCTTTTGTAGAGGTCTTTTAAAACAGAGTAGCCGCCATTCATATCACCATAGAGCGTGGCATAGCCTACAGCCATTTCGCTTTTATTGCCGGTCGTTAATACCATCGGACCAAATTTATTGGAAATTGCCATTAATACTACGCCCCGTAGGCGAGATTGAATATTTTCTTCGGTCAGATCAGGTTGACGATCTTTGAAAAGAGAGGCCAACATCTGATCCATGGCCTCGACTGAAGGATTAATCGGTACACTATCTAGCCTACATCCCAACATATCAGCGCAAAGCTGAGCATCTTCAAGGCTTTCGGCGCTAGTATAGCGTGATGGTAACATAACACACCACACCTTATCAGCGCCCAAGGCATCGACAGCCACGGCGGCAGAGATCGCACTATCTATTCCACCGGACAATCCCAATATAACCCCAGGAAAACCATTTTGACGCACGTAATCCCCCAAACCCATCATCATGGCTTGGTAGATTTCAGCTAGCTGGCCATTTTCTCCCGATTGTATCTCAGCCTTTTCACCTTCTAAACAATACCAGCCCTGTTCCTTTTTTTGCCAATGAGTAAGGATTATGACTTCCTGCCATTGGGGTAAGATAAGCGCCGGTTTTTGGTCTGCATTAAGAATGAACGATCCCCCATCAAAGACGATCTCATCCTGTCCCCCTACCCGATTGAGATAAACACAAGGTAACTGGGTTTCATGGACTCTTTCAGCAACTAATTGACGGCGGATACTATATTTTCCCGTTTCAAACGGGCTACCATTAGGCACCAGCAATAATTCGGCACCTCGTCTTTTTAAATGATCGCAAACTGTAGCTGTCCAAATATCTTCACAAATCGGAATTCCCAAAGAAACGCCTCGAAAGATAATCGGTTCAGGCAATAGACCGGATGAAAAGAGGCGTTTTTCATCAAAGGTGCCATAATTTGGCAGATCATATTTATAGCGGATTGCGGCGATTTTACCCTGATCCAAAAGAACCATAGCATTAAATAATTTATCTTTTTCCCGCCACGCTGTGCCTACTAGAAGGGCGGCTCCTCCGTCATTGGTCGCTTGGGTCAGTCGTGCAAGCTCTCTATCGGCAGAGTCTAATAATCCAGATTTTAAGACCATATCTTCTGGAGGATAACCAATAAGCTGTAATTCAGGAAATAAGATAAGATCCGTATTTTCAGCTTCATCCCTGATTTTTAATATGGCATCGGCATTGGCACGGCAATCACCAACTGTCTGACGAATCTGAGCCAGCATTATAGTTAAATGGTCGGTCATGCTTTTTTCGGCCAAAACTCTTCTTTTTGTTTATAAAAAAGTTTTGGCACTTTTCCTCCTTAAACTCCGGATAGGGTCTTTATAAAAGCTGTCTCTAAGGAATTGAATCCAAATAATTAGAAATCGGATAGCTACATCAATTTTATTTTAATTATGTTTTTTTGTGCTAACAAAACAGTATAAAAATAATAAAAAAATATGCTACCTAATTATAAGAGGGAACATTTTGCACTCCCTCTTATAAATAAATAATTTTCAAAAAATTACTTTTCAAAAAATTTATTATAATCAATATTATCTTCATTTAATTGTGCAATTATATCTAGTTCATCATTATTTTTTCGACGTGCTAGTAATAAAATATAATCATTTTCTACAGGACCCAGTTTTATAGTAGTTACAGCTGGAGCATGACGAGCTGCCGCTAGTTCAGCTTCTGTTTTTATCTCCGGTAGAATAGATGTCTGTCTATCGTCTTTTATAGGGCTGTTATTCTTTAACGCATCAACGGAAGTTTTTGATGAAGGCGAAGCGGATGAGGATTTCTCTTTCGACAAAATTTTCCAGTTTAAAACACCATAAAGATAGTCGATTTTTGTGCCATCTGAAGAAAAAGGCATAAAAATGCCTCGATACATCAAGGAATAGCCCAGATAATTTGTAAAATTAGCCTCAAAACCGAGGGGGCCCCCATGATTAATCACTTCAGAAAAGTGAGAATTTGTCGCCATATGGGCAATCAGGCTGCCTTTGGGAACATCAGCAATATGATTAACATGATAGGTAAGATGATCGACCTGACGTAATTCATATCCTAGAAAAACTATGGCAGGGTTTTTCGTGTTTTCTCTAAAATCCAGTAAAAAACTATGCTGTCCGAAATCTGTAATGGCAGCAGGATCAAATTCACTTACCAAGGGTATTTTCCGGCCATGTAAGACAGATACCCAGAAATCGCGAGCGCGTACATGCATCCGACGGTGATCGGAACCGATATCTTTCATAATACTGTTGTCTTCAGTGCTATGGGGGATCGCTACGCTTTTTTCATCTTTCTGACTATTCGTCATACTTTTTCATCTTTACCTTAAAAGTTGTCGTCGTCATTTCACGCTTTTGCGTGAGAGGTATAGGCCTATTTTAAGAGGAGAGCATAAAATATTCATGCTTAAAATATAGCTAACAGAAAAAATTTTCTGAAAAATACAGAATTGGCTTGAAGATTTTTAAAACGACTGTTAAGAGCCACCCTCTGTCGCGCCGCTTTAGCTCAGCTGGTAGAGCATCGCATTCGTAATGCGGGGGTCGCAGGTTCGAGTCCTGCAAGCGGCACCACTTCATATTATAGCGCCAGATCAAAATTCCTTGAAATTTCAAATTCAGATCTCGCCATATTATATTAGCCATATACTTTATAAAAGAATACAGACCATTCCATTTATAACCGACAAATTAATGATAGATTTGTCAATTAGGTTAAGTCTCCCTATTCTTGATAAGGCAAAATTATTTTAATTTTTATCAAGTTAAAGTTTTTTTGGATAAAATTTTTATTATTAAATTTTAATAAAATCCTCTTTTAAACTGTATTGAAAATATATTTTATTTAATATTAATTAAAAACATTATATCGAGATTGCCCGGTTAAACGCCCTTATCTCTAATGTTCTATTCTCTTTTTTTCTTAAAAATGATAAATTATCTCAAATTTATCGATTATGTAAGGGATGCTGGAATGGAACATTTTAACGAAAATATAATCGATGAACTAAAAGAAAAAATTGAAAACATACCCGCCAAAGAAAAAGGGATAACAAAAAAAGACATCTTCAATAAAATGGTTAATTCTATAAAAACTTTACATTCAAAAGGATATTCGCCTGATGAAATAGTTGAATTTTTTAAGGAAAATGGAATTTATAGTAATAATGGTTATGTAACTTCTTTAATTGTAATGACTGTATATTGCCATCCTACTTAATTATTTATATGAAAAATAGAAATATTTTATTGTAATTTTTAAACATCAAAAACCTCTTTTATTATTAAGTTTTTATAAATAATTTTTTATCAAGTAATTTAAGTTTACCTCGGATAAATCAAACGTAGCGTTACCTTCTAAAGATTCCGGTAATATAAAAGAAATACTATAGTTTTTTATAATTGCATCGACGAGCATACATAAAATTATCGATAAAATCGAAAATCACAGAATAATTTTCTTTAAAATATATTAAATTTACAAAAATTTGCTATATCCCAATCCTCCATAGATATTGAAATTCTTTCGAGGTTATCTTGCTTAATAGCATTATTATTGTCTTTGTTCTTTTTACTTGTCTCATAATTCCGATCGCGACAGCAGGTATTTATATCCTCAGTGAAAAACGCTCGAAACGTCGAAGTCCTATTACAGAACCGCTTTTACCCCTTCCCGGTGAAACCCTGAGTAAAAGCTTACAGCATCAAAATATCAAACTTATAATGATAATGCAGGCCGCTATTTTGATACCTTCTATTGTTACCATTATTTTATTATATCAATGGGTTATACCTTCACAAATCAAATTTCATGTCCTTGATATTGTTTTAGCTGTCATTTTTATAAGCAGTATCGCATGGTCGGTTTATGCCACCAAATCTATAATGGAAAAAAGACGCGCTATCATCGCTGGTTTACAAGGGGAAAGAGCAACGGCGCAGTGTTTTCAGCCTTTATTGCAAGAGGGATGGCAAATTTTTCATGATTTACAATGCCCAAGAGGTAATATTGATCATGTATTGGTCGGGCCTACGGGTGTATTTGCTATCGAAACAAAATATCGTTCTAAATATGCCCATATTAAAGGCCGTCAAAATGCACTTGCCCAATATGATGGGCAGATTATTCTTTTTTCTGGTAAAAACAGAGAAGAGATAGCCTTACAGCAAGCCCGTGCTGTAAGCATGGAACTCGCCAAAAATTTACAAGGAAAATTGGGCCATTTCGTACCTGTAACACCCGTTGTTTCTTTACCGGGGTGGTATGTGGAGGGCCGTTCACTCAACACGCATCAAGAAGTGATCGTCCTAAACCCTAAAAATCATGCGCTTCTTACTAAAAGAGCTGTCACTATTAAACCTATGCTCTATAATCGAATTTGTGCGGCTTTAACTGAAATGACCCTGCGCGGCACGCAATAAGGTCTTGAGTAGTACATGTAAATTTACAGGCTCATTTTTGCATTATTTTTGATCTATAGAGGCGCGCCTTTTCTCCCCATTGTTGCATTTCAGAAGACGGGAAGTCTTTAAGATAAACGATCAATGCATCAAAAACCGTGGCGGCCTCTTCTGACTTTTCCAAATGATCCAAAATGACAGCTTTATTAAAAAAGGATTCGGCTACAATGAGAGCTATGGTTGGAGAGGATCGGTCTTTAAAATGATTGATCAGTTTATCATAAAGGTCAACCGCTTCATCGGGATGCCCTAACAGGTTAGTAAGACTAGCCTTGTTGAATAAAGCACTGGTGACATCTTGGATAATTACCGGATTATCAGAGTCTTTATAACGGGAGAGCAATTTATCATAGGCTGCTAGTGCGGCCTCACGTTGATGCAACATGCTATAGGCAATGCCTTTATTAAAGAGGGCACCACTTATGATATTTTCGACGGGAGGCGATTTCGAGGCTTTAAAACGGGTATAAATTTCATCATAAGTTTTAATAGCTTCTTGCGTGCGCTTATCTTCGGCCAAAAGAATAGCCTTGTTAAAGAAAGCCGCCGCAGTATCCTCTTCCATAGTTGGAATAGAAGAAAGAAAACGTGTAATTACAGCATCATAGAAAAAAATAGCCTCATTTCTTTTAGAAATTTTGCCTAAAATAACGCCCTTATCAAACAGAACTTTTGCGATAGCCTCTTGCATATATTTATCATTGTTCGCACTAAATAGATCAATAGCCTTATTCAAAAATAAGATTGCTTCTGATGCTTTACCCATATCATTGAGCAGTAATGCTTTATTGATAAAAGAAAATATTACTTTTTCTTTTATTGTTATTGATTTCGTATCTTTAAATTTATTTATGATCTTATCATAATCATCAATAGATTTATCAAAAATATTTATTTTTTTAAGTGTGTTCGCTTGATTGAAAAGAGAAGATATGACTATTTCTTGTAATTCATTCCGGTCAGCATTTTGGAAACGGTCTATAACCGTCTGATAAACTATAACCGCTTTTTCCGGTTGTTTCATATCCTCTAGCAAAAGCGCTTTATTATAAAGGCATTTAGCTAATTCCTCTTCAATAAACGGATCGTTATACTTTCCAAAAAGTTGAAGTAGGCTATCATATGTATCAAGCGCCGCTTGAAACTGATTATTATCCTTGAGTAAAATCCCTTTATTCAACAGTGCAATAATTCTTTCTTGTTTAAGATCATCTTGCCCCGATCGGTTGATTGACAAAAATTTATCATATTCTGATAGCGCTTCTTGTGTTTTTTGCATGCGGGCTAAAAGGGTTGCTTTATAGAAAAAAGCTAATGCAACATATTGTTGATCATTGGACGATTCACTTTTATCCAAATGAAGAATTAGCTTATTAAAACAGGAGAATGCTGCATTATTATGCCCTATAGTGCTTAACAAAAGGGCTTTTCTTAAAAGGCTTTTGGCTAAATATTCATGGATAACGGGTGATTTATCCCCTTTAAAGCGGTCATAAAAATCATCGTAAGTATCAATAGCCATCGACGGGTTAAAAAATTCAAAATTAAAGGCTTTGCTATAAAGTTCTATTGCAAATTTTTCCTTCATCGCATCATTCTTATAATATTCATGGGGAACCGCGATGTAAGTAGGCGTATCTAAAATAATCTGGGCATGAAGAGGAAAATTAAAAAATAATACCATTAAAAAGAATTTCGATGGCCCCTTCATTAAGACATATCCCATTTTTAACATATATAATTAATATATTATTATAATATTTTATAGATAGTATGTAATTTTTATTAAAAAATATTTTAAAAACAAAAAATAAATAGAGATAAAGAGTAAATTATCGTCATTAAGGAAATATTGTGTCTATTTCATTCTCTGAAATTTTAGATAATCTTGTAAAAGACGCTTTTTTGCCGATGGATAGTTTTATCTCTGAGCACAAAATACCCTGTGCTTCACTGGGTGTGGTTACACGCGAAGGAAAACAGGCTTTTCATTTTTCAGGCTATGCACAACTTATCCCTGAAAAAGAACGCTTAACGCGGCATCACTGGTTCGATCTGGCATCCCTAACCAAGGTTATGGCAACGACGCCTGCCCTTTTGAAACTCGTTGATAATGGCTTCATTGATCTTGATTCTCCCTTGACTGAGGCCATACCTGATCTAAGGCAATATGAAGTCAATACCGCCTATGAACGCGGACTTACTTTTCGGGATTGCTTGACACATAATACAGAACTACCTGCGGTTGAGCCCCTCTATACCTATGGCGATGATCCCAACAGATTGCGGCATTTTATTCTACAAAACCCGTGGAAAAGAGTATCGGTGCCCGTCTATTCTGATATTAATTTTATCCTGATCGGGATTGCTATAGAAAGATTGACAGGTCTTCCTTTAAGGGCATTAGCATTACCCCCTGGTCTTACTTATGGGGCATCACCTGATTTAGCCGTCGCAACAGAAAACTGCGTTTTTCGTCATCATGTCCTAAAAGGAGAAGTGCATGATGAAAATGCATGGGCTTTAGGCGGTGCAGCGGGTCATGCGGGTCTCTTTGGAACTATAGAAGGCGTTCTTCATTTTGCCTATTCTCTTTTAACAGGCGAGGGTGCTTCCGATAAGGCTATTCGCGCAATGCGCCAGCGTTCTGCTAATCCCAAAAGAAGTATAGGATGGGAATGTAAATCGGATAATTGGGCGGGTGGACAAGCCTGTTCTGGGCAGACAATTGGCCATACTGGATTTACAGGCACGGGGTTATGGATTGATTTTCAACGCGGTATAGCTTGGACTTTACTCACTAATCGAGTTCATCCTACCCGTTTTTCGGGTGTTCCGATGCAGAGCATCCGAAAACAGGTCAGTGACAGAATTATTGAGGGTTGGGATAAGGTATATTTATAAATTTTTAGTCGTGTTTTATCCGGCATTGTGCCTTTATTCTTTCCACCGCGATATCTAACGGCAAGCGGTTTATTTTAATGCCTTCTGGAAAAGCATTCAGTAACCGTGACGGAACCGCCGAAGAGAGCAACACAAAGGCACCTTTATCCCCTTGCCTTCGGATAAGCCGTCCAAAGCCTTGCGCTAATTTTGCCCGAATAATTTGATCGTCGTAATGACAGCCACCATAAGCCATCCGTCTTGCCGCATGGGCGACTGTAGGCCGTGGCCATGGCAACCCTTCCATGACGACGAGACGTAAAGAATTTCCCGGGACATCAATACCATCTCGCAAGGCATCCGTGCCCAGTAAAGAAGCTTGCGGATCATCACGAAAAATATCGACCAAAGTTCCCGTATCCATGGGATCAACATGTTGCGCGTAAAGAGATAATCCCTGGCGCGCTAAATGATCAGCAATTCGCGTATAAACGCCCCGAAGACGCTGAATAGAAGAAAATAGACCTAAAGCCCCCCCTTCGGATGCTTCCAGCAATCGGACATAGCCGTTACTTAAAGCCGCAATATTGTTTTTGGGAATATCATTAACAATGAATATCTCAGCAGAAGAGGTATAGTCAAAAGGACTTTGCGCCTGAAAATGCAAAAGCGGACTATTGAGATAGCGTGCTCCACTCCGCCTTTCCGCTTCTGTCCAATCTGCCTTTATACTTTTAGCTTCTGTCTCAAGATCAGACTGTGAAGGGTATTGGGTATTATTAACCCCTAAGGTCGCAGAAGTTACCAATAATCCATGGGAAGGTTTAAAAACATGTTCGGCCAGTGGTTCCGTGGGATCTAACCAATGGCGATGAATCCCAATATCATATTCCCTACCTTCAATCCGATCCACTGCCAGCCAATCAATAAAACGAGGATCAGCTTGTGCGGATAGACGCTCAAGCAATGTCAACCAGCTAGACAGTAAATCTTCCCGATTTTCTAAACCATTAATCAAACTTTCTATTTTGCCTCTGATCGGGTTGGTCAACCAATCCGGTGTTTCGTGCAGCAATTGTTCAAGGCGCTTTCCTAAACTGATCAGGGGTTCTAAAATAGAGTGAATGGCTATTTTGCTTTCATGAGCAGCCGCTATTACTTCACCATCTGGTTCAAAAATCTCAGCCTCAATGCCATAACCGCTTGCTTTAGATGCGGAGGCAGCGCGGGCGTAAACCATATCCCTAATTGCGTGAAAAAGCTTTTCAATAACCCCGCGCGGTTTGTTTTCAGATAATCGCGTAAGCCAACTGTCTGAAGGCAATATACGCGCGGCTTCTTTTAACAGTTCAACAGATAAGGCCACTTGTTCATCATAAGAAGCCATTTCTGCAAAACCACGGCGGCGGCGACTGCGCCCTTCAGCACCCGTCAGCCATCGTCGTAATTCGCTAGATTCCCTTCCGGTAAAGGCAAATGAAAAAGTAGCATCCGCCGCTTCAAAAAGATGATGACCCTCATCAAAAATCAGCCGTTCAAGACCATTCCCTTCAGGCCCACTTCTTGAGGCCAGTAACATCACCAAAGCATGATTAGCGATAACAAGGCTGGCGTTATCGGTTGCCCGTACAGCGTGCTCGATAAAACAGCGCCTAAAATGGGGACAAGCTGCATAAATGCATTCCCCCCGTCGGTCTGTAAGGGAAAGCGCCCCATTGCGACGAAATAAACTGATAAGCCATCCCGGCAAATCACCGCCGATCATATCCCCGTCACGCGTATAGGCCGCCCATCTGGCGATCAAATGCGCTAAAATAGCCGAGCGATACCGAAAATTGCCTTGCAAGGCTTCTTCCAGATTGAGCAGGCACAGATAATTTTCACGCCCTTTTCGAACGACAACATTCTTTTTATAGCTTTTATCATCTGGAAAAATACGCTCGGATTCTCGACCCAGCTGCTTTTGTAAAGCCTTGGTATAGGTCGAAATCCAAACAGTTCCGCCGGATTGTTCAGCCCATTTCGTCGCTGGCGCCAGATAGCCCAGTGTTTTACCGATGCCTGTTCCGGCTTGGGCTAATAAAAAATGAGGCTCTTCTTCTACTAACCGAGGTCGAAAAATCTGACTGACATTTTGAGTATAGCGGCGTTGTTCAGTCCTTATTTCTGCTTTTTGTCCCAGAATAGTGCTAAGGCTGGCGTCACTATCTTCCACAGATAAAATAACAGGACGCGCGGGCGGTTTTGGGGCTGATTCTTCCCATTCAGCAAGCCGTGAAAACAACCAACGTTCTGGATGGCGCGGTTTTATCAAATATTGACTGAGAAAATGGCTCCAATTCCATTGATGACGTGCAAGAGCCGTGGCGCTATCCCATGCGCCTTCTTTTTGTTGCCATTTGGGATTTGTGACTGTTTTTAAAAGTTGGGCAGTTATGTGGTGTAACGACACCGCTGTAGATACTTCGTCCGTAGGTAAGGGAATATCTAAAAATTTAGCTAACCCGCGTGGGGTCGGTACCGTAAAACAAGCCGGATAGACAAAGGCAAATAACTCTAAAATATCTAAAGCTGAAATCTCGGGTATTTTTAGACGGCTGGCCATCATAGGCGTATTAAGGACAATAACGGGATTTTTTTGTAACAAATTTAAAGCCGCTGTTCGGTCAAGTGAGCGAACATCACCATTAGCAAAGGCTATCCAGATGCCTGCATGGGTTGCGTATAAGGCAGGTGGAATCCGATCTTCTGAAAAAAGACTTTCTGTCACACAGTATTCCTGATTAAAATCGGATTTTTCACTATCAAAAGCGATTTAGAAGCGATCTATGAGATAAGAAGATATTTATAAAATAGGAAGAGAGACTAAATTTTTTTATCCTATTTTAGCAAAGATAAAAGGTATTTTTTATACCGGCTATCTTTGCTAAAAGCTGTGTGATTTTGAAAAATTTCAAACCCCTGTCAGGATGAAAATTTTCGACCTATCTTATCTGACGGACCCTTTTTCCCTTAATAGGGAATACCCAAAAGCCTTTAAGAGAAAATGTTGATTTTTTTTATCCCTGTAATAGGGAAAGATACATAAATTTTTATTTTTTAAAGAGCGGTTTTTTTATCAGCTCTTTTCTTTTATTTCGATACAGGACCATATGACACAGGAAAATCCTCTTCGCATTGCAGCCCAAAAATCTAAAGCATGGCCTTTTGAAGAGGCAAGAAAACTGCTGAAACGCTATGGTAAGAGTGCCCCTGAAAAAGGTTATGTGCTATTTGAAACGGGTTATGGACCCTCGGGATTGCCTCATATCGGCACCTTTAATGAGGTGCTTAGAACGACAATGGTGCGCCATGCCTATGAGATTTTATCCGATATCCCGACCCGTCTGATTGCTTTTTCTGATGATATGGATGGCCTGCGTAAAGTTCCCGATAATGTGCCAAACAAGGCGATGCTGACGGAAAATCTGGGAAAACCCTTGTCCCGTATTCCAGACCCTTTCGGAAAATATGAAAGTTTTGCCCATCATAATAATGCGATGCTGCGCGATTTCTTAGATCGTTTTGGCTTTGAATATGATTTTTATTCAGCAAGTGAGCAGTATAATTCGGGGCGTTTTGATGAAACTTTAAAAGAAATCTTAAGAAATTACGCAAAAATTATGAACATCATGCTGCCGACCCTCCGGGAGGAACGGCGGGCAACCTATTCCCCTATCCTGCCTATCAGTGAAAAAAGCGGTATCGTTTTACAGGTGCCGGTTGAAGTCGTGGATGCCGAAGCAGGCCTTATTCGTTTTGAAGATGAAGGCGAAATAGTCGAGCAGTCCATTTTAAAGGGTAAAGCCAAATTACAATGGAAAGTAGATTGGGCTATGCGCTGGAAGGCGCTTGGCGTTGATTATGAAATGGCTGGTAAAGACCTGATCGACTCTGTGGTACAATCTTCAAAAATTACCCGTGCCATTGGTGGACGTCCTCCCGAAGGTTTCAATTATGAAATGTTTCTGGACGAAAATGGCGAAAAGATTTCAAAGTCCAAAGGCAATGGTATCAGCCTTGAAGAATGGTTCCGCTATGGCTCACAAGAAAGCCTTGCCTTTTTTGCCTATCGTGAGCCTAAAAAGGCGAAGTCCTTACATCTAGGCGTCATTCCACGCGCTATTGATGAATATTGGCAGTTTCGTAGAAACTGGCATGATCAGGATTTTGATAAAAAATTAGGCAATCCTGTTCATCATATTCATAAGGGTAAAGTGCCCGCTACTGAAATGCCGGTTCCCTTTAGCCTGTTACTTAACTTGGTAAGTGTATTAGGGAATGGTGCGGATAAAGCCATGGTTTGGGGCTATTTGGCACAGCTATTGCCTGATGCACACCCCGAAAAATATCCTGATCTTGATCCTTTAATCGGCTATGCCATTGCGTATCATCAGGATCACATCGCCCCTACCCTCAAGCGGCGCGCGCCTACAGAAGAAGAAAAACAAGCATTAACCGATCTGGATTCACGTTTATCCACTCTGCCCGCAGATGCCACAGCAGAAGCTTTACAAACGGAAGTTTATGAAGTGGGCAAGACCTATTATGAAAAGGACCTGCGCGGTTGGTTTGGTGTTCTTTACGAAACGCTGTTGGGTTCAAGTCAAGGTCCCCGTATGGGAAGCTTCATCAAACTTTACGGTATAGACAATAGCCGGAAATTAATTGCAGAAGCGCTAGAAAAATAGCGACCTTTTCAACCAGGATAGGAGGCTACGAATGGAGTCTCCTATCTTTTTAAAATTTAAACTTATTTTCTGGAAAAAACTAATTTTAGTGCAAAGCTAAAAAATATAGTGCCTATTATGCGATCTAGCCAGATTTGGGTTTTAGGTAATTGGAACCATTTAGATAAATAGGAAGTCGCTAAAATAAGAATAAGGGACCATATCATACCCAATAGAATATGAAGAATTACTAAAAATAATATATACTGGGTTATATTACAATTATCAGGAATAAATTGGGGTAAAAAGGTTATATAAAACACCCCTATTTTGGGATTAAGTAAATCAGTTAAAAAGCCTTTAAAAAACCAATAAAAATAATCAGAATGAGCCTTTATAATATTAATTTTGACCTTATTTTTCTGATTTATAAACCATAATTTTATACCGAGCCAAAATAAATAAACAGCACCTGTCATTTTAATAGCGTTAAAAATAAAGGGCGAATTTGATAAGAATTGCCCTAACCCAAAAGCAACAATAATCCCCCAGACGATACAACCTGATCCTATACCTATGATTGTAGCGAACGCTTTCTTTCTATTTTGGGATAAAGACACTTTAAGGATAAGGGCTGTATCAGCCCCTGGGGTAATGACGAGTAATATAATGGCTATCAAATAAGCTAAAATAGAAGGCATATTGTCGATTTTATATAATAAAATTCTATATACTGCACTATTATAAACTAGATAGTTTCAAAATTAGAGACAACACCCAAAAGTAAGCAATTTTTGAAATCTGATTAGCCAAAGAGAATTCAATATGATTATTCGGGATGCAACTGCCGCTGATGAACAAGCATGGCGTCATCTTTGGGCGGGATATACAGCCTTTTATAAAACCGATCTTTCAGAAGAAATAACGGCTATGACATGGGCCCGTGTTCTAGACCCAAATTCGTCTATGACAATACGTATAGCAGAATGCAAAGATCAAATTATTGGCTTTGTTCTTTATGTTATCCATGAAGGAAGTTGGGTTCTAAACCCTATTTGTTATCTTGAAGATCTTTTTGTCGATCCTGCTGCACGTAAAACCGGCGTGGGTCGAGCTTTAATAAAAGATATAATACAACTTGCCTCTAAACATCATTGGTCCCGTGTTTATTGGCATACCGAAGTCGATAATTCTGCACGTAAACTTTATAATCAATTTATTTCGGCTGACAATTTTGTTCGCTATTTAATTAAAATCAATTGACAATAAGTTAAAGTATTATTTTGTTTTTGTAAAATTTAATATTATGAAATTATATATAAAAAACATAATTTTATTTTAATAAAAACATAAAAAGGATGCTGACATGCGTATTTTTTCTAAGCATGTATTAGGCTTATGCTTTGGCTTAACTTTGTCTGTAATAACCTTTACATCCTCTGCCCATAGTGCCCCTACAAATGTTAGTTTCAGTCAAGCGCCTTTCGGAAAAACGGCTGAAGGAGAAGCGGTATCAATTTATACTTTGAAAAATACTAAGGGCGTAATCGTTCGGTTTATTTCCTATGGGGGTATTATTCAGTCCATAGAAACGCCTGATCGTGATGGTAAATCAGGCGATATTGTACTCGGTTTTGCAGATTTAAAAGGCTATACTGTAGATGCCGCAAAAGGCGGTTTATTTTTTGGGGCCCTAATTGGTCGTTATGCGAACCGCATTGCCAAGGGAACTTATACACTTCAAGGTAAGACTTATAATGTCCCTATTACCGCGACCCCCAATGCTTTACACGGTGGTACGCGCGGTTTTGATAAATATGTGTGGACTGTGCGCCCTTTACCCGCAACTGAACATGAAGCGGGTGCTGTACTAACGCTAGTTAGCCCTGACAATGATCAAGGTTTTCCAGGCACATTAACGGTACATGTAACCTATACGCTTAATGATCAGAATGAATTACGGTTACGGTATCAAGCTACAACAGATAAACCGACCGTTCTTAATCTCAGCAATCATAGTTATTTTAATTTAGGGGGTGAAGGATCCGGCTCAATCGAAGATGAAATCTTAAAAATTAATGCCGATAACTATACACCTACTGATATGACTTCAATTCCAACGGGCGATATTGTCAGTGTTGCAGGGACACCTTTGGATTTTCGTAACCCTATGCGTGTCGGGGATCATCTACGCGATAATTATCCCCAGCTTCAATATGCACGGGGATATGACCAAAATTGGGTTATAAATGGTGCTTATGGAAAACAGCCTCGGTTGGCAGCGCAAATTTTCGATCCTAAAACGGGGCGTGCAATGGATGTGCTGACATCACAACCTGGCTTACAGGTCTATACCTCCAACTCACTGGATGGCACATATTACGGGAAAACAGGTAAACAATATCGTCAGACAGATGCAATAGCCTTTGAAGCCGAACATTATCCAGATTCCCCTAATCATCCTTCTTTTCCTACAACCGAGCTTAAACCCGGACAGAATTTTGATTATACGACCGTTTTCCGTTTCGGTGTTCGTCGTTAAAAATAATCGCAATAGTATCAAGCCGTAATGTGTAATTTTAACATCTTTGTGATGAAGTATTTAATATATAAAGTGGCAAAGATGTTAAAATTTATCAAATTAATTTTAATTTCACAAAATTTTGTTGTTTTTTTACTATATTTTTCAATATTTTATTAACATCTCTAAAAAGAATGAATGCTCCCTATTTCCTATTCTTAAAACACATCTTATAAATAAAAAATCTATTTGGGTCAGGGGGAGTAAAAAGATGAAAATTGGTTATGCCCGTGTATCGACGCATGAGGAAAATTTAAACTTTCAAATTGCTGCATTAGAAGCGGCTGGCTGCGAAGAAATATTCACTGATAAAGTCAGTGGCATTAAAGCCGAACGTCCCGGTTTAACCGAAGCCTTAAACTTTATGCGTGAGGGTGATAAGTTTATCATCTGGCGTTTAGATCGTTTAGCACGATCGTTGAAAGAACTTATTACTTTAGTCGAACGTTTAAAAGAACATTCTATTTTATTTGAAAGTTTGTCAGAAAAAATTGATACGGCATCATCATCAGGGGGTCTGATTTTCCATATCTTTGGCGCTATGGCCGAATTTGAACGCAATCTTATCCGCGAAAGAACACAGGCCGGTTTAAAAGCGGCCCGTGCGCGTGGTCGCCTTGGCGGGCGTCCCCATACGCCTGAAAAGAAAATTAAAACAGCAATTGATCTTTATCATAACAATCCTGATCTGCCGATTGCAGAAATATGCAAGCTGTCAGGTGTAAGTCGCGCAACACTTTACCGCTACTTAAAGACTGAAAAAAATTAATAATAGAAAATACTTTATACACTTATACTAAAAAGACTGTTCGTCATATTTAAGAAACAAAAAGTTTCCTTGGCGAAGGTCTTTGTATTTTAGTAATAATGTGAGATAAGTTTAAGGATAAAGACAGGGATTATATATCGTTAATCAATGAAATGATCGGAGATACCGATTGAAGAATTTGGTTACCCCTAAAAAAGTCGGCCAAGTTGAGGATACCTCTAAGGCCACTGCATGGCTAAGCCGTAGGGCTTTTATAGCCGCTTCGGCTATGATTGCAGGCGTTGATGTCGTACAGGCACAGACTCCGATTACCGGCGAAAATGGCGATCAAGGTTATGAACCCGCTGGAAATTTAGAAATTATCGCTGATTTTTATGGGCCTGGGCCATCTGGCATTGTAGTAACTAAAACTAATCGGATTTTTGTAGGTTTTCCCCGTCATGCGATTAATCACAGAGGGGCTACTCTGGGTGAGTTAGTCAATGGACAGGTTATTCCTTGGCCCAATGCAGATATTAGCTTGCCCTCTAATAAAGCTGCTGCCGATCGCTTAGTTTCAATTCATGGTATGACTATGGATGCGCAGGGCATGATATGGGCTATTGATGATGGCAAATTAGCGGGTCATCCTATCGCATCCGGTGCTGCAAAAATTCTTTGTTTTGATCCTCAAAATAAAACTATTCTTCATCGTATTCTCCTTCATCGTCCCGTGCTTTTACCCGATAGTCATATGAACGATCTCAGCGTTGATCTGACCCATGGCCCCCAAGGAACGGTGTATGTTACAGATAGTTCGTTCGGACATCAGCCCGCCCTGATTGTTGTTGATATTGCTTCAGGAAAGCAACGTCGCGTATTAGCCAAACATTATTCTACGCAAGCAGAACCTCATTTTATGGCTGTTGTGGAAGGTCGTCCGCTTGTTTATTCACCTGACCAGAAACCACGCTTTGTGGTGGGCGGCATCGATGGCATCACAATTAGCCCTGATAGCAGCAGATTATTTTATTCACCCCTAACTAGTCGCCGCCTTTACAGCCTTCCGACAAGTCTACTCTCTGATTCTAAAATCACAGAAGAGCAACTCGCTGCCGCGGTTATTGATGAAGGTGAAAAAGGTGTCGCCGATGGATTGGCGACCGATTCATCAGGGCGAATTTATACGACTAATTTTGAACATGATGCTATTTTTAGGCGTCATACAGATGGATCTTTCGATCTTATGGTTCACGATCCCCGTATTTTATCGCCTGACGGAATTTTTTGTACTGATACACATGTCTATTGCACATTAGGACAATGGAACCGCTTAGCTGGTTTTAATGGTGGTAAGGATATGCGGAGACCGCCTTATCATTTGATCCGTTTTCCTATCAATCCATTGCCCCCTTATAATGCAGATGGGAAGCTAGGATGAAAAAAATGAAAAGCCGTCGTGTTACTGTCGCGTTAGCAACTATTATGTATTTGGCTATAGGGGCATCTGTGGCGAAGGCTGTACCGCAAGTACCAAAAGCCGCTTATTGGCATAATTGGACAGATAGCAAAGGCGTCACCCATCTAACGAAATGTTATTTTCATAATTACGATTTAAAAACCATGTCAAAGCCAGCCGGCCCACAATGGCAAGACCGGTTAAGCGAAGGTAATGCCACCGTTATTTCTACAATCCAGCCCGCCCATTGGAATGGAATATGGCATGAGGATCCTAAAGTTCAGTGGATCATTCCCCTAAAGGGAACTTGGTTTGTGGAAGCTATGGATGGCACAAGAGTTAAAATGGGACCGGGTGAGATTTCATTGGGTGAAGATCAAAACTCTATCCCTGATGCGGCAGGGAAAAAAGGTCATTTGGCCGGTAATGTGGGAAATGGGCCGGTAACTCTAATGGTAGTTCAGTTGTCTGCTATCCCGACCATTAATCAGCCTTGTCATTTTAAATAAGCTTTTACCTTTTAAATTAAGCACTTAATGCCAATCTTGGATTAATTGATATTAAAAGAGGCTATCTGGATTATTAACAGATCGCCCGCCTTTACCTTTCGTTCTATTCACAAAGCATATCCGATATTACAGAAATAACTTTTCTGTCATATGAGGCATTATCAATATTATTTTGATAGTGCTGCGGGCATAGAGATATAAGAAAGGTAGTTTATGCGTAAAATTCTTATATTAGCAGCAGCTTTCATATTATCAGCAAATAGCGCTGATAATACGACAACAGTGGATAATAACGCGGCCCCTGCCCCTATTGACGGGTGGACAAGTTGTAACATGGAAATTGTGACCGCTAGTTTCGGCACAAAAATTCCGATGAAAGATATTCCTATCGCCCAGACCACCTATCAAATAAACCAAGGTGTCTCTAATTTAAATAGCGGTATGCCTATCATGCTGTTTCTTTGGCAGAATCCGCGCAGATATGCTTTTTCTATGCGTATGGTGCAACGTCCTATGACGGTTGCCTTTATAAATGATAAAGGTGAAATCGCGCAGATTGAAAACATGAAGCCTAATTCTGATAAACAATATGTTTCGGATAAACCTGTCCACGCCGTTCTTGAAGTCGGAAAAGGCTTTCTAAGCAGCCATAATATTACAATAGGCTCTAAAATAGTTATCAAGCAATGTTCGGCACCAACAGCTTTTCCAGATCAATTCTTTAAATCTAAAGACTGGTAATAATTGAATAGTATTAAGGATATATTTTTATCTTAGACAAAAGAATTTATATTTTGAGGTAAAAATATATCCTTTACATTATGGGATGGGCTCTACTGAATCTTATCCTCAAAAAGAACGTCCTATCGAAGCTTTTTTTGTCAAGGTATTATAATACCACTCTAGAAAAGCCCGATTTGTCTTGACTATTCTTGATTAAATTGTAATTAGCCGCCTTTAACAGCAGGTATTCTGACTATCAAAAAATCAGAATATTTCATGCATTTTGAATTTTTAGCCATATGAGGAATAAGAGCCCATGAAGGCGCTCATGAAAACGACGAAGCCGGCAACGCCAGCAACCGTCGAAAAAAAATGGCATCTCATTGATGTCGAAGGATTGGTTGTTGGTCGTGTTGCAACGATCATTGCCAATCTTTTACGCGGTAAGCATAAGCCTAGCTTTACCCCTTACATTGATTGCGGTGACAATGTCATTATCATCAATGCGGATAAAGTGCGCTTTACCGGCCGTAAGATGCAGAAGAAAATTTACTATAAGCATACGGGTTATGCTGGTGGTATCAAGGAAACGACCCCAGCAAAAGTGTTGGAAGGTCGTTTTCCCGAGCGCGTATTAGAAAAAGCGGTTGAACGCATGATCCCGCGCGGCCCATTAGGTCGTCAGCAAATGCGCAATCTTCGTATCTTTGCCGGTGCAGAACATACGCATACGGCGCAGAATCCTGAAGTTCTTGATGTTGCGGCTATGAACCGCAAAAATAAGGTGGGTGCCTGATGGCTGATCATCGTCAATCCCTTTCCGACCTCGCTGATCTGGCAGCTGTAGGCGCGGCTAAGGTTAATGCGGTCGAAACCTCTGTTGAAAAAACAGAAGTTATTGTTGAAAAGAAGCCGGTTGTCGTTGAATCAACGGCACCATTACGTGAGCAGATTCTGGATGCGCAGGGTCGTGCTTATGCGACCGGTCGTCGTAAAGATGCCGTTGCACGCGTCTGGATCAAGCCAGGTAGCGGTAAAATCATCGTCAACGGTCGCGATCAGGAAGTCTATTTTGCTCGCCCAACCCTGCGTTTGGTGATTAATCAGCCTTTTGATGTTGCAGAACGTCGTGATCAATATGATGTCGTCGCAACCGTTACCGGTGGTGGTTTGTCGGGTCAGGCCGGTGCTGTAAAGCACGGTATTTCTCAGGCTCTCACTCGTTATGAACCCAACCTTCGTTCTACCGTTAAGGCTGCTGGGTTCTTAACCCGTGATAGCCGCGCTGTTGAACGTAAGAAATACGGTCGCGCTAAAGCACGTCGTAGCTTCCAGTTTTCCAAGCGCTAAGATATTATTTAATAATATTTTACAGAAAAAAATGGAAAGGGTGCCAATTGGCACCCTTTTTGTTTATAAAATGGATATAATTTTTTCTATATATGTCGTAAAAACTATAGACTCCTTTATGCACTGTCTCTGTTTTGAGTGAACCTTGTTATTTTTGCGGTTAAGGAGTTGATATTATTGGCTTTTTCTTCATTATCATAGGGAATATGTGTGTCTGAAGATTTCAAGGAACGGTTGCAATTATTTAATATAACCGCAGAGGATTATAAGAATCTTCCAGCGCTTAAAGCTATTATCGAGCGTTATGGCAGTAAAGCCCTTGACTATCTTTACAACCATCTTACGCATACCTCTGCCCGTCGCTTCTTCAAAAGCAAAGAGGTTATAGAGACAGCCAAAAAGAAACAGCTGGCCCACTGGCTAACTTGGTTCAGCAAGCCTTTTGATAAAAAAAGTGAAGAAAAATCTAAAAAAATTGGTGCGATTCATGCCCAAATTGGCATTACGCCCACTTATTATATTAGTGCCTATGCGGTTAATTTAGATCAAATGATCCAAAGGGCTATTAATGCTGCCCCCGGCGGGGCATTGTTACATCGAAAATTAGCTAAAAAAATAGGCGCTTTTGTCAAACTAACATTGTTAGATATAGAAATCGTAATTTCGAACTATGTAGATTATGAGCGTCAAGAACGGAATCTTATTCTTCAAAGTTTAAGTAAAGCTTTGCACCAGATTGCAGAGCAGAATTTTGATGTCGTTTTAGAACATATTCCTAAAAATTATGCGGCTATTGCTAATGACTTTGCCGTCATGCGTTCCAGTCTGGCAACGACGATGGCGAAAGTCATTTCTATTGCTAATAATGCCCGATTAGAAGCCCATACTATTGGGCAGTCTTCTCATGCCTTGCAAGATTCCAGCGATCAACAAATCAGGGCTCTTGCCGAGACAACAGATACCATGAACAAAATTGCAATGGCTGCGGAAAAGACAGCCACGCAAGCAAGGGACGCTAGCACATCTATTGATCAAACACGTGAAAAAGCGAGTGATGGAGGTAAAATCGCTTCTGAAGCGATAAACAGCATGGAAGCCTTATCGGCATCCTCGAAAAAAATATCAAATATTGTGACTTTAATCGATGATATTGCCTTTCAAACAAACCTGCTTGCCTTAAATGCAGGTATTGAAGCGGCTAAAGCCAATGAAGCCGGGCGTGGTTTTACGGTCGTTGCCAATGAAGTGCGCGCCTTAGCGCAGCGTTCCGCAGAAGCGGCTGCGGGTGTAAAAAGTCTTATTGAAGATAGTTTGAAACAACTTAGTATCGCCACTAATCAGGTCCAAAAAACGGGCAAAACCTTTGAAGATATTATTAGTAATATTGAATTAGTGAATAGCCAAGCGCGGGATATTTCTATTTCAGCAGCAACTCAGTCACGCGAATTACAAGATGCGGCCACTATAGTCGAAAATACAGAGCAAGTAACCCGACAGGGTGGAATGATTGTAAAACAATCTACACAGGCTTCTCAGAATATTGTTAAGGCTGTTGACTGGTTAGGCACTGAACTAGAACGTTTTCATCTAAGCAAAAATGAAACTGGACATTAATATTATCCTTTTATAATATAAATAGATAATAGTAATCGGATAAAAAAGACTATATTTCTAATTTGAGGCTTTTAAATAGAATACCTAATTGCCAGTCATGCCTTTTAAATTTAACGTAAAAATTTCAGTAGAATGATTACAGGGGCGTTCTATTAGCTATAATATGATCCTAGCTGACAGGAAAAATAAACGTTCTTTCGTGGACTAAAGCGCTATTATGACAGAATTCCCCAAAAGGCATTTTCTTTTATGGGAAAAGCAGCGAGAGCAAATTGCCCATGATTTAAAGGCCTGTCAGGCTGGAATCTATGATGACAAAATGCTTAATCGCTTGGAAGCCGTTGCCACGCATTTAGGTAAAGAAGCGGCTGACAGTGGGGATGAAGCGTTTGCTAGTCTGGCACAGCATCTAGCTCAATTACTTACCTATCTTCAAAATGATAAACTTGTCTTAAATCTGTTTCTGATTGACTTAATACAGCGCAGTTTTGAAGCTATTGAGGCCTATATCACAGCTCTGAATTCGGGTCTCTCACTACCCGACCATGCGAAATTGGATACCGAGTTACAAGAAAATTTAGCGTCCAGTTCCGAATGGGCCCTTAAAAAAGTTGGTGTAGATATTGCTACGGATGCCCCGTCAGATTCCCCCACAATATCACTGCCTTTGATCCGTCCGCCTTCCAAGGCAACACCTGATGGACAATGTATCAATCAGAGTGTCGCTGAGAGTTCTATTTACGTTGAAGGCAGTAACTTACCGCATATCCCCATTGATCCAGATAAACTCGACGGATTATTCAAGATATTCAATGAAATGTTGAGTATTCGAGCCTCTTTATCTGAAGGAAATGCGTCAAATATAGAAAGCCGTAATCAGGATAATGATCTTGATAAACTCGATGATTTAATTCAATCGGCCAATAATTATACGCTTTCGTTGCAAACTCAAAAGATAGAAGGATTATTTTCTCAAATTATCCCGATTATCGAGCATCGTTATGCCCAAAAAAATAAGTTTATTACTTTTTCGATAATAGGTGGTGATACCAAGATTGATAAACGTATTGTTATTTCCGTGGGAGAAGCTTTGCTTGAATTAGTCGATAATGCGGCATTGCACGGAATTGAATCAGCAGAAGATCGGCAGAAGGTCAGTAAACCTGAAAATGGTCGTATCTGCTTAGAGGCAAAATGCCATGCCAGCCGTCTTAGAATTGCAATAACGGATGATGGACGTGGTATTATCTGGGAAAATCTGATTACTCTAGCCGAAAAATATGGATTGATTGCGGATAAAGACAAAGAAAATAATAAAGACACTAAAATTTTCAAAAGTATTTATAAACAAAAAGAAAAAAGCGGATTGGCTCACGTAAAACGTATCATCCAATCTTTAAGGGGGGAGGTAAGTATTTATGCGCCCCCCAATATAGGCACGCGCGTTACGTTGTTTTTACCTCTTAACCAAATGATGATAGAAGGTTTAATCGCTAGAGTAAAACAACAAAGTTATATTTTCCCGATCTCTGATATTACTGAAAGTATTGCTGTTGAACCAAAGGATATTCACTGGGTCGACGATAAACAATCGATGATAAAATTACGAGATAAATGGCTACCTGCTATTGCCTTATCCTCGTTAATCGGCGGAGAGACCTTTCATAAAGATTCCTTTAAGGAAGGGCGAAAAATACTCATTCATGTTGATTCTACTATTCATCAACCAGAGATTACGCTTATTGTAGATACAATTGAAAGCCAGAGACAGCTTGTTGTCCAAAATCTGGAAACGAATTTTCAAGCGGTGCGGGGTATTACCGGAGCAGCTCTGATGGAAAATGGCGAGATGGCTTTAGTCGTAGATCTAGAATCCTTGCTACATTCTCCACCCCCTCAATATACCTAAAAGAGTAATATAATATTGTTTTGACAAAACTTTAATATTATTTATAGGACAAAGCGATATAACCAGCCAATTGTCACCTTAAAATTAAATTTTAAAAATGAAGAATTATGCAAAAATTTTAGAAAATATTATATCAATATAGTAATTTTTAATACTATTAATATTTTTACATTTGCAATAAATGTCAAAAAATATCATTTTAGAGGTAATTCGATCAAAATTATTTTTATACTATGCTAATGCTATTAAGCTGTTTATCAAAAATTCATATTATAAATAATTTTGAGATATCCATTGTGGATTATTTACTCCCTGTCAGGTAACGTTTTTTGTAACGGACGTTTTAAAATCAGTAAAAGGGATGCAGGATGAGCGATCCGGTTCGCGTTTTAATTGTTGATGATTCTCTTACCATGCGCACCTTGTTTTCTGAGGTGTTAGACAGCTTTGATAATATTCAGGTTGTCGGTGTTGCCGCTAATGCGGATGAGGCACGAGAACGCATCACAGAATTATCCCCTCAAGTAATTACCCTCGATGTTGAAATGCCCGGCATGAGCGGTATCGATTTTTTAGAAGAAATCATGAAAGAACGGCCTATGCCCGTTATCATGCTTTCGACCCTTACACAGCGCGGTGCTGAAATTTCATTACGGGCTTTGGAATTAGGCGCTTTTGAATGTTTCCCCAAACCTCAGAATGTTACCCCTGAAGTTTTCAGGAAGATTGGTCCAAAGCTTGCCGAACTGATTGTTGCTGCTGCGGGGGGTAAAATCCGCAAGAAAACGCGCCAACGTAAGGTTGCAAAAGAAGCTTTAGAATGGAATGGCAAAATGATTGCTATGGCTACCTCAACGGGGGGTGTTGATGCCATGCTTGACATTTTACCAGAGTTTCCAGCCAACTGTCCGCCTACCCTTATCGTACAGCCGCTGGATGATAGTTTTACCGAAATTTATTTAACGCGTCTTGGATCGGCTATTAAACCGCAGGTTAAACAAGCCAAGGATGGCGCTAAATTAAAGCAAGGTATTATCTATATTGCCAGTGATACCAGCAGCCATGTTGTAATTGATCGGTGGCCCGATCCCACTATTCGCCTTCTGCCTAAAGATCCGGTGCAAGGTCATCGCCCCAGCGCTAGCTTACTTTTCGCAGCGCTTTCCAAAACGGCAAAAGATGACGTTGTTGCAGGCATTTTAACTAGTGTCGGCGATGATGGCGTCGCCGGTATGCGGGCTTTAAAAGCAAGCGGCGCCTTCACTTTTGCTCAAGATCAGGAAACTTCTATTGCAGGTGATGGTCCCCGTGCGGCACGCGATGCAAAAGTTATTGATCAGGAAATCGCTATTGGCGATATTGCCTCAGTTGTCCTCGCAAAATGTCAAAAATGACGTCGAACGAGCCTACAGTTCTTCCGGAGCAAGCAGAGCTTTGCTCCGGAGCACTGTGTAAAAGCAATCAGGCAACAACATTGTTGTTTAAAAAGCTGGCCGCCGAAATAGCGTTAGTACGTCATGATGTCGAAAATGTATCTTTGATATTATGCGCTGACCCTCATGTAGTCGATAATCATGTAACGGTTCTACAGGATTTTGATCATATCAGTCAGCGACTATCTATTATCGCTGATATTCTACAGGCAGAAGATCGTCTTGAAGCGGTTAAAAATATAACTTTAGAAGTATTAGCCGCAAGATTGAGAGATGACTCTTTAGGTAATAAGCCGGTTCTTTAAAAGAAGTTCCGGCTTATTGCGCCAACCTTACTTTACTATTTTATTTCATAGCCTTTGCATCAAGGCTCGTTAATTTATGTACTAAAGCAGGTATACCCCCCGATGCAACGGTTGATGAAAAATCGGCTCGCTGTACAGCAAGCTGGCTAACGCCATCTGAGATAATATCAACGATTTTCCATTTCCCTTGATTAAGGCGCATCCGGTAAATAAGCTTATCGCTGGTGATAGTGGCGCGCACCAATTTATCAGCCCCCCGACTGGTTACGGGTTGTTCGGTTTTAAATTGTTCGCCGCCATAGCTGACAAAATTACTGGCGAGCATCACGGCACTATGATGCTCAAGAGCTTCTATCGCATGTTCGCGATCTCCAGCATTAGCAGAAGCCCAACTTGCCCCCACCACCAAAGATGTCATTGTCTGCATATCGTAATAATCACGGACGATCGTTTCAAAACGACTTGTTCGGCCGCTAATACCTAATGATTTTCCCTGTTTCATAATGTCAATAATGGCATTGTGATAAGCATCAATTTGGGCGGCTGCAGGGTCTGTTGCTTGGGCATGGACAATAACAGGTACAGCAGCAATAAATATTGCAGGTAACAAATTCCGAAATCTTAAAGTCATCAATAAATCCTACTCTCAAATTCAAAATAACAAAAAAGACATAATACCCCTATCCACCACTCAAGATCATCCCTGTTAATAAGGATTGATAGCTGCCTAAAGGGAAAATATCCTTTTTATCTCTTGGCTTTCCACCTAACTGAATGGGTCTTTTTTAACAATTCTCCCTGAACGGAAAAAGAACATTCGGTCTTGAAGAGACATGCTTTTTATCATTCATCGACAGTTTAGAACTTTTTATCCAATTCTTCATAAAAATGCTTCGTTAGACCCTAATGAAAAAAAACGCAGAAAAAGCAATGAGGTTTCTTTTTAGAAAATGTGGTATATAAGTCACTGTGTTTTTTATACATAATTCACACTAAATCTGCCCGTTTTGTGCTATAAAGCGCGTTATCTGCTTTCAGATCATCTGTAAAATAGTTACAGGTCTAACCGTGATCAGGCCAAGATAGGCTTAGAATAAAAGCATCCAATATCGGGAATGTTTGTGATAAAAATCATTCTGGCTCAGCCGCGTGGCTTCTGTGCGGGTGTCATCCGCGCTATCGAAATCGTCGATCAGGCACTCGATCGTGTCGGCGCACCGGTATATGTTCGCCATGAAATCGTTCATAACCGTCATGTTGTTGATACACTCCGTGCCAAAGGCGCAGTTTTTGTCGAAGAACTTTCAGAAGTTCCCTCTGGCGAAGTAACCGTATTTAGCGCGCATGGTGTAGCACGTACCGTCCAAGAAGAAGCAGACCAACGGGGATTACCTGTCGTTGATGCAACATGTCCCTTGGTTAACAAGGTTCACGCTCAGGGGAGACGCTATCTCTCTCATGGACGCACTTTAATTTTAATCGGTCATGCTGGTCATCCCGAAATTGAAGGGACATTGGGGCAAATTGACGGTCCGGTTCATCTGGTAGGGTCGGCTGAACAAGTAGCTGATCTTAAAATTCCAGAAGATACGCCGGTTGCCTTCATTACCCAGACGACTTTGTCCGTCGACGACACACGTTCTGTGATTGCCGCTTTAAGACAGAAATTTTCGGATGTTATTGGCCCCGATACTTCCGATATTTGCTATGCCACCCAGAACCGCCAGACGGCCGTTCGGGACTTATGCAAAAAATCTGATCTCATTTTGGTCGTGGGGTCGCCAAACAGTTCTAATTCCAATCGCCTACGCGAAATAGGGTTAGAAGAAGGGCTGCCCAGCTATTTGATTGCCGATGGTAGCGAAATAGATCCTGTCTGGTTTGAAGATATTCATACCGTAGGATTAACCGCCGGTGCCTCAGCACCAGAAGAATTAGTGCAAAGTGTTATCGCGGCTATCCGTGCATTAGGGCCAGTAACGGTAGAGCAGTTGCCCGGTGTAGAAGAAAAAATTGCTTTTCGTCTGCCCCCTACCCTTCGCCATCTTAAAGCGCGTAATGCGGCCCATAATATAACAAAAGATGAAGCCGCCGCTTCTTCACAGGATGCTGACAGCATCACTAATGATACAGAACAGGAGGCTTGAGCCTTGGGTATTCCTTTTAGTCAAATCTTGCGGATTGGTTCCTATATTGTTGGGAAACATATCAAAGGCACGAAGCGTTATCCTTTAGTTTTAATGCTGGAACCTCTTTTCCGCTGTAACCTTGCTTGTCAGGGCTGTGGTAAGATTGATTATCCGAGCGAAATTCTTAATCAGCGGTTGTCTTATGATGAATGTATGACAGCGATTGATGAGTGCGGAGCGCCTGTCGTTTCTATCGCAGGTGGTGAACCACTCTTGCATCGGGATATGCCGAAAATTGTCAAAGGGGCCCTTGATAAAGGGAAATTTGTCATTTGCTGTACCAATGCTTTGCTTTTTGCAAAGAAGGTAGATCAGTATGAACCGCGCCCTAACTTTACATGGTCGATACATCTTGATGGTGACAAAGAGATGCATGATCGTGCCGTTTCCATGGAAGGTGTCTATGAAACGGCCGAGGCAGCCATTCGTCTAGCAAAGGCTAAGGGTTTTCAGGTTTCGATTAACTGTACCCTCTTTAATGATGCAGATCCTGAACGCACTGCAAAATTCTTCGACCGTATGAAGGCTATCGGTATTAATGGCATTACGGTTTCACCGGGTTATGCGTATGAACGTGCCGCTAATCAGGATGAATTTCTGAACCGTACCACGACCAAAAAGCTCTTCCGTAATCTTTTTGAGCGTGGAAAAGGGCATAAATGGCCATTCAATCAATCCATTCAATTTTTGAATTTTTTGGCGGGTAACGAAGCTTATAAATGCACCCCTTGGGGCAACCCAACGCGCACTGTTTTTGGATGGCAGCGTCCCTGCTATCTCCTAGGTGAAGATTACGCCAAAAGCTTCAAAGAATTGATGGAAGAAACGGCGTGGGATGATTATGGCGTCGGTAACTACGAAAAATGTCAGGATTGCATGGTGCATTCCGGTTTCGAGGCTACCGCCGTTATTGATACGGTGCACCACCCCTTAAAAGCAGCGATGGTTGCTTTAAAAGGTATAAAGACTGATGGCCCTATGGTGCCTGATATTAGTCTTGCCCATCAACGACGGGCAAAAGATGTTTTTTCGGATCATGTTCAGCAGCGTTTAGCTGAAATCCGGAAAGCCGATGCTGCTTCCAAAAAGAAGATTGACGCGGCTTAATTGCTTTAAAGCTTTCGTTGCTGCCTTAGCGGCAGTAACGAAAGCGGGCAATTGTGTAGGATGACAGAGAAGCGATCCTAACAATGCCGGAACATCGACACTACCATCTGGTCGCATCGCCACAGAAAACGCGGGCGGTAAAGTATGATCTGCCTGATCGGATATGACTCTAAGAATAATAAAAGGGCAGTTATATTGCTCAGCGATCCGAGCAACAATATGCGATTCCATATCGACCGCTATGGCCTTTTCATCCGCTGCAATTCTTTTTTTCTCTGACATATCGGATATCAGAGTACCATCTGCATAAAAAATGCCGCTCTTAATTGAAGGTAAAAATGTTCGGATTACGACCTGCCAGCCTAAGTCGCATTCTGCTTCAAAACCGCCTTTTACCGCAGTAGCCAGTACCCAATCCCCGACCTTTAAATCGGTATCCAGAGCCCCTGCCAGACCAAAGCTAACTAAACCAGAGATGGTATTAGCCTGCATAATTTGGTTGAGTGAACGCTCTAAGGTAAGAGCATCCCCCCCACTAGTTAAAGATAATACCTTATCACATTGTGCTGCAGCCTTAGCTTCACGATCGATTCCGGTGACAGCCAGAATATGACTAAGCATGTCGCTCCTTTACTTTGTTATTTATCCTGCCTGCTCGGCGTGATGCGGCGAAAAAAATACGGCCGATAAAAAACCGACCGTATAAACATTACTCTTTTTTGGTTACTATTCTCTTATCGAATAATATTTCATTACATACCATAAGCTACTTTAGGTTGGTTAGCGCGGCTTAAATTACGATAGCGCGCCAAAGCCCAAAGAGGAAAATATTTGGAATACCCATGATAGCGAAGATAAAAAACGCGTGGGAATCCGCCACCGCTATAGTAATCTTCTTTCCAGAAACCATGTTCATCTTGATTGTTAGCAAGCCAGTTAATACCACGGGCAACAGCTGTAGAATCCGTTTCGCCAACAGCCATCAACCCCAATAAAGCCCAAGCTGTTTGGGAAGGTGTTGACACGGCAGGTTGATAGCCTTTGTAATCTAAAGCATAGCTGTCACAATCTTCGCCCCAGCCACCATCTTCATTTTGAATGGATTCTAACCATTGGACAGCACGACGAATATTAAGATGGTCATGAGGAATATCGGCGGCATTTAAAGCACAAAGAGCAGACCATGTGCCATAAATATAATTGACGCCCCAACGCCCAAACCAACTCCCATCCTTTTCTTGTTCCTGGAAAAGATAATGGACAGCGGTTTTCATATCATCATCTTGAAGCGTTTTGCCCGCTTGCGCCAGCATAGAAACACAGCGTGCAGAGACGTCAACCGTTGGCGGATCTAATAAAGCACCATGATCAGCGAATGGTATATTATTAAGATAATAATAGGTGTTATTGGCATCAAAAGCCCCCCACCCGCCATTATCGCTTTGCATCCCTAGCGTCCATTCTATGGCACGCGATTTAGACTCTTCAAATTTGCTGCCGATCTCTGGTAATTTTCCAGCTCGGTCCATCGCCATGACGACGACGGCAGTATCATCTACATCAGGATAATAGGCATTATTATATTGGAACGCCCATCCACCGGGGCGAAGGTCTGGTTTTTGCCAAGCCCAATCCCCTTTAACATCCAAAATCTGTTGAGGTTCCAACCAATTCAAAGCATCAATTGCAGCTTTTTCAGCTTTATCACCGCCCACTTCTAACATGGCATGGGCGGCTAAAGCGGTATCCCAAATAGGCGATAAACAAGGCTGACAGTAAATTTCATCATCACTGTCTTGTTCTTCAGGATTGAAGACTAAAAGCTTTTCGACTGCCTTTCGGGCAATAGCCCGTTCTGGATGATCTTCAGGATAACCCAAAGCATCATACATCATTACGCTATTCGCAATAGCAGGATAAATTCCCCCTAACCCATCTTCACCGTTCAAACGTTCGGAAACAAAATTGACACAAGCATCAATCGCTTTTTTACGATTAGCTTTAGGCCAAAAAGATTCTGCTTTGTGCAGTACTTTATCTAATGCGCCAAAACCGATTTTCCATACCCACTTACCGTCGGCCCGTGCTGGGACCGTTGCCCCCGGAACGAAAAGCTCATCGACAAGGATACCCCGAGGGTTCTTGGCAAGGGGCCTAACGGCCTGCAATACCAATAACGGAACCAGAACTGTCCGTGCCCAGTAAGACATCTTATTAATATGGATGGGGAACCAATCCGGCAGAAGCATCATTTCTACCGGCATTTGGGGAACCGTCTCCCAAGGAATGGCACCATATAAAGCGAGCTGTAACCGCGTAAATACATTAGAGGTGATAGCCCCCCCATGGGCTAAAATTTCTTCACGGGCACGCTGCATATGCGGTTCATCAGGCGAATCCCCAATCATTTTTAAAGCAAAATAAGCCTTAACGGTCGCGCTAATATCGAAACCGCCCTTATAAAATAAAGGCCACCCGCCATGATCCCCTTGAATCCGGCGAAGATAGCGCCCGATTTTAGCTTCAAGTTCTAAATCTTCTGGTTCACCCAGATAATGACGGAGCAGAATATATTCGGCTGGAATGGTAGCATCAGCCTCAAGCTCAAACACCCAATGGCCATCCTGCTTTTGGGTATCCAGTAATGCCTGTGCCGCCTTTTCAATGACAGGTTCTATATTGTCAGGCAAAATACTCAAATTAGGAACAGAAGAAGTCGATAGGGTCATTTATCAGCTCTCTATGAAATCAATCAGATAAAACCAGATCAGCTGCTATATGCCCTGATCGGATAGCACTTTCTATAGTGGCGGGCAGTCCCGTACGGGTCCAATCGCCGGCTAAAAACAGATTATGCCAACAGGTCGTTGCGGGTGGCCGCCGATTGTTTTGTTCAGGTGTTGCTTCAAAGGTTGCCCTTTTCTCCTTAACAATCTGCCAAGACGGTAATTTCTGATTTAAAGCATATACAGTGGTAATATCCTGCCAAATACGATTTACCAGAGTTTCTCGATCTTCCTCAAGTAGAGCATTGGCAGCACTGATGGTAACAGATAATCGATCTGGAAAGGCAAATATCCATTCGGCTGTTCCACCAATAACACCCATAATAGGTGCGATACCGGCAGGAGGCTTTACACAAAAATGCGCATTAATAATAGACTGATATGCATTAGGTGTTTCAATATTGGGCAATAAATCAGAAACGACCCATGATGGCAGGGCGATAACAAGCTTATCGCCCTTCTCCAAGGTTATATTTTCACTACCAAAATCTAACGTTACAGCATAATGATCAGAAAAATCTATCTGACGAAGACGTTTGTTAAAGTTTACTTCGACCCCTTTTTCTTTAAGATAAAGAAGTGCTGGATCGATAAAAGCGCTGGCTAAATCAGGTTTTGCTATACGTGGTAAGCACGCGTGGCCACCTTTTAGCAAACTTTCTTTGATAACTTTTTCGGCTAAACGCGCAGAGCCTTCTTTGGCGGGAGTATTAAGAACCGCGACAAAGAAGGGATCCAGCAGCTTATGCCACAAGCTATTCTGTGTTGGAAGAATATCGCCGATTTTACTATCAGCTTTAGAAAATAATAGCCGCGTTAAGGCTAAATAATCCATTATTTTACTGTGTGGCACGCGATTATGCGGGAGAAAAAACCACCATGGTAAACGCCCGTTATTTAGCTTTATGGTATAACGTTCTCTGTCTTTTAGGTCACAAAAAGAAAAATCTGCATGACTAGGGCCGCTAAAATTATGATCGGCACCAATAGTTTTTAAATAAGAATGGGCAGATTTATTTCCGGATAATAGCATATGGTTGCCATTATCAATGACCATATCTAATTTTTTATCATAGTAAGAGCGGCAACGTCCACCAGCCCGTGCCGCCGCTTCATAAATTCTTACTGACTTACCAGCTTTAGAAAGCGCTACAGCCGTTGATAAGCCAGCCAACCCGGCGCCTACAATATGCGTAATGCTCATGAAACAACCTTAAGTCTGAGCAATGTCCACAAAAGAGCTAGCTTGTTATGGCGTACTTTTTTTCTAGGGGCTTTCCAGCCTTGTGCCAGCATTTTTCGTAATAACGCAGAATAGGCGGCCGCCATCAGGCGGGGTGCGATAAGATGTCCTTTAGGACGTCCTATAATAATATGGTCAGATGCCGCATAATGGCCTTCGGCTTGCCAAGCCAGAGCGCGACAGACACTATCTAATCGAGGATCGCTTAAAGCCTTATCAATATCGAGGGGTATACCGGCGGCTTCTAAAGGTTCACGAGGCAGATAGCAGCGATTAATCGTCGCATCTTCATCCAGATCCCGCAGAATATTAGTAAGCTGTAAAGCACGTCCTAAATGGTAAGCAAGTTGCTCGCCGATTTCGGTATCCATACCAAAAATGCGAACAGACATGCGCCCAACTGCCGAGGCCACTCGATCACAATAAAGATCAAGGGTTGCTTCATCAGGAAACTGAATAGGGCCTTTCAGATCCATAGCCATGCCATCAATGACAGCGACAAAATCTTCTTTTTTCAAATGAAAATGAGCAACACTTTCCTTAAGAAAACGCGCCTGGCCACAGGATTTCCCATTGTAAAGAGCGTCAATATCAGATCGCCATTGTTCCAGTGCGTGTTCTCTTTCTTGCGCACTACCTTCTAAATCATCAGCGATATCATCAACTTGGCGACAGAAGCTATAGACTGCATACATGGCTTCCCGCTCTAAGAGCGGCAAAACGCGCATACCGATATAAAAGCTACTATTTTTTGCCCCGCTGCTTATTGCACGCGTTTCTGAAACAGTATTAGAGGTCTCTTCTGCCAGAGTATTTTTTTTGGCAAGCTTCATTAAGAAAATACTCTCCCTGCAGCAGCGATAAAGGCTAACCCAAAAGCTTCAGCCTTATTATGATGAACGCGCTCAGATAATGGATCACGCTTTATTAAACGTTTTGTCAAACTTTCAGCCAACCGTTGAATAACGGCGACCTCAACGCCCAAACGACGATCCTGAATCGCTTCAGAAAATCCCGCTGAACGCTTTAAAAGCTGCATAGTTTTTAAAGCAAGGGTAGAAATCGCTTGCTGTAAAGCTAAAGAGGCGTGGAACCGACCTAAATCCCCCATTGAGGCACCCACCGCTTCCATAATATCGGTGGGTATATAGACCCTGTTCAACATTCTATAATCTTTGCCACAATCTTGCAAATGATTGATAATTTGTAACGCCGTACATAAGGCATCATTCATAGGCCAAAGGTTGCGGGATTCCCCATGAACATCTAAAACAAAACGCCCAACTGGTGCTGCCGAATAACGACAATAGTCGATTAGGGCATCCCAATCTTTGTAGCGATTTATAGAGACATCCCGTCGAAAGGCTTCCAAAAGATCAAGCCCATGGACCGAGGCCTGTTCCAAATGATGATTAAGGAGCGTTTCCCGAAGAATGACGGCATCAGTATCGTTTTGGCTTTCGCCCGTTAAACTGGCCCGCATTTCTTCAAGAATAGACAGTCGATCTTTTTTACTGGCCGTTGCATTATCCGCTACATCATCAGCATGTCGGGCAAACTGATAAAAAGCCAAAATAACCGGACGATATTTGGGGTTTATCAAAAAAGAGGCGACAGGAAAATTCTCATCCTGATGCCCTTTGCCAGAAGCTAAAGCGACAGCCTCTAATCTATCTTTTGTTTTTGTTCTCACAGACCTATCCGTGCTTGCGCACGTCCCTTCCACATACCACCTCGCCCTTGCCATACATGCACTGCAGAAAAAAAGGTTGCACCGCTATAAAAGGCTGCGATTAAAGGAAGTGCTATACCCCATAAAGGGGATCGATGATAAAAATGTAAAATCGGCTGAAAAGCAAGGGCCATCATAACCCATCCGGCTATTCCGATCCAAGCCGCAGTTCCATGCCCCAATAACGCCAAAAACGGCGGTATCAAATAAACAATTCCCATACCGATTAGGGTTAAAGCTAAAAGAATAGGCGAATATCGCAATTGCGCATAGGCCGAGCGGGAAATCATATGTCCGATTTCTTTAAAATTAAGATAGGGACGAATACTCAGCGAACGATTTGTCAATGATAGGCGAATTTTACCCTGTTTTTTCATGATGGCGCCTAAGCTGCAATCATCAATAATAGCATGACGGATTGAACTGATGCCACCCGCATTTTCAAGGCTTATTCGATCCGTCAACATACATCCTCCGGCTGCACCTGCAACTTTACGCTTTGGATCGTTGATATATCGGAAAGGATAAAGCATCTGAAAAAAGAAAACAAAAGCAGGAATAAGGGCCCATTCAGCAAAATTGTTGCAGCTCAAACGGGCCATAAGAGAATGGAAAACCAGCCCTTCCTCTTCAGCTTTCGCTACTAACATCCGTAAAGTATCCTGTTTATGGGCAATATCAGCATCGGTTAACCATAACCATTTTACAGATCCCGCGGCTTTAATCCCTTGTTCCACAGCCCATAATTTACCCGCCCATCCGCTGGGAACGGGCTTTCCATCCAAAATAACCAGATTGTCGGCCTGACAGTCTTGAAGCGTTGCTACAGCGACTTCTGCCGTATTATCTTCGGAGCCATCATTCACCAGAATAATTCTGAAATTTCCGGGATAGTCTTGCGTCAGTAAAGACCGAATAGTTTTATCAATAACATCCGCCTCATTTCGTGCTGGCACAACGGCTACTACATCCGGCCATATTTCCAATTTTGGGAAAGGACGATCATCGCGTTCCAGGCAAAGCCAGAATCCGCCATGAAAAAACAAAAGCCCGATCCATATGCTAAGTGATAGTAAACCTAGAAGGGTCACCACCATCATAACATACCTTCTTCCCGAAACCATTGCAGGGCATCGGTGATAGCTTGCTGCCAGGGCCGCGCTTTGTATCCCAATAGGCGTTCTGCTTTTTTAGAAGAAAAATACATATGATAACCCGCCATTTTTAAGGCATCTCGGGTTACGAAGGGTTCAATTTTAGTTAATTTAGCGAAAGCCTCGGCGCCCCAGGCCAAAGGAAAGAGGGGCCAGCGTGGTAAAGCGATTTTAGGCGGTTTCCGACCAACCTGTCGGGCAATTTCAGCCAACATCAAACCCAGAGGGACATCTGTACCCCCCAGAATATATCGTTCGCCCACAATTCCTTTTTCAAGCGCCTTCACATGTCCATCAGCAACATCATCAACATGAGCTAGATTGAGACCTGTATTGACATAGGCGGGCATTTTACCTGTCGCCGCTTCAACAATAATCCGACCTGTCGGCGTTGGTTTAACATCACCAGGCCCGATAGGGGTAGAGGGATTGACAATCACGGCAGGCAAGCCTTGCTCTGCGATCATCCTTTCCACCAATCTTTCGGCCTCTACTTTGGAGCGTTTATAGGCCCCAATAGCGCGTTCTGGTGTAAGAGGGCGCGTTTCGTCGCTAGGATGTCCGTGTCCCGGTGCCAATGTCGCGACGCTACTTGTATAAACGATACGCTTAATATCAAGATAAAGCGCCGCCGTCATAATAGCTTGCGTATGCTGACGGTTATGTCGGATAATTTCCTGAGAATCGGGTGCCCAAAGCCGATAATCAGCCGCGACATGAATAAGAGCGCCACATCCTGAAAGAGGTTCTCTTAAGGAAGGGGGATCATCAAGGTCACCATAAACGATTTCGCCGGGGAAATCGCGAATATTAGTAAGCGGGCTACTGGGGCGCACCATACCGCGCAGCTTGTATCCTTGTTCCGCCAATGACCGCGCTACCGCAGATCCGACAAATCCGGAAACACCGGTTACCAATACAGGCTTATCTTTATCCACCTGATTTTGATCTTGCACGATATACCCCTTATACGCCTCCAATAAGCGGAAATAACGGCGCTATACTCTGGATTCAGATTTTACTGATTGGCTCAAAATACACAATCTTACAGTATCAGATCGCGTATACAGCCCTTCGGAGTATAAATTGCCGGACATTATGTCCGGTAAAGATAAGAGACCTTTATCACAACCGGAATAAATCCTACAAAGAGCATAGTTGCCTTATCTGTGACAAATTAGACACTAAAAAACAGTACCTTTTTTAATAAAAAGGCACTTTAAAATGTAGCTATCAAATTTGTCCGATCAAATATCAGACAGGCATACATAACGGTTCATGGTGACGGCTACCATGTTCAATTTGTAAGGTTACATGTCCGATATTGAATTCTTTTTTCAAGATGTCACTGACTTGATCGATAAAACCATCGTTATTCTCGATCTGGGATTTAACGATGTGCGCCGTCATGGCTGTCTCACTCGTACTTACCGGCCATACATGGATATGATGGACATCTGTAACATCTGGCAAGCTGCGCAAACGTGCAATAACAGCGTCGAGGTCTATCGACGGGGGAACCCCATTAAGGGCAAGAGAAAAAGACCGAACAACAAGCCCCCAACTACTCCACAGCAAGACGACAACAATCCCCAAGCTTAAGGTCGGATCTATCCAGTGCCATCCTGTTAATTTGATGATTAAGCCTGAAAGCACAACAACCGCTGAGACCAAGGCATCTAAGAGCATATGCAGAAAAGCTGCATGACGATTAAGCTCCTCCTGCCCATCTTTGAACAATAAAGCCGTAGCAAAATTGATAATAATACCGATCCCGGCAACTATCATAATAGTGCCACCTGGAACGGCGACAGGATCAGAAAAACGCCGAATAGCTTCCCATCCAATAGCCCCACAGGCAACAAATAAAAATAAGGCGTTAAAAAGAGCGGCTAAAATAGAAGAGGATCGGTAACCATAGGTAAATCGAGCTGTGGGACGTAATTTTTCAGCCAGAAGCGCCGCTAAAGATAAGGCTAATCCCAGTACATCAGAAAGATTATGCCCTGCATCAGCAATAAGGGACAAGGAACCCGAGGCAAGCCCATAACCTATTTCTACAAAGATAAAGGCTAAATTGATAATAATACCAATGCTAAAGCTACGGCTATTATGGGCATTGATTTCATGGTGGTGGTGATGCCCTGTTCCGTGACTGTGGTGATGGCTATGATCATGGTCATGATCGTGGTCTTTATCAGACATTGTACTAATAGCCTTATTCCCCATACATCTTACCCTATTCAGCTTGTAGTTTAGAAAGGACCTTTTAGAATTCGATATAAGTAAGTATCCTTACACTCTCTCTTCGGAAGGCATATAATTATCATCAACGGGATCTGAAAAACGGGTGATACGGCTTTCAAATCTTAAACGTACTTTACCTGTTGCCCCATGTCGCTGTTTGGCGACAATCAGTTCGGCCATATTATAGACTTGTTCCATCGACTGTTGCCATATTCGGTGTTCTTCATCAACACGGGCATCAATCGGACTATCGCTCTTTTCGGCTGCTCTTTTCGGTTCACGCGATTGGAGATAATATTCTTCACGATAGACGAACAAGACAATATCTGCATCCTGCTCAATAGAACCGGATTCTCGTAAATCAGAAAGCTGGGGGCGTTTATCCTCACGCTGTTCCACAGCACGGGACAGCTGGGACAAGGCTAGCACAGGAATATCGAGTTCTTTTGCTAAAGTTTTTAGTCCACGGCTGATTTCTGAAATTTCATTTACCCGATTATCATTTGCTTTACCCGAGCCATGCAAAAGTTGAAGATAGTCAACAACCAATAAACCAATATTATGTCGGCGTTTTAACCTTCTAGCACGGGTACGCAAACTGGCGATAGTCAAACCGGGGGTATCGTCAATATAAAGCGGTAACTCTTCCAATTCAGTGGCCGCGCGTGCAAGATTACGGAATTCTTCCTTGCGAATTTTCCCCATACGCAGGTCTTCAGAAGATAATTGCGATTGTTCCGCCAAAAGACGAGTTGCCAACTGATCAGCAGACATTTCTAGACTAAAAAATGCAACAGGCGCCCCTGCACTTTCTTCTGGCTTGAGGCCATTACGGATATCATACATATAACGCTGTGCCGCATTAAAGGCGACATTGGTTGCAAAGGCCGTTTTACCCATGCCAGGGCGACCCGCTAGAATCAGAAGATCAGAACGATGCAACCCGCCAATCTTGGCATTAACCGTATCCAGTCCTGTTGTAATACCAGAAAGATTGGCCCCTGAATAAAGCGCCATTTCGGCTGCTTTAACAGCAATATTGGCCGCCTGTGCAAAACTTTTAACGCCCCCTTCGGTAACACCGGATTCGGCAACACGATAAAGAGAAGCCTCCGCTTCTTCAATTTGAGATAGAGGATCAATGATGCCTTGAGTATCCATAGCATTATCGACCATCTCTCGCCCGACACTGATTAGTTCCCGTAAAAGGGCAAGATCATAAATCTGGGCAGCGAAATCCCGAACCCCCAACAAAGCAGCATGGTGTTGTGCAAGCTCTACAACATATTTTATGCCGCCCTTGGCCTGTAAACCGGGGTCTTTTTCAAGAAGAGGTTGCAGAATAACGGGTGTAACATGCTGATTACGATCAATCTGGCGCATAATAGTCTGATAAATCAGACCATGGGTAGGGTCGAAAAAATGTTCGGCACGAAGTTTAACCTGAACATCTTCTGCAAGGCGATTATCAATTAAAAGGGCACCTAGAAGCGCCGCTTCTGCTTGAATATTCGCAGGTACCCCGATGTCTTTTTCTTGCAAATTAGATGCCAATGTTAATACTTCTGCCATGCAGAATCTGTCCTTCGTCTTTTTTCTTCTAGGAGGGGTTTTGCGGGCTTTTGATAGGCTATCTTCAGGTTAAGCGGAGGATAACATGTATGACCGAATCCAATTATAAATATGAAGGACCTAAGGATAAAGCGCAATCACTTGTAGATAAAGCCCGTCAGGCTATGAAGCAATCTTATTCCCCTTATTCAGGTTTTTCTGTGGGTGCTGCAGTTTTATTACAAGATGGATCGATCATAACCGGTACTAATTTTGAAAATGCGAGCTATGGCCTTACCTTATGTGCTGAGACGGTTGCCGTAGCGATAGCTAATAATACGGGTAACCTTAAAAATATTGTTGCAATCGCCATTATAGGTGGGAAACGTCAAAAAGATGGTTTCCTTATCGGAAAAAATCCTGTTTATCCCTGTGGTCGATGCCGTCAGATATTGAACGAAGCTGCTCAGGTGAGCCAATGTGATTTAACTGTCTATTGTGCATCTGCCGAAGGTGACTTGATCAAAGAGCATAAATTATCAGAATTAATCCCTTTTAATTTTGGCCCCGATGATCTTGGCATTACGGCTACGGAATCCTGAATATCCAAAAATTAAATCCACAAAAGCTAATTAAAAAAGGAATTAAGAATGTCGATCATGTCTGACCGCTGGATTCGCGAGCAGGCCCAACAGCAAGCAATGATCGAACCATTTGTTGAAAGTCAACGGCGTGATGGCTGTATCAGCTATGGATTGTCTTCTTATGGGTATGATGCACGGGTAGCTGATGAATTTAAAATTTTTACAAATGTTGATTCCGCTACTGTTGATCCAAAGAATTTCGCCTCCAACAGTTTTGTTGATCGTAAAACAGAGGTTTGTATCATCCCGCCAAACAGCTTTGCCTTGGCCCGCACCGTTGAATATTTTCGTATCCCCAAAGATGTTCTGGTAATTTGTCTTGGCAAATCAACCTATGCCCGTTGCGGCATTATCGTCAATGTGACGCCTTTGGAGCCGGGTTGGGAAGGTCATGTGACCCTAGAATTTTCTAATACAACACCATTACCAGCTAAAATTTATGCAGGCGAAGGTGCGTGCCAGTTTTTGTTTTTGCAAGGCAATGAACCCTGTGAAATCAGTTATTCAGATCGTTCTGGAAAATATATGGGACAAAAAGGCGTCACCCTACCGCGTTTGTAAAACAGCCTTTATTCGGAAGGGGATATCCCCTTCCGAAAGTCGCTTTAAAGCGGTAAATTAAGACCGGGTGGTAAGGGCATACCTTGTGTCATCTTTGACATCTCACCGTTACTTGCTTCTTCCGCTTTGGCGCGAACATCATTGACAGCGGCAACAATTAAATCTTCTAACATTTGCTTTTCGGCAGGTACCAACAAACTGTCATCAATTTCAACGCCAGTAACACGGCCTTTTGCTGTGGCTTTAATTTTCACCAGTCCACCACCTGACGCGCCTTCAACGGGGATAGTATCCAGTTTAGCTTGAGCTTCACCCATCTGTGCCTGTAATTGTTGAGCAGCTTCTTGCGCTGCCTTCATCATTTTTTCGAGATCCATCACGAAACCTTTATACTATGAAGATTCATTTTAGCTTGGCGACAAAGCTTTAGAAAGAGCCTTATTCAAAAACAAAAGTTATTCTACTAACTGCGCATTTGGAAAAATTTCAAACACTGTTTTAATGATAGGCATATTAAGAAGCGCTTCTTTTTCAGCTTTCTTCTGTGCTAAATCCTGTTCTCTGAAACTTAAATTTCCTGTTTGTTCTTTTGAAAAAATAACTTCCCAAATCTCTCCTGTTAGATTTTTCAGGGCCTGCATTAATTTTTGATGGAATTCTCGGGTAAGACGAGGGTGCGCTTCGAGAACCAATTTAGGCGGATTATACGTAATCAATCGTCCATAATCTTCTAACCAATGACCAATAAGGGCATTACCAGAACCAAAAAGTGTTTCTGTTAAACTCTGGAAATCAGACGGAAAAGAGCTATTATTAATATCTATATCTTGATCAAAATTTTCTTTTGAGGAAGCGCATGATGAAGCTACGCTTTCTATCGGCTGAGATGTAGTTGGAGGTAAAATAACGGGTCCATCAGAGCTGTTATTATCCCATTCTTCTATAGGCGCAGAGGGGCTGTTCGCCCTACTGTCTTGGGATACTGTATGAGTAGGCTCCCGCTCATGAGGTAAAGATGGAGTGCTTTTGCTAGCTACCGCTTCAGTACCGTCTTCAAAAGTGTTTTTTTTTGAGATTTCAGATCCATCGCCCAAATTCTGATCAGATATTATAGGGTCCATTCCCCGTCTTTCATCAGAAGAAGGGGGTGAAACTACCGCTGATTGTTGTCCCGAGATCTTAAGATGATTGATAATGGCCACAGGATCAGGAAGTTGACTGGCATGAACGACCCGTAAAAGGGCCATTTCTGCCGCCTCTAAAGGTAACGTTGCCGTTTGCACTTCCTGATGGCCTTTTAATAAAAGTTGCCACAGCCGATGAAGAACAGGAAAGGACAACTTTTGTCCTAAATCAGAAAGCCATCTTTGTTCTTCAGTACTTCTTATAGATTGTTGTTCTGGTCGACCCATTTTACTACGCGTGACAGCATGGACAATCTGCAATAATCCTTGAATTAAAGCCTCTGGTTCTATTCCTAAATCATACTGGGCTTTAATATGATCGAGAACCTCTGCACCTTGCCCCTGCAGTAAGGCCGAAAACAAAGATCGGATAACGCTTCCATCCGATAAACCCAGCATATCGCGGACATCAGCAGCGATAACTTGCCCTGCACTATGAGCAATAGCTTGATCTAAAATAGAAAGACCATCACGAACGGAGCCCTCTGCGGCTTTGGCGATCAAGGCTAAAGCTTCATCTTCCGCTACGACCTGTTCTTGGTGGGCAATTTTCGTGAAGTATTCCGCTAGTAAAGAAGAAGATATTCGCCGTAGGTCAAAACGTTGACAACGGGATAAAACTGTAATTGGCACTTTATTTACTTCGGTCGTGGCAAAGATAAACTTCACATGTACAGGGGGTTCTTCTAATGTTTTTAACAAAGCGTTAAAAGCATTTTTGGAAAGCATATGTACTTCATCTATAATATAGACTTTAAATCGCGCTGAAACCGAAGCATATCTGACAGATTCAACAATTTCCCGAATATCATCGACCCCGGTGTGCGATGCGGCATCCATCTCAATGACATCAATATGTCGCCCTTCGGCAATAGCTCGACAGGGCTCACAGTTACCACAAGGATCTATGGTCATGCCCCCCTTTCCATCGGGGCCAATGCAGTTCAATGCTTTTGCAATCAATCGGGCAGTAGAGGTTTTACCGACACCGCGAACGCCCGTTAATAAAAAAGCATGGGCCAATCGATCCCGCGCGATCGCATTACCGAGCGTCCGCACCATAGCATCTTGACCAATAAGATCAGAAAAATGCTGTGGACGATATTTACGGGCTAAAACCCGATAAGGGGTAATCGAAGAGGAAGAATCAACCATAGAATAAAACTAATGCATGACACGTTGTAAGGGAACGACGGAAATCGAGGAAGAATGAAAACCAATTTTCAAAAACAAATTGAATACAAATTATTCAGAAAAAAGCTGAGAGAAAAATCTCAATCAGAAGGGAAAAAGCAGATTCATTGATAAAAGAGTGGAAGCCGAAACGACCCGACGCAAATTCGTTACGGCTGCTTCCTTCCGGATCTGACCGGGTTGGCGACAGCATCGTCCGCTCGACTTCCGTTGGTGCATATGTAGCATTCACCACCAATTATCAAGTCCATAGTGAAAAGAAAAATATCAAGATAATTCAGAAATCTGAGCAGGGTATTTTGTCATTTTTGGGTCAAATTGTAATTTTTATTGTTCAGGGAAGATAAACAGTGAAATTCTGACATTTCGGCAAGTGTTCCTGACAATCCACGCGTGAATTGGGTTCAAGATTGAAGGCAAGGTCTAGCATATTCTCTTCCATTTCGGTTACAGAAGGCACCTGACCAAAATTTTCGGGGCAATAATCACATGACAGGTCGCACAGGTTAAATCATTATCACAGGTGCCTTTAAATAGGTAAGCCCACCTTCAATGCCACATCTAGCACTCTGTCGCCTTGTGCGGCTATTACCATAATATTTTTTTCCATGGCGAAATGCACATGAATAGACATATTCTGCATCCCGCTCTTTTAAAGAGCTGACCAGCCTTGTTGTTGCTCAGCCGCCGCTTCCTGTATGGAATCCAAAGCAGTCATGAGCTCTGTGACTGTGGTGTAGCGCCCGAAACCAAGGCGAATACTGCCTCGCAGTGCCTTTTGAGAAAGGCCAATCGCTTTTAAAACATGGCTAGGACGGGCTGCGCCGCTAGAACAAGCGGAACCTGCAGAAAAAGCTACATTACGAGTAGTGGCAATCAGACGAGCAGAATCAATCCCTTCCTGATAAAGATTAAGATTACCTTTCCATCGCGGATTAACAGGGCCATTAAGAGTCCAATTGGCCATTTTTTCGCGTGCCAGCATAAATAACGCTGTTACATGCTTTAAATCATGGGATTGTTGCTTAGCGGCTACGACAGCGGCGGCCCCAAAACCGGCACAAAGCGCGGGGCTAAGCGTACCGGATCGTAGCCCTCCCTGTTGATGGCCCCCATGTAAAAGAGGCGTAAGTTTAAGGCCTTTTTTAATCCATAAAGCCCCGACACCTATCGGGCCATGGATTTTATGCGCAGAAAGCGCAATCATATCACAATTTTGAGGCACCGAAATGCGCCCATATCCTTGGACAGCATCTAATAAAAAAGGGGCACCTACTTTATGAGCTAAAATAATTAATTCGGAAATAGGCTGAATTACCCCGATTTCATTATTGACGAGCATAGCCGTAACAAGCGCAGTATCTTCATCAATAGCCGACGCTGCCGCTTCTAAATCGACAATACCATCAGCATCTACGGGAAGGGTTACGATTTCAGCACCCTGTCTTTTTAGGTATTGTACGCTATCTAAGGTCGCTGCATGTTCGGTTTCTAACGTAACAATTTTACGTTTATGGTTCGTTTCAGAAAACCACAAACCTTTTATAGCCAAATTAAGGGCTTCAGTTGCCCCTGATGTAAAAACAAGCTGACCGCTTCCAGCGTCTGGCAATAAGGTCAAGATTTGTTCTTCGGCAATAGCAATAGCGGCTGCCGCTTTTCGCCCCATTCTATGAGGAGAATGGGGATTGGCGGTTTCTTCCAGCCAAGGCAGCATAGCTATTTTGGCTTCTGGTGCCAAAGGGGTGGTGGCCTGATAATCAAGATAGATCATAATAAAACGTCTTTTGAAAGGCCTATAAAAAACAGAGATTGAGCTGCTTATTAAAATTGTTTTTAAATAAGAAAAAAGCCTTTTTTATGTTAAAAAAATAGGCTCAATTATGCTTAAAGTTAATAAATCGTGAGAAATCTTCAACCGAAGATCCGAATGAAGATATCATAACCAGAAACAGCTTGTCTGCTATGCCATCGGGTACGGTTGGAATATCATATTGAAGATAAGGATCCATGTCCGTATCCAGATATACTTTGGCCCAGCGATGCCCCCGCATCCAAAGATTGATACGATCAAAGCTAATACCGTTTGGAAGGTCGTATCCCGTACTTAATTGTAAAGATTGGCAGTTATGCCCACGGTTACATCCATAGAAAAGTATCTGGATAGACTTTTCTAAAAAATGAAAGCGTATCATCGGGTCACCATCGGCTACATGCGTTAAGCTGGCATCATAGCCGTGGTTGTGAAGAATATCGACAATACCTTGAGGTTCAGAGGCTGTTATATTTCCCCAAGCCGGTGAAATAATCGGATCACAAAACCAAAAGAGCAATAACCATGCAAATCTTCGCATTTTGCATCTTCTTTCCGAAGAAATTTTAAAAACTTTATACATTTTTAGAGCGTTTTCGTTTTGCCCTAATGCGATTTAGATTTTTTTATCATTGTAGCAATGTTAATTGCTCGTTCAGCCTCTCTATCTCCCACCCAAAGAGATATAATTGTCACAGCTTATCGGCTTAAAAAACGCACAGGATTTCGGCTTCCGCCTATATCCAGCTTGCTCTTAACCTCATGACAAGGTAAGGGTAAGAAAATACGCTAAGGCCATCCTTCAACGGGTGGCCCTTTTATTATGTAGGCCTCGCCGTAACGGGGTGCAATCTTCAGGAGAATTTTGCTGTGGCCCAGCCGCTCATGCCTCACGCGACAGCCTCCTGGCTTGTCGATAATACTTCGCTTAGTTTTGAACAGATTGCCATTTTTTGTGGCTTGCACATTTTAGAAGTGCAGGCCATCGCCGATGACACAGCTGCTACCAAATTAGCGGGTCGAGATCCGGTTCGTGCCGGTGAACTGACTTTGGAAGAAATCGAAAAAGGTCAGAAAGATCCTAACTACCGTCTGGCTATTCAGATTACCCCTGAACAGCATCGTCGCCCAAAAGGGCCGCGTTATACGCCTATTTCACGGCGTCAAAACAAACCAGATGGTATTGCATGGATTATTGCTAATCATCCCAAAATATCCGATGGGCAGATTTCTAAACTGATCGGAACAACCCGTGAAACGATTGCCAAAATTCGCAATCGTACCCATTTCAACATGATCAACATTGTACCAAAAGATCCGGTAACACTGGGGTTGACCTCACAGCGTGAATTAGACGCTGTAGTAGCCAAATTGGACAAAGATAAAGAAAAAGAGGAACCCTCACCCTTTGATGCAACGCTTGCAGGTGAACGGGAAGCTATGATCCGTTACCTTCATCGCAAACGTGAAAATCAGGAACGCACAGCTGAAGAAATTCACGCCAGTGAACAGGAAAGCCAATATAAAGGCTTTGTTGATCCTTTTAGCAAAAAAAAATAAGGAAATGACCGGCTGATAGAGGATTTATCTTTCTTGAAAACCGGTCAAACCACGCTATGAGCCAAGAAAAACCAATATCTGATTTGAGCTTTGAGGAAGCTTTAAAAAAGCTGGAAGAAATCGTTCATCGCCTTGAAAGCGGGGATACAACCCTTGATGACTCTATCCGGATGTATAGCCAAGGTGATGCCCTAAAAAAACAGTGTGAAGCCAGGTTAAAAGCAGCACAGGCAAAAATTGAACAGATCAGCCTGGATCAGGACGGCAAACCCCAAAATGTCCGTCCTTTTGATGCGGAGTAAATAATGGATACAGTGCATAATCTTAAGACGGCGATGGAACAGGTTGCTCAGGATATTGATGAATTATTCGACAAGCAATTATCTATACCGGAAGATCCCCGTACCCGCTTAATCGAAGCCATGCGTTATGCAGCTATTGGAGGCGGTAAACGTTTACGTCCCCTCTTGGTGGTTGCCACTTGTGCTTTATTTAATGTGGATCGTAAAGCAGCCTTACGCGTAGGATTGGCTATTGAATGTATCCATGTTTATTCGCTTATTCATGATGATATGCCCTGCATGGATAACGACGATTTACGGCGTGGTAAGCCAACCGTCCATAAGGCATTTGATGACGCCTCTGCGGTTTTGTCCGGTGACGCTTTGCAAGCTTTGGCTTTTGAAATTTTAGCTGATGAGCAGATACATGCTGATCCCAATGTCCGGCTTGAATTAGTCAAGGCTTTGGCTATTGCCTCGGGTAAAGATGGCATGGTGGGTGGACAGGCCATTGACCTTGCAGCCGAAACCTCTGCCGAACCTTTTGATCTGCCGACTATTACGCGCTTACAACAGCTTAAGACGGGGGCTTTGTTTGGCTTTTGTCTGGAAGCGGGTGCCATTATGGGACGGCAGAATAAAGATGTCCGCGATCGCCTGAAAGCGTATGCTCGGGATATAGGGTTAGCTTTCCAGATTGCCGATGATCTTATCGATGCTGAAGGAGATGAGGCTATTGCCGGCAAAGCCGTCGGTAAAGATGCCGCGGCAGGTAAAGCTACTTTCCTATCCTTGTTAGGGCTTGAAAAAGCCCGTTCACAAGCTACCGCTTTAGTGGATCAAGCAATTGCACATCTCTCCATTTTTGGAGAAGAAGCCGATTTCTTACGCGGTATTGCGCGTTATATTGTAGCCCGTGATCATTAAATTTTATTATTCGCTTAAATCTTAAACGGCAAAATAGGCTGAAATATTTTGCCGTTTAAGAGGTGAAGGAATTTTCAGGGTATGACCATCGGGCATAAAGCACAAAAACGCATTGCTATATATCCCGGCACGTTTGATCCCATCACCTTGGGACATGTTGATATTATTCGACGGGGCGCCCGTATTTTTGATCATTTGATTGTCGCCATCGCCGATAACCCGGGGAAATCTCCTCTTTTTTCTTCTGATGAAAGAGCCGCGATGGTCAGGCATGAGATAGAAATTTTAGAGACATCGCCCGATAGTCAAATCGAAGTGATCACCTATGATTCTTTGCTTATGCATTGTGTGCAAGCGCAAGGCGCTTCTGTCATTTTACGTGGGTTAAGAGCTGTTGCCGATTTCGAATATGAATATCAGATGGCAGGTATGAACCAACAAATAGATAACACAATCGAAACGATGTTTTTGATGGCAGACTGCGTTTTGCAGCCGATAGCTTCACGATTAGTAAAAGAAGTTGCCTTTTACGAAGGAAACATCACGCCCTTCGTTTCCCCCCATGTCGCTCAGAAATTGCAACAACGCATGCGGGAAAAACGGCGGGAAGCTATGATACCATCATCATAATCTTGGAAAAACCTGTTTTCTATTCTGATTTTAGTCTGTAATTTTATATTTTCGTCGTTTGAATAAGCTATAATTAACATTGCATACAGCCTAGAATGACGACAATAGCCTTTATAATAGCGATATTAGGCATAATAGGAGCGATCGTAGGATAGCGGCCTAGGAGGATTTTAATAGCATGCTCTTTAAAAATATATTTAAAAGCATCCCTGCTATTCTAGTGTTTTTTTTGATAGTATCGCCGCTTTCAGCGCAAAAACACGGTAAGGAAAAAGAACAAGAATTAACGGCCGATCCTCAGGAAATAAGAAAAATCGTTCGAAAAACCCAGCAACAAGCCTTGCCGGATATAGCGCCTATACCTGAATTGACGCCAGATAATACGCTTAATCTTGATTTATCAACCGGCGGTCGTGTCGTTATTCAGTTGAGACCGGATAAAGCGCCCAAAAGTGTAGAGCGTATTAAGATTTTGGTACGCCAAGGTTTCTATAATGGTTTAAAATTTCATCGTGTAATTGATGATTTTATGGCTCAAACAGGTGATCCTAAAGGCGACGGATCAGGAGGATCCACACTTCCCAATTTACCGGCAGAATTCAATGATATGCCGCATGTAAGAGGCGAAGTTTCCATGGCCAGAGCCCAAGAACGGGACAGTGCTAACAGCCAATTTTTTATCGTCTATCAGCCTAATTTTTCGCTTGATGGAGAATATACGGCCATAGGGCGCGTCGTTTCTGGCATGGAATATGTCGATGCGGTCGAAAAAGGCGAACCTCCGGCGCATCCATCGCTTATTATAAGAGCCTCAATTGGATCTGATAAAATTCATCCACCAAGTGATGAAGAAGTAAAAGCAGCCGTCGAAAAGCAAGAACTGGCTAATATTGAAGCCCAGCGACAGCAAGAAGAAGCTTTGAAAAAAAGGTATCTGATGAATTTCATGGGAGGCAATTCGCATCCAGCCCCAGCCCCTTCGGTGCCGCCCCCTTCACAGAATAAATAATGAAAACGCAATAATCTGATTGATTATTCCTATTTTAAATCGAGGATGGAATGAGTTTACGGTATGCGGGTTGATCTTTTTGACTTTAATCTTCCATCGGAATCGATTGCTTTACGGCCTGCAACACCGCGTGAATCCGCGCGTTTATTGCAGGTAAATGATACGAAAATTGGCGATTATCACATCGGAGATTTGCCAGATTTATTGAAAGCAGGTGATCTCTTACTTTTTAATGATACGCGCGTAATTCCGGCCTATTTGGAAGGTAAAAAGAATAACGCTCGCATCAGTGCCAATATGATTAAGCGAGAAGGGCTGCGTCAGTGGCGCGCCTTTGTTCGCAATGCCAAGCGATTAAAAGCCGAAGATATTGTTGATTTTGGACAAGAGGCTTCTGCGCGTGTGATCAATCGTGATGAAGACGGATCGGTTCTGTTTGAATTTTTAGGCAATGAGCCTGTTGAAATATTATTAGACCGTGTCGGTCAAATGCCGTTACCGCCTTATATCGCCAATAAACGGCCAGCTGACTATCAAGATCGGCAAGATTATCAAACTATTTTCGCTGAGAAACAAGGCGCTGTTGCAGCCCCAACGGCTTCCTTACATTTTACTGAAAACTTACTGGAACGTTTAAAGCAAGCGCATATTGATCATGCTATGCTCACTTTACATGTAGGGGCTGGCACCTTCTTACCTGTCAAGGTAGAAGATAGTCGTGACCATGTGATGCATAGTGAATGGGGTCATATTGATGCTGTGACAGCGAATAAAATCAATGCGACCAAAGCCCAAGGCGGTCGCATTATTGCCGTGGGAACGACTAGCCTTCGTTTGGTCGAAAGTGCAGCGGATGAACAAGGCATCGTTCATCCTTTCTGTGATGAAACGGATATTTTCATAACGCCCGGCTATCGTTTTCGTGTGATTGACGGGTTGATGACCAATTTTCATCTCCCTAAATCCACTTTGTTTATGTTAGTTTCAGCGTTAATGGGGCGTGAAACGATGATGTCTGCCTATCAACATGCCATTGATACGGGTTATCGTTTTTATTCTTATGGGGATTCAAGTCTTCTGTTGCCCAATAAATAACCCTGATAGAGAGATTTTGTAACTGACTTTTCTTGTCCGATTAATTGGTTTAGGTCGATTATATGACTCAAGATCCTCACAAAATTTTCGACGACTGGATGGATGAAGCTAAAAAAGCTGAAACAGAAGATCCAACAGCCATGGCCCTCGCAACCGCAAGCAAGGAAGGCTTTCCTTGTGTACGTATGATGTTATTGAAAGGACATGATGAAAGGGGTTTTGTCTTTTATACCAATCTTGGTAGCCGTAAAGGCCATGAACTATTAGAAAATCCTGTTGCTACCTTACTATTTTACTGGAAAAATCTGCGTCGCCAGCTGCGTGTTGAAGGACCTGTTACCCTTATTTCTGATGCTGAAGCGGATGCTTATTTTGCCTCTCGTGCGCGCAAATCCCAATTAGGTGCATGGGCTTCCGAACAATCTCGCCCGCTACCTGCTCGTGATGTTTTTGAAAAACGCATAGAAGACATTACCGCACGATATGAAGGTAAGCCCGTTCCGCGCCCCCCATACTGGACGGGTTTCCGTTTGGCACCTGTACGTATGGAATTCTGGAATGACCGCGAATTCAGATTGCATGAACGTGAATTATTCACATTAAACGATGGTCGCTGGCAGAGCGAGTTCTTATATCCATAATCTCCTTTAATCGTATTTCCGACAGATCTGTTTTGAGTAACGATCCTTTAAAAAGATCTGTCGGAATTTAAGATCGACTTATTTTATATTTATTCATTTTCTCAATAAGCGTTGTTCTGTGTAGCCCTAAAAGGCGTGCTGCATCAGAAACCGTGTTATTGGCCGCTTTTAGAGCTGCCTCAATATAGCGACATTCTAATTCTGAAACTAAATCTTTAAGCTTAGTAGGCTCACCCGGTGATGGAAAATCAGAAAAGATAATTTCATTATTGAACTGTGACGATGTTGATTTCAATTTGCTTTCTGTTGGGGAAAGCGAAACTTCTGAATCGTCAGATGTCTGCGCCAATGAAGACGGCGGGCTACTCAGATCCCATAATGTCTCCCGTTCGATAGGCTGACTAACGATAGCTAAATTCAGTAGTTTTTGGGTCTGCTCAACATCAACCGTCTGACCTGCATAGAGAATAGAGGTCCGTTCGATTAAATTACGTAATTCGCGTATATTACCCGGCCATGTATATTGAATCAGATAGTCCAGAGCATCCAAAGTAAAGTGAAATTGGTGTTTTTCAGGTAATCGGTCACAGAAATAATCAGCCAATAAGGGCACATCCTCGGCTCTCTCTGCTAAGGAGGGTAGGTGAATAGGAAAGACAGCTAATCGATAAAACAAATCTTCCCGAAAGCCGTTATTTTGGATCGCTGTATGAATGTCCCGATGGGTCGCTGAAATAATCCGTGTATCCACGCGGATTGGATTTCGCCCCCCTACCCGCGTTATGATGCTGTCTTCTAAAACACGTAATAATTTTACTTGCATATCAAAGGGCATATCTCCGATTTCATCCAGAAATAACGTACCCCCATCGGCTTCTTCAAAACGCCCACGCATTTGTCCGACAGCCCCTGTGAAAGCGCCCTTTTCATGGCCAAATAACTCAGATTCAAGTAAATCTCGCGGAATAGCGCCACAGTTAACAGGGATAAAATTGCCCTCTTTGCGGGTGCTAGATACATGTATAGAAGACGCAACCATTTCTTTCCCACTACCAGAAGGTCCCGTAATCAAGACCGATGCAGCAGTAGGGGCAACTTGTTTAATTAAGTATCGTATTTCCTGCATGATGGCGCTTTCGCCAATCAATGAAGTAGATGCTACGATAGAAGCGCTCCTAAGAGAAGAAAAAGGCGCCATAAGAAATTAAAAATTACTATTTTGATAAAGTCTGATATAGTTGTTCATAGATTTGAAGTTCACCCTTGTTATAGCTACTTTTGTAGTCTTAAACTTATAGTTGAATTTTTTTTGGTAAAAAGCAAACTATCTTTTGATAAAAATCATACCATAACCCTATAGAAATATTATTATAAATACTTATAAATTTGTTAATTTATTTAAAGATAACGCTATATCCTAAAATATACTTCATTATAGAATAATAAAAATTATATATTACGTTAATATATTTGTTACAGTTATTTTATAAATAAATCACTATCGTAAAAAATCTTCGTCATTCGAAATAAAATTCAGGTCAAAAATTTTATTTCTGACCTGATAGAAAATAATAAAATATACTTTTTAATATTTAATTAATGGTTCATTCTTTTGACAAGTGTAGCGACATGAGCACCTAGAAAATGTGCCCCTTGCTTTTCATTTTCACTAACCGAGCGAGAGCCATCACTACCCGCAATAGTTGTCGCTCCATAAGGCGACCCACCCGTAACTTCATCAATTCGGGATTGTCCGGCAAAGGAATAAGGTAAACCTGTTATAACCATACCATGGTGCAATAGGCTGACGAGCAAGGAAAAGAGCGTCTGTTCTTGTCCACCATGTTGCGTTGCAGTCGAGGTAAAGGCCGCACCAATTTTACCAATCAAGGCACCTTTAGTCCATAATCCGCCTGTCTTTTCCCAAAAGGATGCCATTTGAGAAGGTAAACGTCCAAAACGGGTCGGCGCTCCTACAATAATGGCATCGTAATCGGGTAGCTCTTCAACCGTAGCAATTTCACCAATTTGATCTGTTTTGAAATTATTACGACGAATACTTTCTTCTGAAATAGTTTCAGGAACACGCTTAATAACAGCCTCTATACCGATAGATTGAACACCTTCCGCAATAGATTTAGCCATTGTCTCAATATGACCATAAGAAGAATAATAGACAATGAGTACTTTTTTCATAAAAAATATCCTATAAATACAGGTAAAAATAAAATTATTTTTTTTGAAGATATATTAAAAATAATATATCAATTTGTTTAATTGAAACAATATCCAGAAATAGAATGCATTATTCTTATTTTGTATCCATTTAGAGTGCAAATGAGCTTAATAAAAATATATATTTAGTGTTAATAAAAGAAGTTCTTTTTTTTTGAATAAAAAAATAAATATTTTCCTAGAAATGGAACCATAATAATGGCGGATGATAATAAGCGCGCTATTACATTTCATATTTTTACGAATAAACGAAAAATTTTTGCTATTTATTTTATTTTTATATTAGCTTTTCTATTAAGAATGAGTGCAATTTGGCCTTTAGGCATTTATCATCCTGATGAAATTTTTCAGTATCTGGAACAAGCCCATCGTTTGACTTTCGGATATGGTGTTATACCTTGGGAATATCGCTATGGAATGCGAGGGGGTTTGGTTTCTGTTCTCTTAGGCGCAGCCATGAAAGTCGGTGATTTTATAGCGCCTAATAGCTTTTTATATTGGCAACTGCCTCATATTTTGGGGGCTATTTTATCTTTAGGCGTGATTTGGGCGGCCTATAATCTAGGACGTCAGTTTTCCTTTTTTGTTGCTTTGTTATCCGCTTTCGTAGCGGCTACGTGGTATGAAATTGTCTTATTTGCAGCCCATCCGCTAACGGAATCTCTTTCTTTTTCAGCGTTTATGCCTGCAGCTTATTTATTATTATCTAATAATAAAAACAAAAATCATATAATAATATCTGGTTTTTTGCTTGGACTTTCAGCTTTATTAAGATTTCAATACTTACCAGCTATTACTTTTTTAACATTATTTATTCTAAAAAATAAATGGAAGAGTTGGTTATTTCTGATTATTGGCGCTGCTATAGCCTTATTTTTAAGCTGTATCGCAGACCTTGCCATAGGACAAATACCATTACTTTGGTTTTTTGAGAATATACAACAAAATCTTATTTATCATCGTTCAGATGATTATGGGATTTCTCCTCTTTATACATATTTTTCAGATATTCATAATAATTGGAAAATATTATTTATTATTTTACCTTGGCCTATATTAAAAGCAACTCGTTATTATCCATCATTATTAGGTACTGCTCTCGTCAATATTATTTTTCATATGCTAATTGCTCACAAAGAATATCGTTTTGTTTTCTTAAGTAGTGGTATATTGATTATACTAGGTGCTATCGGTAGCGCACTTCTTGTAGAAGAATTCACAAAATACTGGTCTATTTTACCTAAAAAATTATTAAAAATATCAATTTTTATTTTTTGGGGAGGTGCTTCACTATTATGTTCTACCCCTAATGTTATACATTGGTATCAATATAACGGTATATTACTATCAGAAAAAGATGCAAAAACTATTCCTAACCTATGTGGTCTTATTTTCTTTCATATTCCTTACTGGAAAACTGGTGGATATAGTTTGCTACACAAGAATATACCAATTTATATTTTATCGTCTTCTATATCATCCACGCCTATATCCCAAACGATGGAAAGCCTTTCACCCGCTGTTAATGCAGTAATTACGCCTATTACGTTTCGTGAAAAACTACCTGCCGAATATCGGATTTTCCATTGTCATAATCAAAAAAATGAAAAAACACTGGAAAATATTTGTATATTTGTGCGGCATGGAAAATGCACTATAAGAAAAAATGCGAACAATTTAGAAATTAATGAAGTATTAAAAAATATGGATCAATAGAATATTTAATAAATCATTATATTTTTATTTAAAAATTATCATTTTAATCCGGTTATTAAAGAAAGCGTCTAATAACCGGATCAAATCAGCCTCTATCAGATTAGAACACCCAACCACTCTTGAGACCAATAAGAACAATATTTTTAGAGTTATAATTATAAGGCGTGTTTACAGGCCCATTGGCATAGTACCCACCCGGATGAACCACATATTGGAAGTTAGGCCGTAAGAAGACGGCAGGTGACACCTGAACATTATAGAAAATTTCTGAATAATATTCTTGATGACGATTAACAGATGATAAAGCCTGACTTCTTAGGAAACTGTTACTTAACCATGTTGTACCACTACCGATACCGACCCAATCGTCAGGACGCGCTTTAGAAACGCCAAACAGAATGGCATAGGCCGAAACCTGAGCTGTTTCTTTGTTCGTTCTAGCGTCCGCTTTCAAAGCACGGAAAGCGACAGTTAATTGGCGATGATCGTCAAAGCGTAATACCTGCTGTTCCGCCGTTACATAGGCACCATAACGCCCGCGAACTTCGGGTCCTCCGCTAGTATAACCACCGGTTGAGGTGGCAATATCCTGATAATAACGCAGGTTATAAGATTTATCGTCAGTATACCAACCATCAAATTTGAAGAGACCGTCTAAGTTATTTTCTCTACCAAATTTAGGTGCCCATTTAACTTCACCGATATATAAACCGGCTTCTGGATGAAATGGATTATCCATATAAAAGTTTTCGTGAAGCACTCTACCGGTAATATTCTTTCGATTTACATCGAAAGCACCGGCCCCAATCGAGACTTCTTTTGAAATTTGATAGAAAACACGGCCTGCCCAGTTTGAAACTGGCCAGTTATACCAGTAATCCCCGACAAGGTTACCCGCTTGGTTACCGCAGAAGCCCAAGCTCATGAATGAACATCCCGTCAAGGCCATACCAAATTCGTTATTTTCAGTCAGACGACCTACTTTGATATTGAATCGGCCAATCTGTTGTTCATAGGAACCTTCAATCAAGCGCCAAATATTACCACGACCATAAACTTCTTGCATTTCGGTAAGGGTTGTTGCGTTGATAGCTTGTTCCAGCTGTCCACCACCACGCTTGGTCATCATGAAGTTAAATTTACCGCCTTTAACAACCCCCAAACGTTCCATGTCAAAGCTTGCCTGGACTAACCATTGGTAAGCCGTTCGTATTGACTGTCGGTCGCCACCACGCGCATTAAATGCGGTTTCAACACCGCCCATTGAGGACTGAATATCAATACCTTTATCTCGTAACCAAGGTTTAATACCAAGCCATGTTCCAAAGATACCACGGTCTTTGGGATCACGGGCTAGCATAACACTGTTATCACCGACACCGATCCAACCCAATGCATTATGTCTGCCGCGTGCCGCGCCGACAATACTATCGACTAAACCTTTATTTTCGATACCTTCTTCAACTGTACCGCCTTGACTGACTGACTGACGATGCTCTTCGGGATGTAATTCACTGCTACCAACCGTCAACGCAGCCCAAGGGAAAGGCGCTGGAGAAACATGTTGATGTGGAATAGAAACTGTTTCTTTGGGTTCTTCTTGCCCCTGATCATCATTTTCATCAGAAGATTGGCTGATGCTGTCAGTATCCGTTTGAGGGATAGCTTGACGCTTTTCAGTCGTAGCCTCCGGCTGAGCGGCTTGTGTTTGGGAGGTCTGAGCAGAAGGGATAGGTTCGTCCGCCTGCTCGGCTGGTTCCACTTGTTCTGTTGCGGCTGCTTTTGATTTGTGATGGTTATTAACTTTAGCCAGCCAATTCCCTAAGGGATCAGCCCATGCCTCGGCAGAAGAGGTCGCTATCGATAAGGCCAAGGCCCATTGCGCAGCCTTTGTTACTTTTAAATGCTTTTTCATCTTATCCTCTCCATAAGGATTTTTTATATTTTATTTTTATAATATTATTTTTTAGTAAAAATCATCTGTCTTAGCGGCCCCTTACGCTGACGATCAATAATACAGAATCATTTAACCATTTTGTTGTTTCTTATCTGGCCGAAAAACAGTTATTCGACAAGCATAAGACACCAGATAAAGCAATTAGAAAAGGTTTGAAACAAGATAGCGCCTATCCTCTGTTATATGTTTTTACACTATCGCTTTAGCAGGTGAAATCAAAGCGGCTCTTATCGCAGTATAGTGCATTTGTCAGCTATTTCTGTGCCTAATTTTATACATTCTTGTTCTATTCAAGGAAAAATGTTTAACGCCTCGGATGCGAGCTCCAACCCTTATTTTGAATTGGAGGAAACAATAACCTTTATGCATGGTATTTTTGCATCAAAAGTTAAGATGATCGATTTTTATAAGATACGGATAATAAGTATTTTTTAGGCTTCACCACGTAAAAAACCAATTATTTTTTAAATTTATCAGTATAAAAAAAGCCTATATTTATATTTATATGACATTATATAAAAATTAAATTTCCCATTTTTAACAAAAAAAATTTTCTATAAAAAGAAGGAAGGCAGAGGATTTTTATTCTATTTACTATTATAAAAACGTTAATGTTATTTTTCCTAGAAGGATAGTGGGCCTTAATTATGGATAATGCATTCTTATGCAGATGAACTCTTCACTCTTCAGTGACTCTCTTGTGATTTTAGGCGCTGCAGGTCTTATCATTCCGGCGTTCGCACGCTTTAGAGTATCACCGGTAATCGGCTTTATTTTAGCGGGTATACTTTTAGGGCCTAAAGGGCTGGGTTCTCTTGCTGCAGATTATCCTTGGCTAAAACATATTACAATTTCCGAACCTGATGGCTTAGAGCCCTTTGCCGACTTCGGTATCGTTTTAATGCTGTTTTCTATCGGGCTTGAGTTATCTTTCAAACGCCTGTGGGCTATGCGTCGATCTGTTTTTGGTCTGGGTACGGGGAAACTCTTGGGCTGTGGCCTCTTGATCGGAACTGGTCTCTATATTTTGGGTGAAAACTGGGCTGGCGCGATCGGTATGGGCCTAGCGCTCAGCGTATCTTCAACAGCCTTGGTTCTACCAATGGTAGGAACAACAGGTCCGGTTGGCAAAAATGCTTTTGCTATCCTACTTTTTGAAGATCTAGCCTTAGTGCCTATTATCTTTGCGTTAGGAGCGATGGCCCCTTATGCGCAAGATAATCGATGGGACGGCCTGATTTCTACCTTATGGCAAGGTGGGGCGACCGTTATTGCGATTCTTGTACTAGGACGTTTTGCCTTACCTACATTGTTTGCCCAAGCGGCACGTACAAAAAGCTCAGAAGTCTTTCTATCTATCAGTTTATTAGTAGTTATTTTAGCCTCTGTCGCCACTAGTGCTGTTGGTCTTTCTCCTATTGTCGGGGCGCTGACCGCTGGCCTTTTAATCGCAGAAACCGATTATCATGTTGAAGTTGAAATTGTGGTTTTACCTTTTCAGCGGCTTGCCTTGGGTGTCTTTTTGTTAACTGTCGGTATGAGCCTTGATCTACGGCTTATTATGGCTAACTGGCAATCTCTGGCCTTAGGCGTCGCAGGGGTTGTTATCGTAAAAACAATTGTAACCGCCGGTCTTTTACGTTTGACGCATGTGCGTTTAGCAACCGCTACAGAATCCGGCCTCCTTATGTCGGCGCCGTCTGAAACGACCTTGGTTATTTTAGCAACAGCACGGCAAGCCCAGTTAGTTATGCCCTCAACGGCGGCTTTTTGGGAAATCGTAACCGCTATTGGGCTAACGATTACGCCTTTATTAGCCAAAATTGGGCATATGATTTCGCTGCGCCTTGCCTTACGAGAACATGAAGTGGCTACACCTTCCAATGAAGAACCAGACGACGATATAGATAATCGGACTATTATCGCTGGTATTGGTCGCGTTGGTCGAACGATTGCAGATGTTTTGATCGCAGAGAAAAAGCCCTATCTGGCAATCGATTCTGACATTGATTTGGTAATCAATGCTAAACGGGACGGTTATCAGGCCATGTTCGGCGATATTGGTAATCCAGCCTTAATTATGCGCCTGGGCAGTCATATCCAAGCTGTTGTTTTGGCCATTAATGATCCGGTATCTATGGTCAATGTCGTCCATCGTATTCATACAATTTACCCTGATTTGATTATCATTGCGCGTGCCAGTGACTCTCGCCATGCCGCCCAGCTTTTTCAGGCGGGGGCGACCGATATTGTTGCAGAGACTTTAGAAAGCTCTCTCCGCTTGGCAGAGGCTACCTTAATTTCTCTTGGCGTTTCAACAGGTCATGCCGTTGCCGCTATTCATGAAAAACGCTCATCAATGCGGGAAAATGTTTTAAAAGCAGCGCGAGAAGGTAATGTGCATGCGATACGGCACACGCCTAATATTATGCCGGAAGTCTGAAATCTGAGAATTCTATAAATATAAAGGCTCTGATTTTACTCAGAGCCTTTATTATCCCTAATAATTCAGATTAGATTAGGCGTTTTCTAAAAGCTGACGAATAGCCTCTAAAGCCTTAGGGGCTTCATTACCATCAGGACCGCCACCCTGCGCCATATCAGGTCGGCCACCGCCGCCTTTACCGCCTAACAGCTCAACGGCTTTACGAACGAGATCAACGGCACTCAGCTTATCTTTAAGATCATCCGTGATCCCAATGGCAACGGAAGCGCGACCTTCATTGATCGTAATCAGCGCAACGATGCCAGATCCAAGGACTTTCTTGTTCTCATCAATCAGTCCCCGTAAGGCTTTAGGATCAAGTCCTTCCATAACCTGACCGATAAACTGATAAGAGCCGACTTTTTCTGGTTTAGCTTCTTGTCCTACTTGGCCCCCATTAGCACTCGCTAAAGCCAACGCCTTTTTAGCATCCGATAAAGCGCGCTCTGATTTCCGGCGTTCTTCTATAAGCGCCGCAGTCCGAAGGGGCACGTCTTCTGGAACAACCCGCAATATAGAAGCGGCTTCACGTAAGAGGCGATCACGATCAACCAACCATACTCTTGCCGCTTCGCCTGTAACCGCCTCAATGCGCCGGATACCCGAAGAAACCGCCGTTTCGCTGATGATATGGAACAGACCAATCTTCCCTAAATCAGAAACATGGGTTCCACCGCATAATTCTACCGACCATGCAATTTCGTCACTATCCTGCGTAATGGTTTTACCCATAGAGAGCACACGAACTTCATCACCATATTTCTCGCCGAATAAAGCCATAGCGCCTGCTTCAACGGCAGCTTCTGGCGTCATTAATCGTGTAGAGACAGGCGCATTTCCAAGAATTTGTCGGTTAACTTCTGCTTCAATAGTAGCAATTTCTTGGTCTGATAACGCTTTCTGATGGGAAAAATCGAAGCGTAGCCGATCAGCAGAAACCATGCTGCCTTTTTGGGAAACATGTTGACCTAATGTATCGCGTAGAGCTGCATGAAGCAGATGCGTAGCAGAGTGATTAGCTCTTAAACGATTACGATGTTCAATATCGACGGCCATTTGGAGGTCATCGCCGATTTTGATCTGTCCTTTTTCGATTTTACCCATATGGGCATGAAGTCGACCCAAAGGTTTTTGAGTATCGGTAATAAGGACTTTTAAATCCTTACTGTCGGTAATCACTCCCGTATCACCCTTTTGGCCACCACTTTCACCATAAAAAGGCGTTTGATTGGTAATGATCGTTACTTCATCGCCTTGAGACGCGACTTCAACACGCTTACCATCTTTGATTAAGGCAACGACCTGCCCGCTACCTTTTTCGCTTGTGTAGCCTGTGAATTCGGTACTTCCTGATTGATCGGCAATATCAAACCAGATTTCATCCGATGCTTTTTCGCCGGAACCTTTCCATGCCGCGCGCGCCGCACGGCGTTGTTCTGCCATAGCCTTGTCAAAGCCAGCCTGATCAACCGTTAAATCGCGGGCTCGCAAAGCATCAGCGGTTAAATCATAAGGGAAGCCATAGGTATCATAAAGACGGAAGGCGACTTCACCGGCCAAGGTATCTCCGGTCTTTAAATGTGCCGTTTCCTCTTCCAGAATCTTTAGACCATTCGCTAAAGTCTGACGAAAACGCGTTTCTTCCAATTTTAACGTTTCTTCAATCAGGGCTTTTGCTCTTACCAACTCAGGATAAGCGACCCCCATTTCAGAAAGAAGCGCTGGAACCAAACGATACATCAACGGCTCTTTTGCGCCTACCAAATGCGCATGCCGCATGGCACGGCGCATAATACGCCGTAATACATAACCGCGCCCTTCATTGGCAGGCAGAACACCATCTGCGACCAAAAAGCCAGAAGCCCTCAAATGGTCGGCGATAACACGATGGGATGCTTTGAATTGGCCATCCGTAGCCGTGCCACTTAATTCCCCAGACGCCGCTATTAAGGCTTTGAAAGTATCGGTATCATAATTGTCGTGAACGCCTTGTAACACCGAAGCAATGCGCTCAAGCCCCATCCCTGTATCGATGGAAGGTCGCGGTAAATCTAAACGGGTTTCTGCGTCAACCTGCTCATATTGCATGAAGACCAGATTCCATATTTCGACGAAACGATCGCCATCTTCATCAGGTGAACCAGGAGGGCCCCCAGGGATTTCAGGGCCGTGATCATAAAATATCTCGGAGCAAGGACCACAAGGGCCGGTATCGCCCATTGACCAGAAATTATCAGATGTCGCAATCCGAATAATACGATCTTCAGGAAGACCTGCAATCTTACGCCACAGTTGAAAGGCCTCTTCATCAGTATGATAGACGGTAACGCAAAGACGATTAGGATCAAGACCCCATTCTTTGGTAATAAGGCCCCAAGCCAGCTCAATGACCCGTTCTTTGAAATAATCGCCAAAGGAAAAATTGCCGAGCATTTCAAAAAAGGTATGATGGCGTGCTGTATAGCCAACATTATCCAAATCGTTGTGTTTACCGCCCGCTCTTACACATTTTTGAGAGGAAGTTGCGGTTTTATAAGGTCGGCTCTCTAAACCTGTGAAGGTATTTTTAAAAGGCACCATCCCTGCATTAACAAACATCAAGGTTGGATCGTTTTGCGGCACTAAAGGTGCAGAGGGAACGATACGGTGGCCATTTTTAGCAAAATACTCAAGAAAAGAGCGGCGAATTTCATTGGTCGTTATCATAACGAAGCCCCCACAGCTGATCGGAACGGGTTATTGTCAGAGGCAATAGCATCCGCTGGGCATAAAAACAGTATAAAGAATACAAGATTAAGGGCATAAAATAGATATTTATGCCCTTAATCTCCCTAATCAATTATTTACCGATATGAGCACAGGTCTCACCAGCCGCCTGTAGCTTACTACAGAAATCATTGGCTTGCCCACCTGCAGTGGCCCGTAACCGATAAAAGGTTTTCTCCCCTAATTTTACTGTTAAAATTTGGTGAGGGAGAGGTTTTAACCAACCAAAGCGCTCTGTTAAATGGGCCCATACTTGGTTAGCTTTCGCTTCACTTCCAAAAGCCCCCAATTGAATAACGCCCCCTGATACCGCCGTCGTTTTATGGTCATCACTTTGTCCTGCTTCATTGTGCAGATTACTCATGACACCTGCGATTGCAGAAGGTTCATTGTTTTTGGGTGACGTCTTATGCTCAACAGGATGAGCAGGTTCAGTGGCATGTTCAACTTTTGCCGGTTTAGGGGCTGGAAGCCCTTTTTCAGAATTGAGCGCCACCGAGGCATGATCCACCATTTTTTGACGGGGCTCAGTCTCATGTTTGGGTGCTACCTCATGTTTAGGGGCCACTACAGGCGTAGCCGCTATCGGACGAGAGGCTGTAGCATTGACAGGTGAATGACGCGTGTCACCTGTCATATCAGACATTTCAATGTCGTTATTAGCGACATCTGGGCGGGTTTTTACCGAAGGCGCAACAGGCACGACAGAAGCTTTAGGCGTTTCTATCGGTTGGGAAGGAATGGTCATCGGCTGCTCAGGTTGGGCCGAGGTATCAATTGAAGAATTAATATCTTTACCTTCGCTGGCCGCATAAGCGGATTCCCCCTCTCCTTCGATTTTCATCCCGCCTGGATCACGGGGCTTCGTTTTGTAAGGTCCCGGTTCAGCCGTAATAAGAGATGCATTTCCACTGACGGCTGGAGGACGATGAAACCACCAGTAAAGAGCAACGCCAAATAAAGCTAAGGTAACCAGCCCCACAAGTGTGACAATGATTATCTGAAAAATATTGCCGCTATGGCCACCATCGTCATCCTCGACAGGTTCTAACCAAGGCAAGCGATCTTCCTCGGAATCGTCCGTATTATCTGAATGACGGTCGTAAAAGTCATCATTATTATCATCATGCGACGAACCCTGCGCATTTGACCTTCCGAAAGCACGATTATGTGCATTGTCACGGGGCCTGCCATGGGGATCCATGGCGTTGTGCTCCTGATCGTGATCATCCATTCCCTACATCTCCTCCGCGGCACTTACCCCAAGTACGCCAAGTCCGTTTCTTATTACCTGACCGATAGCATCCGCTAGAGCTAGCCTTGCTGCTGTTTTTTCAGGCTGATCTGGTAATAAAAAACGCCGGTCGGGGTTATCATTACCTTTATTCCACAAGCTGTGAAAATCTGCTGACAGCGTGAAAAGATAAAAAGCAATACGATGGGGCTCATGCGCCACAGCGGCTGCTTCAATTAAACGAGGGAATTGTGCGGCTTGCTGTACCAAGGCCAATTCATCTTTATCCAATAAAGTGAGATCAGCCTTCACCGGAAGCGTCAAACTTTCAGCCTCTGCACGACGATGTAAAGAATGAATCCGTGCATGGGCATATTGCACATAAAAGACTGGGTTGTCTTTGGAGGCTTCAACAACCTTTTCAAAATCAAAATCCATTTGAGCATCGGCTTTACGCGTCAACATAGAAAACCGGACAACGTCACGCCCCACTTCCGAAACCACATCAGCCAAAGTGACGAAGTTTCCAGAACGTTTTGACATCTTGACCGGCTCACCACCGCGCAGCAAATGCACCATCTGCACTAACTTTACGTCAAGGGGGACTTTGTTTTGCGTAAGCGCGGCGACGGCAGCTTTAATGCGCTTGACAGTGCCAGCGTGATCGGCACCCCAAATATCTACTAACTGATCTGCTGTAGCGGCTTTTTCTGCATGATAAGCGAGATCAGCCCCGAAATAAGTATAGCTGCCATCCGATTTTTGCACGGGACGATCGCTATCATCACCGAATTTTGTCGCGCGGAACAAAGTAAGTTCTACCGGCTCCCAGTCATCAGGCGTTTCCCCCTTGGGGGCCTCTAGGATACCCTTATAAATCAGGCCCTCTTTTTCAAGTTTATCAAGGGCTTTTTGGACGATACCCGCTTTATGAAGTGCGGCCTCTGACGTGAATTTATCGTGATGGATACCCAATAAAGCAAGATCCGCGCGAATCATATCCATCATCGCATCGACGGCTGTTTCCCGAAATAAAACAAGCCATTCTGATTCCGGCGCATCGACATAGCGGTCACCATATTTTTCTGCGAGTTTTTTGCCGACTGCTATCAAATATTCACCGGGATATAACCCTTCAGGAATCGTGATATTTTCGCCCAACGCTTCCCGATAGCGAAGATGCGCTGAACGCGCGAGGGTTTGCACCTGTTGGCCCGCATCATTGATATAATATTCGCGCGTAACCTGATAGCCAGCGAATCCTAGTAGAGAAGCCAAGGCATCCCCGACGACGGCTCCCCGACAATGCCCCATATGCATCGGTCCCGTTGGATTAGCCGAGACATATTCAACATTTACGCGGATATCTTTTCCAGTATCGGAACGGCCATAAGCATTGCCTTGAGCCAAAATATTTTGGAGTTCTTGCCGCCAGCAATCATCTGTCAAACGCAAATTGATAAAACCAGGGCCTGCGATCTCAACCGAGGCGACCCCTTCAAGCGCAGAAAGGGGCGCTACAAGCATTTCAGCTAAGGCGCGAGGGGCTTTTTTAGCAGCCTTTGCCAAGACCATAGCCGCATTGATTGCCAGATCGCCATGTGTAGGATCACGCGGTGGTTCAACAGCAACCCGACTGCGATCCATACCGGCAGGAAGCTGGCCTTTGGATTCCAAGGCATCAAGAATAGAAGAAAGCTGCTCGGCAAAATGGCGATAAAGGGTCACGGTTAAAAAAATCCATTAGGCAAGTGAAACAGAATTGAAAAAACGCCTGATCCATTAAGATATTAACTCTTAATTGGCGATTACTGAACTTCCTCTAATCTATTTTTTGAAACAAGCAAATCCTACCATTTATCTCTTTCCTTAATGAAGCGCTATATCGATCGCGCCTATATCCTGTTGATAGCGCTTTAAAGCATAGCTATCCGTCATACCGGCAATAAAATCAGCGATATGACGCTGTCGTTCAATAGGATTTTCTGGAAGCGTCTCCCGCCAATCAGAAGGCAAAAGGCTAGGATCAACATTATAGGCTTCAATTAAGTCCGTAACAATACGGCCTGCTTTATCTGCCATGTCTAATAAAATAGGATGATGATAAAGTTTTGCATACATAAAACGTTTAAAATCACGTTCATCTACGGCCATTTTTTCTGAAAAACTAACAATAGCCTGCCCCATATGGCGGACATCATCAATAGTTTCCGGTTTTAAAGCGGCAAGCCGATAGCGCGTTTCGACTATCGTATCATTGACCATGCGTCCAATTTGTTCCCGAATAAGTTCCGGTCGCAACCGTTTTTCAGGTAAATCAGGATAACGATTTCTAACCGCTTGCCATGCAGGTGCAATCAAAGGTTGTTCGATAACCTCTTCAAAATCAATTAATCCCGCCCGTAGCCCGTCGTCTAAATCGTGATTATCATAAGCTATATCATCAGAATGAGCCGCAACTTGTGCTTCTAAAGAAGGCCAACTTTCTAAATCGAGAGGAAAAGCCTGATTTATTTCAGCCAAAGCCCAACCGGGATGTTTTACAGGCCCGTTATGTTTGGCTAATCCCTCTTGCATATCCCAAGTAAGATTAAGCCCGCGCCAGCGCGGATAAGGGGATTCCAGATGTGTCAGAATACGTAAACTATGCGCATTATGATCGAATCCGCCTACTTTTTCCAAAGCGCGCTTCAGGGCAAATTCTCCGACATGCCCAAAAGGAGGATGACCAATATCATGCGCCAGACAAAGCGCTTCTGTCAGATCTTCATTCAGACCTAACACCCGCGCTATAGTACGTCCAATTTGGGCAACTTCTAAACTATGTGTCAGACGCACCCGAAAATGGTCGCTTTCTGGGGCAATAAATACCTGTGTCTTATGACGCAACCGACGAAATGCCATAGAATGGATGATGCGATCCCGATCACGCTGGAAAGCATTTCTGGGACCTCGGGTCTCGCCCTGCCCTTCATTATGAAGTCTCCCCCGTGTCAAATCAGGGTGGGCTGCATAAGGGGCAAGCTCTATAAAAGCGCTCATCAAAGTATCATGACCTAAGCCCGTTTATATGTCGAGACAAGGATCAGCCAAGACGGCTGATAACATTGGCAGTCTGTCGTATATGCCTTCTTTTATCCAAGCTATAGCTAACGGCAACAGAGCCGGCGACGCTAAGGAGCATAGGTATTAAAAAATCATGACTGGGACGTGCAAATTCCAATACCAACATCATAGCTGTTATAGGCATTTTCATGGAACTTGCTAAAAAGGCAGCGCCGCCAATAATAGCAAAAGCGCCTATAGAAATGGGAGGAAGCCAAAGATTCCAGACGTGGCCTATGACAACGGCGAATAAAGCCCCAAGACTAATACCAGGTGTTAAAAGACCACCATAAGCCCCAGCCCATAAGGCAAGAAAAAGGGCGACTATTTTTAAAATAAAGAGCTGCCCTGCTGTGCTTGCTGTCAAACTATCGTTAAATGCTAAACTAACGGGGCCTTTGCCATTGCCCAACACCTCAGGATAATACATCGAAATCAGGCCAATGATCGAAAACGCCCCGATAGCGACCAATGCCAACCAACGGTTATCTTTCAATTTAGAAGCGCTTATTTTTTGTGCCCAAAAACTAAAATTGTTGGCGATCAGACCGAAAACAGGCCCCATGACGAAAGCAAGAAATAGTAACGCATTATCAATTGGCCAAGGCGGAACATGATAAACAATACTGTTACCCAGAGCTATCCACGCAATACGCGCAGCCAGAGCAGAGGTTAATAAGGCCACGATTATGATGGGTCGTGACCAAGTCATAAGTAACGCTTCCAAGGCGAATAAGGCACCACTAAGCGGGACATTATAGACTGACGCTAAACCCGCGCCTGCCCCACAAGCGACAACAATGCGGCGTTGCTCTTCCGACAATTTTCCCCAAAAAGCCAGTCTTTCTCCAATCAGACTACCCAGTTCGCGAGGGGCTACCTCTCGTCCAAGAGGTGAGCCTAAAGCTACGGTAATGATCTGGAGTAGTACATGTAGAACCGTTTTCAGAACCGGCATAATAGGTTTGTCAGCCGCAACAGCTTTGGGAATAGGGACAAGGGGACGACCAAAATGCCGCAAAGCGCCCCAACCAATGCCCGCAATAGCGCCGCAACTAATCAACACGATTAAGCGTCTTTTGGGAGAAGCAGCAAGACTGCCTTGCAAAAAACTTTCTTCACTGATGACATGGGATAGACTGTATCCGTAAGCCATATGCTGAATGGCATGGAGTAAACAGGATAAAACCATGCCACCAAGACCCGTCAATAGACCCACTGCCAGACATGTTAGAAGATAACGAATTTTCATTTGGCGGCTAATCTTTCGACAACGATGCCTTTTCGAGAGGTAAACTGAATCGTTGAGAAGCCGCTTTTTCTCAATTTATTGACAAAGTCTTGCGCTTTTTCTTCAGAAGAAAAAGGTCCTGCCAAGAGACGGTTAGAGGCATGCCAAGGTGTTGTCCAAGGTTGCGTTGTTTTCAATAAAGGATAGCGCGTTAATAATTTTTGCCATACAGCAAGAAGGTTGGCTTTATTCTCACCACTAGCGACCTGCACCCAATAACGAATAGATGTATTGGTAGGGCTATTCTTTTCGTTACTTTTCTCAGCTGCTATTCTATCCGCAGCGATTTTCTCTTGAAGATCAGGTTTTGATAACCCTTTTATTTTGCTATCAGTAACAAGCTTTGAGGACAGTGTTTTTGTTTCTGGAATGCTTTTTTCTGATACGACTTTGTTATCTATCTTATTTGCCTTTGAGGCATTTCTTTTCTGGGTTGCAAGACATTGATCTATTTTCAGCATCTGCTGCTTATTGAGTATTTTTAAAGACTGAGCTGTCGCCTGTCTTGTCTTTTTGCCCTTGCTATTCTTAGGTACCTCAAGGGTTGTTTTACAATAAGCGCGCATTTCTGCCTCAGTTCTAACCTTATTATTTTTATCTTTTATAGCCACATTTTCGGCTGTCTTTACCGACAGAGTGTCTTTATCTTCTTTCTGTGTCTTTGGGAGGGATGATTTTTCTATCGTGGAGGATAGCGGAGCTTTTCCAATTGTTGAGAAATTATCCCCCGATTTTGAAGGAAGTTTACGAACGTTTTTAGAGATTGCCTTTGGCGTATTAAGTTCATCATCATCCTTAACCGTTAGAGGGCTAATAGGATCTTCCCCGACTTCTGTTGAGGGGTTCTGAACTTCTGCTGGTCGATAAGATTTTTCATTACTCATAGTATCGAAATTAAGATCCAAAACAGCTTCCTGTGTATCGGGGCCTTCACTGTCATTCCCTGTCCAAAGAGGTTGTGAAGATTTACCATCCTTTGTTTTCATATCGCCAAAATGAACCGCAGCGGCCTTTTCCTGCAGCGACAGACTAGGCAATCGATTGAGAAAAGGAAGCATGGCCTCAGCCGAACCGGCTGGCATCGTCGATCTAATAATACCTGTTGCCCCTGTGACATCGCCATTTAAGGCAAGAATTAAAGCCCGCGTACGCCATGCGGCGCGATTTTGTTGCCGAAGTTGGCGGTCTATAAGCGTAAGGGCATTATTAGTATGGCCCGCTATGGCTTGAGATAAAGCAAAACGTCTTTCTGTTTCATCATCGGGATGGCTCGTCAAAGCCATTTCATAAGCCGATGTAGCCTTTCCATTATTCCCCATCAGATCATAAGCAAGCCCTGTGTCGCTGGCTAATGTTGCGGGCGGTATTCCGTTTGAAATCGCTTCATGAAAATATTTAAGGGCTTGTTGAGGTTTTTCTTGCTGAATAAAAATAGATCCCAAAGCCGCTTTTACTTTACCATCATGGGGTGCCATATTTTCTGCACGGGTTAAAAAGCCAAGAGCCGCATGCATATCCCCTGCTCGATAAGAAGCGAGGCCCGCTCCGATCAAGGCATTTATGTCATGGGGTTGCGCTGCCAGTCGGCGCAAATAAACAGTAAGATCGGGTTTATCTGTTTGATTTTCAGCAGTTTGGGCATGTAGGGCAGTACAAGGGGCAATAGAGGTTGAAACTAATAAGCTGGCAATGACCGCTTTGAAAATATATCGCATCTTAAGGGATGCTATTTTTTCTGTGATCCCTGAAAACGGATGAAACCGAAATCCCGTTTTTATAATTGAACAGGAAAAAGTATCATGTGTAAATTTTTTCGTATCAATAGCCATGAAGGCTAGAAAGCCAACTGTTTTACCGAACGCAAGCATAAAGCGACAAAGAATAGCTGATATCCGATAAAATGCCTTTTTTATTAAAGATCTTATCGGTTTATACTCTAATCCCAGCTTTGAAGTAATAAAATGGCTGTTTTTGTTATCCTTAGATATAAGGTAACAAAAACAGCCTGAAAAATTAACTTAAAATATAGTCTTCAGTTAGTTACCCTGACGGTTAAGAAACTGTGGAATATCAACACGTCCACGCGTTTCTGTTGCATTATCTTTGCGATCCGTCCCCCGGGCAATATTGGACATCCGTTCAAATAAAGTGCTGCCTTCCCGTACCAAGCGAGGCGCTGGACGATTGGGTTCATTTGACCAACCTGAAGGCTGGGATTCTTCAGTCTGCTTTGGTGAAGCAACAGAAGAGGGCATTTCGTTTTTAACGGAAGGTGTTAAAGTCTCTTTCCCCAGCAAGAGTTCCTCTTCAACAGGATGGGATTGCGGCGCTGCCATTCTGGGAGAAGAATGCTGGGACGCAACAGATTGCTGCGCGTTAGATAAAGGTGCAGAGGATGCCGTATTATGACCTGAAAGCGGTGTATTCAGGTTTGTATACTCTTTATTCTCTTCCACTGATTCCTTTTGATTGGAATCAATCCCTGTTGCCACAACGGACACACGGATGCGTCCATCCAAATCTTCGTTAAAAGCTGATCCGAAGATGATATTGGCATCTTCATCGACCAATTCACGAATATGATTAGCGGCTTCATCCATTTCCATAAGCGTCATATCATCGCCACCGATAATCGACACGATAACACCGCGTGCACCATTCATGGAAACGCCATCAAGCAACGGATTGGCAATGGCTTTTTCTGCTGCTTCAATGGCACGGTTATCACCCGAGGCTTCTCCGGTTCCCATCATCGCTTTACCCATTTCACTCATTACAGAACGGATATCAGCAAAATCGAGATTGATAAGACCAGGACGAACCATCAAATCTGTAATACCCCGAACACCCTGTTGTAATACTTCATCCGCCATTTCAAAGGCTTGTTTGAAGGTTGTATTTGGGTTCGCAATCAAGAACAGATTCTGGTTCGGAATAACGATCAGGGTATCAACATGTTTTTGTAATTCTTCAATACCCGTTTCAGCCGCCCGCGCGCGCCGTTTCCCCTCAAAGTTAAATGGCTTAGTAACAACCCCAACCGTCAGAATACCACGATCACGTGCTACTTTTGCGATGACAGGCGCAGCCCCCGTGCCCGTACCGCCGCCCATACCGGCAGCAATAAAGCACATTCTAGCCCCTTCTAACGCTTCTTGAATCTGCTCGATAGTTTCTTCAGCAGCAGCTTTCCCTACTTCGGGACGTGACCCTGCCCCCAAACCTTGCGTTGTCGTTGGGCCAAGCTGAATACGTTGCGCGGCCGGAGAGATATTTAAGGCCTGTGCATCCGTATTAGCTACAATAAAGTCTACACCCTGTACATCGGATGCAATCATATTAGCAACAGCATTTCCGCCGCCGCCACCGACGCCAATCACGCTAATCCGGGGCAGTTCACTTACTTCGCCGCTATCACTGGACCGCATGAATTCGATGGTCATTTACGCTCTCCGTCCCAAATACATTTCTGTCAGGCTTACCCTAGGCTACAATGTTATAAAATCGGATTTTTGCAAATTACGATTTTGTTATCGATTTGTTGTAAAGAAGATTACCGGCTCTAATCAAATAACCTATTTCATCATATACCCTGATGACTAAATCTTATCTTGCCTGAAGATACCATTAAAAGCACGAGAAAATATGAGCCAAAACTTTAATTTTTAATATATTTTCAATATTCGCGCCGAAACATCTGAAAAAGACGTTTAAAAGAACCGACAAAAGAAGATTTCCCACCTGACATATTACTATAAGAAAGTGGCCTTAAGTCAAAAGGTTCCGAAGCCGCATGTAAAATTAGACCGGTGAGTGTTGCAAAAGCGGGACCACTATGGGCATCTGGTAAACCAATAAGCCCGTGAGGCCGACCGATTCTAACTGATCGGCCTAAAACACCCTGAGCATAATCCGCAATTCCCTTCAGCTCTGCCCCACCTCCTGTTAAAACGACCTGACGACCAACAGGGCCATTATAGCCTAAGGATTTAAGCGCTTCTGCAATATGCCCCATCCAGTGATCCAACCGTTTTCGGATTACCCCGATTAATTGCGCCCGACTAATCCGTTGTGGATCAATTACATCTTCGACATTGGCAATAGGAGCAACATCTATCATCTCATGATTATCGCGCGGTGAACTTTGTGCAGAACCATAAAAACACTTCAATCGTTCTGCATCGGAACGTCTGGTGCCAAAGGCCGCAGCAATATCATCTGTAATATCAGAAGCCCCCATGGGAAGAGACGCCAGCCCGACCAGTAATCCCCCTGCAAAAAGGGAAACATTCGTAACCCCAGCCCCCAATTCAACCAAAGCCACACCCAACTCGCGTTCTTCTTCAAACAGACAAGACATACCTGCGGCAATTGGCGCAGCAACAATCGCTTGAACTTCAAGATGGGATGAACGCACGGCTAGTTCAAGATTTCTAACCGGTGAAGGTTCGGCAGCAATAACGTGAATATCTACCCCCAAACGATCAGCATAAAGACCGATCGGGCTTTTGACGCCTTTTAACCCATCTAAAGTATAAAGTGCCGGTTGGGCGTGAAGCACCATATGCCCGTTTGGCTCAATTGAATCCCGCCCTGTTGCCAGTAACGTCTCCATATGAATTTCTTCAATACGCTGACCATTAAGTGCCACTTCAATAGAGGTTAAATCTGAAAGAAGCCCCCCCGCTGAAAAAGATACCCAGACAGATTCTATATTAATACCAGCGATACGTTCAGCTTGTTCGACCGCTTCACGGACAGCTTTTTCGGTTTTTTCCATGTCGAACAGGTAGCCCCGACGCACCCCCAGACTTTCTCGCTGACCACTTCCCAACACCTGTAAAACATTATCGGCATGTTTTTCGACAATCAGCGCTGAAATCTTGGAAGAGCCGATATCAAGCGCAGTAATGAGATTACCGTCTTTGACAGGGGTCATGGTGCGATGTCGATCCTTCATATTCTATCGCCGACTGGTGGCGGAGCAGGTTTAGCAGATTTAACGGGTTTAGTCGGCATATCATGCGCAATTCTGGCTGTAATCGGTGCCGTAGGAATCCGCATGTCGAACCGGACATAACCTCGTTCTAGTAGGTGATGTTCACGATTAGCATGCGAAAAACGCGTCAAAGCAACCTCAGCCTCACTGCCTTCTGGAAGTGCAAGGGTTTCACCAGAGGCGAAATGCAGATCCCAACGTCGATTGCCTATCCAACTGGCCGCATCTACCCTTGATTTCAAATCGGGAGAATTTTCTAAAAGTCGTGTTAAATCTTCCAGATGAAGATTAGCCCCTGCCCCGATAACCAAAGGCAGTTCAGGCACTGCGTGAGGATCAACATCAGCAATAAGGATGCCGCTGTTATCGACCAGTTTTAAGGCCCCATGATATTGCCAAACAGCGGCTGGTTTACGCTCGATAATATCAACAACCAACGTATCAGGCCAACGGCGGGATACCCTTGCATCTTCAATCCAGCCAAAGCGTAACAGACGATCACGAATAATATTCAGGTCAACTAACGGCATAGCCAGACTCTGCTGAGTAGAGGCTATTTCATAGATAGCTTGTCGATCCATATGATGGAGACCAACAATTTCAACATGTTGAACCGAGAATCCTTTGCGCCCCAAATATTCTCCGCTTTTTGTTGCCAGCATCTGCGGCCAATGTGCTATCCATAATCCAACACATAAAGCCGAAATTATAAGAATAACTAAAAGATAGCGTAATGCCTGTTTCAAAGCCGGATGATAAAGGAAACCTAACCAAGAAGGTAATGCAGATAGGGATATCTCTTTGGTAGGGCGCTTAGGACGGCGATTAGCCGAACCAGACTGACGGGATTGATGGCGCGCAGGCCGTCTGGCGGGGGGTGCTTTTGATTTACGCGCCGCCTTAGCCACTTTGGCCTGCCATTTCCGCTTCATTGAAGCAATTATCGGAAGAAAGTATAAGCGCTTCTTCAATAATCATGCAGCAAAGTGTCTGATAGCTAATTCCAAGCTGTTTTGCCTGCTCAGGCACCAGACTTAAAGGTGTCATACCGGGTTGTGTATTAACTTCCAATAAAAACAAGCCTTCTAAGCCGGCCTCATCGTCCCAACGAAAATCAGAACGAGAAGGCCCCTTGCAACCCAAAATTTGATGGGCTTTACAAGCAAGTGTCATCGCTTTTTCTGCTATATCAAGCGGAATATCAGCAGGGCATATATGGGTTGTCAGGCCATCCGTATATTTCGCTTCATAGTCATAAAAACCATGACTAGGTCGTAATTCAGTAACCCCTAAAGCTTTATCGCCCATGACAGCGACCGTTAATTCTTTTCCCTTGATAAAAGATTCGGCTAAAAGATGTTCAAATTTTTGCCATGGCCCGATTTGATCTTCCCGAATAGGCTGACCGTCATTAAAATTTTTATCAATAATAGCGACACCAACAGATGAGCCTTCATTGACCGGTTTTAATACATAAGGACGGGGCAACGGGTCTCTTTGATAAAGGCTATCGCTTGAGACGATTACCCCCTCAGGCATTGGGATATTTTCAGGGGTTAATATTTTTTTAGTAAGGACTTTATCAATAGCAATAGCCGAGGTCGCCATACCGGAATGGGTATAACAGATCCCCATCAAATCCATCATGCCTTGAATGCTGCCATCTTCACCCGGTGTGCCATGCAAGGCATTAAATACAACATCAGGATTAATTTCTTTTAATCGGAAAGCAACATCGCGATCCATATCAAGCGAGGTAACATGATAACCCGCTTCTTTAAGAGCTTGCGCTACATTCTGACCAGAAAGAAGAGATATTTCTCTTTCAGAAGACCATCCCCCCATCAAAACAGCAACATGTTTTTTCATAATCATGATGCAGACTCCTGCTCAGCCTTGAAACCAATCCGTTTTATCTCCCATTCGAGCGTAATACCGGATTTAGCCTTTACACGAGCCCGAACCTCTTCGCCTAAATTTTCAACATCAGCGGCACTGGCCTCACCCAGATTAAGAAGAAAATTGGCATGTTTCTCGGACACTTGGGCATCACCTATACGCAGCCCCCGACAGCCGGCTTCATCAATAAGTTGCCATGCCTTGTGACCTTCGGGATTTTTGAATGTAGAGCCCCCTGTGCGGCTACGCAAAGGTTGACTCATTTCCCGTTCGGCAACAATCCGCGCCATTTTTGCTTCAATAGCAGCCTTATCGCCCGTTTGCCCTTGAAAAAGGGCTTCGGTGATAATGGCATCTTCGGGAAGCGCTGAATAGCGATAGGCAAATTCTAATTTTTCAGCGGGCCAAATTTCGATCTCACCAGAACGTCGAACTAAGGTAGCTTCTATTAATATTTTTGAAATATCGCCTTCATAAGCGCCCGCATTCATGCGTATCATGCCCCCAAGAGAACCGGGGATACCACGCAAAAATTCAAGACCCGTTAAAGCGGCATCACAGGCCGCTTTTGATACGACCAACCCTAAGGTTGCCCCGCCACAGCGAATACGATTACCAGCTTCCAGTTTTGTCCATGAAAAGCGGCGTGATAGACGGATAATAACCCCTTTTACCCCGCCATCTCGAATAATGACATTCGAGCCAATACCCAACACCATGACGGGAATAGCGGGATCAAGCGCCTTTAAAAACTCTGATAAATCTTCGGTATCAGCAGGGCGAACCAACCATTCTGCCTTGCCACCGACCCGAAACCATGTGAGCGGTGCTAAAGAGGCATTGGCTTCAATTTCACCCCGAATGGCAGGCAAAGTGTTTATTTTAGACGATGTATTCATGCGTAATGTGCCTCCCTGATAGCTGTAACATCAGAAGCAAGACCGGCGGCCCATTTCGTAATGTCGCCTGCCCCAAGGCAGATAATAATATCATCCGCTCTAAGAATGTCAGCCAAGGCAATAGCTAAAGAACGGGGTGAATCGACTGCCTGCACAAATCGGTGACCATGCTGTTTCAAGCCAGAAACCAATGTTTGGGCATCTACGCCGACTATCGGATCTTCACCTGCGGCATAAACAGGGGTAACAAAAACCATATCGGCATCATTAAAAGCGCTTTGGAATTCTATCATCAAGTCATGTAGGCGTGTAAACCGATGTGGCTGAACAACGGCAATAACGCGTTGTTGCGCCCCTTCGCGGGCAGCAGATAAAACAGCCTTAATTTCAACAGGATGATGGCCATAGTCGTCAATGACTAAGACAGATCCCCCATCCACAGATATTTCACCAACGCGGGAAAAACGACGCTTTACGCCGCCAAAACGCGAAAAGCCATCCAAAATTGCCGTATCAGGAATAGCAAACTCTAAAGCAACACCAATAGCTGACAACGCATTTTGGATATTATGCCGACCCGGCATAGGTAAGAAAATATTTTCAATGCGACGATTTTCGCCTTCGCGACTACGAATAATCGCTGTGAAGCGATTGCCTCCCATAACAGGCGTAATATCAGTTGCCCGAATGTCTGATTGCGCTGAAAAACCGTATGTTATAATCCGCCGATCTCGAATACGGGGCATGATCGATTGTACAATGGGGTGATCAATGCAGAGGAAGGCCGCGCCATAGAAAGGGACATTCGAAATAAATTCAACGAAGGCATCCTGCACTTTTTCAAAAGAGCCATAATGATCAAGATGTTCTGGATCGATATTGGTAACGATTGCCAACGTTCCATCCAAACGTAAGAAGCTGCCGTCGCTTTCGTCCGCTTCAACAACCATCCAATCAGAATCACCTAACCGTGCATTTGATCCATAGCTGTTGATAATACCGCCATTGATAACTGTCGGATCAATGCCGCCCGCATCTAATAAAGCAGCGACCATAGAAGTCGTGGTGGTTTTCCCATGCGTTCCTGCAATAGCTACCGTTGATTTCAAACGCATAAGTTCGGCTAGCATTTCAGCACGGCGAACGACAGGAATACGCTGTTCCAAGGCGGCTTCTACTTCTGGATTACCCCGATGAATAGCGCTGGAAACGACGACAACCGCGACCCCTTTTACGTTGTCGGCATGATGGCCAATCAGAACCTTAATGCCCAGATTTCGTAGGGCTTCAACGCTATAGCCTTCTGAAATGTCAGAGCCTTGCACCTGATATCCAAGATTGTGCATTACCTCAGCAATGCCGGACATCCCGATACCACCGATTCCGACAAAATGAATTCGGCCGATATCTATGCCGACACCTTTCATGCCACTGCTCCTTGCTTGTTTTCGTTAGAGGTCATATCGGCTGATGCACCGTTCTTTGATAAAATGGCCGCGGGATCATCTCCGCCTACACGTTCGACAAGATCTGCCAATTTTTCCGCGGCATCAGGATAGCCGACCTGTCTTGCCCGCATAGCGGCATTCTTTAACCCAGTCGGTTCCAGTGCCATTTTCTGAATCTGTTTAGCCAGCTCGAAAGGATTAAAATACCGTTGATCTATAAGTCTAGCTCCACCTGATGCGACTAATTCTCGCGCATTGGCATATTGATGATTATCCATCGCTGCCGGATAAGGAATAAGAATAGCAGGTCGTCCCGCAACGCTTAGTTCGGCCACCGTTGAAGCTCCAGCGCGTGAAATTACCAAATGTGACCAGCCCAGTCGCTGGGGAAGATCTGTCATATAGGTAGAAAGATCCGCCGGAATGCCTAATTTAGCGTATTGTGCACGGGTCTTTTCAAGGTCTTCAGGGCGACATTGTTGTGTTACCTGAAGTCGGCGGCGTAAATGTAAAGGGAGCAAACCGAGCCCTTCTGGCACAACTTCAGAAAGAATACCTGCACCTTGACTACCGCCGACAACCAGTATTCGGAAAATACCATCATCGCTTAGGGGGGGATAAGGCAAGTCCCTGAGAAATAAGACTTCATCGCGCACCGGATTACCAACCACTTCGGTTTTTCGACGATAACGCCGCTTCAGCCGGTCAACTTGTTGATAAGCTGTCGCGATCGCATTAACTTTTCGCGCTAAAAAACGATTGGTGCGTCCCATGACAGCATTTTGTTCGTGGATAATCGTCGGTATTTTTGCTTTAAAGGCGGCAAGAATAGCAGGTAGCGCTGGATAACCTCCAAAACCAACGACGGCAGAAGGATTAAAATTTTCATAAAGGGCTAAAGCGCGTTCCCGCCCTGTCCAGATATTCCGTAAGGCCTGAATCATCCCTTTGGGCCCACCCATTAACCGTCCGGCGGGAAGTTGATGTAATTGAACCCCTTCGAAAAGACCCGGAAAACGCAACCCCCGCTCATCCGTAATCAATGCGACATGGTGCCCACGACGCATTAACTCGGCAGCTAAGGCATGGGCGGGGATCATGTGACCGCCCGTACCACCGGCGGCTAGAATATATTGTCGGCTGCCATTCATTTACGCTGCCATTTCAGAAGATAAGTGGATCGGGCGAGATAAGGATTACGGCGGGTGAAGGCCAGCAATAAGCCAAAACCAATGGACATTGCCACCAGAGAAGACCCACCATAGCTGATAAAGGGCAATGTCATCCCTTTAGAAGGAAGTATTTGTACATTCACCGCCATATTAATTAAAGCCTGTAAACCGAATTGTGTAGCAAGCCCCGCAGAGGCTAACAATAAAAAGCTATCATCTTCATTAAGTAACCGACTAAAAACCCTGATAATGACGGCACCATAAATAAAGGCAATAAGAATACAGGCTAAAAGACCAAATTCTTCGCCAATAACGGAGAATATATAGTCATTATGCGCCTCTGGTAATCTAAATTTTTCAATGCCACTCCCTGGCCCTACACCCACGAAACCACCATTAGTCAAGGTCGCCATCGCCCGATCGACATGATAATGGTCACCGGTTCCATTTAAAAAAGCATCAATGCGTTCATGTGCCACAGAATAAAACTGATAAGCGAGAAATACACCCGCCATAGCACCAAGCCCCAAGCCTATCATCAAATAGAGTGAAACACCGGATAAAAGCAGTAAGACTAACCACACAGAACTAAAAATTACGGTTTGACCAAAGTCTGGCTGTTTCATCAGCAACAGGCCGACGAGTGCTACAAAAAACATTGAAATTGGAATGACCGGTAAGGAACGATCTTTAAAACGAAAAGAAAGCAGCCAGGCCATGGTTACCACAAATAGCGGTTTCAAAAATTCGGAAGGCTGTATGCGCAAGAGCCCTACGCCAAGCCATCGTTTGGCTCCATTAACCTCGACTCCTAAAAAAGGCACCAGCGCCAAAAGGCATAAAAAGAAGATCGCACCGATCACCGAGGCACGCCTTGCAATATCTTTAGGGGCCATCGAAATCAGGATCATAACGGGCATCCCCAAACTGCACCAGAAAAGCTGGCGGGTAAAATAATAAAAAGGGGGTTTACCTTCTTGTGCTGAAATCGCAGGGGATGCCGCCGCAACGGCAACCAGTCCAATAGAAACCAAAAGAGAAATCAAAAACAGTTGAAAGTGATCAATTTCCCAAAACCATCGACCCAAGGCTGAACGATCAGATCGACCAAGGCGGCTGGAACGCTTGGATTGCTTTTGCAATGATCTTTTGGCTATTTTTGGCCTAGCGATAGGCTTGGATTTAGATAGTTTGGGGGGCACTGAATTCATTAATCAAGTGCCTCTACAAATTGCTGAAAGGCCTGCCCTCGTGCTTCATAATCGCTGAATTGATCAAAAGATGCACAAGCCGGCGTCAACATAACCACTTCATCATTGCGGGCGGCCTGAGCCGCCATTGTTACGGCTTTCTCGAGAGTTTCACATTCCACGACGGCAACACCCGATTCACGCAATAAAGCCGCATAGACAGGGCCAGCCTGTCCTATGGTATAAGCCTGTTTGACGTGATTATAATAAGGCTTACAAGGATCTAAATCTTCGGTTTTGGGTACTCCCCCCAAAATCCAATGAATAGCCGGAAAGGCCGCAAGGGCTGGTGCCGTAGCCGTTGCATTGGTTGCTTTGGAATCATTGATAAATAATACGCCATTGCGTTCAGCAACGCGTTGCATCCGATGGGGCAAACCCGGATAATTAGCCAGTGCTTTACTGATAATAGTTTCATCAATACCGATCAAACGCATAACAGCAATCGCAATAACGGCATTTTGGGCGTTATGGGGTCCCTGCAGCGCAGGCCAATCTATTTGTTCTTCAGCGGTAATATTATCGGCATGCACTGTGACGACACGCGCCGGACATTTTTTTGAAATAACGCGGGATGGAATATCATCGGTTGCGATAACAGCATAATGGGTTGAAGACTGCATTCCAAACAGTCTCGCTTTGGCTTTCATATAGCCATCAAAGCCGCCATGTCGATCAAGATGGTCCGGCGTAATATTGGTTAAAACAGCAATATCGCAATCAAGACTGAAGGTCAGGTCGATCTGATAGCTCGATAATTCCAACACATAGATACCCCCATCAGGAAGAGGGGTAGCCGCCAATAAGGGAAGGCCGATATTGCCCCCCATAACCGTAGCCCGACCCGCTTCTTTCAAGATGTGATGGATAAGCGCTGTTGTTGTGGATTTACCATTAGTGCCGGTGATACCGATAACAGGGCAATGTTTACCGCTTTTTTGCCAAAAATTTCTAGCTTGAGCAAATAATTCAATATCGCCAATGATAGGAATACCGGCTTCTTTTGCAAATATAGTTATAGGATGCCGATTAAGCGGAATACCTGGGGAAACCACGAAGGCCGTCAAACCGAAAACATCAGACACCATCGGATCACTGATCAAGAGATCGCCCCGCGCAATAGCGAGCGCATATCTGGTTTGAAGCGCCATACGGGCTTCGGAGCGGTTATCCCATGCCATAACCTTTGCCTTGGACGCCAACAAGGCATCAATCGTGGCTAGTCCTGAGCGTGCCAGCCCTAAAACAGCATAGAATTTACCGGAGAAGACTGGACTAATGATCATCTGAGTTTCAACGTTGCTAGACCAAGCAGGGCAAGAGCAAAACTGATGATCCAAAAACGGATAACTACAGTCGGTTCTGACCAGCCGAGTTGTTCAAAATGATGGTGGAGTGGTGCCATACGGAACACACGCCGCTTAAAACGCTTATAAAAGCCAACCTGAATGATAACTGATAAGGCCTCAGCTACAAATAATCCTCCAACAATACCGAGTACGACTTCATGATGCGTCGAGACAGCAATTGTCCCAAGGCACCCGCCAAGAGCCAAACTACCGGTATCACCCATAAAAATAGCAGCAGGGGGCGCATTAAACCATAAAAAGGCAAAACCGGCACCGATGATAGCCCCTGTAAGAATAGTGAGTTCACCTGCCCCCAGCACATGAGGAATTCCCAAATAATGGGCAAAGACCGCATTGCCGACCACATAGCTGATAACAAAAAAAGCCAGACTGGCAATGATAACAGGCATGGTTGCAAGGCCGTCAAGACCATCGGTAAGATTGACTGAATTACCTGTGCCGACAATAACAAAGGCCGCAAAAAGATAGTAAAACCACCCCAGATCAATGACGGGCCCGTTATAAAAAGGGAGATATAATTCAGTGCTATTGCCTTTTAAAATCAGATAACAGGCAAAAAAGGCAATCACAAATTCCCATAACAATCTGACTTTGCCCGAAACCCCGCGTGTCGAATTATGGGTGACCTTGTCATAATCATCGAGAAAGCCGATTAACCCGAAACCAAGCGTGACGATAAGACAAGCCCAGACATAGCGGTCATGAAAATCCATCCATAAAAACAAAGAAACCGAGACCGCAATCAGGATCATCAGCCCGCCCATAGTCGGGGTTCCGGCCTTAGCAAAATGGGTTTTGGGCCCGTCACTGCGGATAGGCTGCCCTTTATGCTGATGAACTCGCATCCAGCCGATGAAGCGCGGCCCGAAAATCAGTCCAATAAGTAAAGCGGTGATAGCGGCAGCCCCAGCCCGAAATGTAATATAACGGACGAGATTAAATAAACCGGAAAAACCTGCCTCAGAAGCGATCAGATAGAACACGCATGGCCCCTTTTCGCAAGAGACGAGACAACATTAGAAAGTCCCAAAGAATTAGACCCTTTAATCAGCACCACATCATCTGCTTTTAATAAGTTTAAAATTTTTGCTTCGGCTTCATTAGCATCGGGAACCCAGTCGCAAGCAATTTTGCCCGTTAAAGCCTTTGCCAAAGCTTTCATTTCTTCGCCTACTAAAATTGCATGACTGACATTAGCGCGTGATAATGGGTCCGCTAAGGCCGTATGATATTGTGGCGAATTTTCACCCAATTCGCGCATATCCCCTAGGAGCGCAATACGTTGCCCCGATTTTTTTTCATTTCCCAAGACAGCAATAGTAGCGGCCATGGAGGCAGGGTTAGCATTATAGCTTTCATCAATAATGGTAGCCTGCCCTTCCCCAATGGGTATAAAAAAACGCTGACCTCTTCCTGCCAGTCCCTTTATTTCTCCAAGGGCTAAACTGGCCAAGGTTATATCGGCCTCCAAGGCATCCACAACAGCAAGTACTGCCATAGCATTGGAAACCCAATGATGGCCGCTCATCGAAAGAGGAAAAATGATTTCCCGATTGGGAAGAGAGGCTCTTACTAAAATTCGACCATCAGCTTCTTGGATAACATCCTGCGCCCGTATCGTAGCCCCTTCGCCAAAACCAAAGCTACGAATTTCGGCGCCCTGTTTTTTAGCCTTGGCCATTAACTGATCACGATAGGGTGAATCATAAGGAATAATGGCGATGCCACTGGGTTGCAGGCCTTCAAAAATTTCGCCCTTCGCCTCTGCAATAGCAGCTTCATCACGGAAAAAAGCAGCATGAGCAGGCGCGATCGAAGTAACAAGCGCTATATCAGGACGTACCCACTGCGTGAGCTGTGATAACTCACCCGCATGATTCATACCCATTTCAAAAATGCCAAAACGACTATCTTTGGGCATACGGGCAAGACTAAGCGGAACGCCGACATGATTATTATAACTTTTTAAAGAGCTATGCACTTTATCCGGTGCAATAGCTTTTAAAGCTAAGCGCAAGGCCTCTTTTACACTGGTTTTGCCTACAGAACCGGTAATACCGATAATTTTACCATGATTCCGTCGTCGTCCAGCTTGGCCTAAGGCCTCTAAGGCCCGATGCGTATCCTCTACCAAAACATGGGGATAAGCGGTTGGCTGCATCGTTAAAACGCCACTGGCCCCTTTTTCAAAGGCGGCCTTAATATAGTTATGACCATCCGCTTGCTCACCCTTTAAAGCGAGGAATAGATCATTTTTCTTTATTTCGCGGGAATCAAAAGCGACGCCTTCGACAGAGAAAGAAGCCGAGGCTATACCGTTTACAGCGTCGGCTATTTCTTCTGATTGCCATAATGCCTTCATGCTACGGCCTCTTTGGCTACCGTCACATCATCGAAAGGTAAAATCCGCATATTTTCTCCGCGGCCTATAATCTGTCCTTGCTCATGTCCTTTACCGGCTATCAGAATAATATCACCTTTATTCGCCTGTTGAACGGCAGAAAAAATAGCGGCTTTCCGACCTTCGATCTCTTGCGCCCCATCGGCTCCAGCCAAAATCTCTTGCCGAATATCGGCTGCGACCTCGCCCCGTGGGTTATCATCCGTTACAATCACATGGTCAGCTAATGTAACAGCAATTCTACCCATTTCCGGCCTTTTCCCCCGATCACGATCACCGCCTGCACCGAAAACGACAAAAAGCTTACCTTTTGTGTGGGGCCTTAAAGCATCAATCGCAGCCCGCAGCCCCTCTGGGGTATGGGCATAATCAACATAGATTGCTGCGCCCTTAACAGTATCGGCGGCGCGTTCCAACCGTCCTCTGACGGGTTTCAATCGAGATAGATTGGATAATGTTTTTTCAACATCTCCGCCTGTCGCTATAACAAGACCTGCCGCCACCAAAGCATTAGCCACTTGATAGCTACCAATAAGAGGCAATCTTACTTTGTACGATTTTCCTTGGGCTGAAAGAGAAAGATGTTGTCCTTGACTATCGGCTTTTTTATCAAGAAGTCGAAGCGCACCCCCCTTTTCCCCGACATCTATCAGTTTTAGGCCCCTCTTTTGCACATGGGCAATCACTGAGGCCGAGACAGGATCATCAGCCCACACCACTGCCGTTCCATCAGAAGCCACTCTCTCATCAAACAATCGAAGTTTTGCAGCAAGATAAGCGTCCATTGTGCCGTGATAATCGAGATGATCCCGCGAAAAACTAGTAAATCCACCAGCCATAACCCGAGGACCATCGCTCCGATACTGTGCCAGACCGTGGCTTGAAGCTTCAAAAATAAGATGAGAAACATTTTCTTTCGCCAATTTTGAAGCCGAAGAAAGAAATGTTATAATGTCCGGCGTCGTCATCCCCGTATTAAGATGTTCTTGTGGGGAGATAATACCAAATGTGCCGATAGAGGCCGCATTATAGCCTGCCATTTGCCATAGTTGTCGACATAGTTCGGCGACAGACGTTTTGCCATTCGTCCCTGTGACAGCAGCGATTACCGACGGAAAAGGCGCAAAAAAACGTGCCGCTATTTCAGCAAAAGTTTTTCTGGGTTCATCACTTACAAGATGAATAGCCCCTTTTATCCGAGCCTCGGGACGGGCAACGACCGCCACCGCGCCAGCAGCGATGGCTTGAGGAATAAAATCCTCACCGTTGACTTTGACGCCGGGAAACGCGCCAAAAATATAACCTTGTTGAATCTGACGATTATCAACGGCACACCCTCTGACAAGGCTGTTTTGTTCGGCTTCTGTAAGCCCGAAATCAGGGGCTAAATCCCCAAGTTTTTTTTCTAAGCGGCTCATGGTGTTTTCGCCGGTGGTTTCCATAGTAAAGCCCGCAAATCAGTAAGATCAAGATCCCGTTTTGGGTCAGGAATAATGCCGAGTAAAGGGCCGATATGCTGCACGATGTCATTAACAATCGGTGCTGTCACCATACCCGCTGTAGCGTAACCACCAGTATCAGCTGTCCCTTGGGGATTATCAAGCATTGCAACGACCGCATAACGCGGCGTATCCATTGGGAAAACAGCAGCAAAAGTAGAAACACGGGCACCATGATTATAACGGCCTTTTTCTGCCTTATCCGCGGTGCCTGTTTTTCCACCTACCCGAAAACCGGGCGCATCCGCCCTACGCCCTGTACCATCTGTAACAATAAGACGTAATAAACGCCGCATCGTAGCACTATTCTGACTAGAAATAACTTGCCTGCCATCTGGTCTGTAATCTGCATCCCGTTTTAATAAAGTTGCAGGTCGCCAGATCCCTCCATTGACCAGAGCGGCATAAGCGCTGGTTAAATGCAATGGCGTAACGGCAATACCATGACCATATCCTGTCGTCATCACGGTACTTCTAGCCCAAAAAGCCGGCCAAATTGGCCGACCTCTGGCGGTCAGTTCGATAGCCGGTCGATGATCGAAATTTAAATTACGGAACATAGCTTGCATGCGTTCCGGCCCTAATTCGTCTGCAATACGCGCCGTTACAATATTTGATGAGTGAACCAGTGTTTCGGGAACATCAAGCCAACGTTTTTGAGCATGTTCATCATGAATATGAAATCGACCAACAGCCAGAGGCTCGGTGGCATCATAACGCTTAGCCAAAGAGGTCACGACCCCATCTTGGATAGCCGTTGCCATAGTGATGGGCTTAAAGGTAGAGCCTAATTCATAAACGGATAAAGTGGCTTTGTTATCAAAAGCGGTAGGATCAGAACTACTCCGATCATTGGGATTAAAATTCGGCAAAGAAACCATGGCCAGAACTTCACCAGAATCTACATCCAATACAATCGCCGTCGCCCCTACCGCGCTATATTTAAGCATCGCTGTTGATAAGGCTTTTTCGACAGCGGCCTGCACTCTAACATCAATAGACAGCATAAAAGGCGCAGATTGCCGTTTGGGATCCGTCAGTTCTTTATCAAGGCTAAATTCCATGCCGGACTGACCATGGCCATCTTCGCCTATCCAACCGATAACATGCGCCGCCAGTGTTCCTTCTGGATAAAGACGGGACGGCTCATGCAGAAAATCAATGGCAGGCTCTCCCAGCATATTAAGGGAACGCACTAATTCAGGCGAGGCATGACGCCTTAGATAAACAAAATTACGATTGGAATGAACGATTTTGCGATATTCATCGACCGTGCGTTCCGGCATCAAAACCGCGAGATTGGCCGCTAACACATCTGGATCGCTGATATGATTGATATGTAAGGTTCTTGGATGAATTCCAACCGACCAAACATCAATAGTGCGCGCCAAGGTGCGACCATTTCGATCGACAATATCGGCACGCGCTAAAAGCGGGGGTGTTGGATGACGACGTTCTTCTACGCCCCAACCTGTGATAAAAATAAGCCATATAATTTTGGCAATAACCAAGCCGATCCCACCGCAAAAAAGAATAAGCAGTATCATCAGCCGGACATGGCTTGCCGTAAGAATATCAGTGCTGGATAATGTTTTCTTAGACGTTAATCGGGTGATCATTCATCGGGCTGCCTGAATTTTACTGTGGCTAAGCTCTCTAAATTGAGAAGCCGATACCCGATGCATCATGGTTTCATCATTTCGGGTATTAAGCGTGTGAGGAAGGGATAAAGAAGCCACTTCAAAACCTGCCGCCGAAGGAGCGGCCACAGCTTCTGATGGCTGAGCAATCACTGAAGAAGCGGCTGTTGAAGAAGCTTTATACTGCAGCTTATGGGCTGAAACCATTTTGGGTTCCAAAGGCTGAATATTGGATGGCTGATAAGGGTGGCTATTGGACGAAACAACATAGCTTGCCTGACGAAAACTTGAGGAGTCTTGATTGGCATTGCTGGCCGAATTTTCAGCCTCCGATGGGGCATTATCCAATACTGCTAATTCCGTATCGCTGGAGATAAATTGTTTTATAGTGGGTGAAGTTAACGCAAAGGATTCCATATTCCAACGATCAATCTGGCCTGAACGTGCTAAGGTATCCCCTTCCGTCTGCAAATGCCGAATCGTTTGGCGTAATTTTAGAATATCCCGTTCTACATGAATTAATTCACGTCTTTCGGAGGCGACACGCTGTGTTATCATATAGCAAATCAGGGCCGCGATGCAGCATAAGCCAACTAAGCAAATAGCGCGAAAATGCCTTGTAATGATCATGCTGATTTCCTCCGTGAATGGCGGTGGCTATCCATCTCATTCTGTGAAATACCGGATTCATCCCAAGCGGGCGCTGCTGTCCGCCGCGCAGCCCGCAATGTTGCTGAACGGGCTCTGGGATTACGTGCCAATTCAGAATCCCCTGCTTTTATCGGGCGTATAGGTTTTGAAAAGCTGGCCATAGGACTGTTAGAAATAAAAGGTTGATGGCGCGACCCTTGACCCGACTGTCCTGCATGGTCTTTCAAAAAATGTTTAACAATACGATCTTCCAGACTGTGGAAAGTGACGATTGCCAAGCATCCATCCGGTTTTAATAAGGTTTCGGCAGCTGTCAGCCCTTGCTTTAACTCTTCAAGCTCACGATTGAGGTGAATACGGATAGCTTGAAAACAATGCACGGCCGGATCTTTTTTATCGTGGGCGCGATAGCCTAAAGCTTGTCGAATAACACGAGCAAGCTCACTGGTTTTTGTTAGCGGACGTGCGGCGACAATAGCTCTTGCCACGCGTCTCGACTGTCTTTCCTCTCCATAAAGATAAAGCACATCTGCGATAGCTTTTTCATCGGCAGTATTGAGGAAGTCCGCCGCAGATTGGCCTTCTTGCGCCATTCTCATATCCAGCGGGCCATCCGCTTGGATGGAAAAACCACGTTCTGGGCGATCAATCTGCATCGAAGAAACGCCAATATCTAAGACGACGCCATCGACCTTATCGATACCAATATTCTGCAAACACCGCGTCATATTGGAGAAGCAATCATTGACAAGCTGTAATCGGCCGCCACTGGCCTTCACTAGATCCGCACCTTCCCGAATAGCATCGGGGTCACGATCAAAGGCAATGACACGTGTTTCCGGTTGGGCAAGTAAAGCACGAGTATAACCACCGGCCCCAAAAGTGCCATCTACATAGAGCCCGCCTTCTACAGGAGAAAGTGTCTCGATAACCTCTTCCAAAAGGACAGGAATATGAGGGGGATCAGCAGGGGATAAAGTCATGCCCCTATTCCTTGCATGACAGAGCAAAAGATAAGTGGTGTACAATCTTCTCGACTTATACAGTCAATTTTTTGAAAAATTGATTTGCTCTTCTTTAAGTTGTTTTTATTACTGTTCTTTTGCAAAGATATTATAAATTTTTTAAGTAAAATTTTAGTTTTATATAAAATTTCCATACTACTATGATGGCATTTTTTCTCATATTTGATAATAAGAGAAGAAAAAATTCCTATAAATAAGCCAAAATAATAGCCCGAATGCTTAGTATATTCAGCAAAACCATGATGAACAGACATAAAAACGTAAAGCTTTGTGCCAATTACAGGATAGTTTTTATGGTTTCCCAAATAGAAATCAAAAACCGCCAATGCTCTACCCTATCTGATCAGTATGATTATTTAGTGAAAGGAAAAATTAACTATTATGAAGGGGTATCATAGCGCTACCACACCGACAAGTAGGATTAAAACCACTTTCCTAAAAAAAGAGATATTTTTTTAACTTTCTTATATATCTATTTGAAATGTAATGATTTTTTAAAAAAATAAGATTTATTATAAAAGGATAAAATAACTTTATATTAGTGTAGCATTATGGGGATAAATACTACCTTAACCACAATAAATTATTTTTAATTAATATTAAAATTCAATTTTTTATATAAAAAAGAAATAAAATAATTAATTTTACATTAATTAAAGTTAATAATTATAATTTATAATCAAAAATCCTATCACAGTTATTTAGTTTTACTAAGATGAAACGGTTTTCAATAGTTATTCCATTCAGGATTGAATGGGTTAGAAACCTCACACAAAATATGAAAAACAATCCTGTTACGGCTGAAAATACATAGAATTTTAAGAATGAAGATATAGGCTAATGGGCACTTAACACTGAATTAATCAAAAATAGCCTAGCGCAAGAAAGCGTAGAGATCAAAATTTTATATAAACAGGTTAGCCTGTTTTCATTGGCTGTTATCCGGAAGGGTATTATCTTCGTTATCACTATACGGTATTTTATTTTGAGTGGAGGCTGTGGGAAGGCTAGAAAGATCGGGTAAGGGTGGTTTTATATTACCTCCTGGCAAAACGCCTAACTCCGCCAGAGGATCATGAGGGGGTTCTTTTTCCAAGGCGTCAAGATTAACACGCCCGTTTACCGTTGCCGCTATATCACCATTGAGCGCCACGCTAGTCTGATTATCTTCTTTAGGGGCCAGCGTTAATAAGACTGCGGCAAACGCTACCAAAAGTATAACCCCAGCCAAACCGGTAAGGCCAACCTTTATTCGATGACCACTTTGTATATCTAAAAACTTGGGTGGTTTTTCTGGCATGATAATGAAAGCACTATCCCGAAATAAAATAGGACAAAAATCATTTCATCCCTAACAATCCTATAATGACTTTTAGTTTTTTTATAACAAAAATTTAAGCAAGCAGCCATTCAGGCACAGTAAGATCATGATCAACAAGCCAATGACGATTATAAAGCGTTGAAAGATAACGTAGGCCAGAATCAGCTAAAATAGTCACGATCGTTTTTCCCGGCCCTAACTCTTTGGCTAACCGTACAGCACCGGCTACATTAATGCCCGAGGATAATCCGATGGATAGCCCTTCTTTTTGAAGAAGCTGATAAATCTGATGGAGCCCTTCATCATCACTAATCTGGAATTGAGTATCCACCGGAGCCCCATCCAAATTAGCCGTTATCCGGCTTTGTCCGATGCCTTCTGCTATGGAATGCCCTTCGGCGCGTAATTCTCCCATAGTGTAGTAATTATATAAAGCTGCTCCATAAGGGTCAGCCAAGGCAATAACAATGTTAGGATTATGTTCTTTTAATCCAAGACCTGTTCCAGCAAAGGTGCCGCCTGTCCCAGCAGCGCAGACAAAACCGTCAACGCGCCCTTCCGTTTGCGTCCATATTTCTTGTGCCGTCGTTCGGATATGCGCCATTCGATTGGCCAGATTATCAAACTGATTGGCCCAGATCGCGTTGTCGGTCTCTTGCGCTAATCGACGAGACATATGAACATAATGGGCCGCATTAGAATAGCTGGTCTCCGGGACTAAAACTAACTCTGCCCCTAAAGCTTGAAGTGTCGCAATCTTTTCCTGACTTTGCGTTTCTGGCATAACAATAATCGTATGATAACCCTTTGCAGCCCCTACAAGGGTCAGACCGATGCCTGTATTTCCAGTAGTGCCTTCTACAATCACGCCACCGGGATAGATTTGTCCTTGTTGCTCGGCATCTTCGATTATAGAAAGGGCAGCTCTATCCTTAATTGACCCACCGGGATTGAGAAATTCGCATTTCGCATAAATATCGCATCCGGTAAGGGCGCTGGGGCCTTTTAGCCGGATAAGCGGTGTATTCCCGATTAAATCAAGAATATTTTTAGCCTTGGCAGGCATAAAAAGAGCGGGTGAGGATGCAGTCTTCATAGGGTCTTCTCATAACGAAGCTTACCTCTGACGCCAAGTAAGCTTTGATGAAGTGGTCTATAGAATATCTCTATAATACATATAATTTTCATTTAAGATCGGTTGGGTGCTGACATAGGCCTTACACTTCGCTATCGGCTGAGATTATGACCGATCAAAACAGTAGCATCACCGCCGAGACTGTGGCCAGTCATGGCTTATCCCCTGAAGAATATGACACCATTAAAAAGGCGCTTGGAAGAACGCCCAATCTGGTGGAATTAGGCATTTTTTCTGCCATGTGGTCAGAGCATTGCTCTTACAAGAGTTCGCGTCGCCATTTAAAAGGGCTACCGACCACAGGTCCACAGGTTATTTGTGGCCCCGGAGAAAACGCCGGTGTTGTCGATATTGGGGATGGACAGGCCGCCATTTTTAAAATGGAAAGCCATAATCACCCCAGTTATATCGAACCTTATCAAGGCGCTGCCACCGGCGTTGGTGGTATTTTACGTGATGTCTTTACCATGGGTGCAAGACCTGTTGCCAATTTAAATGCGTTACGCTTTGGTAGCCCCGATCATGCCAAGACTGCCCATTTAGTCTCTGGTGTTGTTGCCGGTATTGGCGGTTATGGTAATTGCGTCGGTGTGCCGACTGTTGGGGGGGAAGTCAATTTTCACCCCGCTTATGATGGGAATATTCTCGTTAATGCGATGACGGTAGGGGTCGCTGAAACCAATAAGATTTTTTATTCTGCTGCTTCGGGGGCAGGTAATTCAATTGTTTATGTAGGTTCAAAAACAGGTCGGGATGGCATCCATGGTGCCACTATGGCATCGGCTGAATTTGCAAAAGATGCTGAAGAAAAACGTCCAACGGTACAGGTTGGCGATCCTTTTTCTGAAAAACTACTGATTGAAGCTTGTCTTGAACTGATGGAATCCGATGCCATCGTTGCTATTCAGGATATGGGGGCCGCAGGCCTTACTTCCTCAGCGGTAGAAATGGCTTCCAAGGGTGAAGTTGGCATTGAATTGAATATGGATGCCGTCCCTTGCCGTGAAGAAGCGATGACACCCTATGAAATGATGCTTTCTGAGTCACAAGAACGCATGTTGATGGTGTTAAAGCCCGGACGTGAGGCAGAAGCGGAAGCCGTTTTTAAAAAATGGGAATTGGACTTTGCTATTATCGGGCGTGTTACCGATACCAAACATATGGTGCTGACATGGAAGGGTGAAACGGTCTGCGATATTCCGTTAGCACCTTTAGCCGATAATGCGCCTTCCTATGACCGTCCATGGATACCAACAGCCGCAGCAAAACCATTGGCGCCTGTGGCGGCTATAGGCAGCCTTACCGAAAATCTTGTAACATTGGTGGGGTCTCCCGATCTTGCCAGCCGTCGTTGGATTTGGGAACAATATGACCATATGGTCGGTGCGGATACCGTCCAGCGCCCCGGTGGTGATGCGGCTCTTGTTCGTGTACATGGCACGAAAAAAGGATTGGCGATGAGCACGGATGTAACGCCGCGCTATTGTTTGGCGGATCCGGTCGAAGGCGGAAAACAAGCTGTAGCGGAATGTTATCGCAATATAACAGCCGTAGGCGCCCTTCCCCTTGCCAGCACAGATTGCCTTAACTTCGGAAATCCTGAACGTCCCGAAATTATGGGGCAGATTGTGGGGGCGATTAAAGGTATTGGCGAAGCCTGTCTGGCGCTTAATATGCCGATCGTTTCTGGCAATGTTTCCCTTTATAATGAAACCCGTCGTGACGATGGAAGCAGCCTTGCAATCTTGCCGACGCCGACTATCGGCGGTGTCGGGTTAATTGAAGATTGGGAAGACAGTGCTACCATCGCCTTCAATCAAGCCGGAGAAGAAATCTACCTCATTGGCAATAGCGGTGAAGGTCATCTGGGACAGTCCTTATGGTTACGTGAAATAGCGGGCCGTGAAGAAGGCCCCGTCCCTCCTGTCGATTTAGAGCAGGAAAAGAACACGGGTGATTTTGTTCGGACGATGATCCAAGGCAAAATGGTCGGGGCTGTTCATGATATTAGTGATGGTGGTTTGGCTGTCGCTCTTACGGAAATGGCCCTTGCGGGTAATCTGGGTGTCACCGTGGAAGCCCATAATAAAGACATCCCATTACATGCCTACTATTTTGGAGAAGACCAGGGCCGTTATTTGGTCGCAACTTCAAACGCCGTGGCTTTGGTATCGGCTGCTGAAAAAGCGAATGTCTCCATTTTCCGTTTAGGTGTAACGGGCGGTTCCGATATTGTCTTAGATGGACAAACGGTTTCTTTGGATCGTTTAAGAACAGCGCATGAAGCGTTTTTCCCTGAACTGATGAAATAAATTTGGAGTTATATTATTCAAAAGAGGCTTACCCAAAAATGGTAAGCCTCTTTTTTAAGTCTCAAATTTTAGAAAAAAGCAGGTTTATCAGAAATATTCGGGCGACCGATACCATGATAAACAAGGCCTGCCCGTGCCGCTTCTTCTGGTGTATAGATATTCCGCAAATCAAGGAGCAAGGGGTTACTTAATGATTGAGCAATACGTTTCAAATCCAAGGCCCTAAACGCATCCCATTCGGTAATAATAACTAAAGCAACTGCATCTTCGGCCACTTTGTAAGGATCATCAACAAAAGTGACATGAGGCAGTAAAGGCCGAGCTTGTTCTATACCTTCGGGATCATACGCATGAATCAAGGCACCGGCATCTTCCAATCCTTGAATTAAGGCCAAGGAAGGTGCATCCCGCATATCATCGGTATTCGGCTTAAAAGTTAATCCCAGCACCCCAATCTTACAACCGCGGACATCTTTTCCGATAGCCCGTAGAACTTTACGTGCCATGGCTCTTTTTCGACTATCATTAGCGGTAACGACAGATTCTACTATTCTAAGAGGAGTCGAAAAATTTTCGGCAGTCTTCAAAAGAGCCAGCGTATCTTTAGGAAAACAGGAACCACCATATCCTGGGCCTGCATGTAAAAATTTAGGGCCGATTCTATTGTCTGCACCGATGCCCCGAGCAACATCTTGCACATCACCGCCCACCACTTCACAAAGATCCGCTAATTCATTGATAAATGTAATTTTTGTCGCCAAAAAAGCATTAGCCGCATATTTAATTAATTCGGCTGAACGACGGCTAGTAAATAAAATCGGGGACTGATTGAGATAAAGCGGACGATAAATCTCCTGCATAATCTCACGAGCTTCTTTTTGCTCCGTCCCGATAACAATACGATCAGGCCGCTTAAAGTCTCCGATAGCGGCCCCTTCACGTAAAAATTCAGGATTAGAGGCAACCCATATTTTACGATTAGGGGCGACTTCGCGGATAATGCGCTCTACTTCATCGCCTGTCCCGACAGGCACGGTGGATTTATCAACGACGACGGTATTATCCGAAACAGAGGCTGCAATTTCTCGTGCTGCTGCAAAAACATAGGTTAAATCAGCATGACCATCACCGCGTCTGGACGGGGTACCAACCGCGATAAAAACCGCATCCACATCTTTTACTGAAGATGTAAGGTCACTGGAAAAGGATAGCCTTCCTGCTTTAACATTCCCTTCTACCATATTGGCAAGACCGGGTTCATAGATTGGCATGACCCCTTTTTGGAGGAGGTCTATTTTTTTCTGATCATGATCAACACAGATTACTTGATGACCGAAATCAGAGAAGCAAGCGCCAGAAACCAGCCCGACATAGCCCGAACCGATCATTGCAATGCGCATAAAACCAAAATCCTTTTTTATCCTGAGTATTTGAGCTCAGACTATAGTGATAGGGGTTTGCCGATTTATGAATTTGTCTAGCAAAGCCAATAATGATTAAAACGAAATATTTCAGAAATTATTACTGATCTTCTTAAGATAGGCGATGAATAAACATCTCAATAAGAGATTTTATAAGAAGAGGATCAAATTTCTTTAAAACGTCTTTGTTTTTATTGCAGATTACTTCTAATCTTAATCGCCTAAATATTCTGCCCATGAATGGGGTGTTTCATAGACTAAAACAGCCGCTAATAACGGAAGATCTGTTTTGATTTTCTGCCATATCCATTGGGCGATATGTTCTGCCGTTGGATTTTCCAGTCCCGGAATATCATTCAGACAATAGTGATCTAATTGTTTAAGGACAGGGCCAAAAATATGTTCAACGTCGAAAAAATCTATAACAAACCCAGTATTTGGATTAACGGGGCCTTCCAATCGTAATTCAACGCGATAGCTATGGCCATGTAAACGATAACATTTATGGCTTTTTGGCACATGCGGAAGACGGTGCGCGGCCTCAAAAGTGAAGGCTTGCGTAATTCTCATATCTTTCTCACGTAAATTTTAAGGTTCATTTTCCAAAGGAATGCCAAGGAAAACAATGAAAAGGCTTTATAACGCTAATTAAAGAGTTAGCGCATCTCTTTTCACTCTCTTTTCAAAAAAAATAAATATTATTTTTTTATTATGAATTTTTTATTCACAAAAAAATGATAACGATAATATTTATCAATAGACGTCAATAGAAAGCTCTGTTAATTTCCTGAAATTCGGAACAGAATTGGACAAGGTAAGAGATAATATGCGTGTTTTCTTTTCTCTTTTTGTAGCCGCCGGTATTTTAACGATGGTACCGCCTGCACAGGCTCACGAAGCCTCTTCTGTTGCAAAAAAATCTATGATGAAATGTAAATGTAAGGGGTGTCATGGAGCGGCTTCGCATAAAGATGTTTCACACAGTAGTCTTTCTAAAGAAATGCCCGAAAAGGCTTCTTAATTAAAAAATCAAGCTTTTAAGATACAAAAACAGCAGTAGGATAAACCCTTATCCTGCTGCTGTTTCGTGTTTGTATCCGTATAATGTGCAATATGCTGTTAATTTGGAGTGGCTTATTATCGACAAGAAAGCAAACGGCTGACATTTTTAGATATATGAAACTTTTAGGAGAAATAATAATGCGTATTTTATTGCCTGCCCTGACAGCATTCGCCGTATTAACGGCTGCAGCTCCGGCGATGAGTGCGCCTTGCCGTGATGCCAAAGGTAAATTTACAAAATGTAGTGTTGAGAAAAAAACCGTTTCAAAACGCTGTCGGGATGCCAAAGGTAAATTTACAAAATGTAGCCCAGAAAAAGAAACTGCGGATGGTCAAACCACGATGATGAAATCATCTACCTAAAATTTTATACAATAAAACTTAAAAGAAGGGAGGTTGAAATTTTTATCAACCTCTTTCTTTTTTCACTATTTTTTCGATATTTATAAGAATTAGTCTTCTGCGACCAAGCGGGGCATAATTTCAAGATTCGGTGCTTCTTTAAGCATCTGATCTTTGGTTTCAATATTCAAATCTCGAAATTTACGGGCAGTCACGAGAACACGAGACTCAAAAGAACCGACAAATTTATTGTAATTCTTAACGCTGTTTTCCAAGCTGCTTCCCAAAGCTCTCATATGCGAATCCACTCGACTAATGCGCTCATAGAGTTCTTTGCCTAATTCTCCAATTTTACGCGCATTATGCGCTATATCTTCTTGCCGCCAGACAGCGGCAACCGTACGCGCAATCGCAATAAGATTAGTAGGCGTCGCCAGCAATACACGCTTTTGAAAGGCATATTCCCAAAGGTTATGATCTTGTTCTAACGCGGCTGATAAGAAATGTTCGCCCGGAATAAACATAATGACATAATCGGGGGCTTCCTTGAATTGATCCCAGTAACTTTTCTGGCTTAAGCCATCAATATGATTTTTAATCGCCTTGCTATGTGCTGCCAAATAAAGCTTTCTGGCATCCTCTTCTACCGCATCATAAGCGTCTTGATAGGCATTTAAGGAAACTTTTGAATCAACGATCAAAACGGAACCATTGGGTATTCTTATAAGAGCATCGGGACGAAGACGGCCCTTTTCAGTATTAATGCTGACCTCAGTTTCAAAATCAACATATTCACTGAGACCACAGGATTCTAGAACATTACGAAGCTGTTGTTCGCCCCAGCAACCCCGCGCTTTGGGTGCGGTCCTTAAGGCATTGACCAGCTTGTTGGCTTCATTTTTAACCGCATCCTGTCCTTCCCGCATAGCCGCAACCAAACTCGTCAAACTGCCATATTCTGTTTGACGCAGCTGTTCGGCCTGTTTAACCGATTCTTCATAGCGCTTCAGGCTTTCCCGAACAGGCTGTAATAAAAGCTCAAGCTTAGCTTCACCTTCGCGTTCTGATTGAGAAAAACGGCTTTGCGCTTGTTCTAAAAATTGTCCATGCGCTTTTTCTAATGTTTTCGCGGCTAAACTATCAAATTTCTGGGAGAGCGCTTCTTCTGTAGCCTTTAATTGCTCTATTTGTATCGAATAGGCTTTTTCCCGCTCTTCTTCACCCCGTTTATAGGCTGCCTGTTCTGCTGTTAAAGAGGACGCCTTTTCACGCCAGCTTTCCAAATCCCGTTCAAGCTGCGGAATTCTTTTGATCTGCACTTCTGCCTTGGCAAGATCCAAAGCCACGTTTTTCAGGCTATCCTTGTCCTTTTTAAGATGTTTTATATAGCAGAATAAAGGCAATGCGCCGAATATAAGGCCTAAAATTAATGCAATGATCGGCAAAAGCGCATTCATTAACAGCTTTCCTTGATTTTGAAGAAAGGGAAAGAGTCCCTAACCCCTTTCCTATAAGCCTGAAAAAACGCTTTTACCGTACCTAGTAACTAATCCAAGTCCAAGTTATGAGGCTTAATAGACCTCTTCACGATTTTTACGCTCTTTTAATAGCTTTTTCATCAATATACCGCGTTTTAATCGCGACAAATGATCTATAAAAAGAATGCCTTCAAGATGATCAATCTCGTGTTGAAGACAGGTGGCCAGCAACCCATCAAGACGCTCTTCATGCGGCATCCCGTTACGATCAAGCCATTTAGCATGAATAACTTTAGGCCGTTTTACATCAGCATATTGATCAGGGACAGATAAACAGCCTTCGTTATAAATAGATTCTTCATCACCTTCCGGTGTTATCTCGGGATTGATGAAAACTAGCGGCGTATGTTTATTTTTATCCTTGCCTTTATCGTTATCTTTACCCTCATTTTCATCAGGTGACTGAAGATCAATCACCAACAATCGCTTGGCAACCCCGACTTGAATAGCCGCTAATCCGATACCCGGGGCTTTATACATCGTTTCAAACATATCATCGATCAGGGTCTGTAGATTCTGATCAAAATTTTCTACAGGCACTGATTTTTCACGAAGACGAGGATCAGGCACTTCTATGATGGGCAATACCGCCATAATTACTTTCTCTAAAACGAGTTTTCAGGCTACGGGCCGTCTGGCGCGTAGGGCTTGAGCCAAGGTGCCATCATCTAAATAGTCAAGTTCCCCCCCAACAGGCAAACCATGCGCTAATTGTGTGATACGCACCGGCATATTTTCTAAACTATCAGTGATATAATGGGCTGTTGTCTGACCTTCCAGTGTCGCATTCATCGCCAGCACTACTTCTTTGATTTTACCACCTTTAACCCGATTGATCAAAGCTTCTATGGTAAGATCTTCGGGTGTTATCCCATCAAGCGCTGACAACCGGCCCCCCAAAACGTGGAATCGTCCTGAAAACAAACGCGAGCGATCCAGTGCCCATAAATCGGCGACCTCTTCAACCACACAAAGCAAAGCATCATCACGGCGAGGATCGGAACAGACAGAACACGGATTAGTCGTATCAATATTACCGCATTCAGAACAAACCGTCAGGCTTTCTTGTACTGTTTCCAACGCCTTTGCCAGACTATGAAGCGCGGTTTCTTTCTTCTTGATAAGATAAAGTGCAGCACGACGGGCAGAGCGCGGCCCGAATCCCGGTAAACAGGATAAACTTTTTATAAGGTTTTCAATAGGAGAAGCGGACATAGTCAATCTGATAAACATTTCCATAAAAATCGGTAGCCTATTTACCATGAAAGGCCGCTCAAAATCGGGTTTTTTCTATAAAATTGAAAAAATTATGTTAATTCCCGACTTGCAATCTCGGACTGATCACGCTCTTTTCTGCGTTATGAAAATTATCTTCATGGGGACGCCCGACTTCGCTTTGCCGACGCTTAATGCGCTTGTAAAAGCAGGACACGATATTCTCGCGGTTTATTCTCAGCCACCCCGACCAGCCGGTCGGGGCAAAGCCCCGCGGCCTTCGCCTGTCGAACAACGGGCACGCGCGCTTCATATAGAAGTACGCACACCCGAATCTTTAAAAAGCGCTGAGGTTCAAAAGGCATTTTCAGCTTTAAATGCCGATGTTGCCGTCGTTGCAGCTTATGGCTTGATCTTACCGGCAAATATATTGGCAATGCCTAAAATGGGATGCCTGAATGTTCATGGTTCACTTCTACCAAGATGGCGGGGGGCCGCCCCTGTGCAAAGGGCTATTTTAGCCGGAGATGAAGAAACGGGTGTAACCATTATGCGGATGGAGCGGGGCCTTGATACGGGGCCAATGCTCAAAATCGGGAAAACACCGACGGCTGATAAAAATGCCGCGATACTCTCTGATGAGATTGCCGAGTTAGGTGCAAAATTAATGGTAGAGGTTCTGAATGCGCCCTCAGATTATCCACCACAGCCACAACCCGAAGAGGGGATAACTTACGCGGCCAAGATTGAAAAAGCAGAGGCCCTACTCGATTTTTCAAAGGGAGCCGTCCAAGCTGAACGCCAGATAAGAGCCTTTGCGCCTAAACCGGGAGCCTTTTTTCTCTATAAAGAAGAAAGAATCCGAATATTAGAAGCCCAAATATCCCCGCAAGCGGGCGCTATCGGGAAAGTTTTAAATGATAGCCTTTTAATCGGATGTGGCACGGATTCTTTGCAACCTGTTGTGGTTCAACGCGCAGGTCGTAATCAGATGAAATTGGCGGATATGTTGCGCGGCTTTACTATTGATGTGGGTACCACACTTTCATGAAGCGTTATCGCCTGACAGTAGAGTTTGACGGTCGCCCCTTTATGGGATGGCAACGACAAAAACATGGGCCATCGGTTCAGGGCGCTATCGAAGAAGCGGGCTTTTCGATAACCAATCACCCTTCCCCTGTTCAAGCGGCAGGACGCACGGACGCGGGTGTTCATGGTTTAGCCATGACAGCGCATATTGATATAGCCCGTGAATTTACGCCTTTTCGGCTTATGGAAGCCTTAAACGCGCGTCTAAAACCGCAACCCATTGCCATTTTGGCCTGTGAATCTGTGGATAGCGAATGGCATGCCCGATTTTCCTGTGTTGGGCGGCGCTATCTTTACCGTATTATTAATCGGCGTGCGCCCTTAGCATTAGAGGCTGGCCGCGCATGGCGTATTACGAAACCTTTGGATGCCGAGGCGATGGACAAAGCCGCCAAAAGACTGATCGGGTTACATGATTTTACAACTTTCCGTTCGGTGCATTGTCAGTCGCAAAGCCCTGTCAAAACATTGGATAATCTTGATGTCACACGAAACGGCGATAGTATCGAAATAACAGCCGCCGCCCGATCTTTTCTTCACCATCAAGTGCGCTCGATGGTGGGGTGCTTGGCCCTGGTGGGGCAAGGGCAATGGAATGCGGATACTATGTCGGAGGCATTGGAAGCCCGTAATAGAGCAGCATTAGGCTTCAATGCGCCCCCTGATGGCCTCTATTTTACACAAGCTATTTATTGATTATAAGAAGCTATGACGCATTCAGAAATGAATACCGACGCATTACCCTATACCCCTGTCGCAGATGGTATCCGGATTGCCTTGCGCGTTACGGCGCGCGCCAGCAAGACCGGATTCACCCAGCTTGATAAAGATAGTTCGGGACGGGGGCTTTTTCGTATTCGGGTAGCAGCACCTCCGGTTGAGGGCGCTTCTAATAAAAATCTTATGGCTTATTTGTCCAAACAGTTTTCGGTTTCAAAAACGGCTGTCAGCATTGATTCTGGGGAACATTCGAAAATCAAAATTATTCATATTACAGGTAATGCGCCTGAACTGTCCCAAATAGCGGATAAGGTCATTTCTAAAATTAGCTAAGCCTCATTAAGCATCCTATAAGGCTGGATGGTTTATCTAGCCTTATAGAAGCTGTTTTTTTGTAAAATAGCCTTGGAATATCCGGCATAGCCTGTCTAAGGGCGAAAAATATCTCGCCAAGAAAACAGCAATAATTTATTGGCGTTTCCTACATGATAAAAAAACTTCCCTCCGCTCCCAAAATTGGCATGGTCTCTTTGGGCTGTCCCAAGGCTTTAGTGGACAGCGAACGCATTTTGACGCGCCTGCGTTCAGAAGGCTATGACCTATCCTCAGATTATGATCAGGCTGATGTCGTTCTGGTCAACACCTGTGGCTTTATTGATTCTGCCAAAGAAGAAAGCCTTGAAGCTATTGGTGAAGCTATTGCTGAAAATGGCAGAGTAGTCGTTACAGGCTGTTTGGGACATGAAGCGGATCGTATTCGGAACCGTTTTCCCGATGTATTGGCTATTACCGGCCCACAACAATATGAAGACGTTGTCACGGCTATTCATGAAGCTGCCCCTATTGAGGCTTCGCCTTTTCTCAATCTGGTGCCCGAACAGGGTTTGAAATTGACCCCGCGCCATTACAGCTATCTTAAAATATCTGAAGGCTGCAATCATCGTTGTAGTTTCTGTATTATTCCTTCCTTGCGGGGTGATTTAGTCTCTCGCCGTGTGGATGCTATTTTGCGTGAAGCTGAAAAATTGGTGGCCGCAGGCACCAAAGAACTTTTGGTCATTGGGCAGGATAGCTCGGCTTATGGGGTCGATTTGCGCCATGAATCCTTTCAGTGGAAAGATCGGTCAGTCAAGGCCGATTTAACGGAGTTGGCGCGGGGATTGGGCGAATTAGGAGCATGGGTAAGACTGCACTATGTTTACCCTTATCCGCATGTAGATCAGCTTATTCCTTTGATGGCGGAAGGTTTAATTCTTCCCTATCTCGATATTCCCTTTCAACATGCCGCCCCTTCTGTTTTGAAAAAAATGAAACGGCCTGCAAATGAAGTGAAAATATTAGATAGATTACAAAACTGGCGTTCGATGGTGCCTGATATTGCGCTTCGTTCAAGCTTTGTCGTCGGCTTTCCCGGCGAAACCGAGCAGGATTTTCAATATCTATTAGACTGGTTAGAAGAAGCGCAGCTTGATCGCGTAGGGGCTTTCCGTTTTGAGGCTGTAGAGGGCGCAGTAGCGAATAGCTTTGACGGCGCGGTTCCTCAAGAAGTCAAAGATGAACGGTATCAACGCTTGATGGAAAAGGCGGCGGCTATTTCTGCTGCAAAATTACAGGCTAAAATCGGACGCAATATTCCGGCTATTATCGATATTGTCGATGGTGAAGGAGGAGCATCGGGTAGAAGCTATGCTGATGCGCCAGAAATTGATGGGGAAGTCCATCTGCGGGATGCGGGTCATTTAAAAGTGGGTGATGTCATTACTCTTCATGTCGAAGATGCGGATGAGCATGATCTTTTCGGTGTTGCTTTAGATTAAAGAATAGTCTTGGCTTTTGCTTTTAGAAAAGCCAAGATAAAAATATAAAGTTAATGCGTATCAAAAACAGTTTTTAATAGCTTTTGGATGCTATTTACGCTCTCGTTATAAGCATTCATTTTATTAAGTCCGTCTCATTTTCTGTATCTGAAGGAGTATTAAAGATGCGTGCGTTTCAATCTTTACTGGCTACGGATCAGGGACAGCCTGCGCAGGCAATAGAGACGGTTACCGTTGAACAATTTGAAAAGATTATTGCGGATAAAGACCCTAACTTTAACGCCGCCGCCAAGCTTTCCCAATTTACAGGCCAACCTGGTAGCTGTCTAATTTTACCTGCTACAGAAAAGCAGGCATGGCAAATTTATGTGGGCGTTTCAGAAAAACATACCGTTTGGGATCTTGCAAAGGCAGCCAGTTTTTTACCAGAAGGCTGCTATCGGTTGAGAGCCAAGAATAGCCCGTTATTAGCTTTAGGGTGGCTATTGGCGCAGCATCATTTTGATCGTTATCGTTCTAAATCCTCCCTTCGCCCTGAATGTCAGCTTTTGATTGATGCCGATCAAAATATTGTGGACGAAATTATCGCCCAAGCTGAAGCTGTCGCTATGGTAAGGGATCTTGTGGATACCCCCGCCTGTGATTGCGGGCCTGAGGACTTACAGCACAAGGTAAAAGAGATCGCGGAATCTTTTCATGCCAAAGTGACCGTGACAAAAGGAGAAGATTTAGAAAAAGGCTATCCCATGATTGCAGCGGTTGGTAGAGCTGCCGCCCCTCATCGGATGCCCAGACTTATCGAATTACATTGGGGTGATCCCGACAAGCCCAAAATTGCCCTTGTGGGAAAAGGCGTGTGTTTTGATTCAGGGGGGCTTGATATTAAGCCGTCTTCATCCATGCTCCTGATGAAAAAAGATATGGGGGGTGCTGCGCATGCCCTCGCCCTCGCCTATTTAGTGATGGCCTTGAAATTACCTGTTCATCTCCATCTGTTAATTCCTGCCGTTGAAAATGCGGTATCTGGCGATGCCATGCGTCCCGGTGACATTCTTAATAGTCGGAAGGGCACAACGGTTGAAATTGGGAATACTGACGCTGAAGGACGGTTAGTATTGGCTGATGCTTTGACCAAGGCTAGTGAATCTCGACCTGAACTGATTATTGATTTTGCCACTTTAACGGGGGCTGCCCGTGTAGCGCTGGGGCCGGATTTGCCCGCCTTATTTTCTAATGATGACGCGTTGGCGCATGCCTTGGCTGATGCCGGTAAGAGCGTTGATGATCCATTATGGCGATTACCGTTATGGTCGGATTATCTTTCTATCCTGAAATCGACGATTGCTGATATTAATAATGCAGGTGCCGGCGGTATGGCGGGCGCGATTACAGCAGCTTTGTTTTTACAAGAATTTATTTCAGATCAGGTCAAATGGGCCCATTTTGATACCTTTGCGTGGCAACCAGTAGCAAAAGCAGGTCGTCCGAAAGGGGGTGCCGCTTATGGTCTTTTGGCTTCATGGAAAATGTTAAAAGATCGTTTTTCTGAATAATTAAAAATATTTTGGAGAAATAAGCTCAAAAAACGGTTTTCTTTTTTAGAAAATATTTCTGTAAATCTTTAATTCATAAGGAATTCTGATCTTACGAGTAATTAATTATCCTATATAAGAGGAAGAGGGAAGATGACTGTTACGAAAAAGAAGACGCCTGTTTTTTGTCTAACGGAAAAATCTTCCTCTTTCGATCCAAGGATTAATGCTTTTAAAGATGGCTTGGCGGATATAGCCCTTGCCGGCAAAATTTTTTCTTCTCATTATGCAAAACCTATCATTCGTTATTGTCATAACAAAGCGACTTTTCTGCAAAAAGAAGCCCGGGAAGATAGCCAGTCTGTCAGTCAATTATTACCGGGTGAAGCGTTTGCTATTGTAGAAATTATGAATGGTTGGGCTTGGGGATATAGCCTTCATGACCATTATGTAGGCTATTTGCCTCTTCAATCCTTAATTTTGCCCCCTCCTCGATCTCCATCTTATATAGTAACCGCTTTACAAACCCCTGTTTTTTCAGCAGCAGATATAAAATCACAACCTACTTTTTTCTGGTCAATAGGGTGTCGTTTTTCAGGTGAACCTATTGATGATTTTATAGTGACAGAAGCGGGCTATATTCATAAACGTCATGCTTGTTTATCAGAAGATTTAGAAAAAAATTTTCGTGATCCAGCGGGTATTGCAGAAAAATTGGTAGGATTGCCCTATCTTTGGGGTGGTCGTGGCTGGGGGGGTATCGATTGTTCCGGTTTAATACAGGTAAGTCTGATGATGACTGGACGATCTGTTCCCCGCGACAGCGATATGCAGCAGGCGGTATTAGGAAAAGAGATAGCGCCTGAAATACCGCTTCTTCGCGGGGATTGTATCTTTTTTTCGGGCCATGTTGGTATGATGCTTGATGAAGAACGAATAATTCATGCCAACGGCTTTTGGATGGCAGTAACGATTGAAAATTTATCGGATGTTGTCGCTCGGTTATCAAAATTAAATGCCTTGCCTATTTTGGCCCGGCGGAGATTATAAAATTATGACGGCTATTTTTATTGACGGAGGGGCTGGTACAACCGGCCTTGAAATTCGGGAACGACTGGCCAGTCGATCTGAATTTTCTTTTATTACTTTGGAAGAAAGCCGTCGCAAAGACCAAAAGGCGCGCCATGAAGCCTTAAATAATGCTGATATTGTTATTTTATGCTTACCTGATGATGCCGCCTGTGAAGCTGTTGCCATGATTGAAAATCCAGCAACACGAGTAATCGATGCCTCTACAGCCCATCGCACGGCGCAAGACTGGATATATGGATTACCGGAATTAACCAAAGGGCAACGTGAACGGATTAAATCTGCTCGTTTCGTTGCTAACCCGGGCTGTTATCCCAGCGGATTCTTATCTTTAGTACGCCCGTTAACCGAAGCCGGTGTGATACCGCATGATAAAATGCTGACAGTGCATGCCGTTTCCGGTTTTTCGGGTGGTGGACGAAAGATGATTGAAGCCTATCAGCAGGATAAACCTGTTTCGGCCTTTAATGCTTATGGTCTTACCCTTAATCACAAGCATATTCCAGAAATGAAATACCATGCCGATTTAGCGCATTCACCGATTTTTGCGCCTGCGGTTGCCCCTTGTTATCGAGGTATGCTGGTACATGTACCCTTATCTTTAGCAGATTTAAGGAAAAAGGTGACGCTTGCAGATTTACACCAAATATTAGCGACGCATCATCAAGATTCAGTGACTATCCGTGTTCAAGCTTTGGCTGAAACAACAGAGATCAAACAAATTCAAATCGAGCATTGCGCAGGTAGTGACCGAATGGAATTATTTGTTTTTGGTAATGAAAAAAATGGACAGGCTTTATTAGTGGCAGCCCTTGATAATCTTGGTAAAGGCGCAGCAGGTGCGGCTGTCCAAAATATCAATCTGATGTCAGGATGTGACGAAACAGCCGGTTTGCGCTTGTAATTTGTATTTTTACTTTCTGGTTAAATTTTGCTGAAGAAGAGCCTAGCTTTGAAAATTTTTTTTAGGGTGACCGCTCTGGCAGCGGTAATAATATCGGGCGTTACGGCTGCTAGCGCTGATATTGTCAGTGACCGTATGGCAGCCGTTGTTTTGTCTGAACAAGCCTATCGCCAACAACCAGATAATTCAGAAATACAGTTTAAATTGGGGCGCGCCTATTTGATGGCGGGACGATATCTTTCCGCTTGGCAATGTTTCAATAAATTGGTTATTCGTGAACCCAATAATGACAAAGCACGGCTTTATATGGCGCTGGCGGCCATTGGCAGTAATAATCGAGCCGCAGCACAAAGTATATTAGCGCCTATCACAAAAATTCCTCCTGTTGATTTGGGATTGGCCTTGGCTTTGGCGGGGAATCCTGCGGCGGCTATCGCTCAATTGGAACCTCTTTCAACGACACCCGCTGCCACCCCCAAGTTGCGTCAAAATCTGGCTTTTGCCTATGCTATGGCTGGGCGCTGGAACGAAGCTTCGCAAATGGCAGGCCGTGACCTACCACAAGAACAGGTGAGTGCTCGATTAACCCGATGGAGTAACATCATCCAAGAAAAGGATGGTGCGGCTCAGCTTCAGGCTTTTATTGGCGTGCCTCGCGCTAAGGATTATGGTTTTCTTTCGCCCCCTATCCGACAAGAAGATAAAAATACGAACCTCAACAGGCCAATAACGGTTGCTTCAACGACAGAGGACAGCAAAAAGAATGCACCTGTGCCTTCCTCAAACCTCAATAAGCGGCCTCCTTTAGAAATCGCAACGCTAACACGATCTGAACCGGCGTCACAATCTGCTTCAAAACCCGGTATTTCGGAAACTCAGGTGATAGTGTCCACGCAACCATCGCCTGTTGTGGCAAGCAAAAACGCACCCCTATTATCCGTTGAGACTCTCGATAAAAAACCTGAAGCAGCAAAGGAAACGACAGTTGCCTCCGTTACGCCTTCTCAAGAAACAAGAACAACGCCTTCAACAATAACCGAAATCAATTTGCCTTCTTCAGAGGATATGCCCAAAGCAACGGCTTCTGGGAACAGTCCTGAACTTGCTTCCCAGACAGAAGAAAAAGTAAAAGAAATCGAGCCCGTTTCTAAAAAGAATATGGCGCAAAGGCCTATCGAGAAGCAAAACAAGAAAACGTTAAATCTTCCAATCCAAGAAATTTTAGCGCAAAATAAGAAGATACCCTCTCAACCGGATTCATTATCTGATGATAGAGATACCTCTAAATCGCCTGTAAAGACTTTGACCAAAACAGCCAGTGTAAAAGAATCTATAATTGATAAAGAATCCCGAAAAGATCAGTCATCCGCGTTAAAAACACAGGGAATAATTTCGGGTTCAAATTGCCCATTATCTTCTGGGACAGCTTCGCATGATAGCTGTCATATTATCAGTCATCCCGCCATCCAATTGGCAACCCATAAATTACCGATTGTACCCGCTGTTTCCAACCAGATGCAAAAAATGTTCACGGCTATGCAAGGAAAAGTCCCTGCTGTCTCAAAATACAAATTTATACCTTATAGCGATGAAAATAGTCCAGTTTATCGGTTATTATTAACAGGTTTTGCCAATGAACAAGAAGCTAAGACTATTTGTAATGCCTTGATGCAAAAAGAAACGCCTTGTTTATTGTCAAGCTACAAGGAAGCTGTTTATACGCCTAAAAATGGGAATAAAAAGAAAGAAAAATAGTTTTAGGAAGGCATGAGCAGGCGTCCCTTCTTCCAGGAAGAGACGCCTTGAAACGGCGCTTATAAAAGGACTTGCCCCCCCTTTATCGTATGAAGCACCTGCCCTTGCAAAGTTTCTCCGTCAAAAGGCGAGTTACCTGCCTTTGCAGCCATTTCTGCGCTATCAAGCTTCCAGCTTTTTTCAGCGTCAAAAATAATAAGATCGGCTTCTTCACCTTCCGCCAATCGCCCCCCTGCACAGCCCAATAATTTGACAGCATTACCTGATAACAGATTGGCTAAACGGGCAAGATCGATAACACCCTGATGAACCATCGTTAAAGCGGTAGCCAGCAGTGTTTCTGCCCCCGCCATCCCAGGTTGTGCATCAACAAAAGGCAATCTTTTGTCTTCTGGCCCACGGGGATCATGCGCCGAACAGAAAATATCAATCGTTCCATCCCGTACAGCTTCGATAGAGGCTAGACGATCTTCCTCTGATCGTAACGGTGGTGATAAACGCGCAAAAGTACGGAAACCTTCAATCTGTTTTTCTGACAGTAAAAAATAGGCCGGATTAATGCCACAGGTAACCTTCACGCCGCGTTTCTTAGCTGCTCTTATCAGTTCAAAACTACGCGCGGTAGTAAGCTGGGAAAAGTGAATTTTGGCACCCGTTTCTTCAGCCAGCATTAAATCACGTGCAACCGCCATGGCTTCTGCAATAGCAGGGGCTGCCTGTAATCCTAAATGGCTAGCGACTTCCCCTTGGGTGGCAACACAACCCGCAGTAAGCCCCCCATCTTCAGCATGAAGAATGACAGTCAAGTCGAGAGATCGGGCATAATTTAACAGCCGATACATCAATCCAGAATCGGCAATCCACTGACGCCCAGTAGCGACCGCTTTCGCCCCTGCCATTTTCATCAAGCCGATTTCGGCAAGCTCTTTTCCGGCTAATCCCCGGCTAGCTGCCGCGAGAGGATAAATCCACGCATGGGGTTTACCTGCTTGCGCCGCGCGTTGCACTAAAGCCGCTTCATCTAAAGGCGGTGACTGATCCGGCATCAAGGCTGCACGCGTAATCCCGCCACGCGCAAAGGCAGGTAAATCAATAGCAAAAACGCCTATATCGACAATGGCCGGGGCAATATAATGTCCCTTGGCATCCATAATCTCATCGGCTTTTGTGGTATCAATATTACCTACAGCGATAATATGACGATCTTTTATTAAGATGCCACCTTTAACTATTTTTTCGGTAACCGGATCAATGAGTCGACCGTTCGTTATTGCCAATAAGGTCATGCCCAGCCTTTCACAGCACGTCTTTGACGGGTTAACACATCAAGACAGGCCATTCTTACAGCAACACCCATCTCGACTTGTTCTGTAATCGCAGAATGTTTGGGATCATCGGCAACAGCGGAATCAATCTCGACACCACGATTTAATGGACCGGGATGCATAACCAAGGCATCATCAGCTGCAAGCTGTAGTTTTTCAACGGTTAAGCCAAATAAGGCATGATATTCCCGCAAGGAAGGAATAAAACCACCCGACATTCTTTCGCGTTGTAGCCGGAGCATCATCACAACATCAGCACCCGCAATCGCTTGATCGAGTTCGGAAAAGACCTCTACACCAAAAGATTCTATGTGATCCGGCATCAGCGTAGGCGGCGCAACAACCCGCACATGAGCGCCTAGCTTTTTCAACGCAATCATATTGGATCGGGCGACTCGACTGTGCATAATATCGCCACAAATTGCGACGATCATACCTTCAATCCGCCCCTTACGACGACGGATAGTCAGGGCATCCAATAAAGCTTGCGTAGGATGTTCATGTTGGCCATCGCCCGCATTCAGCACCGGACAATCGACCTTATCAGCGATCAGCTGTACCGCGCCTGATGCCTGATGACGAATAACAAGCATATCCGCGTGCATGGCATTCAGCGTTACTGCTGTGTCTATCAGGGTTTCGCCTTTTTTAACGCTTGATTGGGCTACCGCCATGTTGACGACATCCGCCCCTAAACGTTTGCCTGCAATCTCGAAAGAGAGCAATGTTCGGGTCGAATTTTCAAAAAAAGCGTTAATTTGGGTCAATCCGGCCAAACTATCATCATGTTTAACCGCCGCTGCCCGATTAAGGGCAACCCAGCGTTCGGCCTCATCCAGCAGAAAATGAATTTCAGGAGCCGATAAAGGCGCTATGCCAAGTAAATGGCGATGGGGAAAAGAAGAATTTAGCGACATCGGGATAGTGGCTTACTGCCTCTTTTGATTTCATTCAATAACAGAAAAAAAGAGAATGCTTTTTTTGTGAAATGACAAGTTCTGACAAAAAAGGCTCTGCTGATAAAGCAGAGCCTATAATTTTTATAGAGACCTATTAATTTTTAAGCGGAATGTTTTCTCAAACGCAAACAGCCCAACAAAATGACAACCAAAATAAAGAAACCAGCCCCCGATAAAAACCAGGGCATCAATTTCATAAGAAGCGCTGGTGCGCTCTTATTAGCTCTTAAATCCGCGACCTCTGAAGCGGTCACATGGGCAATCGCTTTATTGCCAAAACGATCAAGCACATAGTTAGAGACGGCAACAATTTGATCATCCTTCAGCTCACCTGCATAGGCGGGCATCCCAACCGTTTCATCATTTGTCTTACGGGAGACACCATTTAAAATAGCCATAATCAGATTATTGGCCGTAATCCCACCCGTTGCACTATTATGATTAAGTGAAGGATAAAAATGATCGGCCGTACCCTGCCCATCCCGTCCATGACAGCTAGCACAAGCATTCATGTAAAGCATTTGTCCATCGGTAGAGGATGAATCCGTCATCGCCTGCGCTGTGCGGCTGGTGATAGGTTCAATCAGAACGGGATCAGCCGATTCTTGGGTGCCGAAGCTGAAACGGGATTGTCTGGTGCCGCTATGATCTTGCGGAGTGATAGTCTTCAGGTAAGCGGCCATAGCGTGCACATCAGCAGCCGATAGAAAGCGAAGACTGTATTCAATGGCTTCCGCCATATTGCCAGCCGCCTGTGCCTTGCCCGCGACATGGCCAGTATTCAAATAAGTAGCGATTTCTTCTTCGCTCCAGCTACCAATACCCCCGGTTTCATCCGGCGTAATATTAGGCGCATACCAACCGCTGACGAGCGCGCCCGTCATATAACGACGACGAGACTCTGCCATAAAAAAATTTCGGGGTGAATGGCAGGTACTGCAATGGGCTAAATTATCTACGAGATAGCGACCACGATTTATTTGATCACTTACTTTGGGGTTATTTTTAAAGGGTCCATCGTGAAGAAAGAGTAAATTCCAGCCAGACATCAGCAATCGGATATTAAAAGGAAAGGCCAATTTAGTGGTTGCTGCCGGTTTCTGATCGACAGGGGCAACGCCCTGCATAAAATAAGTATAAAGGGCATGGACATCTTGATCCGTCAAGCCCGCATAGGCCGTATAGGGCATAGCCGGATAGAGATAAGCACCGTCCTTTCGGATACCTTTTCGGATGGCCCGTGCGAATTCCTGTTCACTATAATTACCAATGCCCGATGTTTTAGAAGGACTAATATTAGGGGAGATGATCGTTCCCATCGGCGAAGCAATGGCAAATCCCCCCGCATAAAGCGGTGCTGTTAAGGATGCACCTCGATGACAGGCCAAACAATCCCCTGCCCTAGCTAAGTAATCTCCACGTTTTAAGATTGTATTTGAGTCATTCGTAAGGCCCTCCGAGGCTGTTGTTTTGACGTCAGATTGACTGGAAGTATGGGGAGGACTGCTGACCTGAGCTGAAGCTATAGCCGGAAGCGACAAACAGAATCCTGCTACGGACGCCAGATGGCGAAAAAATGGCCTGATCATCATAGCCCTTTCTTATACTTCACGTGCAATAGTATCGGCGATACGAATAGATAAGGCGATACCGGTAAGGGTCGGATTAACAACGCCAGCAGCAGGAATGACGCCAGTAGTTGCCAAGAAAAGATTAGGATGATCGTGGCTACGGCATTCTCCATTCACCACGGAATCGGAAGGATTATTCCCCATGATAACCGACCCCATAATATGGTCATGATTTTGCCATGCACTGACTTCATTGATGATAGTGCCGTTCATTCCAGTCGCGATACGTCGATAATCATTCATAATTATGGCTTTGGCGGCCTCGGTATAAGCAGGCACGTCATAATGAATAGATAAGGTCGGTAGCCCCAATGCGTCGCGCTTGGTAGGATGAGGTATCACCCGATTAGTCGGTAGAGGTATGGTTTCCAGCATGGAGGAAATATCAACCCAACGGGCAGCATCGTGACGAATACGCGCATCAAGTTCTTTTCCAAAAAAGCCTTGGGCAATTAATCTTTCTGCCACAGGCATATTAGGAGAAGCATTGCCGATATTGTGTTTTGAGGCTGCATAATGGCGACGATGCAAGCCATCCCGCATATTAACAATACAGGCTTCTTCAACGGTGCCGCGCCCCGCCCATAAGGGTTCATCAGATAAAAACTGAATAGCCAGACCATTATGATCCATGATGTTCCGCCCTACCTGATCAGAGGTATTGGCAACATCAGACATCAGTAATAATTTAGGGGTCTCAAAACCATGAGCGGCAACGATAAAATAGCGCGCTGTCAGCTTTTTATCTTCCCCTTTTCTACTACGATAATGAACCGCTTCAATCTTATTACCGCTTCCTTTTTCTAATTTAAAAGCCGTGGCGTTGGTCAACAATTTGACACCCGCTGTCACGGCATGGCGCGCATGGACGTCGCCACTATACATAGAGCCGATGGGGCAAACGGGCATACAGTTGTTATTACCAGAACAAGCGGGTCGTCCATCATAGGGCTGGTTGGTCGGACGTGCAGAAGGCTCTTGAATAAAACGATAACCGATCTTCCCCAGACGATCGATCATTCGGCTACTCATATAGGTAACAGCATCCGCCGGCATGGGATAATCTTTCGATCTTGGCGGGAAAAATTTACCACCCTGCCCACTTTGATCTTCATCTGCGCGTCCAGAAACACCGATCGCCTCTTCTGCTCGACAATAATAAGGCTCAAGATCATCATAAGATATTGGCCAATCCCGACCTTGACCGTAAAGGCTTTGTAGCTTCATATCATTTGGCAGATAGCGCCATGCACAGGCCGCCCAATGCCAAGTAGTTCCGCCTACCAATTTCAGCATACCGGGAAGATAGTTAAAAGATCCCGTATTCTCGATATAATCCTTGGCAAAAGAAGTCGGTGCTGAGGGTGCGTTCGGATAGGGGTCATTGTAATTTATTTTGCGGGGAGATGTCCGAAAATTTTCAGTGATCTTCCAACGTGGAATGGCCTCTCCCGCTTCAAGAATAATAACCGACTTTCCCTGACGAGCTAACTCGTAAGCCGCATTATTGCCTAGGGCACCTGAACCGATCACAATGACATCGGCGTCATATTCCATAATTACTCTTTTCTTTTGGAAATATGGGGAATTATAAAGACGGATAGATAAAAGCGCTGAAAAGGCCGCTGCTAATCCTGCTTGATAGTAGCGGGCGGATTTACCCAGTAGCTGGGGCCACCGCGGGCATAACTCGGAATGACGGTCGCATCCAAGGTAGGGCGATACATCAAGGCGCTACTATAGCTGATAAAGCGGGCGTTATCTTCCATCGCATGGCCTGCCGGTGTCCCGACATAGCCTAAATACCATGCCGAAATAATCGTCTTGGCCGTTGTCATTAAGGCATCATCCTGCCCTATAGCCGAGAGCCGTAATAAAGATGAATCTGTAATAGCTGCCGCTGCGATAGCCTGCCTCAGAGCTTGTGATTTGACAGAAAAATCGCTGTCGACAGCCAATAATGCATCCCATGTCCGGTCAGACAAACCCCGATCGAGATCATTATGTCCCGTCAGAAAGGTAGAAAGCGAATAGAACTGATCCCGTAAGGGTTTATCATTATTATCCTGTGCCAATAAAGGGGCCGTTCCCGCTGCAATAGCTGTCCCAGCTGAGAATCCTGCAACTTTCAGGAATTGTCGTCTATTGGTAGGTGTTCCCTCACCTCGAGAAGGGATTTCTTCAGAAGATTTTCTATTTGTCGGCATATTATCCACGCTTCTCAATAGGGACAGATTGTTAAATTATATTACTTTTTAATAAAAAAATAGCCCTATTGATATAATAAAATGCCAACCCCTTCATAATGAACACAAATTATAAATCGAAAACGAAATCAAAAAAATTTTATAAATTGAGAACGGTAATAATTTTTTTTGTAAAAAAATAAGTATTAAATCATTGCAAAAGAATCAATAGCACCTTGAAGAATATAAGCCGCTGCCATTTTATCAACAACTTCACTTCGTCTTGCACGGCTGGCATCTGCTTCGAGTAAAGTTCTTGTGACCGCTTTGGTGGACCAGCGTTCATCCCACATCAGCACCGGCAAGCCTAACGGTTCCATATTCCTTGAAAAAGCACGAACAGACTGTGTTCTAGGGCTATCGGTACCATCGAGACTAAGCGGCAATCCGATAACCAGTCCTTTTATTTGCTGCTTGGTTATAAATTGTTTTAACAATTCAAAATCGAGTGTAAATTTTTTACGCCTGATCGTCTCAGATGGGCTGGCAATAATCCACTGGCTATCACAAACAGCAAGACCAATCGTTTTTGTACCGACATCTAATCCGGCTAGTCTGCCGCCTGACGGCAACGCTTCCCGAAAAAGCTTAAGCTCCTGTTGTTTTTTCTGAATAGTGTCGTTCACTTTATCATTGATAAAAAAAGATTGATCATCCTTATCAAAAGGCATGTAAGAGTCCTTATTGTGTCTGGCTTTTTCGGCCATCTATTAAAAACATTCTGTATCAGGATTTTTTTTAAGACAGAGTAATTTTTTTCTAAAAATCGAGCCTTTTTCGCTAAAAATTCAAGAAAAAAACGCGTTGGTCTCTTAATTATGAAGCGCTCTTTTATAACAGTAGGGTGTTCTGCACTTGAAGCAAATCTTTACGGGTGCTAGCGCAAAACTATGTCCGTCATAGATGCCAGCACTGTTCGCAAAATAGCGAAACTCGCCTGCATCGCTGTAACTGAAGAAGATGTTACCGCGATGGTTCCTGAACTCAACGCCATATTGGGTTGGGGTGAGCAGCTATCCGCTATCGATACCGATGGCGTTGAGCCGCTTACCTCGGTTATCGCCCAGTCGCAACGCCTAAGAAAAGACGAAGTCACCGTCTCTGATATGCGGGATGCGCTGCTTGCCAATGCGCCTGAAGCAGAACATGGCTTTTTTACTGTGCCTAAGGTAATCGAATAATATGGCCCATATTACTGATCTCGGTGTTACCGAATTACGCGATGGTATCGCAAAGGGCGATTTTTCTGCCCGAGAAGTCGCTGAAAATTTCATTGCAGCGACCGATGCAGGAAAATCGCTGAATAGCTTTATTACCCTTACCCCCGATCATGCCCTTGCAAAAGCGGATGAAGCTGACAAAGCGCGTGTCGCTGGCACATTAAAACCGTTATCGGGTGTGCCCTTGGGTATTAAAGATTTGTTTTGCACAAATGGCTATCGTACCACTGCCGCAAGTAAAATTTTAGATAATTTCATTCCGCCTTATGAATCCAGTATCACTGAAAAGCTGTTTTCTGCGGGAGCTGGTATGATCGGCAAACTGAATCTTGATCAGTTCGCTATGGGATCATCCAACGAAACCAGCGCTTTTGGCAATGTCATTTCGCCATGGAAAAGAAAAGGGGATAACGTCGATATTACTCCCGGCGGATCATCGGGTGGATCGGCGGCGGCGGTTTCTGCCAGATTAATTCCTGCTGCAACGGGTACCGATACGGGTGGTTCTATTCGTCAGCCAGCATCCTTTACAGGTATTGCCGGAATCAAGCCGACTTATGGTCGCTGTTCCCGCTATGGTGTTATTGCCTTTGCTTCTTCTTTGGATCAGGCAGGTCCCATGGCGCGTTCGGTGAAAGACTGTGCCGCTTTACTAGAAGTGATGGCGGGTTTTGATCCCAAAGATTCTACCTCAATCGACGTAGCCGTTCCTGATTGGGAAAAACTGCTTTCTTCCGATCTTAAAGGTAAAACCATTGGTATTCCAAAAGAATATCGGGTGGATGGTATGGCCGACGAAATCGAGAAGCTTTGGCAGCATGGTATTAAAATGATGCAGGATGCCGGTGCCAAGATTGTAGAAGTATCTCTGCCCCATACTCATTATGCCTTGTCTGCCTATTATATTATTGCTCCAGCAGAAGCTTCTTCCAATCTTGCCCGTTATGATGGAGTGCGTTACGGAGAACGCGTAACGCCTGAAAATGGCAATCTTGTTGATATGTATTCAGCTACCCGCGCGGCAGGTTTCGGGTATGAAGTGAAACGTCGGATTATGATTGGCACCTATGTGCTATCTGCCGGTTTTTATGATGCGTATTATATTAAAGCCCAAAAAGTCCGCGCGCTGATTGCTCGTGATTTTGAAACTGCTTTTCAAAAATGTGATCTTTTGTTGACCCCTGCCACGCCAACGGCCGCTTTTGGTTTGGGTGAAAAACAGGATGATCCTTTGTCCATGTATTTAAATGACGTCTTTACCGTTCCGGCTTCATTAGCAGGCTTACCGGCAATGACGGTACCTGTTGGTCTGAATGAAAAAGGTTTACCCCTTGGTCTACAATTGATCGGCAAGCCTTTAGACGAACAGGGTGTTTTAAATGCCGGTCTCGCTTTAGAAGAACGGGCCGGATTCACCAGCCTGCCGGAGAAATGGTGGTAAGATGGAAAAATATATTCTTGAAGGTGCGACCGGCAGTTGGGAAATTGTCGTTGGGCTAGAAGTCCATGCACAGGTTATTTCTAAGTCAAAGCTATTTTCAGGGGCGGCTACAACCTTTGGGGCAGAGCCTAATGCACAGGTAGCGCTGATTGATGCGGCGATGCCCGGTATGTTGCCCGTTGTTAACCGCGAATGTATCCGTCAGGCTGTTCGGACGGGGCTTGCGATTAAAGCGGTTATCAACCGTGTTTCCAAATTTGATCGTAAAAACTATTTTTACGCTGATTTGCCGCAAGGTTATCAAATATCGCAACTTTATCATCCCATCGTTGGTGAAGGCAGTTTGCTGATTGATGTCGACGGTGAAGAACGCGAAATCGGCATTGAACGCATCCATGTTGAACAGGATGCCGGTAAATTGATGCATGATCAGCATCCGACTAAATCCTATGTAGATTTAAATCGCGCTGGCATTGCATTAATGGAAATTGTTTCCAAACCTGATATTCGGTCTCCGGCAGAAGCAGGTGCTTATATCCGTAAATTACGGGCAATTCTGCGCTATGTTGGTTCTTGTGATGGAAATATGGAAGAAGGCTCGATGCGGGCTGATGTCAATGTTTCCGTTCGCAAGGCTGGTGAAGAGTTCGGAACGCGTTGTGAAATCAAAAATGTAAACTCAGTACGTTTCGTACAAGCTGCGATTGAATATGAAGCCCGCCGTCAGATCGAAGTGATCGAAGAAGGGGGCACAATCATTCAGGAAACGCGGCTGTTCGATCATGATAAGGGCGAGACGCGGTCATTGCGCTCAAAAGAAGATGCGCATGACTATCGCTACTTCCCTGATCCTGATCTTTTACCTTTGGAACTGACAGAAAGTTTCATTGATGAATGCCGCGAAAGTTTGCCGGAATTACCGGATACCAAACGTCAGCGCTATATCACGCAGCTAAATTTAACGCCTTATACAGCGTCGGTTATCACAGCAGATCATGAAACCGCCGCATGGTTTGAATCGATGCTGGAATATTTTAAACAGCCCGATGCAAAAATTGCAACGGCGGCAGCCAATTGGCTCACGTCTGATTTATTCGGTGCGTTAAAAAGACTGGGTCGAGATATTACAGATAGTCCGGTTTCCCCTAAACAGGGTGCTGAACTGGTCGGTTTAGTCGCTGATGGTACGCTGTCAGGTAGTCTCGCTAAGCAAGTCTTTGAGATCATGCTTGAAAATGGCCAAGATCCAGCCCAGATTGTGGAAGAACGGGGCTTAAAACAGAACAGCGATACGGGGGCCATTGAAGCGGTTATCAACAAAATTCTGGAAGATAATCAGGACAAAGTTGAACAATACCGCGGCGGTAAAGACAAGCTGTTTGGCTTCTTTGTCGGCCAGACTATGCGTGCGATGGCAGGCAAGGCCAATCCCGCTGTTGTAAATGAGCTTTTGAAAAAAGCATTGGCTGTCTAAATAATTAGTCATAAATTTAAAAAGCCACCAGGATATATCTGGTGGCTTTTTTTATATAAGTTATTCTAAAATTATCTATCTTTAGATTAGCTCAGCGGATCTAACATGAAATCATGAGAGCTTGTTTCATCAAGCGGAAATTTAGAATGGGTATGAAGGTAATCAATTAAAACTTTCAGTTTACGTGATATACGAGGCCGTGCAGGATAATAGAGTACAAGCCCTGAAGTAGGCGGGCTCCAATCTTCTAACATGCGTACTAATCGCCCTTCTTCAATAAAACGTTCGACGTACCCATTCACCGTATAGATCACGCCTAACCCATCCAAAGCAGCCTGAACCATAACCGCCAAATCACCGAGAATAAGACGACCATCAATATTGATCATCAAATTTTCATTTTTATTGGTAAAATTCCAACGCTGGATAATCTCACCCGATGTTCGCCGGAATTTAATGCACTCATGGGTTAATAAGTCGCGTGGATGACGCGCTATGCCCCGTTTCGCAATATATTCAGGTGAAGCGACTACAGACCACATCATAGAAGGGCCAATGCTAACGCTGGTTACATCTTTTTCGACGAAACCACCAAAACGAATACCCGCATCAAAACCATGACTGGATAAATCAATCATCGTGTTATCGATGGCGATTTCCATTTTCATTTCAGGATAGGTTTCCAGAAAATCCCGTAGTAAAGGCCGTAATGCCAGAAGATAACCTGCGCGGGGCATAATAAGACGCAAGAGACCCGAAGGCGGCCCACCATCATCCCCAACATCAGTAGAAGCGCTGATAAGTTCATCTACTGCCGGTTGAACCCTTGCTAAAAAGCGGGCACCGGCATCTGTCAAATGCACACTTCGGGTCGTTCGGTGGAAGAGCATCACCCCTAATCGATGCTCTAAGGCTCGAATAGATTGGCTGACGGCTGAGGGAGAAACCCCAAGACGTTGTGCCGCAGAAGAAAAATTCGCCAGTCTGGCTACACAGACAAAAGCGACCAGACCATCAAGCTGATTTTGTCGCATAAAAGTCGAACGCGCCCATTCCTAAATGATGATGCTGTTATAAAAACAACAGCATCAAGTTCCGCATAAAAAAACAAATCTTATCTTAAAAATTATACCTATTGTAATTGGCAAGATAGGAGGTGATTTGTTTTAGACTATATTTTCGTATAAAAATTATATATTTATATAATAATATATTACTTAAATTTACTATATAATTTATCTAAGAAGATTTCCATCCTCCCCCAAAAGAACGGATCAAGCCGACTCCAGCTTGTAAGCGCTGTGTTTGAATAACAATAGCCTCACGGCGATTTTGCAATTCAGCCGTTTGGGCGATCACGACTTCCAGATAATTGGCAGCCCCTTCTTTGTAACGAATAGTCGCAAGGTTATTCGCACGCCTTGCCGCCGTAACAGCATATTCCTGATCGGTATGCGCATTAGCTAACCAATTAGCTAATGCCAGCTGATCTTCAACATCCTGAAAAGCTTTCAAGACGGTATTCCGATAAGCCGCTGCTGCCGCATCAAAATCAGCCCGAGCCTCTTTTACTCTGGCGCGACGACGGCCACCCTGAAATAGAGGTAAAACCCCCATAGCAGGCCCCAAAGCCCAAAAACCAGAAGGGGCAGATAATAAATTAGAGGCCGCAGAATTGGATCCGCCATCGGCTGATAAAGAAATAGTAGGAAAAAACGCAGCGCGAGCAGAACCGATAGCAGCATTAGCGGCTGCCATACTCCGTTCTGCGGATGCAATGTCTGGCCGCCTTTCTAAAAGCTGCGAAGGAACGGAAACAGGTATGACAGGGGGACTATTAATTTGATCAACGGGATCAATTGAAAAATTGCTGGGTTGTTCACCAATTAACGCCGCAATTGCATGTTCCATCAAGGCACGGCTTGACATTACTTGGGAAAGCTCTGCCCGTGCCGAAGAAAGCTGCATGCGCGCACGCTCAACATCGACCCCAGAAACTGCCCCGCCATCATGTCGAGCAACAGTTAACTGCAAAGCGCGCATATAAGCAGCCACAGTCTCACGATATAAGGCCGCTTGTGCATCCAAGCCCCTTAATCGCATATAGTCATCGGCTAACTCAGCTTGCAAACTGAGCCGAACTGATCCCATATCGGCAGCACTGGCCTGAGCCATCGCTTTACCTGCCTTGATCATATTACGAATGCGACCCCAAACATCGACTTCGTAACTGATACTGCCACCCGCAATAGCAGGATTATAAATATAAGGGCTATGGGTACTACCGGGATATCTAAAGACCCGTTGTCTTGTAATACTGCTGTCTATACTGATTGAGGGAAATAAACCGGCACGGGATTCCTTCACATAGGCCTGTGCGCGTTGATAATGGGCTAAAGATTCCGCCAATTCTGGACTATTTTTTTCAATACGGTCTTCAAGATCATTCAGTCGATCATCATTAAATATACGCCACCATGTGCCCCGTGGTAAGGCATCTGCCGGCTGTGCCGAAGTCCAAGCCCCGCCCTCTTTAAACGTAATCGGCATGTCTTTAATGTCATTAGCCGTCGGCGTATGATAGGGCGGTGCAAAAGAGCAGCCTGACATGAATCCGCCTAAAAGAACGGTGCCGATTAAAGAAAAAGACGATAGTTTTTTCAATATAGGGCTGCACCGATTTTTAGAAGTTTTCATAGCCTTAGGCAACGCCACTCCCAAAAAGGTCTCTCTATTTATCATGGGCGGCCCCATCAGATTTAGAATCAGGCCGGACAAGATCGTTTTCAGCAATGTCATCCATAGGACTATCAATCACACGATCGCTACGCGATATGCCTCCTGCCAATTCAATCTGGCGACCGAGATCGCGTGTAATCTTAATGATATGCAGATGGACATGATTTTGCGCATCAATAGTAGCCACTGTCATACCTTCCTGACGGAATAAAACAGCACTGGCGGGAACACGCACAATATTAGACGGTGTGGGTAAGGTGAATTCAACCTGTGTATAAGAACCGGGTTTCAAAGCATGATCCGCATTCTCTGCCGCCATTTGAACTAACATTGTTCCGCTGGCAGGCGTTACCGCATGGTTAGTATCAACATAAGTGGCATGAAAAGTCCGGTCTGGATATTCCGGTAAATGTAAAACTGCCGTGATGCCGGGCTTGATTTGTGCGGCATAAGCCTGAGGCACATTGACATAAACACGCATCTTATGAATATCAGAAACCGTAAAAAGGGGTTGCTGAGCATTATTAGCGTTTGAGGTACCCCCGATAATCAAGGCCCCAATATCAGTTGCACGTCCTGTGACGACCCCATCGAACGGAGCGACAAGCTGCTTAAAACCAATTAAAGCACGCAGCCGATCAACTTCAGCCGATGCCTCATGTTCCATAGCAACCCGTGCCGCATAATTAGCCTTTTTCTCATCGGCTTCTTGTTGGGAAACAGCATCTTCTGCAATCAGCTTTTGCCAACGATCCGAAGTCGTTTGCGCTAGAGCCCGCTGCGCCGCTGCGGTCGCCAAACTGGCTTTTGCTGCGGCATATTGCTGATCGAGATCAGGCGCGTCGATTAAACCCAATATCTGGCCTGTTTTAACGGAGGCTCCAATATCTGTGTACCAGATTTTAAGATATCCACTGGTACGGGCATAAACAGGTGCCTGATACCATGCATTTACCCGTCCGGGCAAAGTCAGGGTGCTGGTTCCGGGGGCCTCGGTCGGTGATATAACAGCGACACTCGGAATAGCCTCGTTTTCTGTCCATTTTTTAACGGTATGCTCGGTCTGATAGCGACTGTAAATTCCATAGCCTGCTACACCCACAAGCACACAAAGGGTAATAATACCAACCCATTTTAATCTATGATTTTCTTGCTTTTCATGATTTTTGTGCTGGGCCTTTGCGTCCTGCGTATCATGCATAGACTTCTCCATTGGTACCATCGCCTTTATCAGGCCCTTTTTTAGTATCCGGACGGTCGTCTTCCGACGGGTCGGCATGTTCAGGAAAATTCGGATTTATCTTGGGATCTTTACGATGCATCAAAGAAAAAAGAGAAGGCACAAAGAGTAAAGACGCGGTGGTCGCAATAATCAAGCCACCTACAACAGCACGCCCCAAAGGCGCATTCTGCTCGCCTCCATCGCCTAAACCTAATGCCATAGGAAGCATACCAATAATCATAGCAAGCGCCGTCATTAAGACCGGCCTGATACGAGTGGCACCGGCTTCAAGCGCCGCCTGTGCAGAGCTAAAACCCTCTTCCATCTTTTCACGGCAAAAACTGATAACCAGAACAGAGTTAGAAGTGGCAACCCCCATGCACATAATCGCCCCTGTTAAGGCCGGCACAGATAAAGGCGTCTTTGTAACAAAGAGCATCCAAACGATGCCTGCCAAAGCACCGGGTAACGCCGCAATGACGATAAACGGATCAAGCCATGATTGGAAATTAATAACAATCAAAAGATAGATCAGAACAATGGCGCCTAAAAGACCAAAACCCATTCCTTTAAATGCGGTATTCATGGTTTGATATTGCCCCCGCAACGTTACGGTTACGCCTAAGGGTTTTTGTTTTTCCATTTTTTGGAAAACCTTCAGAATATCATTCGTAACCGCCCCGAGGTCACGGCCCTGAATAGCCCCATAAATTTCAAATAAAGAGGCCAAGTTATATTGAGAGGTAACCGCGCTACTATGGGTTCGGATAATGGGTCCCAAGGCTCCCAATATTTGCGGTTCAGGGGAATACATTGCCTGCCCAGAAATAGGCACATTGCTAAGATGGGGCAGACTATCGACCATATATTCAGGCGTTTGGGCGACAACAGGATAAGAAACCCCGTTTTTAGGATCGACCCAAAAAACAGGAGCTAACTGTGAAGAACCCGCAAGGGATGTTCCAAGGCTGTTCGTGACATCTTGTTCCTTCAACCCCAACTGGGCGATACGAGAACGATCAATTTTGACTGTAAATTCGGGATAAGCTGAAGATTGCTGAATACGGCTATCAACCAGTCCCGGAATTTTACGCACTTCTCTTAACAAGATACGAGCATAAGCCTCGTCATCCTCAGGATTGCGGCCCGTTACCTGAATATCAATGGGAGAAGGCGAACCAAAATTTAAAATCTGGGAAACGATATCTGCGGGTAAGAAAGCAAAGGTTTCTTCGGGATATTCATGCGGCAATATTTCCCGCAATCGCTTGATATATATATCCGAAGGTGCATGATCTTCCGTAAGGCTGATCATGATATTTCCGTCTTGCATACCGATAGAACCCGTTGCGTCATAGGTTGTATTGATAGCACTCGAAGAAATACCGATATTATCAACAACCGAGCGCAACTGATCCGCCGGAATAATGGTACGAATCCGGCTTTCGATACGGGCAAAAATAGCTGAAGTTTCTTCAATACGCGTGCCGATCGGCGCTCTGACATGCAGCGTGATAGAACCTGAATCGATTGAAGGGAAAAAATTTCGCCCTAAAAATGGGGATAGAGTAAAGGACAAAATAACAAAGGCATAAAAGGCGATAATAAACAGCCAGCCTAACCGCAAAGCTTTTTCTAAAAGATGGACATAACCCAGCCGCATCTTTTCAAAGTGATGTTCAAAACCCTGTTGAAATCGTACAAAAAAATTAGAAGATCTAGGTGTATTTTCCGGATCACCCTTGTGGGGAATCGGCTTTAATAAATACATTGCTAGAGTTGGGACAAGCGTCCGTGATAGCAAGAAAGAAGCCAACATAGCAAAGATAACCGACATACCCATCGGGGCAAATAAGAAGCCCGCAATACCCGGTAAAAAGAACATCGGAACAAAGGCAATACAAATACAAAGCGTTGAAACCAGCGCAGGCGTTGCAATTTGCATCGCGCCATCAATAATAGCAGGAATAACGTCTTTACCATGTTCTAGATGCCAGTTGATATTTTCGATAGTGACTGTTCCGTCATCCACCAAAATACCGACAGCGAGCGCTAATCCCCCTAAAGTCATAATATTAAGGGTTTGACCAAAAGCCGATAGCAAACCAAGCGCTGCCATAATAGCCAATGGAATAGAAATCGCGATAATAACCGTTGAACGCCATGATCCCAAAAATAACATGATCATAAGACTGGTTAAGACAGCGGCTATAGCGGCTTCTCTTGCTACGCCTGAAATAGCTTATTTCACAAAGATAGCCTGATTAGTCAGGGCTTCGACACGCAGGCTGCTGGGTAAACCGACAAGTAGACTTGGTATTTTAGCTAAAATACCGGCAGCAACCGAAACCGTAGAGGCAGACCCGTTTTTATAAACGGTCAGAAGAACCGAGCGCGCCCCGTCAACATGCACCACGTTAGTTTGCGGTGCAGAACCATCACGGACATGGGCGACATCACTAATGTAAACGGTCGCCCCGTTGATAGTTTTTATCGGGAGATGATTAAGCTGTTCCGTTGATCCGGGAACATTATTCAAACGCACATTATATTGATAAGGCCCGATTTTGGCAAAACCGGCCGGTGTAATCTGAGTTTGTTGTGCGATAGTATTGGAAACATCTTCGGCGGTTAAACCCTTTGACTGTAAGGCATGAGGATCGACGTCAAATTGAATCTGACGTACGCGTCCCCCCCAAGGATAAGGGATAGCTGATCCCGGGACAGTGATAAGCCCTGCCCGTACTGCATTAAAGCTAAGATCATTTAACTGCTGTTCGGTTAAGCCTTTACCATGCACGGAAAGCTGTAAAATAGGAACCGTCGAGGCACTATAATTCAAAATTAAAGGTGGATTAATCCCACGGGGTAAGGATCGAAGAACCGTTTGGGCGCTTGCGGTAATTTGAGCATTAGCCAATCGGATGTCTGTTCCGGGTTGAAAGAAAATTTTAACAATACCAAAATTGGCAATCGCCATGGCTTCCAGATGATCGATATTGTTAACGACCGTCGTCATGGACCGTTGATAAGGTGTATTGATACGACTTTGAATATCATCAGGGGACATACCCTGAAATTGCCAAATAACGGCGACAATCGGAATTTTAATATCCGGGAAGATGTCAGTAGGCGTTTTAAAAGCAGATAAGACACCGACGATCAGAATCATTACCGCCATAACAATAAAGGTATAGGGGCGACGTAGGGCAATGCGTACCAGCGCGAGCATAAGCGGTGTTCCAGATCGTTGATACGAATCCTTGTTTGATCGACTATTTTAATCCAACCAAACAGGCAAAAAAGTTAATGCGTCGTTGCTGCTGTTTTACAGCCGATTTATGTCTGATATGCAACGTAAAATTTCAGACGTTAAGTAACAAATTTCTATAGAGTGTTTGAAGAATTTCTACATAATGGGCTTTCCAGTTAATCCGTTGCACTATCAAAAGAGTGCCTTTAAAAGGTATAAATCTGGCTTTTTTGTGGGTGATTATGGTCATGCCTTCCCTTTCTTCTTTCGAAAAACCGCCATTACGAGCGACCATTATACCGGTAACACCTCTACGACAAAATTGTAGTTTGATTTGGTGCCATGAAACAAAAGTCGGTGCGATTATTGATCCGGGTGGGGATTTACCCCTTATTCTCGACTCTATCGCAAAATATGGGGTAAGCGTCGAAAAAATTTTAATCACCCATGGTCATTTTGATCATTGTGGGGCTGCTGCGGTTCTAAGTCGAACCTTGAATATTCCTATTATCGGCCCTCATAAGGCAGACCAGTTCTGGATTGACCAGATTCCTGAAAATGCTCAACAATATGGATTTGAGGCAGAAAGCTTTATACCGAATAGTTGGTTAAACGACCTAGATAAAATTGATCTTGGAAACCAGATTATTATAACCCGTCATTGTCCGGGACATACACCGGGACATGTGGTTTTTCATCACGCCCCTTCGCGTTTGTCCATAGTTGGGGATGTGTTATTTAAAGATTCTATTGGTCGTAGCGACTTCCCGGGCGGTGATCCCCAAGCTTTAATTACTTCTATCACTGAAAAATTATGGCCAATGGGTAATGAAACTGCGTTCATTCCCGGTCATGGACGCCCTTCTACTTTTGGTGCGGAACGCGCACATAACCCTTTTGTTGCGGATGCCGTTTTGGCCCGAATGCCCTGATAAAATCAGGGCATTAATCAGGACAGCACATAATTTTAAAGGGACCAAAAAATCTCGAAAAAATTATTTTTATTACTTCCATGCCCAATAAAGCTGGGCAGGCGGAATATTGATCCATTCCATTTCGTGGTCAATATTGGGGAAAACAGGATCAAGAAAGTTTTTTACCTTAGGCGAAAACTGGTAAACTAAAAAAGCACCGCCCGGTCGTAAAGCCGCGCCCGTTTCTCGGGCGATGATGGTTCCAACGCCTTCAGGTAAGGTCGAAAAAGGCAAACCGGACAAGATGAAATCGGCATGATCAAAACCATGTTCCGCAATGATTTTTTGGACATCAGCGGCTGACCCATTAACCGGTATAAAGCGGGGGTCCCGAATCGTCCGTTTTAAATAAGCGATAAAATCGGGATTAGTATCTATGGCAATCAAGGTGGCATCAGGGGCCATCCGGTTTAAAACGGGGCCACAGAAAGTACCAACCCCGGGCCCATATTCAACAAACAGCTTGGTATTCTGCCAGTCGGTTTTTGATAGCATCCGGTTAATCAGTTTTTGCGATGACGGAATAATAGATCCCACCATCACCGGATGCTTCAGAAAGCCTTGAAAAAACATCGATAAAGGGCCGGATTCATGCATCTGTGTTTGCTTATTATGAGCCTGTTTCAAGGTATCATCTGCGGAAGATCCTGTCATCGCTACTCCACAACTCATCAAATATCTGGGGCAGGAAGTGCCCGCGAAGGCCTTTGGTTCGCATAAATCATCATGTCAAGGCAAGCGTTGCGATTAATTATTCGCAGAAAACGAGACTAAATCTACTAAATATCACTAAAGATTTTTTCATTTCGGATGAAAATAGCCAGAATAGCGCGCTTTTTTTCGGCGTTAGATCAAAAACAGAAGATATTTTTCAATTAAAATTGAGAACAAAAACTATTGTCACCGTTGTCATAAAAAAAAAGGTCGACCAAAAGGTCGACCACAGTATTAGGAGAGGATGCCTGAAAGGCCTAATCTTAATGGGCGTTTCAAATAGATTCTGCAATTGCTAAAAAAAACAGTGCAGTTGCATTTTTTGCAATTATAACAAGGTTAAAATTCCAATGATACCGCTAGACATGCACAAAATGAAAGCTTCGGGGCATATCAGGCGTTAAAAGGATATTTTAAAGCACTAAAAAGAACAAAAAATAACGAGAGGAATGACTATGCGAAGGTTACCGCCTTTAATCGCTATTGAGGCTTTTGTGCAGGTCGCAAGACTAGGTTCGATCAAGGCGGCAGCAGAAGAACTAGCCTTATCATCTCCGGCTTTAAGTCGGCGGATTCAACAGTTAGAACGATTTGTTAATCGACGTCTTTTTGACAGACAGCATCAGGCTATGCGGCTTAATGGTGATGGGGAAACGCTTTATAATCGTCTTGGGCCTGCTTTGGATATTTTGGCCGAAGCCGTTGAAATTTCGACAAGTGGTGGTCATGAGTTATTGCGCTTACGATTGGGGGTTTCTCCGCTTTATGCTTCTTCTCAAAATTTAATGAAGAGGATGGCTAATTTACGCGCCTATCATCCAGAACTTCACATCGATATTGATACAGCCCCCCACGCTTTATCCCGTTTGGGGGAAGGTCTGGACGTAGCTATTGCCCTCGCGCGGGAAATGGATCCGGCTTTTTATTCTTATCGGTTAGGCCTTAATAAAATTATGCTTTTTGTTTCCACTTCGTCCACAGAAGGCAATAAAATTTTAGAAAAGCCCGAAGATCTCGCCCATCAGACGTTATTTTTACATCGCGAAATGCCTGATAATTTTACCACATGGCGAGAGGCGATAGGCATGCCCAAGTTAGAACCTGCGGCTATAGATTTTTTCGATTCGGGGCAGTTGATGCTGGATGCGGCCGCAAACGGTATGGGCATTGCCTGTTTGCTGGATTGTCATTACACGGATAACTATCGTCAACTTTTAAAACCATTATTTAATACCGACGTTGACAGCCCCTATAGTTATTGGTTTGCCTGTCGCCGATCTTCGTTAAGCCGTCGGCCTGTCCGGTTATTTCACGAATGGCTGATCAATCCACCTTCTCCGAATAAATAGGATAGATTAATCAGCCGAATCGATAGGGTGCTATTTATCAGATGCAATCTTTGCTTTTTTGATTTTACCCGGTTTTACAGGTGGCTCACCCTTGGGTAAAGCGTCGATATGTTCCATACCGTCGATTACCTCACCCCAAACGCTATATTGGCGGTCAAGGAAGGTTGCGTCATCAAAACAGATAAAAAACTGACTGTTTGCAGAATGCGGATATGAAGTACGTGCCATAGAGCACACGCCTCTTACATGCTTTGCATCAGAAAATTCAGCCTGAAGATCAGGTTTTTCAGAACCAGACATGCCGGTTCCGGTTGGGTCGCCCCCTTGGGCCATAAATCCCGGAATGACACGATGAAACACAACGCCATCATAAAAACCTTCACGAGTCAGTTCTTTGATGCGTTCCACATGTTTAGGGGCGAGGTCTGGACGGAGACGAATAGTGACATCACCGTCATCCAACGTCAGGATTAAAAGATTATCGGGATCATCAGCCACAACAAGGCCTCCTTAGTCGAAAAATTACAAGACTGTTTAACTAGGCGGTTACTGCTATAGATGCCAGCGTTTTTCCCTTTTGACATAATATGATAGAGGCCATCTTCTCTCATACATCTGGGAAAGGACGGATTTCTGATATCTCATCACAAAAAATAATGAATACGGGGCGTATTCAAGTGGGACAGTATCCGAAGAGGAGGGAACGGATATGAAAAAGAATACTGTTAATGACTCTGATACAGGCATTAATCATCAGGGAACAGAGACCTGGCCCGAAAAAACTGATGAGAATAAGGTGGATGAATGGCAAAATTTGCCGAATACGCCTGAAGAAGAAAGCCGCTTGGCTAATGAATTCGTCCGTCAAATCGTATCCTGCGTTGAAGCGGGCGACAATGAAACCGTTTATGCCTTAGTGGCACCACTCCACCCTGCGGATATTGCAGAATTATTTGCCCAAGCGCCCGTTGAGATCCGCCGTCCTTTAGCCGCCGCCATTACTGATTTGATGAGTGGTGAGGTTATTTCCGAAATGAATGAATGGGTGCGGGAGGATCTGTTAAAGGCTCTTACGCCTCAAGAAATAGCGAATATTGTTGCCCAGCTTGATTTAGATGATGCCGTTGTTATCATCAGTGAATTAGATCCCCAGAAACAGCAGGAAACCTTGCAGTTAATGGCATCCGATGATCGGTTAGCTATTGAACGCGCGCTCTCCTTTCCTCTGGAATCTGCTGGCCGCTTAATGCAGCGGAATCTAATCGCTGTGCATGAAAAAATGACAGTTGGGGACGTCATTCATTATCTTCGACAAAATGATGATTTAACGACTGACTTTTGGGAAATTTTTGTCGTCGATCCATCCCATCGGCCCATTGGTACTTGCAAGCTATCATGGATTTTAAGAACACCTCGCCACGTCTTAATTTCTGATATTATGCAACCGGAACAAACCCTCATTCCTGTCACAATGGATCAAGAAGAAGTCGCACTTCGATTCCAAAAATATGGTTTGATTTCTGCAGCAGTTATCGACGAATCTGGCCGTCTCGTCGGTATGATTACGGTTGATGATATTATTCATATTATTCGGGAAGAAGCCGATGAAGATATTCTAAAAATGTCAGGGGCTGGTGATGGCGACATCAACGAGCCGGTTTTTGACAGTTACAAAAGCCGTGTACGTTGGTTGATTACCAATTTGGGCACGGCGTTAGTCGCTTCAACTATCATTGGTTTTTTTGAAGGCACCATTGCCCATATGGTAGAATTGGCAACTTTAATGCCGATTGTCGCAGGTGTAGGCGGCAATGCCGGATCGCAAACTATGGCCGTAACTGTGCGGGCGCTTGCCACCAATCAGTTGACCAGTTCCAATTCTGTGCGTTCTATTATCCGTGAAATGCGTATTGCCTTCTTAAATGGTATTTCAGTCGCTATTGTTCTTGGAATCGGAACCTGGCTTGTCTTTCATAATATTTTACTGACAGAAGTTATCGCCACCGCCATGATGGGCAACATCATTATTGGCGGTTTAGCAGGTGTATTAGTGCCATTAACTTTTCACCGGGCAAAGGCAGATCCGGCTGTTGCCTCATCTATTTTTGTAACTATGACGACGGATTCCATGGGGTTTTTAACCTTTTTAGGTTTGGCAACGGTAAGTGGTCTGACAGGGTAAAATTTTCTTATCGTTGCTTTCCCAAGAATATTCGCCAGATTTATTCAGGATTTTCAAATTTGGCAGGCACTGTTTCGGTAATCCATCCACCGCCTAATACGCGGTCACCATCGTAAAAGACAGCCGCCTGTCCCGGGGAAACACCATATTCGGGCTGTAGAAATGTAACCTTTTCCCCATCGAAACGAGCCGCAACCGGTTTCGCGGCTGAACGAATTTTTACTTGTATGATCTGATCGAAATCTTCTGCCAACCAATTAACATCTTTAATAAAAGCTTGATCCACAGCCAGCGCCCGTCGGGGGCCAACAATTAATTGCCTTGTTTCCGGTTCCAAGCGGACAACGTAAAGGGGCTCGCTTTGCCCCCCGATTTCAAGCCCTCGCCGTTGCCCGACTGTAAAATGAATAAGACCGTGATGCTGTCCTAAAACATTCCCCGAGATATCAACAATATCACCGCCTTTTCCGGCATCAGGGCACCTTTCTTCAACAACGCGCGCATAATCACCATCAGGAACAAAACAAATATCCTGACTATCCGCTTTCATCGCCACCGAAAGACCCAATTCCGCAGCCATTTCGCGCACTTTGGGTTTAGGTAATCCCCCTAAAGGAAAACGGAGATAGTCTAGTTGTTCTTTTGTGGTAGCAAAAAGAAAATAGCTTTGATCCCGTGCAGGATCTAAAGCCCGATGCATTTCTGTTTTGCCCGTATTCGATAGACGACGAACATAATGGCCGGTTGCCAAACAATCGGCGCCAAGATCACGTGCCACATTCAAAAGATCAGTGAACTTTACGCCCTGATTACAGCGAACACAGGGGATAGGGGTGCGACCCGCTGCATATTCAGATACAAAATCGTCGATAACACTTTCTTGAAAATTATTTTCGTAATCAAAAACATAATGGGCAATGCCGATTTTTTCAGCGACTGCTCGGGCATCACGAATATCTTTACCGGCACAACAGCTGCCTTTTCGTCCAACGGCCGCACCATGATCATAAAGCTGAAGCGTGATACCAATTGTCTCAGCGCCGGTTGCTTTAGCTAAAGCCGCAACAACAGAACTATCCACGCCGCCGGACATCGCAACGACAATCCGCGCTTCATTCATGGGGCGGTTAATCTGGAAATCAATAGGCATTAAAATCTCGTTTATACTAGTCGCTGTGATATATCAGAAGCGTAAATATTGGGCTTTAAGCGCATTACTACCCATAAAAAATGGAATAGAGCGATAATATAGAACAGAAGGCGTTAATTTTTGTGAAAAAAGCGATCTCTTCTCAGGAAAATCCGTCAGCTTCTTATAGCTTGTTATCAAACCGATTGAAAACTGCACAGAACAAGAGCGTTACCGCCTGCTTAGAAGAGAAAAGGCAATTCTTGAGGAAAAGGCCTTCCCCTTTGAAGGCCTTAATTGATGTACTTACACAGAAAAGCGAAAATGAGGCGAACAATCTAGACGTATTATGCGGTCATTTTAACCCAGAAGCAGCCAAGATAATGGGCACTCAAAAATCAGATTTTCCGAATTAAAAATACTACTGGAAGGGCAAATAGCGCAAACTGAAGAAAAATTCACTCATATGCGTTGTAGGTGAACCACCAACACCTTGCCAGCCCTCACGCGTAGAATAGGCTAGCTGAACACCGGCTTGCACTGTCCCGTAATGCCCTTTTAAGAAACGCCACCAACCACCGATAGTAGCTTCGCTGACCCGCTTTGTACTGCCGACACAAGCGCTGGAAAGCTCTTTGCTACAGCCAGAATTATCATAAAGCGGATTACCATATCCATAAGCTATACCATTAGCGGTAAAATACGCCCGACCCGCTTCTTGAATACCATAATAACCATAAAGATCGATACGAGGCGTCACATGCCCCATAATACCGGCTGTTGCTTGTAGGCTCCAAATCGGAACAGGACGGCCCTCTGCATCAATTGTGGCATCAGGCAACAGGACAGAACCATAACGCCCGATACCTTTCCCGACCATACCGGCTAAGCGCAATTCCACCTTTTTAGGCACAATCGGCAGCACCATGGAACCCCCACCACCGCCGGTCAGTGAAGAATAGTTGTGACCTGTGCCATCAGCCGCTGTTACACGATCATGAGGCATATGCATGATACCCACAATTTCATAATGGCCCCAAGCCGGATCCCATGCCAATTTACCGATAACATCGGGCGCAAGCTCGGATGAATAAGGCGAAGGCTGTGTCAAACCCGTACCAGTCGATGTGATTGTAGAAGTCGAACCATTGGGGAGGACTATTTTGCCATCACTATCCGTAAATCCGGTTGTATCATAAAGCGTAGCAGGATTTTCTACCGATAATGCCGCCCAGAATCGATGATTAAACCAGTCTTTAGCCAGGCGAACCTGCCACTGTCTTGCCCAAGTTTGCCCTGCCAGCATGGAAGATTCAATCGTTTCGGCGACACTTTCCTGACGAGGAATAATGCCGACACGATTAGGCGTTGCAAGACTCCATGCCTGACCGCCTAAGACATGGAAATTATAGCGGGTATTATCATAAGCAAGATAGGCTTGTCTGAGGCGCATAACATAACTGTTACTTTCGTAAGGGTCAGTTGTCGCCCCACCTGCCCCAAAATCGGTTTCAACAAAACCGGAAATAGTAGAGTTTTGAGAAATATTGCCTCTCACTAATAAAGAAAGCCGCGTGTAGCGAGCGCTCGCTTCCATATTATTGAGATGATAATCAGGATTATTTCGGTAAGGCATTGCCTGCCAGAAATTAAAGGTACCTGAGGCGACATGGCGATCGGCGGCTACACCCGAAGCATCGATAAAGCCACCAAGAACAAAGGTCATGGGACCTAAATTGAAAATCCCATGGTCACCCAATGCACCCGAAATCTGCGCACCCGCACTTTCTCTTGGATGAGGGCCAACCCCGTTATTGGCGGACATCGCAATTATATCCCGCGAGTGACGGGCAATAATAGCTTCGGTCGGCACATCCGTGTGTTTAAAGACCTCGACTTCACCATTTTCACTTTGTCTTACTTTAGCGATATCATCATCGGCTATGATTAAGGAACCATTCGCACTATGATTTCCTGAAGAAGGCGTCTGATCAGAAGGCATACCGGCTAATGAAGCCATGCCATTTTTATCCGTCTGATTTTGGAAAGGATTCATTATCAGATCAAGCGTATTAGGCACCGTATTCGCGGTATTATTATCCGTTGGATGCTTTTCGGATAAGGAATCCGCTGTGGCCAAAGTCGCCACAGAAGCCTTATTTTCAGAATGACCCTCATCCGGTAAAGACGCAACCATAGAAGAAGCCGGAGGTGTAACGCGCGCTAGTTCTTCATGGGTTTTTTGGGCTACGGTCTTTTCAGTAGCCGTAGACGCTGTAACCGCTGACTTATTGGAAATTATCCCCTCAGCCCCATTATTTTGATTTTGGGCTAACGCTTGGGTCGTTCCCTGCTTTTTGACAGCCAATTGTTGGCGCACGGCTTGCAAATCACGCTGTAAAGCGGCCTGAGCCTGTTCAATATGCTGAATTTCTTGTTCAAGAGTCTCGATCGAAACGCTGTCATTTTGTTGAGCGGCTTGCGCCAAAACGGGGGTAGGTAAAAAAGGAAATGTAATAAAGCCAGCTAACAACCATTTTCGGCATTTTTTTGAAAAATGCTTTACACGTAAATTTAAAAGGCAGTGGCTATCATTAACCAAAGACGACATTTCAGATTGGCCACCCCTATAATTATAATTTATTTTGTGTTTCAAATTATGACAGCCTTGTAAAAATATATTTACGATCTGATAATCATTCTTATATTTTCCGGCCTTTATTCCAACTATCTTTCGAAAATACCACCTATATTTTTTTCAGATTGTTATTTTTATGTAACAAACTTTATAAATTTATGATTTTTATATAAAAAATCATTTCATTTAGAATTAGCCCGCTCTGCAGCAGCCAATAGGCGTTTTTCGATAGCTTTTAATCGATTTTGGTTGGTTATCTTATGGGCCAAAAGGTCGGATACATAAAAGACATCAACAGCACGCTCACCATAAGTGGCGATATGCGCTGAACTGATCGTTAATCGCGCATTGAATAATGCACAGCCAAGATCATGCAATAAGGCAGGACGATCTTGGGCATTAACTTCGATGACTGTAAAACGATCTGAAGCTTGATTGTCAATAAAAACGGATGGCTCAACATGAAAAGCATCCCCTCGCCAAAATAACGGCGGGCGAAGGGCCGCTAATTTATTACTGGTACGAATATGACTAGTTGCGGCATCTTCAATAGCTTGCATCATACGATTTAAATGCTCGCCTGTTTTAATGATGCCGCCCTGCGTGTGTTGCACCAAAAGATTATCCATGGCCATTCCATCCCGCGTGGTATGAATACGCGCATCAAGAATAGTGCCACCGGTGGCATGAATAGCGCCCGCAATACGATAAAAGAAACCGGGGTGATCAATTGCATAAAGGCTAATCATAGTAGCGTCATAGGCAGGCATTTCTTTGCCTTTGACTGAAATCGATTTTTGAGCCTTATCCGTGGCAGCCATTTGTCGGATATTTTCAACAATAACATCAGATCGTTCTGAAAACCAATAATCATCCGGCAGACGTTTCAATAAATACTCTGAATCTTGATTATTCCATTCCAATATTTCACGAACATGTTTTTGTTGATTTTCTATTCGCTCCTGCCGTTCACTACCCCCTCGCATCGGACCTTGTTGTAAACACTGAGAACAGGCATCAAATAAAGCTGTCAGAAGCTGATTTTTCCAACTATTCCAGACATTAGGCCCTACGGCTGTAATATCAGCCAATGTCAGCAGAAATAATAACCGAAGTCTTTCGGGGCTTTTTACTTCATTAGAAAAATCTGTAATAGTTTTAACGTCTGCTAAATCGCGCTGGAAGGCGGTATGGGACATAAGTAAGTGATTTTTGATCAGCCATACGACCAATTCCGTCTCAGCGGGTGTTAACCCTAAACGCGGACAAAGACGATTTGCAATTTCAGCCCCCAATAAGGAATGATCACCGTTACGACCCTTGGCAATATCATGAAGAAATACGGCAATACATAACGCACGATGGGCATCAATCTGCTTAAAAAGTGTTACGCCTAAGGGATAATCTTCTGCCATTTCGCCTTGTTCAACACGGGCCAGCAAATCAATAGCGCGAATAGCATGTTCGTCCACGGTATAATGATGATACATGTCGAACTGCATTTGGGCGACAATCCGACCAAAATCAGGAATAAAACGGCCTAATACCCCGGTATTATTCATAGCCTTTAAAATAGGGGCCGGATTACGGGAAGACGCAAAAATAGCCGTAAAGGCAGCATTACATTCTGGGTTATTTCGTAATTCTTCATCAATTAAAATGGCATCACGGCCAGCTTGACGCATGGTCAAAGGATGAATGCCGAGTTTATGGCGATGGGCAACGGTGAAGAGTATTATTAATTTTGAGGGATTTTGTCTGAAAAAATCGTCATCCGTGACGATAATTTGCCCTTGCTCAACTGAAAAACCTTCTATTTCTCGGGCTGAAGAAGACCCCCATAGGCGTGTTTTTAAATAATGATTTTCTTTTAAGGCATCGATAAAGAGGGCCGCCAGATTTCCCACCATTTTAGTCACTAAAAAATAGTGATGCATAAAGCGCTCGACAGCTGATTTTCCTCCTTTTGCTTGATAGCCCATTCTTTCTGCTAAATTACGCTGAACATCAAAATTCAATCGTTCTTCAGGTCGGTTAACCAGAATATGAAGGTGGCACCGTACAGCCCATAAAAAATTTTCACACCGTCGAAAGCGTTTGGCTTCATGGCTGGGAATTAAATCTGCCTTGATAAGCGCGTAATCATTAAGAATAGGAACAGACAGATGATTATGTTTGGCCTCTTCCTCCAGATAAAGATATTTCGCTATCCAAAACAGACTTTGTAGGTCTCTTAATCCCCCCTTACCTTCTTTTAAATGCGGTTCGACCAGATAACGACTATCCCCACGGGTATGATGACGGGTATCCCATTCTTGTAATTTGGCGGCGACAAAGGCACGGCCAGAGCCTGCGACAACTTTTTTGATAAAACGAGAAGAGGCTTCTTCAAAAAGACTATGGTCACCGACCAGATAACGCCCTTCCAAAACGGCGGTACGAATTGTTATATCTTTTTTGGCCATTTTAACCAGATCGCCAAGGCTACGATGAGATTGGCTGACCCGTAAACCTAAATCCCACAAAAGCGATATCAGCGATTCAATGAGGCTTTTTTGTTTTTTATTCGGCACGCGTGCTGATAAAAAGGCAAGATCAACATCAGAATGAAGCGCCATTTCACCGCGCCCATATCCCCCGACCGCCATTAAAACCAGATTTTCGGCTTTTTCTGAATCATCCACTAACCAGTGAAAAGCCAGTTTGATAATCTGATCTGTCAGATAGGCATAACTTAAAGCTGTTAATCGCCCTTGTCGGGGTTTTTGGGCTAAGCGCTCAGCAATAGCGGCACGGCCATCGACGACCGCCGTTTTTAATAAACGGCAGATCGCGGAACGCTCGGCGTAAATATCCTTCCCTGCAGCCTTCTTTAGAAAGGCAATTTCCCGATCTATTCCTTCATAATCGATAATATCTTGAGGACGGGACAAGGATGCAAAGGGTGCAGACATTCTGATAAATCCTATCTGACAGAAATCAGATTCTATTTTAAATCAGGGGCAAGCGCCTCAGCAGTCAACGTTTTAATCGCTTCTTCTACCGTAACGATGCTCTGATCACGACTACCTAGGCGACGGATGGCCACTTTACCTTCTTCGGCTTCACGTTTGCCGACCACTAAAATATTCGGCACCTTGGCAAGACTATGTTCGCGCACCTTATAATTAATCTTCTCATTCCGAAGATCGGAGGTGACACGAAGGCCTGCCGCCTTCATTTTGGCAACGACGGCTTCTGCATAGCTATCAGCCTCTGAAACAATTGTGGCCACAACAGCTTGCACAGGCGCTAACCATAATGGGAAACGTCCCGCATGATGTTCAATAAGAATACCGATAAAGCGTTCAAATGTCCCGATGATCGCCCGATGTAACATTATAGGCCGTTTGCGACTTCCATCTTCGGCTACATAGCTGGCATCCAGCCGTTCCGGTAAGACATAATCAAGCTGTAAAGTACCACATTGCCATGTCCGACCAATCGCATCCGTTAAATGGAATTCGAGTTTCGGGCCATAAAAGGCACCTTCGCCCGGTAATTCTTCATAATCAATGATACCGACTTGCTCTAACGCTGATCGCAACCCGTTTTCTGCATTGTCCCAAAGCGTATCATCCCCAGCCCGCAATTCAGGACGCAAGGATAGTTTAACCGCATATTTCTCAAAACCGAGATCGCGATAAACAGCATCCAATAAACTGACAAAAGCTTTGGTTTCAGAAACGATTTGTTCTGCTGTGCAAAAAATATGGGCATCATCTTGCGTTAACTGACGCACCCGCATCAAACCATGTAAAGCGCCATGAGCTTCATTACGATGACAGCAACCAAATTCTGCCATACGTAACGGTAATTCCCGATAGGAACGGATACCTTGCTTGAAAAGCAGAATATGAGCAGGACAACTCATCGGCTTTAAAGCCATCAGATTGCCTTTACCCGACAAGACGGGCTTATCAGGATCGGTGCCCGGCACTTCATCCGGCACAACAAACATGTTTTCTCGGAATTTGCCCCAATGGCCAGACGCTTCCCATAAAGAAGCATCCATTAATTGGGGGGTTTTTACTTCTTTATAATCTGCCCCTTGTAAGCGACGACGGATATAGGCCTCTAATTGTAACCATATAGTATAACCATGCGGATGCCAGAAAACGGATCCTTGCGCTTCTGGTTGAAGATGGAATAAATCCATTTCTTGTCCGATACGGCGATGATCGCGTTTGGCTGCTTCTTCTAATCGTTCAAGATGAGCTTTAAGCTGCTTGGCATTTAACCAACCCGTACCATAAATCCGACTCAACATCGCGTTATTCTGATCGCCACGCCAATAGGCACCAGAAACGCGCGTCAGTTTAAACGCTTTGGGATCAAGCTTACCCGTCGAGGGTAAATGAGGTCCACGACACATATCAAGCCATTCACCAGCACGATAAGTTGTTAAGGCTTGCCCTTCCGGTAATTCTTTCGCCCATTCCGCCTTGAAGCTTTCACCCTGTTTTGTCCAAAGCGCAATTAAATCGTCGCGTTCCCAAACTTCGCGTAACAGCGGTTCATTACGGGCAATAATGCGCCGCATTTCCGCTTCAATAACGGGCAAATCTTCTTCAGTAAAAGGACGATCTTTTGGCGCAAAATCATAATAAAAGCCATCTTCAGTAATAGGGCCAAACGTGATTTGCGTGCCGGGGAACAGATTCTGTACCGCTTCGGCTAACACATGGGCATAATCATGACGCACCAATTCCAAAGCAGCAGCTTCGTCTTCAACCGTAATAATCTCTAAGGAGCCACTTTCCTCAAGAGGCTGGGAAAGATCTACCAGCTGTCCCTCAAAACGGGCAGCTAAGGCCTTTTTGGCAAGGGTGGAAGAGATAGACCCTGCGATCTGTGCCGCGGTAGTGCCATGCAGAACCTCGCGCTCCGAACCGTCAATAAGCGTGATCCTGATCTTCTCAGCCATTCTGTCTTTCTCGTGTATTAGAGGTTAATAAAAGCGGATTAAGCCGCTACAAAAAAGCTTATGCGCGGTCTTACCCCTGTCTTGCAACCTTTGATATGCCTCAATGATATATTATATCATTAAAAAATGAGAAAATCAGGGAGTACCCCGAAAGATAGACCTTTTTAAAAAAAGAGATAAAACTATGTCTGATTCTATTTAACGCTGTTTGCTTTACATCTGATAGCGACAATTAGGCTTGATTATAATGACAAGTTCTTTTTTAAAATCCCCTCAAGGTAATCGGCTCGCCTACCACAAATTAGAAGGTAAAGGGCCGACAATCGTTTTTTTCCCCGGCTATATGTCGAATATGCATGGTTCAAAAGCTATTGCACTGGGCGCATGGGCTGCTGAAAAAGGCCGTTCTTGTCTTCGTTTTGATTATTCCGGTTGTGGCGAAAGTGAGGGACTGTTCATAGATGGAACCCTCGAAAATTGGTTTAATGATAGTTTATCCGTCATTGATCAGATTACCGAAGGCCCTCTTGTTCTGGTGGGTTCCTCTATGGGCGGATGGCTTATGCTATTGGTCGCTTTAGCCCGTAAAAAACGTATAGCTGGACTGGTAGGCCTTGCGGCAGCGCCTGATTTTACAGAATGGGGCTTTAAGGATGAAGAAAAGAACATCATTCAAAAACAAGGAAAATTGGTTTTACCTATAGAGGGCAGTAGCGATGAAGCTATTGTTACCAAAGGTTTTTGGGAAAGTGGTCAAAAGCATCTGCTTCTTGAAAAGTCTATTTCCGTTTCTTGTCCCGTCCGCCTGCTTCAAGGACAAAAGGATCAAGAGGTTCCGTGGCAGCGGGTCTTGATGCTTGCTGAAAAATTATATTCTGATGATGTTCAGATCACCTTGATTAAGGATGCTGATCATCATTTATCACGGCCTTCTGATATTAAACTGGTTATTAATATTCTGACAGAAATGCTGGCCAGTTTTTAAAATGTTTTTTGAGAAACGCAGGTATAATGTTATTTTCTTTACTTACTTTATTAGCTGCAGGAGGGCAATTGCCCGCTATTGAGGATAATACTATCCCTATGGTATCGCTCCCTAAGTCCCCGAATTTCTTAGCAACGGGTCCTAGAGAAGAACCAAAACCCGTCGTCAAAAAGACGCCTTTGGCGCCCCAAGGGAAAGCAGAAAGCAAGCTTAAAAAATATAAATATAAAAAAAAAGATAATACCCTGCAAGTTGTAGCGCCGCCTGCCAGCTTAAAACAGCGTTATGATCATTGTATTAATATGATAGACGAAGATCCTGAACAAGCCGCTGAGATTGCGAATACATGGCGATTAAGTGCGGGGGGTGTTTTAGCTAATCAATGCTTGGGCATGGCCTATGTGGCCTTAGGGCGCTATAGTGCGGGTGTCGATGCTTTTGAGCAGGCTGCCCGTGAATCCGATTTGGAACATGACGGTCGTTCAGCGATCTTCTGGATTCAAGCGGGCAATGCAGCCTTGGCCAATCAAGATCCGGGGGCGGCTCGGGGCGCGTTTGATCATGCGCTGATGTTGTCAGTTTTACCGGATAAAATGCGGGGTAATACCCTTTCGGATCGGGCACGGGCTGATGTCGCATTGCATGATTATGCCTCTGCCCGTCAGGATATTGATAAGGCCTTAAAATTGATCGGCAAGGATGGAAGCATTTGGTTAATGTCTGCAACCTTAGCCCGCCAACAAGGTGATTTAGAACGCGCTAAAAAGGATATTATAGAAGGGGAAAAAATTGCCCCATTAGATGCCCAAATTTCTTTCGAAAAAGGGCTGATTTTTGCTCTTTCAGGGGAGATTGAAACAGCCCGTGCCGCTTGGGATCGAACTATCAGAGCTAATCCCAAAGCAGAATTAGCCGAGGTCGCCCGTAAAGCGATGGACGAAATGGAGCAGCAAAATAATACTGTTGCCGCCCCTTCCGCCTCTTCCTCTACAACGACGCCTCCGCCCCTTAAAACGAATAATCAGCCTGATCTTAAAAAATAAACAATTAAAATAGCTCGCCATAGCCTTTCAGATATTAAACAACATAAAGAATAAGGGCTAACAAGAGAAAAGACAGAATATCTGAAGAAGATAAATCGAAATTATTGCTAAATTTTTCTATAAATAGAAAGGTTTAAAATACCTTTTTATTTAAAAATTAGCTATCTTCTCAAAATGTCTTTCAGGTCATTGCGTTTACAAGAAGGCCAAAAATATGCGCTATATTCATACTATGATCAGAGTATCCGATCCTGATGCAACTATCCGCTTTTTTAATATTTTGGGATTGGAAGAAGTGGGTCGTGTTAATAATAATGAAGGCCGTTTCACGCTGATTTATATGGCGGTACCTAAGGATGATGTTCAGGTTGAACTGACATGGAATTGGGATGAAAAAAGTTATGACGGCGGACGAAATTTTGGCCATCTCGCCTTCGAAGTCGATAACATTTATGAAAGCTGTCAGAAATTGATGGATAGCGGCTATATTATCAACCGCCCACCTCGGGATGGTTGGATGGCTTTTGTCCGTACACCCGATGCCATTTCAATCGAATTACTACAAGCCGGTGATAAATTAGAAGTGATAGAACCTTGGAAATCAATGGCCAATAGCGGAAGCTGGTAAACTATCCAAGTTTATCCGGTTTTTGAGATTATAGGGATGCTTTATTATGTCGGTCGAAATTCTAGCCGTTCCGGCTTTTGAAACTAATTACATCTGGATTTTACACGATAAAGTGAGCAACAAAACAGTTGTTGTTGATCCGGGTGAAGCCGCCCCTGTCTTCGCGGCCCTTAAAAAGCACGGTTGGACTGTTGATCAGATATGGAACACCCACTGGCATAAGGATCACACAGGGGGAAACGAAGATATCAAGGCCGAAACTGGCTGTGATGTAATCGGCCCTGCCCATGAAAAACATCCTATCCCGGGCATGAACCGCCCTGTCGATGAAGGGGATGAAGTCGCAATCGGCTCACTTCAAGCACGCGTTATGGCTGTCCCCGCTCATACCGTGGGTCATGTCGCCTATTATCTACCAGATCATAAAATGCTCTTTTGTGGCGATACTTTATTTGCGATGGGTTGTGGGCGCTTATTTGAAGGAACTGCTGACCAAATGTGGCAGGCTTTACAGCGTTTTTCCAAACTTCCTCCTGACACAAAAGTCTATTGCGGTCATGAATATACGCAGGATAACGGACATTTCGCTTTAACGGTTGATCCCGATAATCTGGCATTACAAGAACGGGTTAAAGAGGTAGATAAATTGCGTGCAGACAAAAAAATCACCTTACCTTCAACGATTGCGCTTGAATGGGCTACAAATCCCTTCATGCGCACAAAAAACCCCGAGGAACTCGCTAAACTTCGCGAAGCAAAGGACAATTTTTAAGCATCCTTAAAGATAACGCTTCCTGTTTATTGAGGGAATGGAACGATGACCGATAAAGCCAAAAAAACAGCGCTTATTTTGATTGAATATCAAAATGATTTTGCCAATCCTAATGGTGCCCTTTATGAAGCGGTGAAGCCCGTAATGGATGCCAACCATATGTTGGATAATACTAAGGATTTGCTCGCAAAGGCACGGGCGTTAGGCGTAAAAGTTCTTTTTTGTCCTATCACTTTTACAAGCGATTATCATGAATTAAGCCCCAATCCTTTTGGTATTTTAAAAGGCATTATTGAAAAACAAGCCTTTCAAAAAGAGACATGGGGAGCTGAAATTATTGATATTCTTCCCATTAGAGAAACCGATATCGTCATTGAAGGCAAGCGGGGTTTATCCGCATTTTACAGCACAAATCTTGATTTTATTTTGCGTCAACTGGGCATTGAAACGGTCGCTGTTGCTGGATTTTTGACGAATTGCTGTGTTGAATCCACACTCCGCACCGCTTACGAAAAAGGCTTTGACACCATATCTTTAACGGATTGTACGGCAGCAACTAGTCAGGAAGAGCAAGATTTTTCTATTTCCAAAAATTTCCCAATGTTTTCCCGCCCTCTTCTGTATAAAGATTTCCTGAACGAACTGGAAAATGGTCAGCGCACGGATACATCGGGGGGTGGATATGCCTAAAGAGTCTATTTCGGACAAAAAAATGCAGGATCAAACGGTTCTAGCTGCTCTTATTCCAGCCTTATTTAATAAGGCACTTAATTTGAGTAAAACAGATAGAATAGCGGAAGCCATCGCGGTCTATGGTGATTTAGATCAAACGCTGGAAGGGATAACAGATCCAGCTTTGTTATCTTATTCGGCGATGGCCTTGGCTAATCAAGCTAGCTGTTTTCGGTTATTACAGCAAACCGAAGCTGAAATAAGCAGCTATGATAGATTGATCCAGCGTTTCCAAGATACTTCTGAAATAGAATTACAAGTATATGTTGGCAAGAGCCTGTTTGATAAGGCTGTTCTTCTTAGCCAAGCCAATCGTTATGATGAAGCTATTGATTGTTATGATGACTTGATTGAACGCTTCTCTGACTATTCTATGCCTCTTTTACAGTCAGGCGTCGCCAAAGCTTTATTTAACAAAGCCAGTCTTTTTAGTAAAATGGAGCAGACAGAAAAAGCAATCGCTTGCTGTGATGTATTGCTCAATCAATTTATTGATAATCCAGATCCCTGTTTTGAAAAAATTATTGCGAATACCCTACTGAATAAAGCAGGTTGCCTTGAAAAATTAAAAAATTTCGCTGAAACGGTTTCTGCTTATGATCGCTTCCTAGATCATTTTTTACAAAGTGAAGACGAAGAATTACAGCTTTGTGTAGCGATAATTTTTGTTAAAAAAGCAGAAGCTTTAAAAGAAAATAACCAGCTAGAAGAGTCATTAGCCGTTTATAACACTATGATAGCGCGTTTTCAGGATAATCTGGAAGAGAAAATAGCGTTACATTTAGCTAAGGGATATTTTAACAAAGCTGATATTTTATGTCGGTTACAACGGCGTGAAGAAGAAATTAAGACCTACACGCTCTTTATTAATCGGTTTATTAAAACAGAAGACCCTAGCTTACAAATCGGTATTGCAACGGCGCTTATTAAGAAAGCCACTAATCTTGTCGCATTGGGACGCATAGAAGAGGCCATTTCTTGCTATGATACTCTACTGACCGCACTAGATTCCGAAGAAAATCAGGAACTACAAAAATATCATATTTTAGCTGATAAGGAAAAGCAGGCTTTGGTAACTGTTCAATCGTAACAATCTTTATAGTCTTTAAAATTTAATGATGAGCTGAGTTTTCGCTGTTTTCAACATAGCGTCTTTTTCTTTTGCCCCTTATAGCAGGGACATTTCCATTCACCCTCGCCGGTTTTTTAAAAGCGATTGCAAGGTTCATCATGTCTATTGAAAATCAACAACTCGAAAATGCAAAAATTCTGTTTAATGAAATTGCCGAATTATCTGAAAAGCAAGATCATGAGGCGGCTATTACTGCTTATGAGACATGGCTAACACAATTTTCGTCACAGAAAGAAGAGGCGATTCAACTTTATGTTGCCATGGTGATGGCGAATAAAGCGGTTAGTTTAACAGCCCTTAATCGCACTGATGAGGCATTATCAGCTTATGATGCGTTGGTAACACGTTTTGCTGAATCTGAAGATAATAATTTACAAATTTTCGTTGGTAAAACGCTTTTTGATAAAGCGGTAACTTTACGAAAGGCTAAACGAAATGAAGAAGTACACGCCGTTTATGATGAGCTGATCAACCGTTTCCGCAATAGTCAGGAAGTTGAACTCCAAGTCTGTGTCGCGAAAGCTCTTTTTAATAAAGCCGGTAATCTTGATGCGGTCGAAAAACCGGAAGAAGCCTTAGCAACTTATGATGACCTTATCGTTTTATTTTCCAAATCTTCAGACCTTCAACTTCAAAATAATGTTGCAAAAGCATTATTCTACAAAGCCGTAACGCTCAAAAATCAAGAGCGCACCGAAGAAGAAATCGCCTGTTATGATGAACTGATTCGTCTTTTTTCACAATCAGATGATAAAGAATTACAAAATGGTGTTGCCAAAGCTTTATTTAATAAAGCCGCCAGTCTTTATAGTTTGGAACAGATTGACGAGGCGATTGCGACCTATGATACCTTAATTCAACGTTTCATCACCGTTGAGGATGAAGCGACAGCAAAAATCGTCGCTAACAGTTTTTTTGAAAAGATTGCCTTATTAAGCGAACAAGGCCACCTTGATGCGGAAGTCAAAGGCTATGAATCATTTCTCGAACGCTTTTCAAAAAGCAATGAGCCCACAGTTCAGATAATGACAGCAACCGCTTTGATCAATAAAGCGGTCAGTTTAGCGCAATTGGATCGGCATGACGAATCTGTCGCTAGTTATGATGATCTTTTGGCGCGTTTTGGAGATCATGAAGATAAAAATATTCAGCTTTATGTCGCACGGGCCCTTTTCAGTAAAGGAAGCAGCATCGGCGACCGTGGAAATCCAGAAGCGGCTATCCCTGTTTATGACGATTTTTTGGAACGTTTTGGAGGAACCGAAGAGGGTGGTTTACAGGTAGGTGTCGCTACGACCCATATCAAAAAGGCCATTTATCTTACGAGTTTAGGTCGTATTCCAGAAGCAAAAGCGAGTTATGAACGTTTAATTGAAGAGATGGATGCTGAAAAAAATATGACTCTTCGCCATTATATAACCATGGCAGAGCAAGGCAAAAATGAGTTAGAAAAGCATCTTTGATTAACCCTTGTTACTTTTGAAATGAAAAAAGCTCTGGTTTTTAAGACCAGAGCTTTTTAATTTAAACGAGCAATTAGCGTATAGTTTGAAAAATTTGTTTGAGTTGCATGGCTGGTCCCATTGCACCTTGCACTTTGACACGGCCTGTCATGAACGCCGTCATCGGATTAAGGTTACCATCGGCCAATGCCTGAAAATCTGCCCAGCTAAGGCTGATAACACTGTCAGCTGGCCCGTCGTCTTTTTCTACCTTACGACCGATACCATCTAAAAGAATGCTACCCTCCTGCCCAAAGTCAAATTTAATTTTTGAACCGGCAACATAGGCATCACTTTTTACGACCTTGGCGATAAACTGATCTTGCGTAAAACTCAAAATTTTTCCCTTCTACGCTGTTATACTCATGATACTAAAATATATTATTTGCCTAATAATGGGTCGAGTTTACCCGCGCTGTTTAGCGCAACCAGATCATCACAGCCGCCAATATGTTTATCATCTATAAATATTTGGGGGACGGTCCGGCCACCAGAGCGCTTGATCATTTCTGTCCTTTTAGCGCTATCCGTTGTGACATCATATTCGTCAAAGCTTACACCTTTTTCAGCAAATAACGCCTTTGCCCGCTTGCAATAAGGGCAAACATTCGTGGTATAAATTTCAATATGAGCCATAATATTTTCTCCTCTGATTAAGGTAGGATGCGCTATTCAAACAGATATAAGAAAGAGAGCCACCGATTGTTACCTATGGCCTGTTACTTTCTGCCGATTGTCTATAAAAGTGAAATACTAAAATTACAGTTATATAAAATCTTAAGCGCCTTCAGACAGTAGCGCGAAAGAGGATATTACAAAATTGTTTTATTTAAGTGAGATTAATACCAAAAAGCAAAACATTGGGATCGGGTCTGGCAACTTGCAACTGCCCTCCTCGTTCTTCGATTAAAGCATGAATTAGCCATGCCGCAGCCAATCTAGGGGTTAATTTTTCAGGAGGAATCTTACCCAAAAGAGCCGCTTCAATCTGTTCGTCAAAAACAAGCCGGCGCCCCTCTGCACGAATGACAATTTCGCGGCCTTCTGCCCCAATATCCAGCATCCCACCCCGAATCAAAGAGTCAGAGGCGATTAAAGACAGATTGAGCAATACACGGACGGCCCCTTTTTCCATAACGGGATCATTCATCATCCAGCCTAGCTGTATACGATGATCAAAACCGAAAAGTCCCGCAATCGCTTCACGGATTTCTTCAGTATCAACACTTTCAGAAAATCCACCCGCTTGTCCAAAAGCCAGCCGAAAAAATTTGAGTTTGTTAGCAGAGACCTTAGCGCTTTCCGAAAGAAGATCGACACAACGCGCCCGCATTTCAGGGTCTTGCTCATCGGCCAGTAGTTCGATCCCGTTATTCATTGCACTGACAGGGCTTAAGAGATCATGACAAAGCCTAGAACATAATAGACTTGCCAGATTGATAGCCGTCATGGTCATAAAGTCAAAAATCCTTCAAACTGACATTTTTTAAATTTATTATTGTGACATAAACATAACGGCATAAGCTTTATAAGAAAAAACAGTTTAGTCCGTGTAATTTTTAATAGCGCTATACGCTTTTATGAAGAATAAGCTCACATGGCAAGAAAACCCCTTCTATGCGGCCACTCTTACAGGCATACCATCCTTCTATTTTATTAAAAGCCGCAATAAGCCAATATTGACCATAATGCGCTAAGGCGGCATCTGTCGCCGAAGGAAGGCAGCTACCGGAAGGATGAGAATGATAATGGCCAATAACAGAAAGATGGCGACGTCGTGCCTCTCGATGGGCTGTAATTAAACCCGCTGTTTCCATTTCAAAAAAACGTCGGGGATTGGGTGCGATATTGGGCATAGGCATAATTTCTGTTACATGCCCGCTAGAACCGAGCAAAAGACCGCATATTTCAAGCATGGGTCGCGCTCGGGTCTCACTGAGAATTTTTTTTACAAAATTCGGATTGATGAAAAGTGTTTCACCCTTTTTATCAGGTGACTGAATTCGGTTGCTGGAGGCCATATTATTACCATGGCAAATCATCTGCAAAAAACCAAGAGGGGTGATAAAACGTAATGCCAACAGAGAAGGTCACGTTAACAGAAGAAATGATCGGTTGGCGACTAGATCGTGCCTTGGCCAGTGTATTAAATCGTCTTTCTCGTGAAAGACTGAAAAATCTTATTGCCACCGGATGTGTTACCAATAGTCAGGGGATATTGATAAGAGATCCTGCTTTCAAAATTAAAACTGTCGATTCTTTCACGATTGACATCCCTTTGCCCCGCCCTGCCCATAACGAGGCACAGGATATTCCTTTAAATATTGTTTTTGAAGATGACCATCTTTTGATTGTGAATAAACCGGCGGGGATGGTTGTTCATCCAGCCGCCGGTAATTTTGATAACACATTGGTCAATGCCTTGCTGCATCATTGTGCCGGTAAACTGTCAGGCATTGGGGGTGTTGCAAGACCGGGTATTGTACATAGGATTGATAAGGACACGAGCGGCCTTTTAGTGGTCGCCAAAACGGATCCTGCCCATGCAGGTCTTGCAGCTCAATTCGCAAAACACTCTATTGACCGCCGATATCAGGCGATAGTGGTAGGACGACCTTCGCTTCAAGGGCATGTCGATGCCTCCTTGGCCCGATCTTCTGTTAATCGTCAAAAAATGGCTATTGTTGCAGAAGGGCGCGGAAAGCATGCTGTAACGCATTATCGTATGGTAACCCCTTTAAAAGAGGCTGCTTTAATTGAATGTCGTCTGGAAACAGGACGCACCCATCAGGTACGCGTCCACATGGCTTCGATTGGACATTCTTTGTTAGGTGATCCTGTTTATGGGCGGAGCAAAAAAGCCCATCATGCGTTATTAAAGGAACTGGCATTTCAAAGGCAGGCGCTTCATGCAGCGCATCTCGGTTTTATCCACCCGATTTTAGGTAAACAAGTGGACTTTAACGCCGAAATGCCCCAAGATATGCAGCTTTTATTCAAGATGCTTATGGTAAGTTGAACGAATAACAGCAATTATTATAGGTAGCGAGTTTGGGAAGACGGGAGACAGATAAAATGGCCACCAGTAGCACCCTTCCAGCAGTGGTTCCTGCATTGGGCGGTGACCAGAGTCTTAATCATTATTTAGCCGACATCCGTAAATTTCCGATTTTGAAACCGGAAGAAGAATATATGTTGGCTAAACGCTTTCAGGAACATCAAGACCCAAAAGCGGCAAGTCGTCTGGTAACCTCCCATCTGCGTTTAGTCGCAAAAATCGCCATGGGATATCGCGGTTATGGCCTACCCGTTTCTGAATTGATTTCAGAAGGTAATATCGGCCTGATGCAGGGTGTCAAAAAATTTGACCCTGACCGCGGATTCCGTTTGGCTACTTATGCGATATGGTGGATTAAAGCTTCAATTCAAGAGTATATTCTGCGGTCGTGGAGCCTTGTCAAAATGGGGACCACTGCCGCGCAGAAGAAGTTATTCTTTAATCTGCGACGATTGAAAAGCAATCTTCACGCCTTTGAAGATGGTGATCTAAAGCCTGAAGAAGTCAAATCTATTGCGACCAATTTAGGGGTCAGCAATGACGATGTCGTCAGCATGAACCGCCGGATGGCCATGGGGGGCGATAGTTCCCTTAATGTCTCTGTCCGCGAGGACGGCGAAGGCCAGATGCAAGACTGGCTTGTCGATCAGGAACCGTTACAAGATCAGCAGATCGAGGAAGAAGAGGAAAGTATTGTCCGCCATAAATTATTGGTGGAAGCGATGGATAAGTTGAACGATCGCGAAAAATACATTTTATCAGAAAGACGATTGAGCGATAATCCAAAGACCCTTGAAGAACTGAGCCAGGTCTATGGCGTTAGTCGGGAACGTGTAAGACAGATTGAAGTGCGGGCTTTTGATAAATTGCAAAAAGCCATTATGGAAATCGCCGGAGATCGGAAGTTATTGCCGGCTATGGCCTAACCCCTAACAAGACAGAAGAATGGCCTTTTCTAGTCCTCTTAAACGCTCCGGTTTTAATCGGAGCGTTTTTTTATTATCCGATGAATCTAAAAAGAATTATATGCCTTTCCCATAGGAAAGCTTGATTGATCGTTTTTCAATCCTGATTTTAAATATAAAGTAAAGAGATTAGAAACATACCCTGTAAATAGGTAAGTCATTTTCTGCTAAAAATATATTTTCTCATAAGGACAGGATGAATGGCAAAAGTAAATACTATTTTAGAGGCTATAGGTAACACGCCCCATTTACGCTTGAACAAGTTGTTTCCTGACCATGAGGTCTGGATCAAAGTTGAAAAAAGTAATCCCGGTGGATCAATCAAAGATCGTATTGCTCTGGCCATGGTGGAAGACGCTGAAAAAAAAGGCAAGCTTAAAAAGGGGGGTGTCATTATTGAACCTACCAGCGGCAATACGGGTATTGGACTTGCCATGGTGGCCGCGGTTAAGGGCTATAAATTAATATTGGTCATGCCAGAATCGATGTCGATTGAACGCCGTCGCCTGATGTTGGCTTATGGTGCCGGTTTTGATCTTACGCCCAAGGAAAAAGGGATGGCTGGTGCCATTGAAAGGGCTAAAGAATTAGCTGCCCAAACGGAAGGGGCTTGGATTCCCCAACAATTTGAAAATCCGGCCAACATCAACATTCATGCAACAACAACGGGCCCTGAAATCCTAAAAGATTTTAAAGAAACGCCCATTGATGCCTTTATCAGTGGTGTAGGAACAGGGGGGCATTTAACAGGTATTGGGGAAACTTTACGAAAAGCTTGGCCTGATATTCAAATATTTGCGGTTGAACCTGCGACTTCTCCGGTATTGGCAGGTGGAAAACCGGGACCGCATGCTATTCAAGGCATAGGCGCAGGTTTTGTCCCCAAAAATCTGCATAAAGATATTCTAACAGGGGTTATAGAAATCCAAAATGACGAAGCCAAAAGCTGGGCATTAAGAGCTGCCACAGAAGAAGGTTTACTTGTCGGTATTTCAACAGGCGCCACCTTAGCCGCGATCGATAAAAAAATAAAAGATTTACCAAAGGATAGCCGTATCCTCGGGGTTAATTACGACACAGGCGAAAGATATTTATCCGTTCCAGATTTTTTGCCAGAGGCCTAATACAACCGCTAAAGTAGGTTTTGTCCCGTCTTATTTATCGGAAGCTTTCAGCGCTTATTGCGCTGTACAACTTCCGATACGACGGGCATCTGCTTTGAATAAAAATGGCATGTGTCCTGAAATACCCTGACTATCGATCCGAGCACTGTGATCGTTATCAACGTGAATGGTGCTACGCGCCCATCCTGCATCCCCACAATCATATTGTACTGTAGCTGTGTCGGGTTTGTTATCGACTACCAGCCCTTTGCATTGATTAGAAGCAATCGCACTATGCATCAATTGATGGGGATTACCCAGACACACATCGGTAATGCCTTTGGGAAGCATGGAAATGCGCCATTGGCCTGATTGCAGCGATGATAAAGCCATAGGTGTTGGTAAGGTTGTAGCCGCAAATAACGGGGTAATACCTAAAAAAGCGGCAAAATAAGCCAATCCCCTTATAGAAGATTGGTTTAGATAAAAAACAGACATATATTATCCATCAATGCTAAAGCAAATTCTTGCTTTAAAGGCGATATCAAGGCTGGGTAAGTTTTTTTAACAGGACAAATATTGTTTAATGTTAAACATAACTTTCACTGTCAGTTGAGGCTCTCTTGCGGATTAACACCCCATAAGTTGCGGATATGGATGTATCCGGTTTGTCCGTGAATATTGAATAGACACCAGTTATCTTGGCATTTTGAAATGCGTCCTATGACACCCGCTTCCGCGCGCCAAACAACCTGAGAGTTTGCAGACGGAAGAGCGTATAAATTCTGAACGCCTTGACCATTTAGAATGGCTGTACGTCTATCGGACAGCAGCGCGGCGGCAATCCAACCCGTTGCGCCATCAACATCTTCGACTTTTCGCCAATTCTCATGACGGGCAATCACCTTAACCGGTAAATCAGGCCGTTGATAATGCCAAATAGCCGGATAATTAGCCCCCGGCCCGCTTCTCATAAAGGCTTCACTGGCACTGATAGAAGCCCAATAAGGCAAAGTAGAATGATTGACCGCCGCCCATACCGGTATACTGACATTTAACGCTTCTAAACTAAGGGATAAGACAAAAAATTTTGCGGCTACACAGAAGAAGCTTTTTTTCCCAGACTGAAATAATCGCATCATATAATTGTCTAAGCCTAGTTGTTATTTCTGAGCGCGCTCCTATCGGAGAAGAAAATACTCAAAAATAATAAACAAATAAAAATAAGTCTATGAAGGAAAAGGGCAATAAGCGTCAATATTGCTTTGACATATCCTATGCTTTTTATAAAATTCCTGTAACGGGCAAATTTTCCCTCTCCTATAAGCTATGCGCTTATAAAGAAAACGCACTAACAGGAGAAAGCCCTGATCTGTATATTTATTGCAAAAAATACTTCCCTTAAAAAGCGTATGCTGCTAAGAGCGCACTCCTCACCGAGTAATTGGTGACGATCGCATTTCTATGCGGGAGAGGTGGCCGAGTGGTTTAAGGCAACGGTCTTGAAAACCGTCGTGCGCGGAAGCGTACCGTGGGTTCGAATCCCACCCTCTCCGCCAACATCTCATCTTAATATATACATTTTTTATGCCTGCTTACGTAAAACGGGCTTTGCAATTCTTATCGCAGTCTCGCCAATATAATTGGGGCTGTAAAAATTACTGATTACATGAATCAATGTTCTAATATTATTTCCGTTGTCAGAATATTGTGCATAGATATAACTAATATTCCTATTGCTCTTATATCCCGAATGCCGCTTTTCAAGCCTGCTCTATATTCCTATATTGGGCTATATAATCACCTCATCACCTCAAATATCGAACCCCCTTTATAAACCGAGCGCAGTAAGGGACGGATGGTCATCAGGGCGGCGGCCTATCGGCCAGAAAAACAGTCGATCATTTTCTTTTATCGCGACATCGTTAATACTCGCTAAACGGCGCTGCATAAGCCCTGCCGCATCAAATTCCCAATTCTCATTTCCATAGGAACGAAACCATTGTATTTCGCTATTATGCCATTCATAGGCAAAGCGAACTGCAAGGCGATCGCCGGAAAAGCTCCATAATTCCTTGATAAGCCGGTATTCTAATTCTTTTTCCCATTTTCTTTTCAGGAATAGTTTGATGGCATCACGCCCTTGGATAAATTCGTTTCTGTTGCGCCAATAGCTATCCGATGTATAGCTTAGAACTATCTTTTCAGGATTACGGCTATTCCACGCATCTTCCGCTAACCTGACTTTGGTAGCCGCAGCCTTCTCTGTTAAGAAAGGCGGTAATGGGGGGCGATCGATATTCATATAGGCCCTCTAACAATAAAATTACGTATTTTTAATATTAGTAAAGCTATGGAATTAAAAAGAAAATTTTCTCAAATATTATTAGAAAAAAGGTCGGTTGTACTGTATCCGTTATTTATGGAAAAATGCACAATCGATGGTTATCCGCAATAATTTTATCTTATAAAAAATTTATCTAAAATCTTTTACTAATGCCTAAATATATCTGTTCCGCTGGTGTTGCACTATTAAGACCAACATTAGCACCAATATCAAGTTGCACCGTATCAGTTAACGCATAAACTAAAGCACTATCAGCGGAATATTGCGTGGTTTTACCCGTTGGATCAAAGTTAGTCGCAGACCATAGTTCAGCGATAATATTCAACCTTGGGGTAATCGCATGGGTCAGGTTAAAGACATTTTGCATCGCCGCATGCATACCCTTATTATCGTTGTTAAGGACAATATCGAGTTCAGGGGCCAAGGTTAACAGGAATCCAGCAGGTAACTTGATGTTAGCCGCCGCCACCATGCCCCCTTCCCAATGGCGATTGCCAATATTATGGCCAGCAGCTGGCGCTTTAACATAAGGTATAATCGCAAGGCTTACCCTATCATCTTCATAATATCGGGTTTTCCAACGCATAATTACATCGCCGGAACCGCCATAACTGTGTTTTTCTTTGCTAATGCGATCCTGTGTCCAGACCTGCGTATAGGGAATCCAGTTGACCTGAAAATCCATATAGCTGTTGATACCATATTTCAGGGTCGGATTAGTGGCATAAAGGGTTTGAGTATTAAGGTTACCTACCCTTGATTCACTATAATTAGTAACATCTGATTCTATCTGCCAATGACCTTTGGGAACGGTACAGGCAGCGGAAGATTTTGTGGGACGATCCGTACAGATAGGCCCTAATGGATCGCCGTCTTGCAGAAGATCACCCGTCTCCGCATAGACAGCGCCACTACTCATGCAGAATGCACCCAGCAAGCCCCATGATAAATAAGAAAGTGATTTTTTGAAAGAGAAAGAAATAAATCACCTCTATAAAATATAATGCTGATACCAAAAATCAGTAGCAAATAGCCTTTCGCTAAAAAAGTAACATAATGTATATTTTTTATTCGTTTGATAATTAATCATTCATTTAATAATATAAATTTATTTCTTTATAAAAATTAATACTATATTATATTTTCTTATTAATTTATTTTTAATTATATCTATCGTCTTTCTTTGGTAGCCACAAAACGAATATCAGGATTGCGACCAGAAACGTAATTGAGTTCCCATTCATCTTTAGCCATAAATACGGGCGCTTTGTCTCGATCTTCTGCAATAGCGGATTGATGCGTGGCAATAAAACTAGCTAACAGTTTAGAATCGTCAGAAGCCAACCAACGCGCTGTCTGCCAAGGCGATTGTTCTAATGTGGCAGCAACCCGATATTCTGCCTCTAACCGTGATATCAGAACCTCTAATTGTAGCTGACCAACAACCCCAATAATCCATTGCGCACCGATAACGGGATGGAAAACGCGAATAATGCCTTCCTCTGCCATATCATCCAGCGCTTTTCTTAGCTGCTTTGATTTGGTGGGATCCGACAAAATAACACGTCGTAAAATTTCCGGTGCAAAGTCGGGTAACCCTGTAAAATTGAGATCGCTATTATTTTCGCTTAGGGTGTCCCCTACCCGTAAAGTACCATGATTAGGTATACCGATAATATCACCCGGAAAAGCTTCATCGGCTACTTCGCGATTTTGTGCGAAAAATAAAATCGGACTATGAATAGAAATTGCCTTGCCGGTACCTATCTGATTAAGTTTCATGCCCCGGCGAAAACGACCTGAACATAAACGCATAAAAGCGACCCGATCACGATGGGCAGGATTCATATTAGCCTGAACTTTAAAGATAAAGCCATTGACTGTGGGATCGTCGGGATCAATAGGGTCTGGTTGTGCGGGTTGCACCCGAGGCCCGGGGGCATGGCGCGCAATAGCTGAAATCAACTGTTCGACACCAAAATCTTTTAGAGCCGAGCCAAAATAAACAGGTGTCAAATCACCGGATTGATACGCTTTTTCATCAAAAGGCGCATAACCGATTTCAGCCAATTCCACTTCTTCCCGAAGCCGGTTCAAGGCATTATCGGAAATTAAAGACGCCAGTTTTGGATCATCTAAACCCGTAACAGCTGTCTCATCACCGGTATAAGCGTGGTTGTCTTCTGTTGAAGGTCTTAAAAGCTTTTTATTTTCAATGTCATAAAGCCCTTCAAATAACCCGCCCATACCGACTGGCCAAAGCATGGGGCTTATATCAAGGGCTAATTGATCAGCAATTTCATCAAGAAGCTCGAAAACAGGTCGCCCTTCCCGATCTACTTTATTAATAAAAGTAATAATCGGTACAGAGCGAAGGCGACAAACTTCAAAAAGTTTACGGGTCTGGGCTTCAATACCTCTTGCCGCATCAATAACCATAATAGCCGAATCAACAGCGGTTAGAGTACGATAGGTATCTTCCGAAAAATCTTCATGTCCTGGTGTATCCAACAGGTTAAAAGTCAAACCTTGATATTCAAAGGTCATGACAGAAGACGTTACTGAAATACCGCGTTGCTGCTCAATTTTCATCCAGTCAGAACGGGCGCGACGATTATCACCGCGGGCTTTCACTTCACCCGCTAGATGAATAGCGCCTCCAAAATATAATAGTTTCTCCGTCAGCGTCGTTTTACCGGCATCAGGATGAGAAATAATAGCGAATGTGCGTCGATCTGGGCGTGCGTTAGAAGTCATGAAACCTGAATCAGATTAAAAGCCTGTTAGAAAAGCGCTCCTATAAAATAGCGCTGTGGTCGGGAAGGCTTGATCCCCAACCGCTTCAGAATGACATGAACAAAAATAAGGATTTTAGCAAGCAAAAGGCCCTATCTTTAAGAAAGGAAAAAATTGGCGCGGTAAAAAATTAGCTTAATTTATATATTTTTTATAAAATTCAACAATAAAAATATTGAAAAATTTTAATATTTTTGGGTCATTATAGCAAAAAAAAACGCGTCTATCTTTAGAATAGACGCGCTATAATAAGGAGAGGGAATTTAAAAAAAACTATGATTTAATGTCTCGCATAACTTTTTTACTTTTTGACTTAGCTTCAGATTTATGTTCCTGTGCCGAGTCTTTTAAATCCTCATATTTATCTTTTGCACTTTCTTTAAGATCTTCGAAAGTGTCTTTAACTTTGTCAATACCATCGCTTAAGGCTTCTTTGGCCGCACCCAGCGCTTTGCTAGCAGCCCCTTGAGCCTGATCCATGATACCTTTGCTCTGTAGTTCAGGATCATCGAAAGCTTTTCCGACTTTCTCTTTACCTTTACCAAGGGTTTGTTGTGCAGAGCCTTTTAATTTATCATAAGTCCCAGACATTTCGACCTCCTCAATTAATTACCTGAATTCTAGGTTAATCTACCCAAAAAGTAGATAATCCTTAGAATAAAATACGTGAGACATTTTATAGTATTAATAACGAAGAGATTGATGAGAAGGTTCCTGAAATATTGAATTTATTTTTTTAGCAATGCTTTTTACAATTTGCAGGAAACTTTATGAATTTCTGTTCATATTGATTAAAATTTTAACCTTCATTCTTAACATTAACCTTCATTCTCAACCGATTACGGAGATTATTTATGATTTACGAATTTTTACAAATTTCTATTAAGGAAGATACAGATAGTGAATTTATTGCGGCTGTTGAGAAAGCCAAACCTTTATTTTTAAATTCTCCTGGTTGCGAAGGCTTAGAATTGACGCGCTCGCATGAACATAAAGGTCGTTTTTGTTTAATTATACGCTGGGCTTCGATAGAGGCACATGTGGAAGGTTTTCGGAAATCAGATGCCCTGCCTAAATGGCGCGCTTTGGCCAACCAATATTTTGCAGAACCACCGCGGGGCGAGCATCTTATCCCCGTTTTTGAGGTTTAAATAGTAAAAGGCAGGCTTTCGCCTGCCTTTTACCATCATCGATAACTAATTGCTGAAAGATATAAGGTAAAAAATCAAATTAGACCTGCCAACGGGCTTGATGGATCGGCATACAATCGGCGTCCCATACGGCCCGCCCGATAGGCCAAACGACCTGCTTCTACCGAAGCTTTCATGGCCTGTGCCATCATGACGGGGTCCTTAGCTTCTGCGATAGCGGTATTCATCAACACCCCTTCACAACCCAATTCCATCGCAACAGCGGCATCCGAGGCGGTACCAACGCCTGCATCAACCAACACAGGCACATTAGCCCCTTCGACAATAAGACGAATCATAACCTGATTTTGTAAGCCCAATCCTGACCCAATGGGGGCCCCTAGCGGCATGATAGCTACAGCCCCGGCATCTTCTAATCTTTTAGCCATGATGGGATCGTCACTACAATAAACCATTGGCTGAAAGCCTTCTTTGACAAGCTGTTCAGTGGCTTTAAGTGTTTCGATCATATCAGGATAAAGCGTCCGAGCTTCACCTAAAACCTCTAATTTGACTAATGTCCAGCCACCCGCTTCTCTTGCTAGCCGTAAAGTTCTCAAAGCTTCATCGGCTGTAAAACAACCCGCTGTATTGGGTAAAAAACAGTATTTCTTCGGATCAATATAATCTGTCAACATAGGTGCAGAAGTATCGGTTAAATTAACACGACGCACAGCAACCGTTACAATTTCAGCACCCGAGGCGACTAAAGCAGCAGCATTTTGGGCATAGTCTTTATACTTACCCGTACCAACAATAAGCCGTGAATTGAAGGTTCGACCTGCAACTGACCAACTATCTTTGTGAGACATTATTTATTACCTCCACCAACAAAATGAACGATTTCCAGTTGATCGCCCGCTTCAATTGTCACATTGCCAAGTTCAGAACGTGGCACAATTTCAAGATTGCGCTCAACGGCTACTTTAGCAGGGTTTAAACCAATTTCTTTCGCAAGACCGGCAATTGTTGTTCCGGCTCTAACCTGATGGGGTTCACCATTAAGCTTGATATTGATGACACTATCACTCATGAAAAGCTGCCTTTGCCTGAGAAATGTTTTCTGTCCTATAAAGAGCCTTTACCCTTACTCGCAACCGGAAGTAACATTATGGCAGAAAAGCCGACAATATTTATTCTTAATGGGCCTAATCTGAACCTTTTGGGTTTAAGAGAGCCTGACATTTACGGTCATGAAACGCTTGATGACATTGCGGATAGCCTTGAAGATCGCGCTTTAGAACTGAATGTTGCGGTTGATATCCGACAATCTAACCATGAAGGCCATTTAATTGATTGGCTACAGGAAGCACAAGCTGTAAAGGCAAAAGCCGTTATCTTGAATGCAGCAGCGTATACCCATACATCTGTTGCGATTTATGATGCAATCAGAGCAATCTCGGTACCGGTGATTGAAGTTCACTTGTCGAATCCCCATGCTCGTGAGTTTTTCCGTCATAAAAGTTATGTCGGTGAAGCGGCCTTGGGGACAATTTCGGGTTTTGGCGCAAAAAGCTACCTTCTTGCGCTGGACGCCGCCGCCAAGCTCTGACATGGCAGAGTCAGTATAACTGTCCGGTTATCGTAGGCTATGTCGAATAGTTTAAAAATACCGGACAGATGGAATAATTTGATGAGCGTAAGAATGACAGAAAAACACAAAGAAGCCATGCAGGTCGATCCCGAACTGGTTAATCAACTCGCAAAATTACTCGACGAGACCAACCTAACCGAAATCGAAGTACAAGATGGTGACCGCCGTATTCGTGTCGTTCGTAACGCTACGGTCTATGCCGCCCCCACAACTATGGCCGTACCAACTGCGGCTATGCCCGCTCCCGCTGCCCCGCCCGCAGCTCCAGCCGGAGTGCCCCTTGCCGATCATCCGGGTACCGTGCATTCACCCATGGTAGGCACTGTCTATCTTGCACCTGAACCCGAAGCCTCTAATTTTATTCACGTGGGCGACAAGGTTGAAAAGGGAGCAACTTTGCTGATTGTTGAAGCCATGAAAGTTATGAATCCGATTGTTGCCCCCAAAAGTGGGGTCGTAACTTCAATTATGGTAGAAAATGCTCAGCCGGTCGAATTTGATCAGCCGCTGGTAGTAATAGAGTAACTCTGTGGCCATCAAAAAAATCCTTATCGCCAATCGTGGCGAAATCGCTCTTCGTATTCATCGCGCTTGCCATGAAATGGGCATCAGCACCGTTGCTGTCCATTCAACAGCCGATGACGAAGCCATGCATGTTCGTCTGGCAGATGAGACGGTCTGTATCGGGCCAGCACCTGCTGGTGAAAGCTATCTTAATATCCCCAATATTATTGCTGCCGCTGAAATTTCTGGCGCAGATGCGATTCATCCGGGATATGGCTTTTTATCTGAAAATGCGCGCTTTGCTGAAATTGTTGAAAGTCATGAATTAATCTGGATTGGGCCCAAGCCCGAGCATATTCGAATCATGGGCGATAAAGTCGAAGCAAAGCGGACAGCGGGTAGATTGGGTTTGCCCTTGGTGCCCGGATCAGATGGTCCTATTCATAATTTTGCTGAGGCAAAGGCAACCGCTGATGAAATCGGTTACCCGGTTCTCATTAAAGCGGCATCCGGCGGCGGTGGTCGGGGTATGAAGGTCGTCCCTTCGGAAGATCAACTTGAAGTGCTAATGGCACAAGCCAAATCAGAATCCAAAGCGGCTTTTGGCGATGATACCATTTATATGGAAAAGTATCTCAGTGCGCCCCGCCATATTGAATTCCAGATTTTCGGGGATGGAGAAGGTAAAGCCATTCACTTAGGGGAGCGTGATTGCTCCTTACAGCGTCGCCATCAAAAAGTTTTGGAGGAAGCGCCTTCCCCTGTTATTTCCGCAGAACAGCGGGCTGAAATGGGCGCAATTGTCTCCAAGGCGATGTCTGATATGGCTTATCGCGGGGCGGGTACCATTGAATTTCTTTACGAAAATGGCCAGTTCTACTTTATTGAAATGAATACCCGTTTACAAGTTGAACACCCCGTAACAGAAGCCGTTACCGGTCTCGATTTAGTGCGTGAACAAATCCGTATCGCAGAGGGTAAGGGTTTATCACGCACCCAAGATCAGATTGTATTATCAGGACATGCGATTGAATGTCGGATCAATGCTGAAGACCCTGATAATTTTACCCCGTCACCGGGTACCGTCAAAAATTATCATGTTCCTGGTGGATTTGAAGTTCGGATTGATAGCGGCCTTTACAATGGTTATACCATTCCACCCTATTATGACAGTATGATTGCTAAGCTGATCGTTCACGGGGAAACCCGTAGCGAAGCTATCAGTCGTCTTTCACGCTCTTTAGAAGAATTCATTATTGATGGTATCAAAACGACGATACCTCTTCAGCGTTCGCTTTTAGAGAAGCAAGCCTTTGTTGATGGTGACTATACCATTAAATCGCTTGAACAATGGCTAGAAGAAAAAAGTCTGAAAAAATTCTAATATTTATCCTTAGCATTCTAAAATTAATTATATGAAAAAGAGCCGTAGAAGTACGGCTCTTTTTTTGTAATATTTGGCCTAAGAAAAATTAAGACTGAGGGGGTAATAAAGGCTGTTCTGCCCCATAAGCAATAAACCCGGGATTTAGATAACCGGGCTTTCCATAGAGTAAAGCTTCACCGTCAACAGTTACAACATTGCCACCAGCGGCCAAAAGAATGGCATGTCCGGCAGCCGTATCCCATTCATGGGTTGGCGATAAACGGGGATAGATGTCGGCTTTTCCTTCTGCCAACCAGCAAAATTTCAATGAAGATCCCGCCTTTATTCTTTCTCCAACCGGTAAGCTATCCAAATAAGCCTCTGTCGCCGGATTATTATGAGAAAAAGAGGTCATAACATCTAGCTTCTCACTAGGTTGACGGGTCGTAATAGCCGTGTGATTTAAAAATTCTTGATTAGGTTCAACTTTTGCGGTCCATGCAGATTTTGCCAAGACATCGCCTCCATATATCTGGCCGGTAGCAGGCGCATAAATAACCCCCAAAATCGGCATACCCTTTTTGATGAGGGCAATATTAACCGTGAATTCATCCCGTTTATTAATAAACTCTTTGGTTCCATCGATGGGATCAACTAAAAAGAAGCTGTCTGTGTTGTACCCTTTTTTTGTTGCAGCATATTGTTCTTCCGCGATGACAGCGACACCCGGCTGCAGCTTCTTCAATCCTTCTAAAATGATAGCTTCGGCTTCCCGATCTGCACGGGTGACGGGACTGTCGTCTTCCTTAGTCATGACAGTGAAGTCACCATGATAAATTTCTAGAGCTTTTTCACCGGCCTGTAAGGCGATTTGAACTAATCCTTCCAATAAAGCGGCCTGAGGTGAAAGTGATGGTATAAGCATAAATATCTCCTTGAGGCTGAAGGCTTTTCGGAAGAAAATCCTTCTTTCCTATCTAAAGTTTCTCTAAAAATAAGTGTAAATTTTTTAAAAGCCAAAAAAAAGGCAGCGCTTTTCGAAGCGCTGCCCCTTTAATAAAAATAAGCGATTGAGCCGTTATTCAGCAGCATCCGTTGTTTCAGGCGTTTCCGTCACATCGACTTCAAAACCGATGGAGGGTTGACCAAAATCAACCGTCTTTTGGGCTGCCCGTAGAGCCGCATCACGACTATTGGCCGTTACACGCATCCGCTTCATGGCAGCACCCGTACCAGCCGGGATCAGACGTCCGACGATGACGTTTTCTTTAAGACCGCTTAAGGTATCAATCTTACCTTGGACAGCGGCCTCGGTAAGAACGCGGGTCGTTTCCTGGAAGGAGGCGGCAGAAATAAAGCTGCGGGTCTGAAGCGAAGCTTTAGTGATACCTAACAGAATAGGCATAGCCTGCGCTGGTTCCTGACCTTCGGCTTCCAGCTTGGCATTAACCGCCTCGAAGTCTTCTTTTTCGACCTGTTCACCCGGTAAGAAGATACTATCTCCAGCCTGCGTAATTTCAACTTTAAGCAACATCTGACGAACGATCGTTTCAATGTGCTTATCGTTAATTTTCACACCTTGCAGACGGTACACTTCCTGAATTTCCGAAACAAGATATTCAGCCAAGGCTTCAACACCCAGAACTTCCAGAATATCATGCGGATCAGGGCTACCACTGATCAGATTGTCACCCCGTTTGACGTGGTCACCTTCCTGAGCATCAATAACCTTGGATTTCGGCACCAGATATTCGATTGGCTCTGAACCATCATCTGGACGGATGATAACTTTCCGTTTGGCTTTATAATCTTTACCAAATTCGACGCGACCAGACACTTTCGCAATGATCGCATTTTCTTTTGGTTTCCGGGCTTCGAACAGCTCGGCCACACGTGGCAGACCACCGGTAATATCACGCGTTTTAGCCGATTCACGGCTGACACGCGCAAGAACGGTACCGGCCAAGACTTCTTGTCCGTCATCGACCGAAATAACCGTACCCGGTGACAGCATGTAACGGGCAGTTTCGCCAGAATCACCATTTAACAAAGTTAAACGTGGGCGAAGGTCTTCTTTACCCCGTGGTGCGCGATATTCCACTACCACGCGTTGAGAAATACCCGTTGCTTCGTCGACCTGTTCTGTCAGGGTCTGATTCTCTACCAAATCCTGATATTTGACGACGCCCGCACTTTCCGTCAGCACTGGAATGGTGAAAGGATCCCATTCGGCCAGTCGATCGCCCTTCTTCACCATATCACCATCTTCATGCAGCAAATGGGCACCCAGAAGGATACGGCTTGAGGCAAGTTCACGACCGTCAGCACCCATCAATGCCAATTCACCCGTACGGCTAAGCGCAATCAGCTTACCCTGAGGGTCAATAATGGTACGAAGATCACGATATTCCAGACGACCATCCGTGACAGCTTCAAGATGAGACTGTTCATTTAACTGAGCAGCACCACCAATATGGAAGGTACGCATCGTCAACTGAGTACCCGGTTCACCGATTGACTGTGCCGCAATAACGCCGACAGCTTCACCGATATTAACCGGCGTACCACGCGCAAGATCACGACCATAACAAGCGGCACAAACCCCGCCATGGGATTCACAGACCAACGGACTACGGATTTTTACAGACTGGATACCAATATCTTCGATAACAGCGATATGCGCTTCATCGAGCAGCGTGCCTACGGCGATCGCTGTTTTACCGTCGGTACCGATAATATCTTCCGCTAAAGTCCGTCCAAGGATACGTTCACCCAAAGAGGCAATAACATTACCGCCCTGTGTAATGGCCTTCATCTCAAGCGCGCGTTCGGTACCGCAATCCTCTTCAACGACCACACAATCCTGACTGACGTCCACAAGACGACGGGTCAAGTAACCAGAGTTAGCCGTCTTCAATGCGGTATCCGCAAGACCCTTTCGAGCACCATGGGTAGAGTTAAAGTATTCAAGAACGGTCAAACCTTCCTTGAAGTTCGAGATGATCGGCGTTTCGATGATTTCACCTGATGGTTTCGCCATCAAACCGCGCATACCAGCCAGCTGTTTAATCTGGGCAGCAGAACCACGGGCACCGGAATGCGCCATCATGTAAATAGCGTTAACCGGCAATTCCCGTCCATCTGGTCCTTTATGAACCATCTGGATTTCTTTCATCATCTCGGCCGCAACACGATCACCACAACGCGACCATGCATCGATGACCTTGTTGTATTTTTCCTGCTGCGTGATCAAACCATCCTGATACTGTTGTTCAAAATCTTGAACCAGACCACGGGTTTCTTCAACCAGGGCTTCTTTCGCCGCAGGAACGATCATATCGTCCTTACCGAAGGAAATGCCTGCCTTACAAGCGTATTTGAAGCCTAGCGACATGATCGCATCGGCAAACAATACCGTATCCTTCTGACCCGTATGACGGTAAACGGTATCGATGACATCACCGATATCTTTTTTCGTCAACAAACGGTTGATCGTTTCAAAAGGAACCTTGAAGTTTTTCGGCAGGGTTTCACCCAACAGCATACGACCCGGCGTAGTTTCAACCCGCTTCATGTAGGTCTCACCCTGCTCGTCCACCTGTGGCACACGGCTGGTGATTTTGCTGTGCAACGTAACCGCACCGACATTTAAGGCCTGATGCACTTCCGTCATATTGGCAAGACGCATACCTTCACCCGGTTCATTTTCTTTCGCCATGGAAAGATAATAAATACCGAGAACCATATCCTGCGACGGCACAATAATAGGCTTACCATTGGCCGGTGACAGAATATTATTGGTAGACATCATTAGCACGCGCGCTTCAAGCTGTGCTTCAAGGGATAGTGGCACATGAACGGCCATCTGATCACCATCAAAGTCAGCATTAAAGGCCGAGCAGACCAGAGGATGAAGCTGGATAGCTTTACCTTCGATCAAAACGGGTTCAAATGCCTGAATACCCAAGCGATGCAAGGTTGGTGCACGGTTTAACATCACGGGATGTTCGCGGATAACCTCTTCCAGAATATCCCAAACTTCTTTCCGCTCTTTTTCAACCCATTTCTTAGCTTGCTTCAAGGTCATTGAAAGACCTTTCGCATCAAGCCGCGAATAGATGAAGGGCTTAAAGAGTTCGAGCGCCATTTTCTTAGGCAGACCGCACTGATGTAATTTCAGCTCCGGCCCCGTCGTGATGACAGAACGACCTGAATAGTCAACGCGTTTACCCAACAGATTCTGACGGAAACGCCCCTGCTTACCTTTCAGCATATCTGATAAGGATTTCAGCGGACGTTTGTTACCCCCTGTAATCGTGCGACCGCGACGTCCATTATCAAACAGGGCATCGACCGCTTCTTGCAACATCCGTTTTTCATTGCGGACAATGATATCCGGTGCACGGAGATCCATCAGCCGCTTTAAACGGTTGTTACGGTTAATAACCCGACGATAAAGATCATTAAGGTCAGAGGTCGCAAAACGCCCTCCATCCAACGGCACCAACGGACGTAATTCTGGTGGAATAACCGGAATAACTTCCAGAATCATCCATTCAGGGCGGTTACCAGATTCGATGAAGCTTTCGACAACCTTCAAACGTTTGATAATCTTCTTCGGCTTCAGCTCTGATTTAGTATGCTTCAGCTCTTCAAGAAGATCTTCGCGCTCGGTTTCAAGATCAAGGGCTTCTAAAAGCTTCTTAACTGCTTCAGCACCGATACCCGCCGAGAAAGCATCTTCCCCATACTGATCCTGCGCATCAAGCAGTTCATCTTCAGTCAAAAGCTGGAATTTTTTGAGCGGGCTCAAACCCGGCTCAATAACGATATAGCTTTCGAAATAAAGGACCCGTTCGAGTTGCTTCAACTGCATATCAAGCAGAAGACCGATACGGCTTGGTAAGGATTTTAGGAACCAGATATGCGCAACCGGCGCTGCTAGTTCAATATGACCCATCCGCTCACGGCGCACCTTGGAAACGGTGACTTCAACGCCGCATTTTTCGCAGACGATGCCTTTATATTTCATGCGCTTATACTTGCCGCATAAGCATTCGTAATCTTTAATCGGGCCAAAGATACGTGCGCAGAAAAGACCATCCCGTTCCGGTTTAAAGGTACGGTAATTGATCGTTTCAGGCTTTTTTATCTCGCCATAAGACCATGAACGGATCCGCTCAGGAGAAGCGATGCTGATCTGGATGTGATCAAAATGCTCCGGACTAGCAAGCGGATTGGCAAAATTAGCTAATTCGTTCATTCTCAATCCCTTCATAGAAAGGGCCAATAGATAAGGCAGGGGCACATGGTACAGCGATTAGAGCCATACCATGTGTAGGAAGATCAGCGTTTATTCAGCGGCTACCTGAAAACTGCCATCGTCTTCATCCTGCGCCTTGGTCGTCTTAAGCTCGACGTTCAGCCCCAGACTGTGCATTTCCTTGACAAGCACATTGAAGCTTTCAGGAATGCCCGCCTCAAAGGTGTCATCGCCCTTTACAATGGCTTCATAAACCTTGGTTCTGCCGACGACATCATCAGATTTGACCGTCAGCATTTCCTGTAAGGTATAAGCAGCCCCATAAGCCTGCAACGCCCAAACTTCCATTTCACCGAAGCGCTGGCCACCGAACTGTGCTTTACCACCCAGCGGCTGCTGCGTGACAAGACTATAGGGGCCAATGGAACGGGCATGGATTTTGTCATCGACCAAATGATGCAGTTTAAGCATATAAATATACCCAACCGTCACCTTACGATCGAACTGTTCACCTGTCCGACCATCGTAAAGCTCAACCTGTCCAGAATCATCGACACCGGCCAGAGCTAACATGTCGGAAATATCTTCAGGTTTGGCACCATCGAAAACCGGCGTTGCCATAGGCACACCATTTTTCAAAAGGCCAGCCATCTCAACGATCTGGGCATCGCTACGCGCATTGATATCGTCTGTATATTTCTCGCCATAGACTTCCAACAGCCGTTCTTTCACAGCTTCGGGTGGAGAGAAATCCCATTCGTAACGATCAGCATTCGCTTCACGCCATTCATCAAGAGCATTACGGATTTTAGCACCCAGACCACGAGCAGCCCAACCCAAATGGGTTTCGAAGATCTGACCGATGTTCATACGACTTGGCACACCCAATGGGTTAAGCACAATATCGACAGGCGTCCCATCCGCAAGGAAAGGCATATCTTCAGGTGGCAAGATACGGCTGATAACCCCTTTGTTACCATGACGACCGGCCATCTTATCACCTGGCTGAAGCTTACGCTTCACGGCGACAAAGACTTTTACCATTTTCAGAACACCCGGTGGTAATTCATCACCCCGTTGTGCTTTTTCAACGCGATCTTCAAACCGCTTCCGAATGATCTCATCAGCACTATCATACTGATTTTTGATCGCTTCGAGGTCAGCCTGACGTGCATCGTCGATTACCGCAAATTTGAACCATTTATGGGGTTCAACAGAGACGAGCACTTCCTCGTCAATTACGGCACCTTTTGGGATAGTTTTGAGCGGAGCAGCAGCCACCTGCTGACCCATCAATACTTCCTGAAGCTGCGCATAGGTGGCGCGATTCAAAATCGCGCGTTCATCCTCACGGTCTTTCGTCAAACGCTCAATTTCTTCGCGTTCGATAGCCATTGCGCGTTCATCTTTATCCACACCATGACGGTTAAAGACACGAACATCGACAATAGTACCCGCAACACCGGGGGGCAGACGTAAGGAGGTATCGCGAACATCCGACGCTTTTTCACCAAAAATGGCGCGCAGCAATTTTTCTTCTGGCGTCATGGGGCTTTCGCCCTTGGGGGTGATTTTACCGACTAAAATATCGCCCGGCTGCACTTCTGCACCGATATAAACGATACCGGCTTCATCAAGGTTGCGAAGGGCATCCTCGCCGACATTCGGAATATCACGGGTAATATCTTCCGGCCCAAGCTTGGTATCCCGTGCCATTACTTCAAATTCATCAATGTGAATTGAAGTGAACACGTCATCCTTCACAATGCGTTCGGAAATCAGAATGGAATCTTCATAGTTATAACCATTCCAAGGCATAAAGGCGACGAGCACATTGCGCCCTAACGCCAATTCACCCATTTCGGTGGAAGGCCCATCCGCTAACACATCACCGGCATTCACAATATCGCCAACACTTACCAACGGACGCTGGTTAATGCAGGTTGATTGATTAGAACGCTGGAATTTCATTAACCGATAGATGTCGACACCGGGTTTGCCAGCTTCGACTTCGCCGGTTGTACGGATAACGATACGAGAAGCATCAACCTGATCGACGATACCGGAACGTCTGGCCGAGATGGCAGCTCCAGAATCACGTGCGACGGTTTCTTCCATTCCGGTACCAACAAACGGTGCTTCTGCCCGAACTAACGGAACAGCCTGCCGCTGCATGTTGGAACCCATCAAAGCGCGGTTAGCATCATCGTTTTCAAGGAACGGAATGAGAGAGGCTGCTACCGAAACCAACTGTTTCGGGCTCACATCCATCAACGTAACCTGTTCACGCGGAGCCATGAGGAATTCACCCGCTTCACGTGCAGAAACCAGATCTTCCACAAAATGCCCTTCGGCATCTAATTCTGCGTTAGCCTGTGCAACCGTGTAACGGCTTTCTTCCATTGCGGAAAGATAGACAACCTCATTTGTTACCTTGTGATCGACGACCTTACGATAAGGCGTTTCGATAAAGCCATATTTGTTAATACGGCTAAAGGTAGCAAGCGAGTTAATCAGGCCGATATTCGGACCTTCTGGCGTTTCAATCGGGCAGATACGACCATAATGCGTAGGATGAACGTCGCGCACTTCAAAGCCCGCACGTTCACGCGTTAGACCACCCGGCCCAAGCGCTGAAACACGACGTTTATGCGTGACTTCAGAAAGCGGGTTGGTCTGATCCATAAATTGTGAAAGCTGCGAAGAACCGAAGAATTCACGAACCGCGGCAACCGCTGGTTTCGCATTAATCAGATCATTCGGCATCACCGTTGAGACATCAACCGAGGACATGCGCTCTTTAACGGCGCGTTCCATGCGGAGAAGACCTACACGATACTGATTTTCTAGCAATTCACCGACAGAACGGACACGACGGTTACCGAGGTTATCGATATCGTCGACTTCTCCCTTACCATCTTTTAGATCAACCAGCGTTTTTACAACGGCCAGAATATCTTCAGCGCGTAAGGTAGTCGTTGTATCCGGACAATCCAGATCAAGACGCATATTCAATTTTACGCGACCAACAGCGGATAAGTCATAACGTTCTGGATCGAAGAACAAACCATAGAAAAGGGCTTCAGCCGTTTCCTTGGTGGGCGGTTCCCCCGGACGCATAACACGATAGATCTCGGCCAGGGCATGGTCGCGATCTTCGGCTTTATCTGCCTTTAAGGTATTCCGAATCCATGGACCCGTTGAAACGTGGTCAATATCCAAAAGATCAAGAGTGACGACACCGGCATTATCCAGTAATTCCAGATTTTCAGGCGTGACTTCATCACCTGCCTCAATCCAGATACGTCCCGTTGATTCTTCGATAATATCGTAGGCGGAATAGTGACCGTAAATTTCTTCAGTCGGAATGAGAAGCGTTTCTAAACCATCCCGTCCGGCTTTATTGGCGGCACGTGGAGAAATTTTCTGACCCGCTGGAAAGATAACCTCGCCGGTATCGCCATTAACGATATCAAAAATCGGTTTACGACCACGCCAGCTTTCAGCGATATAAGGCACCTTCCAGCCCCCGTCACCACGGACGAAAGTGATCGTATTATAAAAATGATGCAGAATCTGTTCTGCATTCAGGCCTAAAGCATAGAGTAGGCTCGTAACCGGTAACTTGCGCTTACGGTCAATCCGAACATTAACAATATCTTTGGCATCGAATTCAAAATCGAGCCAAGAACCACGATAAGGAATAACACGGGCAGCAAACAGGTATTTACCTGAAGAATGCGTTTTACCTTTATCATGATCAAACAGAACACCCGGGCTACGATGCATCTGGCTGACAATAACGCGTTCTGTACCATTGATGAAGAAGGTACCATTCCGCGTCATGAGGGGCATGTCACCCATATAGACATCTTGTTCTTTAATATCGAGAACAGAACGGGTGTCAGTGTCGGGATCGACTTCAAAAACGATCAGACGCAAGGTGACGCGCATCGGTGCAGCATAGGTAATACCCCGCTGACGACATTCATCTACGTCAAATTTGGGTTCTTCAAGCTCATACTGAACAAAATCCAGCTCAGCCACGCCCCCAAAATCACGGATCGGGAAGACAGACCGAAGTGTCTTTTCTAATCCCGAAACATAATTATCCTGTGGGCGTGAACGCAGAAAGTTTTCATAACTATCACGCTGAACTTCAATCAGATTCGGCATATCCACTACTTCATGGATATTACCAAACATCTTGCGAATACGCTTCTTCATACTCGCATGGCCGATAGCAGATGCCTTGGTCGCCATATAATCCTCACGCTTCTCAACCGGTCGCCTTGTTAGGGGCGGACTCCTGCCGACAAAGAGTTTATCTCTTGGACAAGATATAAAACTGTTTTATCGGTTTGGCCGAATGCCTTAATGCACATTGCTATAGACAACAAAAAGCCGCGACACATCGAAGGTATCGCAGCTGTCAGCGTCTTTTGCCTGTAGTTTCCTATACTTAGATCCCTGCGCAAGATGGATCTTATCCCGAAAAACTAACAGGAAAGCTTAAATATAAAAATATCTAAGCGTTTACTATGATAGCAATATAGGGAGGCTATCGGTAATTGTCGAGAGGGCACTCGATTTTTTATCTAAAAAAATTATAAATTTTTATAGAAGCAGATTTTTTCCAACGAAGTTTTAAAAAAGTAGAATTATCCGCAACCAAAAATTGGACTCTATATAAACAAAAAAGGCGGCCTTAGGATAAGACCGCCCTTTTTTATAAGGCTTAAGAAGCTTTAAAGCTTACTTCAGCTCAACGGTAGCACCGGCGGCTTCAAGCTGCTTTTTCAGCTTTTCAGCTTCGTCCTTAGCAACGCCTTCTTTGACGGGCTTCGGAGCACCTTCGACGAGCGCTTTAGCATCCGTCAAGCCAAGACCCGTGATTGCACGGACTTCCTTAATGACGTTGATCTTCTTGCCACCGTCACCGGTGAGGATCACATCAAATTCGGTCTTTTCTTCAGCAGCAGCAGCGCCAGCAGCAGCAGGAGCAGCAACAGCAACAGCGGCAGAAGCAGAAACGCCCCATTTGTCTTCGAGAAGCTTAGAAAGTTCAGCAGCTTCAAGAACGGTCAGCGCGGACAGATCTTCAACAATTTTTTCTAAATCAGCCATGATTAACTCCGTAGCGGGGTAAAAATATGCCCCGTGGTTTCAGTTGTTTACTCAAAAAAATCAGGCAGCATCTTTGGCGGCATAAGCACCAAAAACACGTGCAAGCTGACTGGCGGGAGCCTGAATCGTCTGGGCGATTTTGGTTGCAGGTGCACTGATGAGACCCACAATTTTCGCACGCAGTTCGTCCAGGGACGGCAGTTCAGCAAGCGCCTGCACGCCAGCCGTATCGAGGAGAACGTTACCCATGACCGCGCCAACGATTTCCAACTTTTGGTTGGTCTTCGCGAATTCGACCGCTACTTTGGCAGCAGCAACCGGATCCGGTGACGTGGCAAGAGCCGTTGGACCCGTCAGCAATTCGCTGAGCGGAGCCTGCGGCGTTCCTTCGACGGCAATGCGGGCGAGCTTGTTTTTAGCCACTTTGAAGCTGGCACCGGCTTCACGCATTTTTGAACGCAACACAGTGGACTGTGCAACGGTCAAACCGAGATTACGGGTGACAACAATGACACCTGACTCAGCAAACGCGCTTTTAAGACCGGCAACCAGCTCAACCTTTTGAGCTCGTTCCATGCCTCACTCCTTATACGTTGCCTCAATGACCATCCATTAAGGCATTCAAAGTCATCAGATAAATACGCCATCTGATAACTTGTCCGAGGGGTTCGGCAACCAGTCTTAGTTTGCACTTAAAGCCGGTTAAACACTGAAACCCCGTCTATGCGGGTGATTAAGATAGAAAAACCTATCTCCCGCAGTCTCGGACGGCACTGGTTCTGGATAAAAATTCTATCCAAAACAAACTATAAAAAACTTTTCAGGCGGGTCTTTAAAGAAAGACCCGATGAAGATCAAGCCGCAGCAGGAAGATCGGCGATATCAATATCGATACCAGGGCCCATCGTGGAAGAAAGCGCAATTTTCTTCACATAACGACCTTTGGCACCGGCTGGTTTTGCTTTTAACAGAGCATCAACCAACGCATCGAAATTGGCGCGAATATCTTCTGCAGAGAAGCTCGCTTTACCAATACCGCTATGGATAATACCGGTACGATCGACACGATATTCAACCTGACCGCCCTTGGCCGCTTTCACGGCTTCCGTGACATTCATCGTCACCGTGCCAAGCTTAGGGTTAGGCATCATACCCTTTGGCCCAAGAATCTTACCTAAACGACCAACAACACCCATCATGTCAGGGGTTGCAATGCAACGATCGAAGTCAATCGTGCCGCCTTGAATAGCATCCATCAGATCTTCTGCGCCCACGACTTCTGCACCAGCGGCCTTGGCTTCTTCGGCCTTAGGTCCACGGGCGAAAACACCGACGCGAACATTTTTACCCGTACCCTTAGGCAGAGTCACAACGCCACGAACCATCTGATCAGCATGACGCGGATCAACACCAAGGTTAACGGCCAATTCAATGGTTTCATCGAATTTAGACGTTGCATATTGACGCACCAGCGCAATAGCTTCTTCTACGGTGTAGAGTTTCGTCTTATCAACGCCGGCTGCAATAGCTTTCGCTTTTTTTGAGAGTTTAGCCATCTAATCAGCCCTCCACCACTTCGAGGCCCATAGCACGGGCAGAACCTTCGATGATGCGCGTTGCTGCATCGACATCATTTGCGTTAAGATCAGGCATCTTGGTGTTAGCGATCTCAACAATCTGGGAGCGCTTGATTTTACCAGCTACAGCCTTACCCGGTTCTTTAGAACCAGATTTCAAGTTGAGCGCCTTTTTCAGAAGGTAAGATACAGGGGGCATCTTGCTTTCAAAAGAGAAAGAACGGTCAGCATAAACTGTAATGATGGTTGGAAGCGGAGTACCTGGCTCCATACCCTGCGTTTTGGCATTGAAAGCCTTGCAGAATTCCATAATGTTAACGCCGCGCTGACCCAAAGCTGGACCGATTGGCGGACTTGGATTAGCTTTACCTGCCGGCACCTGCAGCTTAATATAGCCGGTAATCTTTTTTGCCATTTTATTCACCCTTTTTCAGGTTGAGCGGTTTACCGGTGACCCCTGTGGTCACCTCCCGCAAAAGGCTTCAATTTTTGTATTGAAGCCTAATTCTTAATAATTTCAGTAAAATTTACTCGGCGCGTTCAACCTGTTCAAACTCTAATTCAACAGGCGTTGCACGACCAAAAATGGAAACAGACACTTTAACTCTTGCGCGGTCAAAATCGAGATCTTCAACGACACCATTAAAGCTAGCAAAGGGGCCTTCAAGCACTTTCACTTGATCACCGATTTCAAAATCGACCTTGATCTGTGACTTTTTGCCCGCCACTTCAGCCTCAGCTTTACGATTGAGGATATGATCAGCCTCGGCATCACTAATAGGTTGAGGTTTTCCAGAAGATCCCAGGAAACCGGTTACCTTCGGTGTATTTTTAACTAGATGATACACATCTTCGTTCATATTCAACTTGGCAAGAACGTATCCGGGAAAGCATTTCCGCTCGACAGCTACTTTTTTACCACGACGAACTTCAACGGCTTGTTCAGTTGGAACTTCGATAGCCTCGACAAGATGCTGAAGACCTAAACGATCAGCCTCGGAAGCTACCGCTTCTTTAACCTTATTCTCAAAACCGGAATAAGCGTGAATAATATACCAGCGCGACATGAAACCAAAAATCCCTTAAGCCAGTAACGACAAGAGAAGCCGAACAACATGGCTGAAAGCAGCGTCGACAACAAAGAAAAAGACACCAAGCAAGATAGCCATTATGGCGACCATAATAGCCGTCATGATAGTTTCCCGTCTGCTTGGCCATACTACTTTAGCAGTTTCGGCCCGGACCTGCCGAAAAAATTCGGCCGGTGTTATTTTGGCCATGTATGCCTCCAAGCTGAAAGCCAGTTTCGTTTGACGCAATTGGCCAGATCTTCTGAAATCAGCCTTGCATAAATCTTTCTATTCCGCGTTACCTTAAATTACCAGAAAAATGGCAGGAGCGGAGGGACTCGAACCCACGGCCCTCGGTTTTGGAGACCGATGCTCTACCAACTGAGCTACACTCCTACGGTAACGGAGGTCGGGTTAATAACCGGAGGAAATGATAAAAGCAAGGGGGATATTCAAAAATTACATATTCAATATGCGTATTAACGGCAATAATACTGTCTTCGTTTTTGTCTTTACTGAATATTTAGGAAAAAAGCCTGAGGGTCTCCTCAGGCCTTTTTCTTTCTCATTTTAAAACAAGAATTTGTTACCAGATACGAACACGATCAGCCGGTGCTAGATAAAGCTGATCCCCTTCTTTAACATCAAAGCTTTGATACCATGGATCAAGATTACGGACAGTAGCCACCCGATAACGTGAAGGTGAGTGCGGATCTGTTAAGAGTTGCTGCCGTTCAGCGGCCTCGCGCTGTTTTCTACGCCACACCTGCCCCCAACCTAAATAAAAGCGTTGGTCGCCGGTTGTGCCGTCAAGAATAGGCGCAATCTGATCGCCAAGGCTAGCATGATACGCATCATAAGAAAGCGTTAAGCCAGCCAGATCAGCAATATTTTCGCCCAAGGTTAAACGGCCTTGAACATGGAAACCAGGAAGAGGTTCATAATTATCATATTGTTTAGCTAGTTTATCGGTAAGCGCATTAAAGTTCTTGATATCAGAAGGAAGCCACCACTGCGCTAAAGCACCCTTTTCATTATATTTGGCCCCTTGATCATCAAAGTGATGACTCAATTCATGCCCAATAACAGAACCGATTCCGCCATAATTGATCGCTGGATCAGCATTAGGATCAAAGAAAGGTGGCTGAAGAATGGCTGCTGGAAAAACAATTTCATTCATCGGTGGGTTAGCATAGGCATTAACGGTCATGGGGGTCATAAACCATTCACCCCGATCAAGCGGCTTCCCGAGTTTTGACAGATTATACTGATAATCGAAAATATTGGATCTTTGCACGTTCCCGAACAAATCATCACGTACGACCGTCAAACCTGTATAATCCCGCCATTTATCTGGATAACCGATTTTAGGCGTAAAGGAAGCCAACTTTAAATGCGCCCGCTTTTTAGATTCTGGGGACATCCAACTTAAATTATCGATGCGGCGGTCCATCGCAGCGGTAATATTTTTAACTAATTGGTCAGCCGCCGCTTTTGCTTCAGGTGGGAAATAACGCGCTACATAAATTTTGCCGATTTCTTCGCCCAAAGCACTATCAATTAAATCAGTACCTTTTTTCCAGCGGGGACGATCCTGTGGTTGGCCAGAAAGCGCCGTACCATAAAAAGCAAAATGCGCATCAGAAAAAGGCTGAGAAAGAAAAGGGGCACCTGCACTAAGCGCACGAATATAGAGATAATCCTTTAAGGTCTGAATAGACGTCTTGGAAATACTTCTAGCCATAGCTGTGAAGGCTGTTGGTTCGCTAACCAAAAATTCTTGCTGGCTATTAATGTCAGCGGCAGAAAAGAAAGCATTCCAGTCAAAATGCGGCGCTTTTGAATCAAAATCAGAACGCTGCCATTTATTATACGTCAAATCACGATCGCGACGGTCTGCTTTCCGCCATTGAACAGTTGCCAGATTAGTTTCGAAGGCCATAATATTGGCAGCGCGTTGCTCTGCATAAGCCTGACCTGTTAACTGAAATAACTTGGTTAAATAGGCAACATAGGCTTTCCGCGTATTTTCTAATTGGGCATCTTTATTGAGATAATAATCACGGTCAGGCATTCCTAAACCCGATTGGTGGAAACTGACGATATACTGTTCAGGATTACGATCATCTTGTTCAACCAAGAAGGTGAAAGGCCCACTAACCCCTAAGGGCATCAAAGCGCCCAATTGCCTAGCAAAGTCATGACGATTTTGAATGGCTTTGATGGCGTCAATAGTAGGTTGTAACGGCTTTATACCTTTTAAATTGACTGTTTTTTGATCCATATAACTGGCATAAAAATCACCGATTTTATTGCCCGGATTTTGGACAAGTTCATCTAAAATAGTTTTCATGCGCTGCGTAGAGAGATCGGCTAACTGCGTAAACATACCATAGCTTGCACGATCATCAGGGATAACTGTCTTTTGATCCCAGGCACCATTGGCATAATTATAGAAATCATCCCCCGGTTTTGTAGAACGATTCATCCCCGCTTCATCAAAACCAAAAAGACCGATCTGCGGTCTGCTCAGTAAAGGCTGTACGCCAGCAGCCAAAGCTGGCGCGGCTACTGAAGTCAAAGCTAACACAGATAAAAATGAGCATTTGGCAGAAAAACGAGGATATTTCACAGAAAACCTTCCTTAGTAATATCGTATATTAAAGTTTTTCACTGTTTTTAAAAAATCAGATATTAAATATTATTTGGAGTCAAGTATAAGAAATTATTCAATCTTTATTGGAGATTAAATAAAATTTTTATATTATCATTTACAATATTATTATCATTTTTTAAAATTGAAAATTATTATATTCTATCAGAGTAACATCTGTTTTGACTATATCAACCCTTTTCGCGTAATAATCGTGCTTTATCCCGCTGCCAATCCCGTTCTTTAATCGTGGCTCGTTTATCATGTGTTTTCTTACCGCGTGCCACCGCCAATTCCACTTTAGCGCGTCCTTTATCATTAAAATAAAGACTAACAGGAATAAGCGTCATACCTTCACGGGAAACAGCGGTCTGCATTTTACCGATTTCGCGTTCACGCAATAGTAATTTTCTAGGCCGTTTTGGTTCATGATTAAAACGGTTGCCATGACTGAATTCAGGGATATTGGCATTGACCAACGTAACCTGACCATTTTTTATCTCTGCATAGCTTTCCGCGATGGATCCCTGACCGAAGCGTAAGGATTTAACTTCGGTTCCGGTTAGCGCAATACCCGCTTCATAAAAATCTTCAAACGCATATTCATAACGCGCTCGACGGTTTTCCGCGAGAATTTTGGCTTTTTTGAATTGTGGCGGACGGAAAACAGCCATAAATTAAATTAACCTTGCATGAGAAAGAGCTGCCTCGACTAAAGCTTTGCTGGCCTCTGAAGGCGGTACTAAAGGCAGACGCAATTCATCCGAGAATTCTGGATACAAACGGGAAAGCGCGTATTTTACCGGCCCCGGTGAGGAATCGCTGAATAAAGCAGAATGCAAGGGATAAAGACGATCCTGCAAAATCAGCGCATCATTATAACGATTTTCAGCACAAGCTTTCTGGAAGTCAGCAGAAAGTTTAGGGGCAACATTAGCCGTAACTGAAATACATCCAACCCCACCCATGGCATTAAAAGCAAGCGCCATGTCATCGTTACCGGAAAGCTGACAGAAGTCAGTTCCGCAAGCTAATCTTTGGGCGGACACCCGCGCGATCTGTCCTGTTGCATCTTTGATACCCACAATAGCTGATAAACGCGAAAGTCGCCCTAAAGTTTCAACCGCAATATCACTGCTTGTCCGCCCCGGCACATTGTAGATAACAATAGGAATCGGGCTTCTTTCAGCCAAATAACTATAATGGGCAAACAGGCCTTCTTGGCTGGGCTTATTATAGTAAGGCAGCACCACAAGACCAGCAGAAGCGCCTGCTTTGGCAGCATGTTGCAAGTGAAGAAGAGATACTTTTGTATCATTGGAACCACAACCGGCAATAACGGGTACGCGTCCTTTAACCTGATCAATACAAACAGCCATAACATGGTTATGCTCTTCTATCGTCATGGTGGCACTTTCGCCCGTTGTGCCGCAAGGAACCAAAGCTGATGAGCCGCCCTCTATCATGCGGTCAACATGCGCCCTGAAAACCACTTCATCAAACTTTCCGTTGCGAAACGGTGTCACAAGAGCGGGAATTGAGCCCGTGAACATTATCATCTCCTTCCCTTTGGTCTGAAGCTGTCTCATATAATAAAGACTATGGCCCATAACCAAACTTTACTGTCGTCTGATAAAGACGTGAAGCCGCTGCTGTCCAGACAACTAAAACGTCGCATTCAGTTTCTTGCCCTGTTTGCGAGTTTTATTCCGGCAAGTCTGTTCCTTTCTGATCAGACTTATGGGCAACGCAATAGCATTGCCATTGTCAATCAGCCAGCGGTCACAGATAGTAAAATTGCAAAATGGCAAACCTTACGATCAGGTACATCGTTATCTTTTCAAGATTATGCCAGTTTTTTAATCGAGAATCCGCATTGGCCAGCCGAAAATATTTTACGTCACTCCGCTGAAAAGACCCTGACAGATGGTTTAATCGCAATGGGGGAAAAGCCCCAATCCGCTATTCGCTTTTTTGAAATATATCCGCCGACAACGAATAGTGGTCGTGCCGCTTATGCCTTGATTTTAGCGGCTTATGGACAGCAAGCGGAAGCCATTAAACAAGCTAAATGGGCGTGGACCGAAGGCTATTTGCCCCTTGATATAGAAAATGCACTTCTTACGCGTTTTAATAACGCTTTTACATCCCAAGAACAGGCGCTTCGTGAGGATAGATTATTGTGGAGTCATAATATTGACGCTGCCCGCCTTCAATTATCGCGTGTCCCTGAAGATCAAAAACCTGCATTTGAAACCCGCATCGCCTTACAAAGCGCCGCCCCTGAATCAGAATCACTTTTAGCGGCATTAGGTACTAATGCTGATGATGACCCAGGAATGTTGGCCGACCATGTCCTTTATTTACGCGCACAATCCCGTCCCTTTGATGCAAGAAACTTATTGGCGGCTAGTCGCAAATGGCAACATCCTCCCCTAGATGCCGGCGAATGGCTTAATCTGCTTTTAACTTTTGCTCAAGCGACCGCGAATGATAAACAATATGCTCAAACTCTAGCGATTGTTCGTCAAGTTTTTAGCGCATTTTCGGATGGCACAAAGGTAAAGGACCAATCTTTTACTATTCGAGATCGTTATACCGATCTTCTGTTTTTAGGAGGACGAACCGCTTTAAAACATTTGGGGCAGCCACAAGAAGCCTTGGCTCTCTTTAGTCATTATGCCGCTGCCTCTAAAAGCCCCCAAAGTCGTAGTCGGGGATATTATTGGGCAGCACGTTCAGCCTTGGCTATGCAGGATAAAGGCGCAGCGCGGCATTATCTAATGCTTGCAGCGCGCGCCCCTGATCAATTTTATGGCCAACTCTCCCTAGAGATATTAGGCCAAGATGTTCCGATTCCGCCTTATGCACCGGCCCTCCCCGATCAGCAAAGACAAAATCTATTTTATGGGACATCCTTAACCCAAGCGAGTATTCGTTTAGGACAGCAGCAGAATTGGCGAGACCAAAGTATCTTTTTGCGTGCTTTGGCCAATGCTTTAAAACAACCCGAAGAATATGCCTTGGCGACGGATCTAAGCCTACGCATTGGTCGTCCCGATTTAGCGGTTATGGCTTCTCGATCTATGCGTAATAGTGATTTAATATCTTATAATCGTAGCGGCTATCCCAGCTATAGCTTGCCCGTAGAAAGTCAACCAAGCTGGGTTATGGTTCACGCCCTGTCCCGACAAGAAAGCCAATTTGATCGCCATGCAAAAAGCAGTGTCGGCGCACTGGGCTTAATGCAATTGATGCCTAAAACAGCCAAGGATCAGGCGCAAAAACTGGGATTGTCTTACGATCCGGCACGACTGGTTGATGATCCGTCTTATAATCTGACTTTGGGCGCAAGCTTTTATGAAAGAATGCGGCGTTACTATCAAGGTAGCCATCTACTTGCTGTTGCGGCTTATAACGCAGGCCCCGGTAATGTGAATCGTTATCTGTCAAGCTATGGGGATCCACGACTTGCTAATGTTGACGTTATTGACTGGATCGAAGATTTTCCATTGGATGAAACCCGTAATTATATTCAACGCGTTTTAGAAAATGCAGTGGTTTATAGTCGCATCGATCCTGATACCAATCGTAGCCGTGTAGGGGGCCAAGCTTTGTCGGATTATCTTGGGGGGATGAACCATATCGGCCCGACCTTATCTCAATCTCAATAAGTCTGAAAATCGGGCAATTTTCTTAATCGAAATAGATTAACGCATCCCCGTGATTGTTTTTCTGTTTTCTTTAAATCCGGGCTATAAAAAGACAAATTAATGCAGAGCAAACCCAACTATATTACCCCCAATGGCTTACAGCGTTTGAAAGAACGCTATCATCATTTGATGAACGAAGAGCGTCCTAAAATTGTCGAGATTGTTAGCTGGGCGGCAGGAAATGGTGACCGTTCAGAAAACGGTGATTATATTTATGGCCGCAAAAAAATGAGAGAAATTGATCGTGAATTATCTTGGCTCGCCCGCCGTCTTAAAGCTGCCCGTGTCGTTAACCCTGCTGAGATTAAAGATCGTTCTAAAATATGGTTTGGTGCAAAAGTAGTTATTGCTGACGAAGAAGATAATCAACGTACAGTCATTTTAGTCGGTGAAGATGAAGCGGATGCCAGTCAAGGCTTAATTAGTTGGCAATCGCCGCTCGCCCGTGCTTTACGAGGCGGTAGCCTAGGCGATTTACGGCGTGTACGATTGCCTTCGGGTGAAAAAGAATGGGAAGTGGTCGAAATCCTATATCCTTAAGAGATATACTTAATAGAGATAGATTGAAGAATATGATCTTAGATCAAAATATTTGTTCTAAGGTGTATAAAGCGCAGGACGCCTGCTAAATATCCAAATCCAGTTTTTCTTTCGCCAATTTTACGATTTCCGGATCTATGGGGGGCGGTGCTGTCGGCAGATTTTTTTCTAGCTCATCAGCAATAAGCGTCAGGGCTGTAATACGGGCTGCTTTTTTATTGTTAGCATCGATAACATGCCAAGGCGCCCAATGCATACTGCATTGCTTGAACATATCGGAAAAAGCGGCGTTATATTCATCCCATTTATCCCGTGCTTCAAAATCTGGAACTCCCAGTTTTTGATGTTTCCATGGGTGGGTTAGACGCCGTTTAAAACGATCATCCTGCGTTTCCTGTGTAATATGACAAAATAGCTTAACGATATTGGTGCCATCTTCTCTTTGTTGGGATTCAAACTCATTGATTTCATCATAGCTACGCTGCCACGCTTCTGGTGTCGCCAGATGCTCGACCCGCTCTACCAACACACGGCCATACCAGCTACGGTCAAATACAGCGATTTTACCCGCAGAAGGCATTTTTGACCAAAAACGCCATAAAAAATGATGTTCTTTTTCTTCTTGGGTGGGGACGCCAATAGGCCAAACATTAAAATGACGCGGATCCCATCCCGATGTCAAACGTTGAATAATACCGCTCTTGCCCGCTGCATCTGTTCCTTCGAACACGACAATCGCTCGCCGACGATAGACGATATAAGCCACCAGAATATGCGACAACCTTTTTTGAAGTTGCGCCAGAGCTTTATCATAATCACCGTTGAAGGATTTTCCCTGTTCGTAATCGGCAAGATTGATGGGCATAGCGGTATTATCCTTTTAAAAGTTCAGTCTTACTTTAAGCCTTTTGAGAACTGCCTTTCTGTATAGTCGGCTTAGTCGCGATACGGAGAGATAATTCCCGAAGCTGACGCTCACTGACCGCAGCAGGGGCACCCATCATCAAGTCTTCGGCTTTTTGGTTCATAGGAAATACAACGACTTCGCGGATATTTGGTTCACCAGCCAGCAGCATGACCATTCGGTCAACACCCGGTGCCGCGCCACCATGAGGCGGTGCACCATATTTGAAAGCATTAATCATGCCGGCAAAATTTTCATCAACCATAGCCTGATCATATCCAGCGATTTCAAAGGCTTTGTACATAATATCCGGTCGGTGATTACGGATAGCCCCTGATGAAAGCTCAATACCATTACAGACAATATCATATTGATAGGCCAGAATATCGAGTGGATCTTTGGTTTCCAAGGCTTCCATACCGCCCTGTGGCATAGAAAAAGGATTATGGCTGAAAATGACCTGTTTGGCTTCTTCATCATATTCAAACATAGGGAAATCAACAACCCAGCAGAAACGGAAGCTATCCTTTTCAATCAATTCCAATAATTCGCCGACACGGTTGCGGGCAGCGCCAGCCAGTCGTGCGGCTTCGCTTTCTTTACCAGCCGCAAAGAAAACGCCGTCATTGGGACCAAGATTCAAGGCTTCTAAAAGTTTTTTAGTCGCTTCTTCACCCAAATTACGCGCAATCGGGCCGCCTGCTTCGCCATTTTTAATATTGATATATCCCAGACCGGCAAAACCTTCGTCACGGGCCCAAACATTCATGTCATCAAAAAATTTACGGCTACGCTCACCGGCCTTAGGCGCAGGAATTGCGCGCACCACGCCCCCTTTGGCGACGATTCCGGCAAATAATCCAAAACCCGAATCGCGAAAATGCTCGCTGACATCACTAATTTTAAGGGGATTACGGAGATCCGGCTTATCAGAACCATAATATAACATGGCATCCCGATAAGCTATGCGTGGAAACGGCGCTGGGGTAACCGTTTTACCTTCGCCAAATTCATCAAAAACACCCGCTAAAACCGGCTCGATCGCTGCAAAAACATCTTCTTGCGTGACAAAGCTCATTTCAAAATCGAGCTGATAAAATTCACCCGGCGAACGATCAGCACGGGCATCTTCATCACGAAAACAAGGCGCAATTTGGAAATAACGATCAAAACCGGCGACCATCAGCAGCTGTTTGAACATCTGTGGTGCTTGCGGCAATGCATAAAATTTGCCCGGATGGACACGGCTAGGTACCAAATAATCACGCGCCCCTTCTGGACTGGAAGCCGTTAGAATCGGGGTTTGATATTCGGTAAAACCCTGATCAATCATCCGGCGGCGCAAGCTGGCAATGACATTAGAGCGTAAGACAATATTGCGATGTAATCTGTCCCGACGAAGATCAAGATAACGATACCGTAAACGAATATCTTCAGGATAATCCGCTTCACCGGCTACCGGTAAAGGTAATTCTTGGGCAGAGGACTGGACTTCGATTTCTGAAGCCCGAATTTCAATTTCACCTGTTTTGAGGTTAGGATTGATAACTTCCGGTGCTCTTTCGACAACTTCGCCCGTAACGGTGATAACCGATTCGAGTCGTAAACGGTCTAATTCGGCAAAAACCGCCGAATCACTATCGGCTACGATTTGCGTTAAACCATAGTGGTCGCGAAGATCGACGAAGAGTAACCCACCATGATCGCGTTTGCGATGCACCCAACCAGAAAGGCGGACGCGCGCACCGACATCGGTACGTCGAAGGGCTGAACAAGTATGGCTGCGATAGGCATGCATGAATTAAATTTCCTGATTGCACTAGATTTTTGTTTACTGTGGCGCTTCGCTCGGACAGCTTGTCTTTGTCAAGGCACACAATCCGGTTATGAGTAGGCTAATGCAGATTCATCCTCTTATTTCAGATAGCGAAACGCTAGCCGCTCTTTGCGCCCGATTATCTCGGGCTGACTTCGTTGCCATTGATACCGAATTTATTCGGGAAAACAGCTATTGGCCGGAGTTATGCCTGATTCAGATCGCGGATGATAAAGAAGCCGCGGCCATTGATCCACTGGCTAACGGCCTGGATATGACCCCTCTTACTGATTTGTTGGTCAATAATGAACAGCTTCTTAAAGTTTTTCATGCTGGTGGCCAAGATCTTGAGATTGTCCACCATCATACAGGGAAAATGCCCTTCCCCCTTTTTGATACCCAGATTGCCGCTATGGCACTTGGAGTCGGGGAACAGGTTGGTTATTCCAATCTGGTAGAACATTACCTCTCTATAAAATTAGATAAAGGGGCGCGTTTTACCGACTGGTCACGCCGTCCCTTGGATCGTCGTCAATTAGATTATGCCATTGGAGATGTAACCCATCTCGCTACTTTATTTCCTATGTTACTGAATGAACTGCGCGAGAAAGGACGCGGGGATTGGTTAAATCAGGAAATGGAACGGTTGGCTGATCCTGAACAATATATCAATGATCCTGAAAAATCATGGCTAAGAATAAGAATACCCAATCGTAAATCGGATACTTTAGGGCGATTGAAGGCCTTGGCTGCATGGCGAGAATATGAAGCCCAGGAGAAAAATTTACCGCGTGGACGCATTGCCAAAGATGAAACCTTGGCCGACCTAGCCGCCCATCCCCCACGCCGCCAGCAAGAACTGATAAAAGTTCGAGGCCTTTCAGGTAATTGGGGCAATAACGATATTGGTCAACGTTTGATGTCCGCCTTAAAGGAGGCAACCCCTTTAAAACCTGAAGAAATCCCTAATCGCGGCGATAAAAAGGGGGGCATCGGTAAAGACGGGGCCATGATCGCGGATTTACTAAAGTTACTTTTAAAAGTGCGGGCCCGCGATGCAGAAGTAGCCGCCCGTTTGATAGCCAGAAGTGATGATATTGATGCTCTTATCGCTGGTCAGAGGGAAGATATGCCCATTTTGACAGGATGGCGTTATGAGCTTTTCGGAAAAGATGCCTTGGCCCTGATTGAAGGGAAAATGGCTTTTAGCGTTCAAAAAAATAAAGTGGTAATGACCATGATTGAGAATGCGTGAAATAGAAAATGCGCAGTTTTGCAGCTTTGGTCTTAATCTTGAATAAGAAATTTTTCTTAAAGGCGAAGATCAAAGCTTTTTTTTAAAAAAATTCTACGGCCTCCGTTGCGTTGAAACTATGCGCCAGTGCTTTTAATCGGCGGCCAACAGTCTCGCCATTAAGCCTGTGATTTCCATAAAACTGTAGAATAACCTGATTATCACGGCGAATAATACGACTTTCTTTTAAGGTTGAAGTAACGCCTGCTGATAAACGCATACCTAGGCGAATAGCCTTACCCCAACGAAAAGCGCGAATTCTGTCTTCTTCCGTTAGCAGGTTATTGACCACCTTTTTATCCATAGTGCCGTCATAACTGGTAGCCAGCGCTTCCCCAATCAAAGCACGTCCTCGGGCATCCAGCCCGACCCAACGCCCATGTAGAATAATACTTAGAATTTGTTCTGCCCGAAAATCGGGATTAATTTGCCATGCCGTATCGGCCAATAAACACGCCGCATGGCGCAAACGATGGTAAGCAGGTAGCTCATCGATAAAAAGCGGTGTCATCCAATTATAAAGCGTTTCACCTTGCTGATAGAATCGGCCTGAAGCCTCGCCGCGTTGATTCGCACTCCAGATTAGAGGATCGAGTTTTTGGGTTTCTTTATCCAAGCCAAGATACAGCAGACCTTCCCGCAGACCATAAACAGAGGTCACAAGATGCTTGCTATTCAGTTGCCGACTAACAACCGATAATAAAGCGGCAGCATCGGATAATTGCCCGATACGGGAAGAAGAGATGCCCGCCTTATTTCTTAATTTTTTAGGATTGTGACGTTGAATTATACGCAATAACTTAGTCGGACGATCTCTACCCATAATATAGTTATGTAAGACGGGAATCGGGTAACGAGTTGCGTAAAGATCCAATCGTGTCAAAGAGCGCCATGCACCACCGACCATATAAAAAGGTAGATTTTTAGCCTCTTTTAACCAACTTGCTTTTTTAAAAGCTTCGGCGACAGCCCGATCGAGGGCATTACGATTTTTTTTACGAATATCTGCAATTCGAAGAACCCCAAAAGGAAAGGAAATACGCTCGCCGACTTTTCCATTTTCAATCCGTATAAGCTCTAAACTACCACCGCCGAGATCGCCGACGATACCGTTTGCATCAGGCATAGCGGATATAACACCATAGCCAGACCCTTGGCCCTCTTCTTCACCGGATAAAACCTCTACTTTTAGCCCAATTGCTTTTATGGCCTCTAATACTACGTTGCCATTTTCGGCATCTCTTATCGCCGCCGTTGCGACTGTGCGCAAAGAACTTAATTTCATCGCCTTTGAGAGTTCCCAGAAGCGTTTTAGTCCATCTAACGCGCGGGCAATGGCTTCATCATCAATATTCCCATTAATAGGAATATTCCGCCCAAGCTGGGCCGCCACTTTTTCATTGAATAAAATACGGGGTGTGCGCGTAAGCTGATCATAGACGACTAAACGGATTGAGTTGGAACCAATATCAATAATCCCTATCGGCCCAGTATTACACCAACGCCTTTGTTGAGGGAAAAAGGAATCCGCAGTGGCCTGCCTTGCATTCAGCATTATAAAAAAATCCGTATAAACTGTTCGCTATGAAACTAGGCAGTGAAACAAGAGCCACAACCCTTATACCGCCCCGATAATTTCTGGTAAAAAATTTACCAGAAATTATAACATTATTACTAATCGATACCCATTAGGGCATATAACAACGCTTTAAAGGAAAAAATATAATAAAGATTATATCTTATATTTCTTCATGAAGGCTTAATTTGGGTATCTTGCCTTCAATTAAAGCTGTTCCCCGTCCTGAAAGCGAAGGATTTGTCATAAAGTAATGATGAAGATTAAACCGATGTTCGGTATCTTTAATACGTTCATAGCGCCCATCAGGAAGTAGCCGCCAGCTTTGTTCGCTATCCAAAAGATTAGCGACCATAATCTGATCTAATACTTGCGCATGGACTGTCGGATTTTCGATAGGAACCAAGGTTTCAACCCGCCGGTCAAAATTACGCTGCATCCAATCAGCTGAGGAAATAAAAACCAGTGCATCCTTATTCGGCAAAGCTTTACCGTTACCAAAACAGACTATGCGACTATGCTCAAGAAAGCGGCCAACAATTGATTTTACCCGAATATTATCAGAAAGACCCGGAACCTGAGGTCTGAGGCAACAGATACCTCTTATAATCAAGTCGATATGCACCCCGGCTTGAGAAGCCCGATAAAGGCTTTCAATAATAGCTGGATCGACAAGCGAGTTCAGTTTGGCCCAGATGACACCCGGACGTCCCGCTTTAACATGCGCGACTTCGGCCTCAATCAATTTTTGTAATTTATCCCGCAAACCATGAGGGGATAAGGCAAGCATTTCTAAATGAGGCGGTTCAATATAGCCCGTCACATAATTAAAGAGCTGTGCAGCATCCCGACCGGCACGTTGATCCGCCGTAAAAAAGCTGAGATCCGTATAAATACGCGCGGTTACAGGGTGATAATTACCCGTACCAAAATGGCAATAGGTTCTATAGCTGTTTCCTTCACGGCGTACCACCATGGAAACTTTGGCATGGGTTTTCCAGTCAATAAAACCATAAACGACCTGAACCCCTGCCCGTTCTAACTGGGTTGCCCATTTTAAATTTTGCTCTTCGTCAAAACGGGCTTTTAATTCGACTAATGCCGTAACAGATTTTCCAGCATCGGCGGCATCGACCAGCGAACGAATAACGGCAGATTGTTTGCCCGCCCGATAAAGGGTTTGTTTGATGGCGACAACATCAGGATCAGCCGCCGCTTGCTGTAAAAAAGCAAGAACAACATCAAAAGTTTCGTAGGGATGGTGAACGATGATATCTTTTGCCCGAATGGCGGCAAAACAATCACCACCATATTCCATAATTCTTTCAGGAAAACGGGGTGTAAAAGGCGCAAATTTTAAATCGGGACGATCTTCTTCAACCAACTGCCCCAGATCTGAAATAGCTAAAAAACCACTGCTCTGGAAAAGAATAGCGTCCCCGCTAATTTCATCACACACTAATTTTTCAAGGTCATGGGGCATATCCTTTTCCATTTCCAGCTGGATAACACGCCCTTTACGGCGCATTTTTAAGGCAGAATGGAAAGAAAGGACAAGATCTTCTGCTTCTTCTTGAAATTCGATGTCACTATCCCGAATAAGACGGAATGCGCCATGGCGTATTACATCAAACCCGGGGAACAAAATTGAAACAAAACGCCTTATCAAGGTTTCTACTGCCACATAACGCGCGGGTTTAGTAACAGAGCTTTGGCCGGATGGTAAACGCACAAAACGGGGTAACGTTGACGGGATCATGACCAATTCCCGCACCGGAATTTTATCCGCCTGCCGCACCAGATCAAAAACGAGGCTAAAGCCTTTATTGGGAATAAAAGGAAAAGGATGCGCGGGATCAAGCGCTTGAGGGGTCAATACAGGGAAAACCTGTTCCCGAAAATGATTTTCTAATATCTTGGCATCTTCACCTTCGATTTCATCCATGCTTAGAACATGAATACCGGCACTTCTCATTTCATGACAGAGACCATGCCAACAATCCTGCTGATTAGCCATGAGTTCACGCGTACTGGCGGTCAAAGATTCAAGCTGTTGACCAATGGTCATACCATCATTGGAATAGGCGTTTAGACTTTGAACTTGTTGCCCTTTTAGACCAGCAACGCGCACCATAAAAAATTCATCAAGATTGTTACCCGAAATCGAAAGAAAGCGAAGTCTTTCAAGAAGCGGATGAACTTTATTACACGCTTCTTCCAATACACGATGGTTAAAGGAAAGCCATGAGAGTTCCCGATTAAAAAAGCGTTCATTTAGAGGGAGTTCAGCGATAGTGGCCATGTTATTCTCTTCCATCAGTAGCGGATCGGATGAACCGGATTGGCTTTTATCCTCAAGAGTACAAAGCCGCTTTTTTCGATTCTTTATGCAGGGGTATTTTGATTGAATGACAGCATGATAAGTTTGTTTTAAAAAAATAAGACACCGCTTTAAATAGCAAAAATTTTTTAAAATTTCTCTCTATATCCGCAATTTTTATCCCAGAATTTCACCCATCAGAAATATATCTTTATTTTTCTATGTCAGTAATCATTTGTCCCATCATAACAGCACGTACAACGTTTAAAGTCAGAGGGCCTCGACGCTTTAAGGCCGCTTGATCAAGTTTATCAATCCAATCCAGAACCATAATATAATTACGTTCTATGCGCGGGGTCACCCATTCCAGTATTTCAGAAGATACAGCCAACCCCCGTCGTCCCAACCGTCGTTCAATCAACGCTGCAATCAAGGCTTCGTCAGGCGAATTCAAACTAAGATGCGGACTGGCAATCATACGTGACCTTAAATCTGGAAGCTTGATTTTCCAAAGCGGTGGTGGCTGATCTGCAATGACTAATAAAGGACGTTTTAATCTTTCAGCCCGATTCCATGCGTGAAAAATAGACTCTTCGGAATGCTTTTCTGCATTATCAATTAATTCCCCCCCTGTGCGCGCTACAAAAAGCCGGCCTAAAAGGCTACGGCCCGATTTTCGCATCCCGGTTAAAAGCGCCGATTTTACCGGCCATTGCTGCCATAAACGAAGCTGTTCAACCGCAATATGATTAGCGGCACTAACAATAAAGTCTCCATCATTTTCTGGTTCTGGCCAGATCAGAGGCAACGCCATCTGGGTGATAGGAGGAAAAGTATTCATTGATCAGGGCGTGGGCGCCAAGGGCGCCACCTTTCTTTTTACAACAGGTATTGGGTTAGCGTGATCCGTATTTTTCACAGGTGGATTTTGATTATAGCTCTCAACCGGTTTAGTCATTATTTTTTGGGTAAAGGTAGCCACTTCGGAAGCGGGCGCTTCAATCGAAATGAAGGTTTGATCATCTCCGAGATTCCCGCCAAATAAAGCCATCATATAGATAGCATCTATATGCTCAACACCCGCTTTTAACAACATAGGAAGATTATCATCCGAGGTTGATTTCAAAGTAAACCGTGCCAGTATTTTTTGATCAATACCATATTTAGCTAAGAAAAGAACCGATACAGGCCCGTTTGGCCAACTATAATGAATGTGAATTTCTGGGACTAAAAGACCACTAGCCCCATATTGCTCTAAAATACTTTGCCACTGCGCTTTATTATGACTGCCTAATTGGGTTGTATTAAGCAATATCGGATCAAGGTTATCACCTGTTGGCCGAATATAAGCAATATGGCTGTGGATCGTCTTGAATTCGGCCCATGCTTTCTGCCACGCATTGCGCCATTCAAAGCTAATGGGTGCTCCCGCTGTCCATGTTACAGGAACCAACAACATAGGGGGAGAGCGATGCCGATCTTTCCTGAGACCTAACAAGGCCCCCCCTCGCGCACGATCAAATTCAACACCCAACGTCGCAATATAACGATTCGGGCCAATTTCTTCTTTTTCGACCACAATGGAAGAAACGATCGAATCAAGTTTCCGATCGGAAAAAGGCGTTTCAGAATCTTTTAAGGTTTCGTCCCGATCAAAGTCGTTTCGTTTCGCCCATAATAACTGCCAAGCTCGTCTTTCGGCCAGACGCCAACCGATCAGCCGCGCCGTTTCTCCCGATGATGCGCTAACATCCACTCTAAGGCCGGAAACCAAAAGATTTTCAGTCGTTTCTACAGGAGGGATACCTCTATCTCCGGGTTCAAGTTGAGCATAAAGCGGCATAAAGGATAGCTGATAGCTTCCCACTATGACCAGCAACGCCCGAAAATAATAACGGAAAATTCCGTAAAAAAATGATAATCTCCGCTTCACATTCAACCTTTTGAACAGTTCGGTCTAGAAATCCAAGTCTGATGGTGTAGGGCTGTCTTTCATGACTACAGAAAGCAAGCAAAAATATAGCTATGCCGATGCCGGCGTTTCCATTGCAACCGGTAATGCACTGGTCAAAGCGATTGCCCCCCTTGCCCGCGCGACAGCGAGAGCAGGGGCTAATGCAGATCTGGGCGGCTTCGGCGGCTTTTTCGATTTAAAAGCCGCAGGCTTCCATGATCCTTTACTCGTCGCTGCCAATGATGGTGTCGGGACTAAGGTAAAATTAGCCATTACCAGCAACCGCCATGACTATGTAGGCATTGACCTTGTCGCGATGTGTGTCAATGACCTGATTGTCCAAGGTGCCGAACCTTTATTCTTTTTAGACTATTTTGCTTCAGGTCATCTGGATCCGGCTTTGGCAGAACGCGTCATCGCTGGCATTGCAGAAGGCTGTAAAATAGCGGGGTGCGCTTTAATCGGGGGAGAGACAGCAGAAATGCCGGGTCTTTATGCCGATGGTGATTATGATCTTGCAGGTTTTTCAGTCGGTGCCGTAGAACGTTCACAGGTATTGGAAGCCGGTCGCGTCCAAGCGGGCGATATTATTTTAGGTTTAGCGTCTTCGGGTGTGCACTCTAACGGTTTTTCACTGGTCAGAAAATTAGCCGAAGGGCAAAAATGGGATTTAAATACTCCGGCCCCTTTCAAAAAAGAGTCCTTGCTGATTGATGTCTTAATGACGCCAACCCGCATTTACGTCCGATCGCTATTGCCGCTTATTCGTCAAGGCGTCATTGCCGCTTTAGCTCATATTACTGGCGGCGGCTTGCTTGAGAATATTCCCCGTATTTTGCCAGAAAATTTGCATGCCCGCATTGATGCTTCCAGCTGGGAACAACCCGCATTGATGGCCTTCTTGCAGCAAGAAGGAAGCCTTGATCAGGCTGAAATGGCACGCACCTTTAACTGTGGTATTGGCATGGCCGTTATTGTCCGTCCAGAAGAGGCCGATAAAGTTATGAAATCGCTGCAAAATGCTGGAGAGGTCGTGGCAAAAATCGGGACAATCGAACAAGGTCAAAAAGGGTGCACCGTCTTTGGAAAAGCAGGAAGCTGGGCGAGTGAACACCCGTGGGAGGCGACCCATCATGCTTGAGGCGAGTAAGAAAAAGCGTGTTGCCGTTCTGATTTCAGGACGTGGATCTAATATGGAAGCCTTAATCGAGGCTTCCAAACATCCCGATTGCCCTTATCAGATCACTTTGGTTTTTTCTAATATTGCTGAAGCAAAAGGCTTGGAAACTGCTAAAAAAGCGGGCATTGAAACAGCCATTCTTGATCATCGTGGTCATGGGGGGCGCGCCGCTTATGATCGTAAAGTTTTGGATATTCTTAAGGCTGCTAATGCTGACATTGTCGTTTTAGCAGGCTATATGCGGATCATAACGCCTGAATTTGTTGCGGCATGGGAAGGCCGAATGTTGAATATTCACCCTGCTCTTTTACCAAGCTTTACGGGTCTTGATACGCATCAACGGGCTTTGGATGCAGGTGTTAAACTTCACGGTTGTACGGTGCATTTTGTAACGGCTGAATTGGATGCAGGCCCTATTATTGCTCAAGCTTCTGTGCCTGTTTTAGATGAGGATACCGAAGAAACGCTCGCCCATCGTGTCTTAAAGCAAGAGCATCGCATTTATGCTGAAGCCTTAAAAGATTTGGCCGCGGGTAATCTTATCCTAAAAGATAAACGCGTTTTTCATAGGAAGGGATAATCTTATGGCAGACGAAACAAAAATAAAGATTGGTTTGATTGGTGCTGCCGGCCGTATGGGTAAAGCTATTCAAGAAGCCGCTGCCCAGCAAGTCGAAGTCAATCTATTAGGCGGTATTGGAAGCCAAGGCGCTGTTTTCGGTGATTATAAAAATAGCACTTCTTTAGCGGAAGCCTCAGATGTTCTCATCGATTTTTCTGCCTTTAAGGCTCTGAATACTAACGTTGAAGCCGCTCTTCAATATAAAAAGCCTATAGTTATCGGAACAACAGGGCTTAGTGATGAAGATCATCAGTTCATTCAACAAGCAGCTAAACATATTCCGGTAATTGTCGCCGCAAATACGTCGTTGGGTGTTAATATGCTGGCAGCGCTTGTCGAACAAGCGGCGGCAAAATTAGGCTCGGACTGGGATATTGAAATCGTTGAGATGCATCATCGTCACAAGAAAGATGCCCCATCAGGTACCGCCTTATTACTAGGACGGGCCGCAGCCGAGGGCCGCGGTGAAAAATTGGAAGATATTGCGGATTTACAGCGTTGTCCTGCGACCGAGCCCAGAAAAACCGGTTCGATCGGTTTTGCCAGTTTAAGAGGCGGCTCGGTAGCCGGTGATCATATGGTCGTTTTTGCCAATGAAGGCGAACGTATTGAATTGGGTCATCGTGCTGAAAGTCGGATTATCTTTGCACGCGGTGCATTAAAAGCCGCTTTGTGGTTAACCCATCAGTCTGCAGGGCTCTATCAAATGAAAGATGTCCTAGGTCTATGACACCTGATGATATTGAAGAGTTTTATCGACGCTTAGCCAAGGATAATCCGAACCCTCGTTCTGAACTCGTTTTTAAAAATCCTTATACGTTATTAGTTTCGGTCGTCTTGTCGGCACAGGCAACAGATGTCAGCGTTAATAAGGCGACAGAACCCCTTTTTGCGTTTGTAGATACCCCGCAACAGATGGTCGCGCTGGGGGAATCGCGTCTTAAAGAGTTTATCCGATCTATCGGGCTTTATAACAATAAAGCTAAAAATATTATGGCGCTTTCTCATATCTTGGTAGATCAATATGGAGGGCAAGTTCCAGAAGATCAAAAAGCCTTGGAGGCATTACCGGGGGTCGGACGGAAAACGGCTTTAGTCGTTTTGAATGTTGCTTTTGGACAGCCTACAATTGCTGTAGATACGCATATTTTTCGGGTCGCTAATCGGACAGGTTTGGCGCCGGGAAAAGATGTAAGAGCAGTTGAAAACAAGCTGGAAGTGATTACGCCTGATAAATATCGGTTACATGCCCATCACTGGCTTATTCTTTTTGGCCGTTATACTTGTAAAGCGCGAAAACCCGCTTGCCTCCGATGTATAGAATCTGATCTTTGTGAGGCCGTAAAAAAAACAGGTATCCCCTTGCCTACTTAAATTAAAATTCAGCTTCATGAATATCTATCTTAAAAACTTTAGCGATAACATCCTCACTATGTCCCGCTCTTATCATAGCCGCAAAATGTCGTCGTTTTACTTTTATATCATCTCGATCATCTTTTAGATAAAATGGCCCTAGCCGTCTTTTTTGGGCATAACTAATAGCTGTTTCTAAAAAATGATCGCTATCTGAAAGCTCGTTTTTTTCTGTGAGACTCGCAATAATCTTTTCATCAATACCTGCGATTTTTAAACTAGCCTTTATGCGCCTCATGCCGTACCCCCGCCGCATTAAGGCAGAAAGTTTCATTTCGGCAAATAAAGGATCATTGATATAGCCTAAATTCGTACAATGTAGAATAATAGCTTCAATATTGGGCGCTTTTTTACCAATCCATCCTGATTGATTTATTTTGCGCTTTAAATAATCTGATAATTTTTTCGAAGATGTGGCATAGCGTCCGACATAATATAAAGCGAGTTGCTGTAACAAAATTTCATCAAGAGGTTTTGGCTGTTTATTCTTTAAGTTTTGTGGCACGGCTTGCGTCTCTGTCATAGTTTGATAAAGAATTGAACAGTTATTATCCCGGGACTAGGGCGGGATATATTGTCTGACAGCATACTCCAAAGAGCATGCCCCGGGGAGGAATAAAGCGTTGTCGACTTTGGTCGGAAAAAAAATTGCCGTGGGTGATGAAAAACCTGTTTTATTACCTACGCCTACAAATGATGATAGGATAGAGCGTCGTAGATGTGACTTTTCAACGCTTGGTGAAGCACTGGATTATGCAGCGCTGACCACGAAAGGTATGAATTTTCACGATGCGCGCGGGACTTTGATAAAGCCCTATCCTTTTAGCGAAGTGCGTTCAGATGCCTTAATCGTTGCATCAAAGCTTATCGCCCGTGGTATTAAACCCGGAAGCCGATTGGCACTGATTGCAGAAACCTGTCCTGAATTTGCAGCCTTGTTTTTTGGGGCTGTCTATGCAGGTATTTGGCCAGTTCCCTTACCTTTACCAACGTCTTTTGGGGGAAAAGAGGCCTATATTGAACAGCTCGCTATTCAATTAAAAAGTAGTGACCCTGCTTTAATCGCCTATCCTAAAGAATTGGCAGAGTTTGCAGAAAAAGCCGCATTCCTGAATGGGGTGCCTGCTGTTGCATGGGAAGATCTGTCCTTAGAAGAGGCTGATGTTGTTGAATTACCCAAGGCTAAAAAAGAAGACATAGCCTATCTTCAATATTCTAGCGGGTCTACACGGTTTCCGCATGGGGTTATCATCACCCATGAAGCCTTATTAAGTAATTTATCAGCCCATGGTTTTGGCATGAATATGCAGGATAATGATCGCTGTATATCATGGTTGCCTTGGTATCATGATATGGGCTTGGTCGGCTGTATGCTGTCGATTATGGCTAATCAGGTTTCAACGGATTACCTAAAGACCAATGACTTTGCACGGCGTCCTTTAGCATGGCTGGATTTAATTACCCGTAACAAAGGGCGTACTATCAGTTATTCTCCGACTTTTGGTTATGATATTTGTGCGCGTCGCATGTCCAGCCAGACAAAAGCCGTCGATCGTTTTGATCTTTCCCGTTGGCGGGTAGCCGGAAACGGCGCTGACATGATCAGACCCGATGTCATGCAAAAATTTGTCGATGCCTTTTCAGAAGCAGGCTTCAATCCAAAAGCGTTTATGCCTTCTTATGGTTTAGCAGAAGCAACATTAGCCGTCTCTTTGATGCCTTTGAACGAAGGTATCCGGGTTGAAATGGTCAAAGAAAGTCTGCTTTCCGGTACAACCCAAAATGATCCGGATCAGCCCGAGCGTTATCGTGCTATCGTTAATTGCGGTAGACCTGTGCGCGATACGATTATTTCTATTCGTAATGATAAAGGGGAAGAATTACCGGATAGAAGTGTCGGACAGGTTTGGGTCAAAGGCCCCGGCATTATGAGTGGCTACTTCCGTGACGAAGCGGCCACCAAGGCTTGTCTGGTGGATGGTTGGCTTGATACCGGCGATATGGGATATATGTCCGAAGGTTATATTTATATTGTTGGCCGCGCCAAGGATATGATTATTGTCAATGGATGTAACTATTGGCCTCAGGATATTGAATGGGCTGTCGAGCAATTACCCGGTTTTAAGGGCGGCGACATTGCTGCTTTTGCGATTACGACGGATTCTGGTGAAGAAGTGCCCACCGTACTTGTCCAATGCCGAATGTCAGATCCCATCGAGAGAAAGAAACTCCATACCCAGATAAGCGAAAAAGTACGGACGATTATGGGGATGCGTTGTATTATTGAGTTAGTACCGCCCCGTTCTTTACCGCGTACCAGTTCTGGAAAATTAAGCCGTATTAAAGCGTGTAGTATGTATCTATCAGGCGCTTTAAAGGCATACGAGATTGACGATTAATAATATCTTTCATTCCGGTTTGATTTCTATCAGGCCGGAATGAAATTTAAAGATCATCAAAATCATTTAAAATATTGGGGTATTATCACTTCATTTTTGTATCCTGAATTTTTTCAGAAGGCATCTTGGGAATGCTTTTGCCCTTATCTTCAAGGCCACATCAATCTTTTCAATTTTTAGGGCAAAATGCCTTTTCTCTGGTCTTTTTTCTTTTTTTAATTTCTATCTCTTCAGTAGCATCCTGCGCGGAGGTGACTTTTACCACCTCGAAGCAATCCCCTAGGGAAGCTAACCAAACGGAAGATTTGGATCAGCTTATGGCTATGCCCCAATATAGCCAGCTTACGGGAGCCTATCGCCATGAACAATGGGCTTTTGTCCGCTACCAAGCGGGGCAACATCAGCTTATAATCAGTGGCGCTGATCCACACCCTTCAAAGTTACCGTTGTTCTCTATTCTTGCTCATTATAAAAAGGATGATGGGCAGGCTATTTATAACGTTCGGTTTTCACCAGATGACCGTTTGTTAGCCTATGTACGCGGTGGCGATCCCGAATTTCCAGATGATCCTCCGCCCAATCCCACATTTGAACCAGCGCCGCCGCAACCGACAATCCATCTTGTCGATCTTGAACAAGCTACAGAAAAAACCATAGCGATAGGTTATCAACCCGTTTTTTCACCCGATAACAGCCAATTAGTCTATGTCTCTCAAGACCAATTATGGCAGCAATCCTTAAAAGAGGCTTCCCCACCCCGAAAATTACTAACTGTTAAAGGGCACATCCGCTCGTTAAGTTGGTCTTCTGATGGTAAGCACTTAGTGTTTACTGATGATCGAACAGATCATAGTTTTATTGCACTCTATGATTTATCAATGGACAAGCTGACCTATCTGCCTTCTGCGCTTGGAAATGATTTATTTCCGGTTTTTTCGCCTGATAACAAAAAAGTAGCGTTTATTCGCGCTTATGGCTTACCCCCAACGCCCTTAACTGCCTCTATCTCTTCTCAGCAAAGCAGTGGTTGGTGGTCTATTATGATCGCTGATCTGGAAAAAGGTTCTCTGACTGAACAGTGGAAGGCCTCTTCTGGGCGTGGGAATGTCTATGCGGGCACACGCCATCAAAATCTTTTCTGGACCGATAAAAATGCGCTCATTTTTCCTTGGGAGAAAGACGGCTGGCTGCATGTTTATAGCCTGAACCTTCAATCTGAAGAGGTCAGACTACTGACAAGGGGGGATTTTGAAGTTGAACAATTTCTTGTTGATAACACTCAAAATCGCCTGATTTATACGTCTAATACTGAAAATAGCGATCGTTATCAATTATGGGAAAGGTCTCTTTCTTCTGAAAAGCAACAACTTTTGGGGGATTCTCGCGCACTCGCTTTTCAACCGGTTCTAGCCAAGGATCAATTAGCCGCTTTAGTCAGTAATATTTTTGAACCGCCCTATCCTGTTCGCGTTGAGCAGAAACAATTTTTTTCCTTGGTCAAAGAAGACAAGTCCGAATTAGCTAAAAATATTTTTAGCCACCCTGAAACGGTTAGATTTCCTGCCGAAGACGGAAAGACCGTCTATGCTCAATTCTTTCCAGCCCATAGTCCGTTAAAAAAACAGGCTTACCCCACCGTCATCTTTATTCATGGCGGCCCACGCCGACAAATGTTAGCGGGCTTTCCTGCGCTTCATTATTATGAAAATGCCTATATTTTTAATCAGTGGCTGACAACAAAAGGGTATAATATTTTAAGTGTGAATTACCGTGGCGGCACGGGTTACGGGCATGATTATAGAGAAGCACCGGAAACAGGTCGTCAAGGAGCCAGCGAATATCAGGATATTTTGGGCGCTGCCCATTATCTACAGGCACGAAAAGATGTTGATAGCAATCATATCGCCTTATGGGGAGGCAGTTGGGGCGGGTATTTAACTGCCCTAGCACTTGCGCGTAACAGCGACCTTTTTAAAGTGGGTATCGATTTTCACGGAGTTCACAACATGCTGCGCCCTCCCCCTGATATATTTTCCCCAGAAGAGCAGGCAAAAGCGCGTGAGGATATGTGGCAATCATCCCCTTTATCTAGCCTTAATAAATGGCATTCACCTATTCTTTTGATTCACGGCGATGATGATCACAATGTCCCATTTTATCAATCGGAAGAATTAGCAAAACAGTTAAAGATTCACGCTATACGTCATGAAGATATAAGCTTTCCTAATGAACGTCATGGATTCCTGCTTCATCACCATTGGTTAGAAGCTTACCATCACAGTTTTATATTTCTTGAACATTATTTGCCTGTACCAGCAGATCATTAATAAGATTAACCTTTTTAAGGTAAATCTCCATATAGGGCATAACTGTAAAAAAGGTCCGCTCGCATAATAATTTCTACAGAATCGCCTCCTAAAGCAATAGAGCGTTCCAACCAGTAACTTCTACTTTCAACTAAGTTATTTTTTAGACTTCTATCTGTCTCAATTCGAAGATTTTCTTCATAGTTCAGTTTTTTTTTATTTTCCATGCCACCTTACTCAAGCAAATTTATATCCATTATGACAAACCGTTTTTATGATAACTTCACGAAAAATTGGTTAAAACGATAACCATTATTTCATAAAATTTTGTATTAAATTTTAATATGCAAAACAACCAATATTTTGCAGAGACTTAGGAGGAATTATTCGCATTGTGCTACCATGCTATCTCCATGCAAGAAATTGAAATTGCTGCGAAAAGCAGCCGATCCGCCCATCACAATAAGAGCTCTTGCCGAGGCTTTAGGTATGCCACCTTCCAGCTATGCTTTTTACGAGGATATGAACAGATTTAAGAAAAATTATTTACCAATAGAGTTAAGTCGAAAATTGGCAACGGTTTTAATGCGCCACAATATTGATCCGGCAGATGTCTTTATATTGGCAGGATTAACAACCTATGAAGCAGAGACTGAAATTTCTGCGATTAAAAATCAGCCCGTTCCGATCCAATTTGTTCAAATGAATATCGCTTTACCAGATGAAACGCTTCTAACCGATATGTTTGAAAATTTATTATCCTCTATAGATATGAAAAATTCTAAGAAAGAAATTGCTCATCTGTTAGCAAAACGTCTGCCTGACGGTTTATCAAAAGCTGCTAACAAGGTTAGTAAGCTATAAAATAGACCTCACCGTTTAAATAATTTAAATCAGCGCTCTCATCTTAAATCTTAAGAGAATTTTGCATGGCATGGATTTTGGTAGTGATTGCCGGTTTGTTAGAAGTCGTGTGGGCTTATTTTATGAAGCAATCGCAAGGATTTACCCGATTACTTCCGACGATCATTATGTTTATTACCATGTTTGCCAGTTTTGGTTTATTGTCGTGGTCAATGAAAACGCTGCCCTTAGGAAGTGCTTATGCAATTTGGACAGGTATTGGTACAATAGGTAGCTTTATCGCAGGCATAATACTGCTTAAAGAACCAGTAAATTTCTTTCGCATTTTATCAATTTTATTGATAATATCTGGTCTTATTTTAATGAAAATATTTAATGTTGAAGAATAAGATACATAAAATTTTAAACATTAAGAAAAATTTTACTTTAAATTCTAAATAATTTGTCAATATTATTGATAAATTATTGTATTTTATCTTCATATTGACGACTGGTTTGTAAAACTATAGAGAGGCAATGTTTGCCCCCGTAGCTCAGTAGGATAGAGCGACGGTTTCCTAAACCGCAGGCCGGAGGTTCGAATCCTCTCGGGGGCACCATTCCTAGAAGACTATCCGAAAAATACGAAATAATAATAGCCACTGCCCTAAGAATAAGGACAGTGTATTCTTTAACGCACCCTCTTGAGGGCACAATTTTCAAAAAAAAACAGCCTCTGCTCTAAAGCATGGCTGTTTTGGATTTCATCAAAGAAATCTGGTGGACGCGGCAAGGATTGAACTTGCGACCCCTGCGATGTCAACACAGTGCTCTACCACTGAGCTACGCGTCCTCCGTGGGAGCGGTTCCTATTGATAATAGCGTAAGGATGCAAGCTTTTTTTTCTATTTTTTTCAAAATAGGAAAAAATATCTCTTATCTTTATACTATAAGCCAATTTTTAAAATACTAGTATGCATTATTGCTTAAAATTTAAATGGTTATTATAATCCCATAAATATAAAAAACTATAATATAAAATAATTATGAAAAATTTGATGATTATTTATAAATAACATAATATTTTAAAATAAAGTAATCATTGCACTTTCTTATATTTATTATTTCAAATATAAGTAATTTTTTGCATTATGTTCCTTTTGCAATGAATTTTCCTTGAAATGCTTTCTTTAAGAAAATAGATAGACCTTTGAGAGGGGGTTCGGGAAAGGAAACACCGCTATGCGTTTGTTCATGTCATTAACAGCCCTAGCCGTTTTGGCGACAACGCCTTCTTTGGCGTCACCGGCCTCTTCTATTCATACAAAATGGGAAGAACACAAAGCAGATCGGGCATTGGATCATCTCTCAATCGATGGCCAATATGCTATGGTTGATATTTTACAGGCGAAGCATATTCTGGATTCAGGTCAGACAACAGCGGCGCTACCTATGTTACGTAGTGCAACAAAGCGGCTTACCGCAGCAGGCAGCGCACGTAAAAAATTCATAGCGGCAGAAAATGATCTACATCCTGCCCCACAACATCCGCTTTCTGCATCGCACAGTCCAGCCGCATCTCCCGTTACTTGGGTACCTGTGGGCGGTGAATTCTTTATAGGTGAGACTCTGGCACCTGAAAAACAACAGGCTGTGACAACGGCAAATAATCAGTTAAAAGCAGGGAAAAACCAACAGGCTGTGCAGACAATGCGGGTCATTGGAGAGGAAACGGATTTTGTCGTCGCTCTCGCCCCGCTGGATCAAACGGAAAAGGCGGTAAGCCAAGCAACACTATTGGCAAAAGGTAAACAGGCCCAAAAGGCTTCTCAGGCCCTTGACCAAGTGATTGATAGCCTCGTTTTTGTTTCTGATGATGATGTGGAAAAGGCTCTACCTACCTCAAACCACAAACCAGCCACCCGCACGCATAAAGCCGGATAAAGGCAATAAGGCTTTAAGTTTTAGATGAATATAGCCTTCTGAATAGGGGGCTATATTCCAAAACTAGAGTGTAATTTTCAAAAAATGAAAAAAATTCGGAAAGGGATAGCGATTTATGCGTTTCATTTAAAGAACGCTTGATCAGAAGCCTTATCTTTTATGACTTTTGGTCAACAGGAGCGGTAATCCTTTAAGCATAAAGGACTGCGGTTTTCAGTTTAATAAGACAGATAGGGTAATATCTGTCTTAGAAATTATAAGGAGCATTCCCATGCCTGTTGATGCCAAATATCATGCTACAGCTATTGCCACGGGTGGCCGCGATGGCCGTTCACGGACAAAAGACGGCTCATTAGATGTCAAATTGACTATCCCAAAAGAGCTTGGAGGTCCAGGCGGCGAAGGCAATAATCCTGAACAGCTTTTTGCAGCGGGCTATTCCGCCTGTTTCCTAGGCGCGATGAAAGCGGTAGCCCCTAAATTGAAATTAACGGTACCTTCCGATGCAACGGTTGAAGCTACTATTGGCATTGGCCCCCGTTCAGAAGGCGGTTTCGGCATTACTGCCGATTTAGCGATCCATCTGCCGGGGGTTCCCAAAGAAGACGCCCAAAAACTGGTAGAGGCTGCCCATCAGGTATGCCCTTACTCTAATGCAACCCGCAATAATGTTAATGTGGGTTTGAAAATCGTCTAATAGGACGATTTATCCTAATTTTTTATGGATTTATCGGGCTTTCGGTGCCTATTCCCCGTTATGTGGGGTGGCGCCGGAGGTTGTCTTACGCTAGAAGAGGATGAGCGTTTCCCAAACGCTTATTTATGTCCACTTAAATCGGAAGATATGATCCCTTGGCCAGCGTACCGCCGTCCATAGACAATAACGACATTTCGCCTGTTTCAATTATTGATGAAATGAAGTCGAGTTATCTCGACTATGCTATGTCTGTCATTGTATCCCGTGCCTTACCTGATGTTCGTGACGGTTTAAAGCCTGTTCACAGACGTATTCTATTTGCGTCACAAGAAGGCGGTTTTATTCCGGGACGCCCCTATCGTAAATCGGCGAAAATCGTCGGTGAAGTGATGGGTAATTTCCATCCTCATGGTGATTCTGCTATTTATATGGCATTAGCCCGTCTGACGCAGGACTGGTCGATGCGTGTACCTCTGATCGATGGTCAGGGTAATTTCGGTTCTATGGACCCCGATGCACCGGCAGCGATGCGTTATACCGAGGCGCGACTTTCACCCGCTGCTATGATGCTATTAGCGGATATAGATCGTGATACTGTCAATTTTTCACCTAATTATGACGGTTCGCGCGAGGAGCCACAGGTATTACCTGCCCGTTTTCCTAATCTGTTAGTCAATGGTGCAGGCGGTATTGCGGTAGGTATGGCAACCAATATTCCGCCCCATAATTTAGGGGAAGTTTTGGCAGCCTGTCGGGCTTATATTGCTGATCCAGCAATTTCAGTAGATGATCTTATCCGTTTTGTGCCTGGGCCTGATTTTCCTACAGGTGGTATTATTTTAGGGCATAGCGGTGCTCGTTCTGCTTATCAGACGGGTCGTGGTTCTGTCATTATCCGTTCACGGTATAAAATCGAAGAAAAGCGGGGTGATCGGCGCTCTATTGTTCTGACTGAAATTCCTTATCAGGTAGGTAAAAGCGCCCTTGTTGAAAAGATTGCCGAGGCAGCAAAAGATAAACGAATTGAAGGTGTTAGCGACATTCGCGATGAGTCCAATCGTGAAGGGGTTCGGGTTGTTATCGACCTAAAACGGGATGCGACCCCGGATGTTGTTTTAAATCAGTTGTGGCGTCATACTCCTGCCCAAAGTAGCTTTCCGGCGAACATGCTAGCTTTAAATGGCGGCCGTCCTGAAACGCTGTCATTAAAAGATATTATTGCTGCTTTTGTGCAGTTCCGCGAAGAAGTTATCACTCGTCGTTCAAAATACGACCTCTTTAAAGCCCGAGAACGCGCCCATTCCTTATTAGGTATGGTTATCGCAGTTACTAATCTTGATGAAGTCGTACGCATTATTCGGGCTGCGCCTACAGCCGCCGAGGCGCATAGCGAACTTTTAGCGCGCCATTGGCCAGCCTCTGAAATCACGCCCTATATCAAATTGGTTGAAGCGGTAGAAACGCTTGAAGATATTAGTGAATATACGCTGTCGGAAGCGCAAGTTGATGCCATTTTAGCCTTACGGCTTAGCCGTCTTACGGCGATGGGACGCGATCAGATCGGGGAAGATCTGAAAAAACTGGCTATTTCCATCAGCGAATTACTGGAAGTGCTTCGGAATCGTGAACGTCTTTATGAGATAATGCTAGAAGAGCTTGATGAGGTAGAGGCACAATTTGCGACCCCAAGACGTACTGAAATTGTGGCAGCCAGTGATGCTATTGAAGATGAAGACCTGATCGAGCGCGAAGAAATGGTCGTCACGGTTACGCTTGGCGGTTATATCAAGCGTACGCCGCTCGATACTTTCCGCACCCAAAATCGGGGCGGTAAAGGTCGTTCAGGGATGGCTACCAAAGATGAAGATGCGGTCACCAACATCTTTGTAACGTGCACCCATACGCCGGTTCTCTTCTTTTCCAATCATGGCAAGGTGTATCGTCTAAAAGTGTGGCGATTGCCCGAGGGTGCGCCGCAGGCACGGGGTCGCCCTATGGTTAATCTCTTACCTTTAGCCGAAGGCGAAGTTATTTCGACAGTATTGCCGTTACCTGAAGATGAATCCGAATGGGGTAATCTTCACGTTTTGTTTGCAACAGCAAAAGGAAGTGTACGGCGTAATTCCATGGATTCATTTACCAATGTCCCCAGCAATGGTAAATTTGCTATCCGTTTCGAAGAAGACACGCCAGATCGCCTTATCGGGGTAACCTTACTATCCGAATATGACGATGTACTTCTTGCTACTCGATCTGGTAAAGCTATTCGCTTTGCAGCCACTGATGTGCGGGTATTTCAAAGCCGAACCTCTACAGGTGTGCGCGGTATTACCTTAAAGAATGATGATGAGGTTATTTCACTTTCAACCTTACGTAGCTTTGAAGCTACAACGGAAGATCGTGATAAATATCTTCGTTCTGCTGCATGGAAGAATGAACCCGCCGAACCAGAATTGTTAGAAGATCAGATGAAGGCGTTTGCGGAAGCTGAAGATTTTATTCTGACGGTTACAGCCAATGGCTATGGTAAGCGCACCTCTTCTCATGAATACCGACGCAGCAATCGTGGTGGGCAAGGTATTACGAACATCGAAACTTCGGAACGTAACGGTCACGTGGTCGCCAGCTTTCCTGCTGATGACAGTCATCAGTTAATGCTGGTTACCGATCAGGCAAAAGTCATTCGGACAACCGTTACTGACATTCGTATTGCGGGTCGTAATACGCAAGGTGTTACTATCTTTAATGTGGCGGATGGTGAAAAGGTTGTTTCAGCAGCGCGTATCAATGATGATAATACTGAAGAAAACGAAGAAGAAAGCCCTTCTGTGACAGAAGAAGCCTGATAATTAGGTTTCCTCTTTATCTTTTGGGTTTATTTTCTCAATCCTGACATTGAATGAATGGTAATAATGCGTCCTGTAACTATTATTGGTGGTGGTCTGGCGGGTTCCGAAGCGGCATGGCAACTAGCCTCGCGCGGGGTGCCGGTTCGACTTTATGAAATGCGTGGGCTGGAAAAAACACCGGCTCACAGTTCCGATAAATTAGCCGAATTAGTGTGCTCTAATAGCTTCCGATCGGATGACCCCAATAGTAACGCCGTCGGTGTCTTACATGCTGAAATGCGTCAGATGGGTTCTCTCATCATAACTATGGCTGATCGTCATCGTGTGCCTGCGGGTTCTGCGCTAGCGGTAGATCGGGATCACTTTGCAGAAGCCGTTACAGAAGCCCTCACCAGCCATCCTTTAATCGAAATCTCTCGGGAAAGAGTTGACCACTTATCCCAAGAAATAAATCCAGAGGATACGACTATTGTTGCCTCTGGTCCCTTAACAGCATCCACGCTCGCAGAATCAATTGCTGACCTTACGGGCCGCGATGCCTTATCCTTTTTCGATGCGATTGCCCCTATTGTCCATCGCGAAACCATTGATATGGACATCGCTTGGTTTCAATCTCGTTGGAATAAAGGCGATGGTCATGATTACATCAACTGTCCCTTTAACAAGGATGAATATCTTGCTTTTCACGCGGCTTTGTTAGCGGGTGAAAAAGGCGATTTTCGCGAGTGGGAAAAAGATACCCCTTATTTTGAAGGGTGTATGCCCGTCGAAGTCATGGCTGAACGCGGTATCGATACACTCCGTTATGGGCCGATGAAGCCTGTTGGTCTTGACGATCCTCGTACCGGACGCTGGCCTTATGCTGTTGTGCAGTTAAGGCAAGATAATGCCCTCGCAACGCTTTGGAATATGGTTGGATTTCAAACCAAGCTAAAATACGCTGAACAAGTACGTGTTTTCCGTATGATCCCCGGATTGGAAAAGGCTGAATTTGCGCGTCTTGGGGGTATGCACCGTAATAGCTTTATTCGTTCCCCTGTCTTATTGGATACGCATCTGCGTTTAAAAAGCCGCCCCGACGTCCGTTTTGCGGGCCAGATTACAGGCTGCGAAGGCTATATTGAATCGGCTAGTATCGGTCTTCTGGCGGGCATTTTTACAGCCGCTGATAAATTACAACAGTCGATAACGCCCCCACCGGCTTCAACAGCCCTTGGTGCTTTATTAGGACATATCACTCAAAATGCGGATCCTGACCATTATCAGCCGATGAATATCAATTTTGGGCTGTTTCCGCCCATTGAAGAAAAGCATCCCAAAAAACAGCGCAAATCCATGATGGCTGAACGTGCCCGTCAAGCGTTAGAAGCATGGAAAAAAGAAGAGCCTTTCTTGAAAGAGAAAGTTTGATTTTTCCGTGTAGGCGCCCTTAGCGCTGAAATAATATATTAAATTTCGGCATCGTTAACAGGCAAAAAGCCTGAAATTAGCGCGCATCACTCAATATTATTCTGCTTACCTTTAGTCATTTTAGGCATAGTTATTGGTATTCATTCAATAATTATACCTTAAATTGTGTTGTCAAATTTAAAGAGCAGCCCAATCATGGCGCTTTTAATTAGCTATTTTTCTACTTTATAAGCTATTTTTTGATTAAATATTTCGTATAAGCTTAAGATATTTTATCTAATTAAATATTATTTAATTATTAAAAGAGGCATAAATCTTCTTAAGAAGACAAAAGTCTTTTGCTAGCAATTATCCTATAAACTTAAATTTATAAAAATTTCTCAATCTTTCTTGATTATAATGTCTGAAATGCCTTGTCATAAAATTTAGTTTTTATGTAACATTTTAGAAATAAATTAAATATTATATACATTGTTTTACAATTTATAAGGCTAAATTATAAAGTTTACATTTATAATTTTTGGGGAAAAATATAAATATTATGATCAATATTTAATTTTTTTGGAGAAAACCCGCTATTTTATTTTACAATACTATGTTACAAAATTGTCTGACAACGACAGTATTCTAGTATAATAATAGTACAAAAAGTAAGGATCAGGCATCCTCCGAATATATTCTATCGGCGAATGATATTGCTGAATGAGATAGGTCGTATTAAAGCCGTTTCCAGTCTAAACCGTCTATCGAAATAAAAACCTTTAGTGAAATATAAGACAGCGGTGGATTCTTCGAATATTTTTTCGGTGTAATCCGTAAAAGCGATAAGAAAAGCTTTGATGTAAAGTTGTAAAAATCAAAGTTATCTCTTTTGGCTTTACGGGCAGTAAGGAAGAAAATGCTACTATGACGGATAATATCTCGTCTTCAGACAATACAGAGGCAACTTCATCCCCGAATACCGTCGATAAAGCCTCTCTCTCTAAAAATACCCCTGATATGACGCGTCGTGCTCTTATGGGTGGTGGTATGGGACTGGCAGCTGCAGGGGCTTTGGCTAGCGGATTGTCAGCTTCAAAAGCACAAGCAGCCCTTCCCCCGGAAGTTAATCAGGTTCCATTGACCCCAGCTGGTCGACCAATACCTTATGCTATTCGTCCGATGCCAGAAGATCGCCGTTTCGGTTATGCGATCGTTGGTCTGGGTAAATATGCCCTTAACCAGATTCTGCCAGGTTTTGCCGGATGTCAGCATTCTCGCATTGAAGCTTTAGTCAGTGGTAACGCTGGCAAGGCCAAGATGGTCGCTGCTGAATATGGTGTTGATCCCCGTAAAATCTACAATTACGACAACTTTGACAAGATTGCTAATGATCCCAAGATCGATGCTGTCTATATCATCCTGCCAAATTCGCTTCACGCTGAATTTGCTGTTCGGGCTTTCAAAGCCGGTAAGCATGTAATGTGTGAAAAGCCGATGGCGACCTCAGTTGCTGATTGTCAGCGTATGATTGCAGCCGGTAAAGCTGCTAATAAAAAGCTGATGATTGGCTATCGGTGCCATTATGATCCAATGAATCGCGCTGCGGTTCAGTTGATCCGTGATAACCAGCTGGGTAAACTCGGCATGGTAACCACCGATAACTCAGACGTTATGGATCCTAATGATCCGGCTCAGCAGTGGCGTCTGCGTCACGCGCTTGCAGGCGGTGGCTCCATGATGGACATTGGTATTTATGGCCTGAATGGTACGCGTTACCTGTTAGGTGAAGAACCGATCGAAGTACGGGCAACGATCTATAGTGATCCTAATGACGATCGCTTCCGTGAAGTTGAAGATCGTATCATGTGGCAGATGCGCTTTAGAAGTGGTGCGCTGGCTCATGGTGCATCCTCTTATTCAACTACCACGACTTCACGCTTTTCAGTTCAAGGTGACAAAGCGGTATTGTTGATGGATCCAGCAACTGGTTATTACCAGAATCTGATTTCTGTTCAGACGCCAGGCCATGCTAACCAGTCTATGATGCCACAGTTCATCATGCCGGCTAACAATCAGTTCTCTGCTCAGCTGGATCACCTTGCCGAGGCGGTGCTTAATAATACCGCCGTCCGTAGCCCGGGTGAAGAAGGTATGCAGGACGTTCGCCTTATCATGGCATTTTACGAAGCTGCCCGCACGGGTCGCCCTGTTAATACTGACTGGGGCTATGTCCGCCAGGGTGGTTATTGATTTTTTCTCTAGAGAGAAACGATCAGAAGAAAATCCTTCTATAGTCTGGGTTATAAACCCTGCACATTATAGAATATTTTGCACGTCGCCGATTATCATCGGCGGCGTGTTTTTATTACCCCTGCGCTTTCTTAATAAGATTAAGCATTCTTTTCCCTGTTATCGTTCTTATAAAAACAGATCCGCTTTAGACATAGTTTGTTAATTTATTCCAATCCTGTAAAAGCACCAAGCGGATAGCCGGGGGATAAGAATGCCAGAAGTCATCATAACAGCGTTATTGCCTATTATAACGACTTTGATGTTGGGTTTTTTTGCTGGCTGGCGTCAGGATTTTAATGCCAAGCAAGCGGCTATCTTTAATAAGATGGTATTACGCTATGCGCTTCCTATGACTTTATTTGCGGGCATTTTATCCATGCCTAAAACGCAGATTTTTTCATCAGGGCCTGTTGTCATTCTATTATTACTAGGCATGGGAGGAGGGTACGGCATTACTTTTCTGATAGCTCGTTATTTAGGGCGATGTCCTGTTAATGAATCCGCATTATGTGCTTTATCCGTGGGTGCCCCTGCGGTACCTTTTGTTGGCATTTCCGTTTTAGGCCATCTTTTTGGCTCTTCCAGTATATTATTGATTTCTATCTGTAGTTTGATGATGAACATCGTTCAGGTGCCAATTACCGTCATGCTTTTATCTTCAACTGCAACAGCCGATACCGAAAACACATCCCCTCACCCGTCTTCTTTTTTTCAGCATATTATCCACGCTTTTACAGAACCTATCGTTATCGCGCCTATTGCCGCCATTCTGTTTGTTTTTTGTTCAATCCCTTTACCAGAAGCGCTTAAATCTTCTTTAATGCTATTAGGAAAAGCAAGCGGTGGTGTTGCATTATTCTCTTCTGGAATTATTTTGTTTTCACATAAAGTAACTTTAAACTTTAAAGTGATAACATTGGTGGTATCAAAAAATATTGTTATGCCTCTAGCGATATGGAGTATCGCTTTTTTAAGTAAAATACCGCACGCTAATATTGCTCAGACTACTATTACTATGGCTATTCCAAGCGCTGCCATCACGACTATGCTTGCTATTCGCTATGGTTCATCTGAACGAGACATGGCCTCGACGTTATTTTTTAGTACAATTTTCTCTATTATCACTATGGGAGGATTTATTCTTCTAATTACTCTATAAATAGATGTAAGAGAGGCCGGCTTTTTGGAATCGGAAAGTATCAAAAAAAAGGTCGTTTTTTTATGTCTGATGCACAGTCTACGGTGGCAAAGCTCTTAGTGCAATGCCTAGAAGCCGAAGGCGTTGAGTATGTTTTTGGAATTCCAGGCGAAGAAAATATTCGTCTGATTGATGCAATGGCTGGTTCAACTATCCGTTTCATTTTGGTGCGCCATGAACAAGGGGCGTCTTTTATGGCGGATATGTATGGACGGCTTACAGGAAAAGCGGGTGTTTGTACCGCAACCTTGGGGCCTGGCGCGATTAACCTTTTACTAGGCGTTGCGGATGCTCAAACGGATAGTACACCGGTAGTAGCGATCAGTGCCCAAGTTGGATTAAACCGTATTTATAAAGAGTCACATCAGTATATTGACTTACAGGCCATGTTTGCGCCTGTCACGAAATGGTCGGATACAATTTTGACGCCGGCTTCTGTGCCTGAAATGATGCGAAAAGCCTTTGATCTGGCACAGCGTGAACGTCCAGGGGCTGTCTATCTTGCAGTGCCTCAGGATTTAGAAGAATCGGCTGTTTCAGAGACCTTGAAGCCGATTACGGTTCATCCTGTTCACAAAACTGCCCCAGATGCCGATCAGGTAGCCGCCGCTATTGCGTTGATTCAAAAAGCAAAACAACCTATTATTCTGGCAGGACATGGGGTTGCCCGTAATCATGCGTCTAAACAGTTGGTCGCTTTATCGGAACTTTTAGATATACCCGTTGCCACAACTTTCATGGCAAAAGGCGTTATTCCAGATCGTCATCCCAATGCGTTGGGTGTCGCCGGTTTTATGCGGCGTGACTATGAAAATTTTGCCTTTGATGCGGCAGATGTCATTCTATCCGTCGGCTATGAATTACAGGAGTTTGCGCCTTCTAAAATCAATCCAGCGCATGATAAAAAAATCATTCATATTCATCATTTTGCTGAAGATATTGATGCCGCCTATCCCGTAGATATTGCGATCGAGGCGGACATTGATAAATCGTTAGAAGCGTTGATTGAAGGTCTGAAAAAGGTCAAATTACCCCAATTCAACAATCATGCAAAAATCAAGCAGATTAAAAAAGAAGAATTGGAAGGAAATGCCCACGACCAAAGCTTCCCGATGAAGCCACAGCGGATTATTTCAGATATTCGCAGGGCTATGGAGGATGATGACATCGTGCTTGCGGATACCGGTGCCATCAAAATGTGGATGGCACGCCTTTATCCCGCTCAAAAGCCGCAAACCTGTCTTATCTCTAATGGTCTTTCGACTATGGCCTTTGCGCTTCCGGGTGCTTTGGCGGCTAAGTTAGCCTGCCCAGAACGCAAAATACTGGCCGTTATGGGCGATGGATCTTTTCTGATGAATTCTCAGGAAATTGAAACCGCTATCCGTGAAAAAATTCCGTTAGTTGTTTTGGTCTGGGTTGATGATGCCTATGGCCTCATCAAATGGAAAATGGATCTGGAAATGAAGCGGCATCGGGATGTTGATTTCACTAATCCTGATTTCGTGCAATATGCGGAAAGTTTTGGTGCCAAAGGGTATCAGATCGAAAAAGCGGATGATCTGTTGCCAACAATTGAAAAAGCCTTAGCGGATGAAGGCGTTTCTATTATTGCGTGCCCTGTTGATTATTCAGAAAATAATAAACTGACCGATAAATTAGGTGAATTAACCATTACAATTTAATGGTCTAATTTATCCTCAACAAATAGAAAAGCACAGGATATTTTTAAATATCCTGTGCTTTTGATTTCTGGTTATGGCGTAATAAAGAATAAATTGCGGGTATTACCAACATGGATAATAAAGGTGCCGTCACCATACCGCCAATCATCGGGGCGGCAATGCGACGCATAACCTCGGAACCGGTGCCACTTCCCCACATGATAGGCAATAATCCCGCCATAATAGTTGCAACTGTCATGACTTTGGGGCGCACTCTTAGCACGGCCCCTTCATGGATGGCTTGGTGGATTTTTTCATCCGTTAAAGCGCCCTCCTCTTTCTGATATTTTGCAACTGCCTGATTAAGATAGAGTACCATAATAATGCCAAATTCTGCGGCCACCCCTGCCAAGGCAATAAAACCCACTGCTGCGGCTACTGATAGATTATAACCCAATATATAAAGAAGCCATACCCCCCCAATCAAGGCAAAGGGCAAACTACCCATGATCATCAAGGCATCTCGAACACGGCTGAAGGTCATATAAAGTAGTAAAAAAATAATCGCCAAAGTAAAAGGTAACACAATTTTAAGTCGTGCAGTGGCGCGTTCCATATATTCGAACTGACCTGACCAGCTGAGAGAAATGCCTTGCGGTAGTTTTACTTGCTGATCTACCGCTTTTTGCATATCAATAACGGCTGACTTTAAATCCCTCCCCCGCAAATCAACATATACCCAATCCGAGAGACGCGCATTCTCGCTTTTTAACATAGGCGGCCCTTCGGCTACCGTTACAGAGGCTAGTTCAGAAAGACTAATCTGCGCCCCACTCTCGGCTACAACGGGCAAATCACGGATGGCCTGAACGGAATCCCGTAATTCTCTTGGATAACGAACATTGATAGGATAGCGCTCTCGCCCTTCAATGGTTTCACCAATATTTTCGCCCCCGATGAGCGTGGCCACTAATGACTGTAATTCTTGGACGGATACGCCATAGCGCGCCGCCTTTTTCCTATCGATATTAATATCAATATAACGGCCACCGGTTAAACGTTCTGCTAAAGAAGACGTCACACCGGGGACATGCCTTACAGCCCGCTCGATCTGTTCAGCAACAGATTCAATCTGATTAATGTCATTACCATTCACCTTGATTCCAACGGGTGTTTTGATACCCGTTGAAAGCATATCAAGACGATTACGAATAGGGGGTACCCAGACATTGGCGATACCTGGAATTTTAACGGTATTATCCAGTTCTTTGACAAGTTTATCCATCGTCATACCCGCCCGCCATTGCGCTTTGGGCTTAAAACGGATGGTAGTTTCCAACATCGTCATCGGTGCAGAATCGGTGGCCGTTTCTGCGCGTCCAGCCTTACCAAATACGGTCTCTACTTCGGGAATGGTTTTTATGAGCCTGTCCGTTTGCTGTAACAGTGTGGTTGCACTCTGTACGGAAATTCCCGGTAAGGCTGTCGGCATATAAAGTAAGTCGCCTTCATCAAGCGAAGGCATAAACTCGCTACCTAATCTTGCGAGGGGATAAGCGGTCACCGCCAATAGTAACGCCGCCATAAGCAGAATGCTTTTCGGCTTTTTCAAAACAAAGGCTAAAATAGGTTCATAACCGGCAATCAACCAGCGATTAAGGGGATTAGCCTTTTCATCAGGAATATTGCCCCGAATAAAATAGCCCATCAAAACCGGAACAAGCGTAATACCCAAGCCTGCCGATACGGCCATTGCATAGGTTTTGGTAAAGGCCAGCGGCGAAAACATTCGCCCTTCTTGCGCTTCAAGTGAAAAAACAGGCACAAAAGAAAGCGTAATAATAGCTAAACTACTGAACAGTGCGGGGCCGACTTCAAGCGCAGCGATTTCGGATATATGCCAGTAATCAGCGGGAGAAGGCTGGATATTCGGATGGTTATGTTTCCACTGTTCCAAAACTTTATGCATATTCTCTATCATAACAATGGCCGCATCGACCATAGCGCCAATAGCGATAGCGATACCGCCTAAAGACATGATATTGGCATTTACCCCTTGATAGCGCATGATAATAAAAGCGCCCAAAATACCCAATGGTAGGGTAATAATAGCGACAAGCGCTGACCGCAGATGAAAGAGAAATAAAGAACAAATAACTGTAACAACAATAAATTCTTCAATTAATTTATGGGATAAATTATCAACAGCATGATTAATCAGTTGTGACCTGTCATAAACAGGTATTATTTCGACTCCAGCAGGTAAAGTTTTCTTTATCTGGTTAATTTTTTCTTTAACGGCATTGATAGTTTGAAGGGCATTCTTACCGTAACGCATGACAATAATACCGCCTGCGACCTCACCTTCTCCATCTAATTCTGCAACATTACGCCGCATTTCGGGGCCTATCCGTAAAGTCGCAACGTCAGAAAGAAGGACAGGAATAGCGGATCGAACGGTAATGACTGTATTTTGAAAGTCTTCTAAATTTTTGAGATAGCCCGAGGTCCGCACCATATATTCGGCCTCTCCCATCTCAATGACCGAGCCGCCGCCTTCCTGATTGGCCTTTTTAAGAGCTGTTATGACCGCTTCATGCGTTATATTTAAAGCACGCAAACGATCAGGATGGAGAACAACCTGATATTGTTTGACCATGCCGCCTACACTGGCCACTTCTGAAACATCGGCGACCGTTTTTAATTCATATCGTAGCACCCAATCTTGTAAGGCACGTAAATCAGCCAGACTATGGCGTCCTGTCCGGTCAACCAAAGCATATTCATACACCCATCCGACCCCTGTTGCATCAGGGCCCAAGCTCGCTTTTGCTTCGGTGGGAAGGCTAGACTGAATTTGGCTAAGATATTCTAATACCCGTGATCGAGCCCAATAAAGATCGGTCTTATCTTCGAATAAAACATAGACATAAGAATCGCCGAACATCGAATAGCCCCGCACGGTCTTGGCACCCGGCACGGAAAGCATCGTTGTCGTCAAGGGATAGGTAACCTGATCTTCAACGGTACGAGGCGACTTTCCAGGATAGCTGGTGCGGACAATAACTTGAACATCGGAAAGATCTGGTAAAGCGTCTAGGGCGGTATCTTTTAAATTCCAAAATCCCAAGACTGCTAACAGGACAGCCATCAGGATAATGAGAAGTCTGTTTTTTAAAGACCAACGGATAACAGCCGCGATCATGCGCCACCGGCCTTCATAGAGGCCATAGGATCAGAAGAATTCATCAGCATAAGATCAATAATACGCGCCCCACTATCATTCAGGATAAAACGGAACATTACTGTTTTTCCAACTGTAATATCTGAAGGAAGGCCTTTTTCAGGCAGCATAAAATCCATCGTCATCGCAGGCCATTTTAAAGCCGGTATAGCCTTATGCGATAAGGTTATAGTTTTGTGGCTAATCGCCTTCACTATCCCCTCCCCTGAATAGACAGGCTGTTGCTGATTTTGTTTTTTCTGATCACTTTCGTTTTTATTATGATTTTGATCTGTTTTTTTATCACCTGCCATTTGCGGTAAAGCACTGCGTAAATTAGCTTCTGAATCAATCAGGAATTGTCCTGAGGTCACAACAGACTGACCTTCAGACAGACCTTCTTTAATCTCCACCCAGCCATTCTGACGGAGACCGGCGACAACCTCGACCGGCTTAAAATATCCCTGCCCCTGTGAGACCAGAACAATATTTTTACTGCCGGTCAGAATAAGCGCTTCTTCAGGAATGGCGAGAACCGCTTTAGGGGTTATTGCTTTCGTCAATCTGACATTAACATACATGCCAGGCTTTAATTGGAAGGACGGATTATCAAGGATAACCCGCGCTTGTAAGGTTCGTGTTTCAATATCCAAGTTAGGCAGCAATTCACTGACTTTACCGTAGAAATTTTTTCCCGGCCAACTGCTGCTAGTGGCGATAATGGCGCTGTTTGGCGTCAAATAGGCCGCCTGTGATTCTGGATAACTGATAACAATCCAGACAGGATTGAGACTGGCTAATTCAAATAAAGGTTGAGAGAAGCTAACCTGCGCCCCTTCTTGTATATTAAGCTTACTGACATACCCGCTTTTTGTTGCCCGCAGCATAATGCGACTTTGCGGTTTATGGGTCGTTTCAACCGTTCTTATTATAGCTTCAGGCATGAACTGTAATTGCAGCCGCTGTCTTGCTGCCGCCGTTAATGACGGATCACCCAATTTTGTTATTGCAAGATATTCTTGTTGTGCGGCAGTCCATTCAGGAATCCATAACAAGGCCAAAGCTTGATGGACTGTGACGAATTGATCGGGGGCTTTTACAAATAGTTTTTCGACAATGCCATTGGCACTAGCGGGTATAGTCTCCTTACTTCTTTCATCCGTCGTAACCGTGCCATAGGCATCCATCTGATATTGCAAGGATTTAAACTGAACAGCTTGCGTTTTGACGCCAAGATTTTGTTGTTGGCGTGCACTAATAGCTATGCCATCCGCCTCCCCTGCTTCATCCGCATAGCGAGGCAATAAATCCATATCCATAAAAGGCGATTTACCGGGTTTATCAAAGCGTTGTTCCGGTTTCATCGGATCGTACCAATATAATATTTTACGCGCTTTATCGCTATCCGAAGCGGCTATTTTGGGGCTGGATTCTGTGGCAGAATGATGTTTGCCGCCGGCAACATATCCCAGACCACTAGCGGCCATCACGGCTAGAATAACAAGGGATAGCTGAAAAGCACGGCTCATCCTAAATATCCTGCGGAATAAGATATCGGATAGCCGCCCATATCTTGGCGACATCTTTTTCCGCATTACCAGCCTCAATCTCACTATCCAGCAACTGACGACGTGCTTCTAAAATAGCAGATAAATTGGATTTTCCGGCTTGGAATTGGGCTTCCATCAAAGTAACTTTTTGATGTTGCAAAGGCAGAATTTCATCCGTCTGTCTTTTCCATCGCGCATAAGCGGCATTATATTCCGCAACAAGGGTATGAATTTGGGCCGTGTGATCCCGCATTAACAGGGTTATCTGATCATTCGCAGCCATCATGCGGGCAAGATCAGCTTCATGGTCTTTATCTTGTCGATGGGACTGAAGAATAGGTAAACCGACCGTAAACATGATACCGGCCATATCTTCATAGCCATTTCGTTTAGCATAGTAGAGTTCGACCCCGACATCAGGAATAGCGGCGACTGCAGATTGGGCAGAGCGCGCTTTGGCGACATCGGCGGTTCTATTCGCTTCAATAATTTCTGGATGATGGGAAACCCCATATGCCAGAGTTCTTTCATTGGAAGGTAAATGATTAAAAGAAGGCAAGGCACCTGCGATAGAGTCGATATCTTTACCTGTCAGTTCTGCTAAACGGGCTTTAGCAATCAGCATATCTCTCTCGGCATTGGTCACTTTATCCTGCATGGCTGACAGCGTAATTTTTATATCCAGCACATCACTGGCAAGAGTGCGTCCAGTTGCAACCCCAACCTTCTGTAAGTCGATTTGCTTGGTCGTTTCAGCGACTAAATTTTCGGCAGATTTAAGAATTTTCTCCGATAGGGCCAAGTCCAGCCATGCTTGTGCGGCTTCTCTTTGTATTCTGCCACGGATGACATCATTATCTGATTCTGTTTGTCTTGCCTGTGCCAGAAACGAATCCGACTGTCTCGCGCGCTTTTTTCGGCTAATATAATCTTGCATAAAACCGACCCGTTCCATCGTCATTTCGTTACGGGTAAAACGGCCATTATTGGGGCCCTCAACAGGCACATTATCAATGCCAAATCTTAATTTCGGATCGGGCAACTGCATGGCCGAATCGGCCTGATTATGTAAGGCATGGATTTCATGATTATTGGCAGATAAGGCCGCTGAATATTTTTCAGCAAAAGCAAGCGTCTGATCTAAACTATATTCAGTGGCAAAAGCAGACGTGGCTGTAAAAAAGAAAGTCCCAATGCCATAGGTCAGAGCCATGCTTATAACACGAGCAGTGATTAAAGATTTATATCCAGCCTGCCGCAATAGACACCTATATTATTTAGGAGAGATAGAGGTTATTTGATAACCCTCTGCTACTTGCTTGAATGAAAAACGGACATTTTGCCCTATTTTTAAAAGAGAAGCCTGTTTTTTATCGGCCAGCTTAAAAGACATAGTCATTGGTGGCCAACTTAATGCAGGAATCGCCGCATGGGCTATCGCTACTGTCGTTTTATCAAGCGCCTTGATGGTTCCTTGTGCGCTATAAATTGTTTCCGAAGTATTTTTACTATGGGTCCCATGTCCCATAGACATCCTATCCATATCAGTTTGTGCCAGAGCAGGCATAACCGGAACGGTTGCTATAAAAGATAAAAAAGCAACAGAATGAACTAATGGGCGCATCGTATATCTCCTAAACAGATAGGCTCAATTTATGGTTCAACGCCTTTTTCGTCTTGCCCCTTATGGTTATCAATGACGGCAAAATCTTCCATATTCAAGAAACCATCATGATTATGATCGGCCTGATCGAAACGATTCATGGCAGAAGCAGCATATTCATCAAAATTTAAAACACCATCCTGATTTTTATCCAATCGTTTAAAAGAACGTCTTCGTCCAGCCAGATACTCATCTCGACTTACTTTTTGATCATGGTCAAGATCATAATGTTCAAAATGTCGCTTGGATTTATCCGCAAGATAGGACTCTTTAGCCTTTTGTGCATAGATTCTTACCGGAGAAGCTGATTTCATCGATTCTGATATAAGGTCAGAAGCCCGGCCTGATCGGCTTACAAAAAAAACACCGACTGCTATTAAGATAGCTACACCGCTTATAATAAACGGTAATTTATTTTTCATAACCAACCTCCTACCATGACTTCTAAGAATGGTTTTTTTCGTAAAAACTGAAGTAATTTATAAAATTTTATTAATTTTAGAGATCTGTACAGATTATTTTTCAAAAATAGAAAAACTGTCCGAGAAACTAAAACACATTCCAAGCATTATAAAAAAAACGAGGCTATTTTGTGATATGCTAAAAATACTCTGTAGTATTTCTTCGTTTTTGATATTTTTTTCAGCTCTATGCGTAATTTTAGCTACAGATAAGGCATTATAATACCGAATCTGTTTTTATTTAGGGATAGAATATGGATATTTTCTCTGAAAGAATAGATATTCCTGCGGCCACTATATCTATCGATAGTTATATATTTTATCCTAAGAATAAAATTTCACAGCCGACATTATTACCCGCTATTATTTTGTTTACCGATATTCGCGGCCCGCGCTCCGTCTATGATGAGTTGGCTTCACGTCTTGCAGCACAAGGCTATTATGTGGTGATGCCCCATATTTACTATCGAGAGGGAACGGCTCCTGTGATTGATCCCACTATTCCGGTAGCGGAAGAACCCACCTTCACCAAACGTCGTGAGCTCGCTGCGACTTTAACAACAAAAGCACAGGAACAAGATTTTTCTTATATTATTGACTGGCTAGAGCATAATCCGCACGTAATACCCCATCACTATGGGGTCGTCGGCTATTGCATGACTGGGCCTTTTGCGCTTCGTTTAGCGGCGTTATATCCTGAACATATTGTCGCTGCGGCCGGTTTTCATGGGGCAAACTATGTTACCGGAGAAGCTGATTCAGTCGATCATCTCGTAAAAAAGATAAAAGGAGCCGTTTATCTTGGTCATGCAAAAGAAGATGCCTTAAACCCGCAATCTGCCATTGATCAGTTAGGTAAAGCGCTTGCAGAGGGACAGATAAATTATCAAAATATTATTTACGATGCAGGGCATGGATATACGATGCCGGATTCACCCGCCTTTGACCAAAAGGCTTCAGAAAAAGCCTTCAAAAATTTAGTCCAGTTTTTCGACCACTATTTAAAGGTTTGATTGAATGCACTTACCTAATCTAGGAATTTTAAAAAATGCCTGCTTCTGATTTAGATAATAAACAGGCGTTAGCGCGTATCGCCGATTATCCCATCGATCCAGTTTTTTTAAAACGCTGGTCGCCCTTATCTTTTACTTCTGAAAAAATTAGTGAGCAGACCCTTTTTTCCTTATTAGAAGCGGCGCGCTGGACGCCTTCTGCCTATAATTCACAGCCTTGGCGCTTTGTTTATGCGATGAGGGACACGGAATTCTGGCCACAGTTTATTGATTTGCTTTTTGAAGGCAATCGTAGCTGGGCATCGCAAGCCGCTGCTATTATTTTTATCATTTCACGCACGATCCTGAAATCGCCGAATAGTGACAAAGAGCAACATGCCCCAAGTCATAGTTTTGATGCCGGTGCGGCATGGATGGCTATGGCTTTACAGGCAACACAAATGGGACTGGCAACCCGACCGATGACAGGGGTTTACTTCGATAAAGCACGAGAAATGCTGAACGTTCCTGAATGTTATCATTTAGATGCCGCAATTGCGGTAGGACACCCCAGTCCAACCGCCCAATTAGAAGAATCACATTTCAAGAGGATGAAATTCTCGAATTTAAGACGCCCTATTCATGAAATGACAGGTGAAGGTTATTTCAAAATCAAGTAAGTATTTTAGCCTTAATAGATATAGTTTAGAGGCTTAAATTCTATCTTCTGTCATTTCCTATGCAAAAGCTTGCGCTCTTCTTATGCTTACGGCATGGCCTTTTTAAAGAGATATATAAAAGGAGTGCCCTATGCGTATTGCATTGTTGGCCGGAGATGGCATCGGCCCTGAAATTACAGCAGAAGCCGTTAAAATATTAAAAGCGGTTGTTGGTAGCGATATTGAATTTGACGAAGGCCTTATTGGTGGGGCGGCATGGAAAGTAACGGGTCACCCCTTACCAGAGGAAACTTTGAATTTATGTCGTAAGTCAGATGCTATTCTGTTTGGAGCAGTCGGTGATCCCGAATGTGATAATCTGGAACGTGCTTTGCGGCCTGAACAGGCTATTTTGGGCCTTAGAAAAGCATTAGATCTTTTTGCCAATCTGCGTCCTGCCAAACTGTTTCCTGAATTAGAGGCAGAGTCTCCTTTACGGACAGATATCGCATCAGGCACTGATCTTGTTATTGTGCGTGAATTAACAGGCGACGTTTATTTCGGTACGCCGCGGGGACAACGCAAGGATGATCAAGGCCGTCGGGAAGGCTTTGATACCATGCGCTATAATGAAGATGAAGTGAAACGCATCGCCCGCATTGGTTTTGAAACGGCCCGTGCGCGCAGCGGTCATCTTTGCTCAATCGACAAATCTAACGTACTGGAAACATCCCAGTTATGGCGGACAGTCGTTTTGGAAATTGCTGCCGAATATCCCGATGTTGATCTTAGCCATATGTATGTTGATAATGCGGCTATGCAGTTAGTGCGGGCACCTGATCAGTTTGATGTCATTGTCACCGGCAATCTGTTTGGAGACATTCTTTCCGATTTGGCCTCTGCCTGTGTTGGCTCTATTGGTCTGTTGCCTTCCGCTTCTTTGAATAGTGAAGGTAAAGGTCTTTATGAACCTATTCACGGTTCTGCCCCTGATATAGCGGGACAAGGTAAAGCTAATCCTCTCGCTACAATCTTATCGGGTGCCATGATGCTACGCTATACCCTGAAACGGGAAGAGGAAGCTGTGCGGATCGAAAAAGCCGTGGCGACTGCGCTTGCTAAGGGGGCACGTACTCAGGATCTAGGCGGTAAGCTTTCTACCTCGGAAATGGGCAATGCCGTTTTAGCAGCACTTTAATAATCAACATAAAAAGCGGCCTGATAATAGGCCGCTCTTACCCGCTTTCTTAATGAGGATTCAGGAATATTATGAAAAGGCATACCGGACTTGATCGTACGATAACCCGTAAATGGCGGCCAGCCACGCAGGCCATTAGAGGGGGCGTAACCCGTTCAGAATTTGGAGAAACCAGTGAAGCGCTTTTTCTAACTTCTGGTTATTCTTACGAACGAGCAGAAGATGCTGCCGAACGTTTCGCGGGTGAACAGGCGGGCATGATTTATTCCCGTATGCAGAGCCCAACCGTCATGATGCTAGAAGAAAAACTGGCCTTGATGGAAGGCGCTGAGACGGTTCGCACGATGTCAACCGGCATGGCCGCTATGACTTCAGTTTTATTATCTGCTCTTTCGGCGGGTGATCATTTTGTCATCGGACGGGTTGCCTTTGGTTCTTGTCGGTGGCTTTCAGATTCTTTACTGCCCCGTTTTGGTATCACGGCAACTGTTGTAGATGGTGGCGATCTTCAGCAATGGAAAGACGCTATCAAGCCCAATACTAAGCTGTTTTTCTTTGAAACGCCGACCAATCCTACTTTGGATTTGGTGGATATTGAAGGCGTCTGTAAAATTGCCAAAGAGGCAGGCATTTTAACGGTTGTTGATAATGCTTTCTGTACGCCCGTTATTCAGCGCCCGATGGATTTTGGTGCTGATGTCATTGCCTATTCTGCTACAAAAATGATGGATGGTCAGGGTCGTGTTTTGGCCGGATCAGTTGCAGGTAGCGAAAAATTCATCAATGAAACCCTTGTTCCTTTCATCCGTAATACCGGTCCTAACTTGTCACCTTTCAATGCATGGGTCGTTATGAAGGGGTTGGAAACGCTTGAACTGCGGAGCATCCGTCAAAGCGAAAATGCCCAAGCCTTAGCCGAATTCCTTGAAAATAGGGTACCTCGCATCGCTTATCCGGGATTGAAGTCTCATCCTCAATATGCCTTGGCCAAAAAACAAATGAAAACCGGCGGCACGGTTTTAGCCGTGTTCTTAGGAGGGGGTCGCGAACAAGCGCTTTCACTGCTGAATAATCTGGAATTGATAGATATTTCTAATAACCTTGGCGATACGCGCTCTTTAATGACGCATCCTTGCTCTACAACGCATAGTGGTGTCGCAGCGCAAGAGCGTGAAGCTATGGGAATTACAGAAGATATGCTACGTCTAAGCGTGGGGCTTGAAGATGTCGAAGATCTGAAAGAAGATCTGGATCAGGCCTTACGTAAAATCGGGCTATAAATTAAAATTTAAAGATGCAGGTTATGAAAAGGCTAGTGATGTCGGCAAAGGAATATCATTTATGAAGCGGACTCACTTACCCTTTAATGGCTTGCGGGTAATGGATGCCGCCGCCCGTCATCTTTCTTTTACCCGAGCAGCTGACGAACTGGCCGTGACGCCTGCAGCTGTTGGTCAACAAATTCGTGCTTTGGAAGATACCCTTGGCGTTGTGCTCTTTCGGCGCAACGCTAAAGGTCTGGAATTAACCCCAGAAGCGACGGCTGGTCTTGAGGCATTACGGGACGGGTTTTTAAAATTTGAAGAAGCTGTCCATGCCATGCAAGCCGGACAATCTTCTAAAAGATTGACCATTGCCACGCCCCGCGACTTTACCGATGGCTGGCTATCTTCACGCTTGGCAAGCTATCATCAGAATAACCCTGATATTCATTTCACCTTATTAGCAGCAGAAAAAGATTTAGACTTTACGCAGGCTAATTTAGATATTGCTATTCGCTATACGGATGATCCCGGCAACCATGAAGCCGTTACCTTAAGCGATGGCCTGTTAGTGACGGTGGGTTTACCCAATGCACCGGAAGAATTTATCGGATGGCCGGATGCAGAACATGATCATAATATAACCATCGTCATACAAGTAGCTGATGCAGGTCTCGCCATAGCGGCGGCATTGAATGGTTTTGGCCGATGCCAAGTCCCTTTAATTTTGGCTAAGCCCTTTCTTGAAGCTAAAAAATTGCAGCAATTTGGCCCCATTATGGAAAGCGAAATGCAATATTGGCTTATGGCCCCCCTACCGCAATGGCGTCAGAAAAAAGTCAAATCGTTGGTTACAGCTTTAACTGCAGAATTAAAAACAGAAATCTAGCTTATCTTTTCCCATAAGATAAAAATATCGGCTTATAGAAAAAGGAAAAAAGGCACCTTTTCTTTATCGAATGGGAAGACCACCTCCTGAACATTTTGGATCGGAAAGCCCGACTATCGGCTGCGTTAGTTGAATAATAATCACTTTAGCGGGTTGATTGCCTACGCTACCGGATTGATGGCCTTGTTGTCCATTGACGATCTGAGCATTCTGATCGCCCCCAAAAGATATTTCACCGGGGCCCATTTCAAGGCGTTTCCCGTCGGTTGTTTTTACGAACCATCGGCCTGATAAGGGAATAATCCACTGAGGTGCCGGATTTTTATGCCAGTTACCCACCCAACCAACCGGCATTACATTGAATACATATCTTTTACTGGCAGGATCATTCTGGGACACCCATTCTGGATTACCTGAACTGGCAAAATCTTCTAACTGTAGATTACTAACCGCACATCGTGTTTGATGCGTTACCCCTTCGGTGTCTGCCCACACACTCCAATAGGGGATAGCGGGCGGCGATGCAGATTTTTCTGCTTGTGCAGAGTTTATAGTGAAGCCAAGACCTAAAACCAAAGCGGTTACTAATCTTTTCATCATTTTTTCCTGACAGCCGTATTGATGAAGATTTCGAGTAAACTACTCTGCCATTATCTTCATCTCGATAAGCATAGCCTAATTTCCTATAATATACGCTTTTGACTTAGAATTGTCATAGTACATTGGAAAAAATTATCAGCTTTTATGCTTTGATAAAAAATTTTGTGATGTGCCGGATTAAACGGTCTCGGGCACTGAATAAACGCCGGTGATAGAAACTATTAAAATGACGGTTTAGAAAGAAACCACTCAAGCGTAATCCTTTCTGCAAAGCCAACCAGTCAGGGATATGATCTTCTGTATGTCCCCTCTTTTTTTGCAAAAATTGCGGTAAAGGCAATAGTTTTGCTTCATGGCCTTGAGCTACTTGTTGACTGACTGCGGCATGATGCTTGGGACTAACCCATGTTAAATTGTCGCTTTTTCCAGTGAAAATACAGCGTGATAAACTGAGTCCATAACCCAACTCAGATAATAACAGTAATTCAAAGCGGACAAGTTCTGCCAAGGACACTATGGGCTGAATAGATTTTTCAGTAATATTCAATAGATGATTGAGGGCTGAAAAAATTCGGGGTTCAGGCTGTGCTTCGGGCAAAATACTTGCTGTAAAAGGGCATATCCAACCCAGCACTAGCGCCCGTAAAGGGTCAGTTATCATTGATGCCCGACTATGCAACAATTCAATCTGGATAGAAGGTAACGAATAGCCTGCTTTATTGCGCCAGCTTGCCTGAAGCTGATTACCGGCCAGTAATAAAGGGCGTCTATGGCGCGATTTTGCCCCCTGCACATAACCCGCTTGCAAGCCTTTTTCAGTCAGGAATCGAATGACGGCCCCCGATTCTCCGTGCGGGCGACTGGTCAACAACAAAGAAGAGGTCGAAACGGAGGACATAGCCTCTTCCTTATACCAAGGTATAGACTTCACGGCAGGAATAATTATGTATGGCTATGAAAAAAATCATAGATTTGATGCGCTGTTTTCGAAGAAATACCGGCTACTTTTTCCAATTCGGAAGGGGCAGCATTACGAACGTCTCTTGCCGTTCCAAAATGTAAAAGCAGAGCTTTCTTTCGGCTAGGCCCAATGCCCGGCACTTCATCAAGAGGGCTTGATGTCAAATTTTTGGCGCGTCTTGCCCGATGCGTTCCGATTGCAAATCGATGGGCTTCATCTCGTAAACGTTGAAGATAAAAAATCAGGCTACTATTCGTCTCCAAGGCATATTCACGCCCATCGGAGAGATGAAAATGCTCTCTCCCTGCATGACGATCAGGCCCTTTTGATATACCGACAACGGCCACATCCTCTATGCCCTGCTCCTTCAAAATATCGACAACGGCACGGACTTGACCTTTTCCACCATCAATTAACAAAAGATCCGGCCACTCACCACTATGACGATCTGGATCGGCACGTTCCAATCGAGAGAAGCGACGGCCTAAAACTTCACGCATCATCTCAAAATCATCACCGGGATTGATGGTCTGAGACTTAATATTAAATTTGCGATACGCATTACGCCGAAATCCTTCTGGCCCTGCGACAATCATAGCCCCAACCATATTCGTTCCCGCAATATGACTGTTATCGTAGACTTCTATTCTATCTGGGGTCTTATCCAATTCGAAAAGGGTCGTCATTTCCTGTAACAACTGACGCTGAGTGGCCCCTTCTGCCATACGACGTTCTATCGCTTCTTTGGCATTACGGACGGCTTGGTCCAGTAATTTTTTTTGATCGCCTCTTTTGGGCTGATGAAAATGGACGGCATACCCCACGCGCGAAGATAGCGCTTCTTCAAGTAAAGACGTTTCTTGGGGCATACAGTTGGTCAAAATAAATTCAGGCGCGACCATATCCTCATAGAACTGCCCCAAAAAACTTTGTAAGATAGCAGCCAGAGATTGTTCTTCTATATGATTGAGAAAATAAGCGTGGTGACCCCAATTTTGGCGGTTACGGATAAAGAAAACCTGAATACAGACCAATCCCGCATTACGTTCGATCGCGAAAATATCCGCATTACGAAGATTGTCGCTATTAATAGCTTGATGGTTTTGAATAAAGGTTAAGGCCCGTAATCGGTCACGATAAACTGCCGCTAATTCGTAATCCTGACGTTCTGCGGCCTTTTCCATTGTTACTACTAATTTTTGGCGCACATCAGTCGATTTTCCAGCCAGAAAATTACGCGCGTCTATCACTAATTCCTTGTAATCTTCTGGTAAGATCCGCCCAACACAAGGGGCAGAACAACGCTTGATCTGATAAAGTAGACAAGGACGCTTGCGATTACGAAAAAAGCTATCTGAACAGGATCTCAGTAAAAATAATTTTTGCAGACTGTTCAGAGTAAGGGTAACAGAATCGGCGCTAGCAAACGGGCCATAATAGGTGCCTTTACTGCGTCTTGCCCCTCGATGTCTCTGGACGGAAGGGAATTCTGGATAACTACCCTCTTCTTTTAGAAGAATATACGGAAAGCTTTTATCGTCGCGTAGTAAAATATTATAAGGGGGACGATAGCGCTTGATAAGTTGAGCTTCCAGCAGAAGCGCTTCTGATTCTGTGGTCGTAGTGACAATAGTCATACTGCGCGTTTGGGAAACCATGCGCTGGATACGACGCGATAAACCCGCCAATTGCGTATAGTTTGCAACGCGATTTTTTAAAGCCCGCGCTTTACCAACGTAAAGGACATTACCTTTACTATCATACATACGGTAAACACCGGGACGCATAGGCAAAGTTTTTAAGACATTGCTAATCGCAGCAACGCCTTTTTCTAGATCAGGAAGATCATTGCCTTTGAAAACATGAATAGATTGTTCTTCGCTGAAACGATCAGCCCGTGGGGAGTCACTAATCAGATTATGCCTTATTTCTAGTTTACATGCTGTATCGCTTGTATCTGGAACTATAAAATTTAAGGCCGTATCCGCTTATAGCAAGCGCTATAACAAAATTTAAAAGAGCCTGATTTTATCGAATTGAGAAAATATCTTGGAGCAACAAAAAAGCGCCATCGCGTAAGCGACGGCGCTGATCTGCTAAGACAAATTTTCGATAAATCAATTAAGCCGATTTCTCGGCTGACTTAAAGATTCAATTGTCTGGTCAATTAAGGCCTTGTCGTGCGAGGCATCATTACGATCTTGAATGATACGGGTCGCAGCTTGCAGAGCCAGCTTGGCAGCCGTATGTTGAATTTCAACAATGGCTTCTTGCTCTGCTGCAGCAATTTGGTCCGTCGCCATTTTTTGACGACGTTCGACTAACTGCTGGGACTGTTTCTGTGCTTCAGCAACAATGCTGGTCGCTTCCTCTTTAGCCCGTTCAACAATAGCTTCGGCTTCTCCGGCAGCCTGACGCGCTTTTTCATCATATTCGGCTCTTAAAGCTTCAGCTTCCTTGCGTAAGCGTTCAGCATCTCCAAGACGATTACGAATTTCACCGATTTGTTTATCAAGCGCCGACGTAATAAGAGACGGTACTTTTTTCCAAATCAGAATAAGCAAAAAGACAATGATGGAGGCAGAAACCCAACCAGGGCCACTTAATCCAAGCAGAGTCGATTCATGTGGTTCTTCATTTTGAACCCCACCCGGTGCTTCCGTGGATGCCGTTACGTTTGGTGCACCAGGAGCCGTCTGAGGCATAGTGTCAGACACAGGCGGTGTAGCTGGCGCTGAAGTCTGAGTTGTATTAGCCATTAGGTAATCTCCCTCAGACCATATCAGCAGAAATTACATGAGAAACGGCTTTAGTAACCTGATCTTTTGGAACAGATTTACCGATAACATGCTTGAGAATATCCTGTGCAGCATCAGCTGCGATATTTTCAAGATCAACCATCGCTTTTGCTTTTTCATCAGCGATTCGCATTCTAGCAGAATCAAGCTGATGATCGTAATCGGCATTAGCAACAGCGTTTTGTTTTGCCGCATCTTTCGAGGCTTGTTCTTTAGCTGCCTGTAAGCGGGCATGTGCATCGGAACGAACCTTAGCAAGACGCGACTGGCATGCCTCATCTGCTTCCTTCGCTGCTTTGTGGGCAGCTTCCGCAGCAGCTAGATCATCAGAGATCTTGCTGTCACGTGAATCCATAGTAGATTCAACTTTCTGGAGCATGGTTTTGGCGATCCCAAAATAGATCAGACCAAACACCATCAGCATCCAGAAAACCTGGGAAGCGTAAGTAGAGGCAAGCTGGGCTATCTGAGGCATGATCGCATCCAGACTTTTTCTAAAAACAGATTAACTAAAAGAGAATCTGTTTTTTAACTGATTTACTACATTTTTCGAACACCGGCTGAAAACAGCCGGTGCGAAAAATGCTGCGAGAGCCTGAAGAATCAGGCGACGAAGATCAGCAGAATCGAGATAACGAATGACAGAAGGCCCAAAAGTTCAGCGGCCGCAAAACCGATGAACAAACGACCTTGCTGACCATCAGCAGCGGCTGGGTTACGCAGAGCGCTTTCAAGAAAGCCTGCGAAAACACTACCAACACCAACGGAGGCAACACCGGCACCAACAGCAGCAACACCACCACCGATTAACTTACCGAGCACTCTTGCAGCTTCAACGTCCATGACAATACTCCTTTACCATTCCATATACTGGGAAATCAGTGAAGATTGATCGCGTCGTTCAAATAGAGCGACGTAAGCAAGGCGAAAACATAAGCTTGAATGGCGCAAACCAAAAATTCAAGCGCAGAAATACCGATCATCAAAAGAAAGGTCGGGATACCCACAAGGGTATAATAACCTGCTAAAAAAGCAGTAGAGGCAGATTGAACCGGCGGGTTAACAATAAAGTTAGCCAAAACTTCCAGAAGAACGTGCCCTGCGGTCATAGCAACGAAAAGACGAAGCGCAAGACTAAAAGGCCGTAAAACGAAAGAAAAGGCTTCAATCCCGGGGATCAGCCAAATAAGAGCCATGGGGGTACCATGCGGCACAAACAGCTTGAAAAAGCCTAATCCATGACGCGTGAAACCCACAACAAGCACTGTACCAAATGCAATCGCCGCCAGCGTTGCTGTAACAGTAACGTGACTGGTTGAGGTGAAAGGCTCGGCACCTGGCAAAAAGCCGAATAAAGGCACCAAACCAAGCATATTGGCAAAAAGGATGAACATAAAAAGGGTAAAGACCAGCGGAGTAAACGGTCGGCCTTTTGGGCCTATGTTCGCGCTGACCATATCGTTAACAAAGCGAGTCATAACTTCCACGGCCATCTGCCAGCGACCGGGAATCAGCGCCTTCCTTCGACCGCCTGCCATAAAAACAGCAAGAGCGACCAGCGCAATCACCATCCAGAGAGAGGAATTGGTGAAGGAAATATCATATTTTCCGATATGAAACCCATGTAAGGGCTCCACGGTAAACTGATGCATGGGGTCTACATTGTTAGTAGCAGCCATATTACGAGCCCCTAGCTATCTATCCATTAACAGAGCGGCTCCGGTTTCTCATTCCGGACGCTCACGAGAAATCCGTATCACATTTCTAAACGCAATACAGACCCCTAATAGAAGAAATATGATCAGAAATATTGGTTTAGTTCCAATCAGGCGATCGAACAACCACCCGATCAGTCCGCCACCAGCCGGGCCCGCAATCATCTCAGTCAACACTCTGTTCCCTTGAGCAAAACCCTTGCCAGCAGGCCCATCCGTCTTGGCTTTATGACTATCAGAATCAGATCTGATGGTCTGAAGTCGTCCTTCAAGTTCTGCTAACCTAGGATCTTGTGGTCCCGGCCCTTGATTAGAATCGTTACTCATCGCAGCCAATCGCTCTTCCTTGAAATCCAACCCTTTGAATTCCAAGGATTAAATGCTCTACAGCATGACGAGTAACTATCTCGTCAGGTGGGCCTTTTTTAAGAAGGCGGTGAAAGCAAGTCAACTCAAAGCGCAGCCAACAAAAAAACTAATCCTTTTGCTATTCGCTTATTTTTTATTACCAAAAAGGCTTTACCTTTTACAAATTAGAGCAGTTTTTTAAGTGAAACCGCCCTAAAAACAGCTTTTTTTAACCACAAGTCGAAGGCAAAGCGATAGGGCCCGATTTTTTTTGCCATTTGCCATCGGCCAAAGCATAAAATTGTCCATCCTGAACCCGACTGGCTAATGTTTTACAACCAACAGCAACAGCCCATTCTTCGACAGTAACCCCCCGTTTAGCCGCTTCTGCCGTATAAGCCGCTCTTCTTTTAATATTTAAAGCATCGACACTCGCCTTGATACTAGAAGAGGGCGATTTCGCAAAACCCATATAGCCATCAATCTTTTCACCAATCACGCCGTTTGCCAACCCTGATTGTAAAATATCATCACCGCCTTGCGCTCCAGCTGCTGTAGCCAGCGTCAAACCCAAAGCAAAAGCGGTCCTGCTCAGACTTTGAAAACAGCTTTTTTTTATAAAACGTATCATTGTGGGAATAACTCCGGATTATTTTGAATAAAATCGCCTGCATCTTTTTGTAAATGCACCACTACTTCTTGGCGGATATTAACATTAAGATTGATCTCGATCGGCTTTTCCGGTGCCTTAACCGAAATACAGCCCCCAACCATTAGTAAACTAGCAAAAAGAAAGCCCTTTTCTATATTTCCGGTTTTCTGCCTCATCTTTAATCCTAATAGTAGTTAAATGATATATTGTCTTGTTTTAAGGCCAGAGGATGCGTGGCGTGTATTCACAATTGCGATTGATTCAAAACAGAACGCGGATCATTATAAGAACGCATGGCATTCAATAATCCTCGAAAGGGCGCTTTTACCTGAACGTTAAAATGGAAGGGGACCTTTTCAATTTCACGCGCAAGATAGGAGCGTGAACCAGTGGTTTTGACCTCTTTCACCCCGCCAAAATGAATAGAACTGATAAAATCCCCATCAAGATTACCATTAAGGACTATATCAAGTTGCTTATACCGCAGGCCTTTTAAAACATCGAACGTCAACTTGCTCAGCATACCCTGATGCGCATTAGAAACGGTACCGACGTAACTGACTACGCCGCCCGGATCGCGGCTTATCAAATGTCCTCCTTCTATTTTGCCACTATTAGAACCAAATTCGAGCGGTAGAATCCCGTCAAAACGTCCACTGACAAAAAGATTTTTCATCTCAAGATTATCAACAAGGGGAGCGCTATCCATATTAGTGACATGAAATGTCACGCGATGCATAGCCGTGTGGCTAAAATCTAAAACAGCTTGATCCAAGGCCAACTGACCATCGAAGAATGGCCAGATTCCCTTTTCGATAACAATCTTCTTCTCAGGCAAAATCTGATAATGGATTTTGCCGTCTTTGATCGCAATACCGGCGTTGATTTCATTGATACCGGCGATTTGATCTGGAGGTGTTTTTAGATTTAAAAGATCTGAAAAATGAATCTTGCCATTAAAGCCTGAGATGGTCCCAAAAGCGACAGCGAAGTCGAGATTATCACTTTTAAAATCTCCTGTGCTGATGACGCCTTTATTAGACCAATCAATTCGTCCTTCTCCCTGAACTATACCCCTCACATCAGCAAATACTCCTAAAGTAAGGGGGGTAATTTGTTCAGGCTGTAAGGTTTTATCAAATGCGACCCCATTAACATGAAGCACAACATGCCCCCGTCCATCTGAGAAATGATGTTCGATGCGACTATCGAGGATATGTGACCAACGCATACCGATTTGCCGTTCCAGACCAGCCGTAATATGAATGCGTTCTTTATTAATTTGTAAAAGTAAATCTTGAGCACGCATCGGCAAAAAACGAGGCGAAGCCTGATTCGCATCAGCAATATCCACACCACCATGCAGCACTATATCGCTGTTATTTTGTGATTCGAGCGCACCACCCTTGTTCTGCCATTCCCAATGGGCAGCCCCATTACTCATAATCAGGGGTGCAAGTCCTATATGGCCAGAAATGCCTGTTAAGTCGCCCGCGCCCTTTATTCCGGCCAAGTTACCCGTAACATGTTCTATATGAAGATGCGTATCATCCTGCCCCGTCGCACCTTTTTCATCAAAAGTAAGGTCAGATACCTCGCCATAGTGACGCGCCAGAGAGAAGAAAGACGATTTTAGCTTAATTGTAAAAGGCTGATTATTTATTTCGCCTGTGATAGTCGGTTTTTCCAACTGAAACCCGCCATTTGTAAACTGCCCTTTTCTTACCTGAAGAAAAGCAGCCTCTACAGGGCAAAGCGGCAAGGCAATATTGTGCCCTGTAATGCCCGCCATGGTTACGCGGGCGATATGGACTGTCATGCAATCCTTGTTAATAAGGGTCTGATCGTTGCTACCTTCTATATGCAAAGGAATTGTAAGCGATTCCACCTGCTCTTCTTTTCCAAGAGAACCTGTAATATTAGCCTCAGTCGCCACCAAGAAATGCTGCTTATCATAATAAAAATTAACAGGTGTTAGCTGCAATGAAGTCTGATTTTGATCATCGCGATAGGGTGCAACCTCAATCTTACCTTTAAAAATTCCATTCGTTACGGGTAGCAGGTGAATTTTTGTAGTGGGCAACCCCTGCCCTTTGATATTGAGATCACCTTTTAAATCCCAAGGTTGCTCTTTTCTATGCGCCTGCCAACTGGCGGCCCCTAAAAACTGAGCTGATTGACCTGAGGGACTCGTTAAAAGCACTTTATGTAAAGCGGCCTTTAAAGCACCTTGTTTATTATCAAGGGTAATATCGGTTTCACCCGAAATGTTTTCCGCTATTTTTGACAAAGCCTGTTTTAACTGTTTCACTATAGGGGAGAGCGGAATGTCATCAGATATAGAAAAATGCTTCAAATCATTTTTTATCTGGCCATTGTGAAGCGAAATATGGGTCGTCGTCAAAAATGGATCATTTTTCTGAGAATCGTGAGAATATTTAAACGGTATATTAAAGACACTCGAAACGTCCCAGCTTCCTCCAGTAAGCCAAGGCATATCTTCTTTACCCGCTATTTCTAATCGGCCCTGTGTTTTTTGATCATTACCCTTAAGTGCCAAATGGCCCTTTAGAGCCGATAATTGCCAAGGGGCTCCGTTAAAAGAGGCCATTTCATAGGCCGAAAGAAGCGCTGTCCCTTGCCAGTTATTCAAAGCCTTATTGAAATGACCTTCAATAATGGACTTTGGGTTTTGAACTGCCCAATAGCCGATATTACAACGAATATTTTGTGCGGTAGCAGGCCCTTGGAAAAAAGGGCGACCATGAACCACCGATGCGTTTAAAAAAAACTGACCTTTTTCTGCCGTGCAAGCATTCGATGAGAAATGAGGCATAGAGGCAGCTAGTCTCGCTTGAAAACCATTCGCCAGATTTCCATTACCATCCATCGCTATGCCAATATTACCGTTGGGAGTACGCAAACGTAACCGAACATCTTTTAGGTGAAGATTGATAATAGGAAGACCCGAGGAGGCGCCTGCCGTTGTCAAATAAGAACGTAAAGAATCAAGGCTGCCAAAATGTATGCCCTCCTTATCCAGATGACCCTGTATTCTTACTGTATCGAGATCAATGGAAGATATCTGTAAACCGCGCCATGTAGGCATAACATGAATAATAACATGCTTTGCTGTCAGATCAGGATGGTAGCTATCACCAATAACTAGATTGTCCAATTGCTGTGCCATAGGGTCAAGACGCGTTAAACGATAATGGGCCTTTAAATGTAGTCGGTTTGCTTCCCGACTAATCAGCCAGCGCCCCAACCCTATACGTTGTGACCACAGCCCGACTAGTAATCCACCTAGAATAACCCCCGCCAGCAGCCATAAATGCTTTTTAGTAAGCCGATGATTTTTTATTTCTTTGTGGGTCATCCCGGATTTTTCTTTATAGTAAATGAGCGGATATTTTTAATATTTCTTGATTTTCAAACTATAAAATGCAGTCAATTTTATTGATGAAAATATTCCGATGAATTGTTTTTTTATATTACTATCAAAGCTAAACAGTATTACATATCGCTTCAATCCTTTATATTCGTTGAAAATGGATAAAAAAGAAATCGATTATCATGGTCATCGTAGCCGCTTACGGGATCGCCTGTTAAATGGGGGTTCAGATGCACTGCTTGATCATGAGGTAATAGAATATCTTTTAGCTTTGGCTATCCCACGTCGGGATACGAAACCGCTTGCGCGTGCTTTATTGACAGAGTTCGGTGATATTGAAACGCTGTTAACAGCCGACCCCGGTATGATTGCCCGCGTCAAAGGTATGGGGCCAACGGCGATTGCCTCTCTCAAAATTGTTCAAATAGCCGCTTTAAGATTATTAAAAACCAAAGCTAAAAAAGCGCCTATTTTGGCTGGGTGGCAAGCTTTACTCGATTATCTTCATGCCGATATGGCTTATCGTTTAACAGAACGATGCCGGTTATTACATCTTGATAGTCACAATCGCCTTATCCGTGACGAAGCCTTAAGTGAAGGCTCTGTCGATCGCGCGCCTATCTATGTCCGAGAGGTTATCCGTCGCGCTATTGAGCTGGGATCAATCGGTTTAATTTTAGTTCACAATCATCCTAGCGGGGATGCCAATCCCAGTGAAATGGACATTCAGTTGACGCGTTCAGTGATTGCGGCGGCCCGTCCTCTTAAAATATATCTTCATGATCATGTTATCATCAGTACAGAGGGATTTTGTAGTATGCGTAGCCTCGGCCTGATTTAAGGTTATAGCTTTTGAAAAGCTCAACTTTTTGACAATATGTTGTTTTTACAAAAATATAAAATGCATCAACCCCTATAAAAGATTGATAGCGATTAAGGGCTTTGTTAGGTCGGGGAATATTTTTGCCAGCCGGAAAAACCGGAATACTATTAAACCCGAGGAGCCTCTATTATGATCCCCCGTTATTCCCGCCCAGAGATGGTCAAATTGTGGGAGCCAGAAAGCCGGTTTCGGATCTGGCTTGAAATCGAAGCCCATGCAACAGATGCTTTAGCGGAAATTGGCATTGTTCCAAAAGAAGCCGCTAAGGCTATCTGGGATAAAGGGGCCTTTGAAGTTGAGCGTATTGACGAAATCGAAGCCGAAGTGCGTCACGATGTTATTGCCTTTCTTACGAATGTTGCTGAACATGTAGGCGAACCTGCTCGTTTTATGCATCAGGGCATGACTTCTTCTGATGTGCTTGATACCTGCCTTGCGGTGCAGTTAAATCGGGCAGCCCTTATTTTGCTTGCCGATATTGATAAGCTGTTAGAAGTACTGAAAAGACGTGCTTTTGAATACAAAATGACGCCGACAATCGGGCGCAGTCATGGTATCCATGCAGAACCCACTACTTTCGGCTTAAAAATGGCCGAAGCTTATGCCGAGTTCAAAAGAAACCGTGCCCGTTTAGAAGCGGCGCGTCAGGATATTGCGACCTGTGCTATTTCTGGGGCTGTGGGTACATTTGCCAATATTGATCCTAAAGTTGAAAGCTATGTTGCGGAAAAAATGGGATTGACGGTTGAACCTGTTTCCACCCAAATTATTCCGCGGGATCGTCATGCTATGTTCTTTGCGACTTTAGGCGTGATCGCTTCTTCTGTAGAACGGGTAGCTATTGAAGTTCGGCATTTGCAGCGCACAGAAGTGTTAGAGGCGGAGGAATATTTCGCCCCGGGTCAAAAAGGATCCTCTGCAATGCCCCATAAACGGAATCCGGTCTTAACCGAAAATTTGACAGGTCTTGCCCGTTTAGTTCGGGGTTATGTGACACCTGCTCTTGAGGATGTAGCTCTATGGCATGAACGGGATATTTCCCATTCATCGGTAGAAAGAATGATCGGCCCTGATGCTACGGTTACTTTAGATTTTGCTTTGGCTCGTCTTACCAATGTGATGGATAAGCTGCTTGTCTATCCTGAACGGATGCAGCGTAATCTTGATCGTATGGGTGGCCTTATTCACTCACAGCGTGTGCTTTTAGCCCTTACACAGGCGGGCGTCAGTCGTGAGGCCGCTTATCGGCTGGTACAGCGTAATGCTATGAAAGTATGGGAATCCGATGGACAAATTTCGTTATTGGATCTGTTAAAAGCCGATACCGAGGTTCCGCTCTCAGATGAAAAATTAGAAGATTTATTTGATCTTGGTTATCATCTAAAACATGTAGATCACATATTCAGCCGCGTTTTCAATGAAAACGAGGCAGAAAAGACAAAATAGTCTCTTATAAAGGCTGATTATTTTTCTTGAGAGATAAAAAAGGAGGTCTTTTAAAGACCTCCTTTTTATTTTTATGTTGTATGCAACGAAAAACTATTCGCCTGTCAGCATATTTTTAATCCGTGCGAAAAAACCAGAGGATTTTGGACATTCCTCTCCGGTTTCTGTTTCACGGAACTGCTCCAGTAATTCGCGCTGTTTGACAGTCAGATGCGTAGGTGTTTCAACATCAATCTGAACAATCAGGTCACCCCGTCCACGACCATTTAAAACGGGCATTCCTGCACCGCGACGGCGCAATTGTTTTCCCGACTGAATACCGGCCGGAATATCAATTTCATGCTGTTCGCCATCCAAACTTGGAACATGGATAGAGCCACCCAGTGCCGCTTTGGTAAAAGAAATCGGCACATGCGCAAATAAATTATAGTTTTCACGCTGGAAAACCTGATGCGGTATAACATGGATAAATATATAAAGATCGCCTGCCGGCCCACCATGCGCTCCGGCTTCACCCTCACCAGATAGCCGAATACGGGTACCGTCATCAACGCCTGCCGGAATATTGACAGAAAGCGTCTTATGCTTTTCCAGACGCCCTTCCCCATGGCATTCTGGACAAGGATCGCTGATTACTTCGCCCTTGCCGTGGCAAACGGGACAGCTTTGTTCAACAACAAAGAAACCTTGCTGAACACGAATTCGTCCACTTCCATGGCAAGTTTGGCAGACTTTCCGACCAGAATCGGCCTTGGCGCCCGATCCGTGGCAGGCTTCACAAGTCGCGGCAACATCCAACTCAATATCAACAGATTTGCCTTTGAAGGCTTCCTCTAAATTGATTTCAAGATCGTAACGTAAGTCAGCACCGCGTTGTACCGAAGAGCGCGATTGCCCACGCCCTCCCATGAACTCGCCAAAAACGGATTCAAAAATATCTGAAAAACCGCTAAAATCCTGAGCACCGGGACCTGCACCACCCCCTTGAAAGGCGGCCTTACCGAAGCGGTCGTAAGCGGCCCTTTTTTGAGGATCTTTCAAGCAATCATAGGCTTCAGAAATCGCTTTAAAGCGTTCTTCTGCTTCTCTGTCGCCGGGATTTCGATCGGGATGATAACGCATCGCCAAACGGCGATAAGAAGATTTAATAGTTTTACCGTCGGCAGTACGCTCGACTTCTAATAATTCGTAATAGTCAAAGTCAGACACAAGGCTCCCCCAGCTTCATGGCAAGGCCACCACCAAAATCATCGGCACAATTGCTAACAATATTGATGGTGGCAAAGTCATGATAAGCCTTCTCAGGCTGATTTTCGGGTCGCAATAACCGGATTATTTTTTATCCTGGTCATCTATTTCCTGAAATTCGGCATCAACCACATCATCCGTGGCGGCTTTTTCAGTTTCACCCGTATCATGCCGTTCATTGCTTGCCTGATCCTGCTCATAGAGAGCCTGACCTAACTTCATGGCGACCTGAGCCAAAGCCTGCGTCTTTTCGGTCATTTGTGCTGCATCTTGACCTTCAAGGGTCGTTTTAACAGCAGCAATGGCCGCTTCAACTTCAGATTTCAGACCGGCATCAATCTTATCGCCGAGCTCTTCAAGCTGACGCTCGGTCGTATGAACCAAGCTATCGGCATTATTTTTTGCTTCGGCCAATTCACGACGAGTCTTATCCTCTGAGGCAAATTGCTCAGCATCCTTGACCATCTTGTCGATATCCGCTTCGGAAAGACCACCAGATGCCTGAATACGGATCTGCTGTTCTTTACCCGTGCCTTTATCTTTGGCGGAAACGTTCACAATACCATTGGCATCAATGTCAAAGGTTACTTCAATCTGAGGAACACCGCGCGGCGCTGGCGGCAGACCCACTAAATCAAACTGGCCCAACATCTTATTGTCAGCGGCCATTTCGCGTTCACCTTGGAATACGCGAATGGTAACTGCGTTCTGATTATCTTCAGCGGTTGAATAAACCTGTGACTTCTTGGTCGGGATAGTCGTGTTGCGATCGATCATACGGGTGAAAACACCACCCAGTGTCTCGATACCCAGTGATAATGGCGTCACATCAAGCAACAACACGTCTTTGACGTCACCTTGAAGCACACCAGCCTGAATAGCGGCACCCATGGCAACCACTTCATCAGGGTTCACACCTGTATGCGGTTCTTTGCCAAAGAATTCTTTTACGACCTGACGCACTTTTGGCATACGGGTCATACCGCCAACCATCACGACGTCGTCAATATCAGAAGCCTTCGCACCCGCATCAGCCAAGGCTTTTTTCACTGGCTCCAGTGTACGTGCGATAAGATCAGCAACCAAACGTTCGAGGTCAGCCCGAGAAATCGTTTTGACAAGATGTTTCGGACCCGTAGCGTCTGCTGTGATAAAGGGCAGATTGACTTCAGTGGTCTGTGCAGAAGAAAGTTCGATCTTGGCTTTTTCAGCAGCTTCTTTCAAACGCTGAAGCGCAAGACGATCTTTGGTCAGATCAATGCCTTCGGCTTTTTTAAATTCTTCAGCCAAATAGCTTACAATTTTGGTATCAAAATCTTCACCACCGAGGAAGGTATCACCATTGGTAGCTTTAACTTCAAAAACACCATCGCCGATTTCCAGAACGGAAATATCGAAGGTACCACCACCCAAATCGTAAACGGCAATAGTTTTACCGTCATTTTTATCAAGACCATAAGCCAATGCGGCCGCTGTCGGTTCGTTGATAATACGAAGCACTTCGAGACCGGCAATTTTACCGGCATCTTTCGTTGCCTGACGCTGGGCATCATTGAAGTAGGCTGGAACCGTAATAACGGCCTGATCTACAGCTTCACCGAGATAAGATTCAGCAGTTTCCTTCATCTTTTGCAGGATAAAAGCTGAAATCTGTGATGGGGAATAATCCTGACCACCGGCCTGAACCCATGCATCCCCATTGCTACCGCGAACAATATGATAAGGCACCAGTTCAGTGTCACGCTTGGTAATGGGATCGTCAAAGCGACGGCCAATCAAACGCTTAACCGCAAAAATCGTATTTTCAGAATTAGTAACAGCCTGACGCTTAGCCGGTTGACCAATCAGACGTTCATTATCTTTTGTAAAGGCAACGATAGAAGGCGTAGTGCGTGCACCTTCTGCATTCTCGATAACCTTGGGTTGACCACCTTCCATAACAGCAACGCAGCTATTCGTGGTACCAAGGTCAATACCTATGACTTTACCCATGTCCTACCTTCCTTCCCCAGGAATGATACAATTTACTCTTAAAAAACTAAAAGCTTGCATTCGAAACAAGTCTACCAAGGGCGATATAAGAACGCTTTTTGCAAGCGCAAGCCACCCTTTATGAACAGACTCTTATTATTTTGATTTTCAACAATATTTTATCGTATCAAAGCCACCTAATGGGTTTTTAAATCCTATTTTTCAAGAATACGATAAAATAAAAATAAACCACCTTAGTTATGTTTCCAATCAAGGCAGGGCCAACCTTCTTTTTTAGCCAGAACCGCTAAACGGCGACAGGGATTAATGGCAAAAGGAGCATCTGACCATTGGAATACAGGTTCATCAGACACATGATCACTATAAAAACGGATATGACAATTTTGCCGTTCCAAATCGGATGCGGTCATCCACGCTAAAATCATTCTCAATTTAGCAGGCCCATAATTATTTTCGCCTTCAATGCGAGCAATAAGATGGCCATCTTTTCGGATAGTGCTGTTTGTGGCAATGACATCATCAAAGCCTAGTTTTTTGGCAATAAGGTCAGCATAAAGCCGATAAGAAGCCGTTGCCATCACCAGCCGCCGCCCGGCTTTACGATCCGCCTCTATGGATTTTAAGGCACCGGGTCTAATATTATTGAGGATAGTTTCCTCGGCAAAGCTTTCTGCTAAAGGGGCAAGGTCTTTGGGCGCAATATGGCGTCCTAACAATAAAGCATGGGTGATTTCCTTTAGCCTACCTCTAGAGATAAAATGCATGAGGTAGGAAAGCATTGCTAGCGCCACTAAAGGCAAAAAGAGCAATCGCCATTTCTGACGACGACAGGCCGCATGGATAAGAAAAGGTGTCCATGTTGGATGATAAGTGATCGTACGATCCATATCGTAAATAGCAAGTTCTATCGTCATAGCTCCCTTGAGCAAGCAGAGATATAAAAAGACCTAAAAATAAAAATATATTACATTCAGATGATATTTTATATTTTTATAATATCTTTTCTGAAGGTCGAGATATTTTCCTTTTTAAGATCCCACTCTGTTCTACCTTCCTTCTTTGTCATTGAGATAGGAAACTATCCGGCCTGTTTCTGGTATCTAGAAGTAAGGCATTTGCCATTTTTCTTTAAAATGATCTAGAATTATCTGACAGAAATAAAAAATCCTTAAGGGTTTTTCAAATATCTTCTCTCGGAAAAAAAGATCAGGATGGGAATCGGATAAAGATATGGTCGATAAAATAAGCCCCTGTGAACAGACGGTTTTAGAAAAAGCGGCAGCCTATCCCATGCTAGATCGTGTCATTGAATGGGCCAGTATCAACAGCGGATCTCATAATAAATCAGGGCTTGTTCGTATGGCCTCTGTACTGAAACAGGCTTTTTCGACCTTACCGGGAAAAATAACCGAAATAACCCTACCTTCAGGTAAAATGATTACGCCAGAGGGGGATGAAATTCTGTCCCCCGATGCGACCCATCTTCATTTGGTTGTTCGCCCCAATGCGCCGATACAAATTCTTTTAACGGGGCATATGGATACCGTTTTCGGTGAAAATCATCCCTTCTCTGTTGTAACCCCCTTAGAAGGTAATCGTTTAGGCGGGCCGGGTGTAGCGGATATGAAGGGAGGGCTGGCTGTTATGCTTTCTGCCTTAACGGCCTTTGAGCATTATCCTGATCATGAGCAGTTAGGCTATGAAGTCATTTTAAATAGTGATGAAGAAATTGGTTCCCTCTCTTCTGCGCCTTTGTTGGTAAAGGCCGCAGAAGGCAAAACAGCGGCTTTCACGTATGAACCCTCTGCTTTACCTGATGGCACTTTTGCGGCCGCACGTCCGGGAAGTGGTAATTTTTCTATTATTATCAAAGGCCTTGCCGCCCATGCGGGTCGAAATCTTACGGGGGGACGCAATGCCCTTATAGCAGCGGCTGATTTTGCACTTCGATTAAAGGCGGCCAGTCGGGAAGGCATGGGCATCAATCCTGCCAAGATTGATGGAGGTGGCCCTAACAATATTGTCCCTGATCATGCCATACTCCGCGTCAATATTCGCCCTTCAACACTGAAGGATATGGAAGAGGCGCAACAGCTTCTTCAAAAAACAACAGAAGATATTGAGAAAAAACACGACGTAACCCTTAAAATTCATGGAGCTTTTGGACGACCGCCTAAAAATATTAGTGAAAAGAGCAAGGCTCTTATGGCATTGGTTGAAAATAGCTGCCAAGATCTTGGTCTAGGGGCTCGATGGAAAGATACAGGGGGTGTTTGCGATGGCAACAATATCGCAGCAGCAAACATACCCGTCATTGATACTATGGGCGTAAGAGGAGGCGCTATTCATTCAGATCAGGAATTTCTCATTATTGAAAGCCTGAAAGAGCGTGCACAATTGTCAGCGCTAATCTGGATACGTCTTTTAAAAGAGGGGGGACTATGAACTACAGAATTCGGCCAGCCAAAACGGGTGACGAAGAAGCGCTTTATGCTTTAGCGCAATTGACAGGTGGGGGTTTTACGAACCTACCGGCTGATCTTGAAGCCTTACGGGCTAAAATAGACCGCAGTAATCTTGCTTTTTCTGACGCAGAAGAAATCGTCAGTGATCACGTTTATGTACTTGTCTTAGAACATACGGAATCCGGTCAGATTGTAGGCACAGCTCAGATTTTTGCCAAAGTAGGGACGAAACAGCCTTTTTATAGCTATCGTCTAAGCAAACTGACAAAAGTATCGCCTGAATTAAATCAACGCATTACAACCCAAATGCTATCTTTAACCACTGATCTTGAGGGATGTTCAGAGGTAGGAGGCCTTTTTTTACATCCCGATCATAGAACAGGTGGTCTGGGATTATTGTTGGCGCGTTGTCGTTATCTTTTTATACGGTTACATCGGGCCCGCTTTGCTGATCGTTTCTTAGCTGAATTACGCGGCGTAATTGATGAAAAAGGACAAGCCCCTTTTTGGAATGGCCTAGGAAACAAATTTTTTGGTATGTCTTTTCAAGAAGCCGATCAGCTTAATTCGCTTAAGGGTAATCACTTCATCTCGGATTTGATGCCGGATTATCCAATCTATACAGCTTTATTGCCAGAATCAGCGCAAGCGGTTATCGGGCAGCCGCATATGAGTGGTCGACCCGCTATGAGAATGCTACAAAAAGAAGGCTTTCAAGCAGGGGATTATATCGATATTTTTGATGGAGGCCCCACGATGATTGCGGCAACAGATCAAATACGATCAATTGCCAATGCGCGTGAAGCTGTATTAGAAGGCAGCTCGATAGAAAAAGAAGGTCAACTTTCTATTATAGCGACTGGTCATTTAAAAAATTTCCGGGCAAGCTACGGGACCATCAGGAAAAATATAGAGAATAATAAGCAGGTAAAAATCAATCAGGAAGCAATTGATAATTTACAGCTTACATCGGGTGATAAGTTTATTCATATTCCCCGCTGACATACAAGACGGCTTTATTTAGAATAAGGCCGTCTGTTTTATTCTTTTTCCAAACGGAATAATGGAAGTCATGGCGCAGATTGAATTTACGCATATCAATAATGAAGTCTTTATCAGTGATGTAAAAGCCGTCGCTGAGCAGGTGGTACAGGCGGGAGAGCAGCCTCATTTCGTCGTGGGTGTTGGACGCGGGGGTCTTGTCCCTGCGGTTTACCTCTCTCACCGTTTAAATGTGCCAATGCTCTCTGTTGACCATTCTTCCAAGTTATTCGATTTTGCTGATGAATTATTGTTAAAACTGGCCAAGCTTACCCTTGATGGCCATAAGCTTTTATTCATTGATGACATCAATGATTCCGGTGGCACCATTCTTTATTTACGCGAGGCTATGAATAAAAACGGTGCCGTTAACGATAATATCAGGTTTGCCGTTTTGCTGGATAATATTCGATCAAAGGCGCGTGTTGATTTTACAGCGCGCAACATGGATCGCAATATTGATAAAAGCTGGCTGATTTTTCCGTGGGAAGGCATGGGCAATCAGGAAACGATCGAAAAAGAGGCTAATTCTATACCAGAAAGATTAGCCTGATCCTTTAATGTTTAACCAATATACATCCTGACAGAGAGGCCATTCAGAGACTATCTTAGCAGGATGTATATTATATCCGTTTTACAGAATTATTAATTTATTCTGATAAACCTACAAAATACCCTTTATAACTTTTTCCTGATAAAGGATGAATGCCGATTCCAGCTGCCACTCTAGGGCCGCTTTCTTATTTTTGGCTAAAAATTCAGCACATTTTCCTTTGGGTGCCGTTGTAAACGGCGTTGAAAGACAGACATTCTGCACAGCTGAACCGCTACCTTGCTGCCAAAGACTTTCACCGGATAAAAAGGCATATTCCAAACTGTCGCGAGATAATTTTTTCAATTCGCTGTAGGATAAATTCTGTTCTCTTACAGCACGCATATATTCGGTTGTTAGATCACCCCTCGAAACACCGGGATCATCGGTGGAAATCACAACAGGTACGCCATACCGTCGGTAAAGGGTAAAGGGATGATCGGCACCACGAATATTAAGAATTTCATCATTACTGGAAAAATTAATTTCAACTGGAACGGGCTTTGTTGCCATAGCCTGTAACAAAATCGTTGGATCGTTTTCCCAGCCGATGTCAATACCGTGTCCAACACGATCAGCCCCCGCATCAAAGACGGCTTTATTGATATGATTACGCAGTCCCGCCGGTGGTACTAATTGCGGAGCCAATTCTCCGGCATGAAGCGTAATTTTTACATGGGGATATTTCTTCTTCAGGTAGCTAAAAAATTGCATATGGAGATCATAATCTTGAACCGCCACGGTGCCATCTTCAGGGGCCACAATATTGACACCTACCCACCGAGGATCTTTTTCAGCCAAGGCAAAGCCAAGGGCTAGCTGGGCAAAAACTACTTCCGGTGGCAGCGCCCGAATAGCAAAAACCATATAATGCATTGTGACTGAGCAACCCACCTTGGGAGTCGATGTAGCACACTGTAAAATTTCTTGTGCTTGTTTTTCGGCGTGATCCGTTTCAGCCTGCGATTTAGAGACTATCTCTGTAAGATAAGGATTTAAAATTTTCCATAAAGTATCTGGATCATGTTTGTCAGAGACCTTTTGATAAGCTATTTTTGTTAAATCGGAAATAGCCTCTGGATTCTGCATGGTTTCGATATAGAAAAGATTATTAGCCGCCGCATCCTGTTTACTATACGCAATCATCCGCCCAAAATTATTATCTAAGGCTGCCATGAATCGAAAAAAACTGGCAAAGAAATGGTCATGGCCAGAATGTTCACTTATCGCCGGACTAAAATGGTAATTACGCATTGAGAAAGCATCAACTAGTTCTTCCCAAAGCGCAGGATCTTGCCGATCAAGATTTTTTGCGGGTCTTTTATCAGAGGATAAAGAACAAGGCGCGGGTATAAGGGCTAATTTTCTAGCATCCACACATAATCCAGCATCACCCGCCCAGTGAAGCATCGTTTCTGCATCAATAGCACCAGCCAGATGATGATGCAGATCCCCACCCTTAGGAAAAGGGGCAAGAAGCATCCGCAAACGTGATGGGTCAGACTTTGCCGTTTCAATTGTATTTGAAACTTTTTGATCTATATCCGAAATACGGGATGGATCTAATACAAAAGCCTTCGTGGGTGAGAGGAACAAAGGTAATATACATAGAAATAAAGCGAATACCCTTGTTTTTAATTGGGGCAATAAACTAGGGGGTATGCTCTGAAGAAACAATCTGTTGGTTCCTTTTTATCACTAAATTGCACGCAAATTTTATATAGTAAATAATAAAGCTTCGATACATCCATCCTTTGATAAAGACGCATCGTACAAACAAAAAAGCGCATAAAAATAAGAAATATGGATAAAAAACCAGTATTTTATGATTCATCGGGGAAAAGACGGCGGCGATTTCGTATTGCTATCACCGCTTTTTTTATGTTGTTTTTTTTAGCTATTGTCACTTTATTTGCGACTGTTGCTATTGCACCTATCGGAAAAAACCTGCCTTTTACGGTAGGAAGGCCCCCGATTAAAGCGCAACCGAATGGCATTTTACCTCACACACGCATTAATCTCCATCGGGCATTATCGCGTATCGGTTTTGCAAAGACGCCTCCAAAAACGCCTAAAGATACCATAACGATGGCTTTCTATACGCCTTGGGATGATCCCAGTGTGGCTTCGTTATCGCGCCATATTAACGATATTGATTGGTTATCACCGGGCTGGTTGTCAGTGACAGGGCCGCATCACGAATGGACAGAATTTTCTGATCCGCGTGGTCATGCTATTATCAATAGTGCCAAACAACGGCCTAAAATTTTACCGATGATTCAAAATGTCAGCAATGGCGAATGGGATGGTAAAAATGCAGCGGCTTTGATGAAAGATCCTGTAGCGCGTCTTCGTTTCATTGATCAGGTTGATAATTTTCTACTTAAAAATCAGGCAGATGGTGTCGTCTTCGATTTTGAATCGCTTCCCAAAACAGCCCTTCCCTTTTATCTTAAACTTCTGGCTGAAACCCATGCTCGCTTTGAAGCGCATCACTGGATTTTAACAGTCGCGGCCCCTGTTGCTGATGAAGCCTGGAATCTACCTGCTTTCGCAAAAGTCAGTGATAAGCTCATTTTGATGGCTTATGATGAACATTATCCAGGAGGAGAGCCAGGCTCTATCGCATCGAATGATTGGTTTGCCGATGTCGTAGAAGAAGCAACCCGTCATTTACCCCCCGAAAAGGTTATTATTGCACTGGGTTCTTATGCTTATAATTGGAAAAAAGGCGGGGATACCGATGCCATTTCAATAGAGCAAGCGTGGTTAACCGCCCATGAGTCTGGGACAACGCCTCTCTTTGATAAAAATACAGGAAGCACCCATTTTTCGTATGATGAAGCAGGCGCATACCATGATGTATGGATGTTGGATGGCGTTAGCTTTTCCAATCAGATGAACCTATCCCATCATTTGGGTTTTAATGCTTTTGCTTTGTGGAGACTAGGTTCAGAAGATCCTTCTTTATGGAATATTTTTGGGAAGACTCATTCTCTCTCCTTTCAATCAACTGATCTGACCAAGGCGTTAAGCCATATTCCTGCCGGTACAGAAGTCGATATTGAAGGTACCGGGGAAATTTTGCGGGTCGCTAGCCGTCCAGTAACGGGGAAACGTCAAATATCAGTCGATCATCAAGGCATGATTACCGATGAACATTTTTCGGCTATTCCTCTCCCCTATGCTATTGAACGGGCGGGGTATCGACCGGGCTTAATTGCTTTAACTTTTGATGATGGGCCAGATACTAAATGGACCCCTCAAATTTTGGACATCCTAAAAAAAGAGCATGTCCCTGCTACTTTTTTTATCATTGGAGAAAATGCCCTTACAAACCGAAGTTTGCTTCTAAGAGAAATTGCAGAAGGGCATGAAATTGGCAATCATACCTACACTCATCCCAATCTGGGTTGGGCTAGTGTCCAAAGCACGATACTTGAAGTCAACGCGACCCAACGTCTTTTTCAAGCTTTCACCGGTCATTCATTACGCTTTTTTCGAGCCCCCTTTTTTGGAGACGCTGAACCTACGACAGCCGACGAAATTGATCCGGTCTATGCCGCCCAAAATCTAGGCTATCTTTCCGTTGGCTTACATGTTGATCCAGATGACTGGAAGAGACCGGGCCGAGATCAGATTATCCAACAGGTTTTAGAACAAGTAAGTCAGGGTTCCGTACAGAGAAGCGCCCAAATTGTTTTGTTACATGATTCTGGTGGGGATCGAACTCAAACTATTCAGGCGTTGCCTGAAATAATTCATGCCTTACGGGCTAAGGGGTATCGTCTAGTACTGGTTTCAGATCTCCTCAATTTAAGCCGTAATGCAGCAATGCCACCGTTAAGTCCGATGGAACAAATGACAGCCCGTTGGAATTTTGCGCTTTTCTCCTTTTTGGGAGGAACGGTTATTGCTCTTCGCTGGATATTTGCTTTGGCAATCACGCTGGGTATTTTGCGGGCGCTGTTTTTATCAGCTCTGTCTATTTTACAAGCACGGCGCGAAAACCGTCTTATTTTTCCGCCTATTACCCCTGATCGTTCCGTAACAGTCCTTATTCCTGCTTTTAATGAAGCAAGGGTTATTGAATCCTCTGTCAGACAAGTGCTCGCCAGCCATGATGTCAATAATATTGAGGTTATCGTTATTGATGATGGTTCTACTGATGACAGCGCGGCCATTGTCGAACGCGTCTTTGCCGACAATCCTAAGGTTCGTCTTATCCGCCTGCCTAATGGCGGAAAAGCGCGCGCTTTGAACTATGGCGTCGTAGAAGCTAAGGGTGAAATTATCATTGCTCTTGATGCTGATACCCATTTTGAACCGACTACTATCGCTCGTCTGACACGTTGGTTTTCTGATCCTCGCTTGGGGGCTGTTGCCGGCAACGCCAAAGTCGGCAATCGTATAAATCTGATTACACGTTGGCAGGCATTGGAATACATCACAGCTCAAAATCTGGAACGCCGCGCTACAGTTTTATTAAATGCTATGACTGTTGTTCCTGGGGCTGTTGGCGCATGGCGTGCCGAAACCTTACGTCAGGTTGGAGGTTTTCCAGATCAGACCTTGGCAGAAGATCAGGATCTGACGATTCTTATTCAAGAACAAGGCTGGAAAGTGCGCTACGACCCTTATGCCGTAGCATGGACAGAGGCACCCGAAACTATTCAGGCCTTGGCGCGGCAGCGTTTCCGTTGGGCTTTTGGTACCTTACAATGTCTGTGGAAACATCGCCGTATTATCAAAAGAGGAAAACCGAAAGGTTTGGCCTATATCGGGTTACCCCAATCCCTTGTCTTTCAGATCGGTTTTGCGGCAATTTCTCCTATTATTGATCTCGCTTTCGTCGTGAATATCATCGCAACAACAATAGCGGTCTATCAACATGGCTGGATTCAACAGTGGGATGATCTTGAAAATATGGCGGCTTACTGGGCTGTCTTTACCTTAATAGACCTCATGTCTGGTGTTGTAGCTTTTGCTTTAGAACGCAAGGAACATTGGTCTTTATTATGGCTGTTGATACCTCAGCGTATCGGTTATCGCCAAATTATGTATTATGTTGTTATCAAGGCTTTAGCACAAGCTATCAGAGGGCCTTTAGTTGGGTGGGATAAATTAGAAAGGTCCGGTCATGTCCAAACAGAAAGTAATCAGTAATTATTTTGGTGTAAATAATTATTAAAATATTTTAATAATTATTTATCTATATATTGTATTAAATTTTTTAATTTAGATGTGGATTTTACTATGACTAGTCGGCCACAATTTTTTCGCTTTATATTTCTGGCTGCCATCACAGCCTTAGGCTTGTGGACGATCCGTCATTTTTGGGCAGCGCTTATCTGGAGCGTTATTATTGCAATCGCCTTTTGGCCGCTCTGGCTTAGATTAAAAAATGCTTTGGGTCCTAAACACGAAAAAGTGCTTTCGCCGACTGTAGCGACGATTACTATTGGTATCACCTTGGTGTTGCCGTTTTTGTTTTTTGGATTGGAAATAATGAATGATTTTCAGGCGGCAATGCATTTCTTTCAAGATTTAAAAACACAAGATGCTGCTCCGCCTGAATGGCTTAATAAAATACCTTTTATCAATCAAAATTTAGTCAATAAGTGGCATGATTTCTTCTCGTCAAATACGCAAGACAGCCCGAGTATTCATCTGGCACAAGTATTTAATGGTAATTTCATCAATCATGGACGGGCTTTTGGGGCGAATATTGCCCGCCGCATAACGACCTTCTTTTTTATGTTAATGAGTCTGTTTTTTCTGTTCCGGTCGGGTACTGAATTACAAAAAATGTCTATTAATATCAGTCGGCGCCTCATGGGGCCGGATATGGAACGATTTGCCCATCAAGTTGTCTTATCGGTTCGAGGCACCTTAGACGGTTTAGTCTTAGTGGGTTTGGGCGAAGGCGTGCTTTTAGGGGTTATTTACGTTTTTACAGGCACCCCTCATGCCGTAATGTTTGGAGGAATGACGGCTATTGCGGCGATTATTCCTTTTTGTGCTCCGATTATATTTTCTATCGTCGCTATTATTTTAGTGGCGCAAGGCCATATTGGCGCTGCCATTACAGTGATTATCTCCGGTATGGTCATTCTTTTGGTAGCTGATCATGTTATTCGTCCGATCCTTATTGGTGGTGCTACGCGCCTGCCCTTCTTGTGGGTATTGGTCGGTATTTTGGGAGGTATTGAAAGTTTTGGCTTGTTAGGGTTATTTCTTGGGCCAGCCCTTATGGCTATTTTAATGATGGTTTGGCGAGATGTAGCGGATGGCCCTGATATTCAAAATGAACATGCCAAAAATGTCCAAAAAGACAAATAAAATTATCAAGAATAAAAGCGTTTATTAAATATAAAGGCATTCATCCGTCATAATCTTAAATAAAAAGAGCCGTTTTCTTCATCTAAGGAGAAAATGGCTCTTTTTTTTAAAGGAAAACTGTTTTTTTGTTAAGCCTAGTTCTTTGGCTAAGCTTGGCTACCTATTGGCTACCTATTTCATTCCAAGCTGATAAAAGCTCTGCAACCGCCTTACGGGCTTCGGTAAGAGGCTCTGGATCAAGAGTACGCAAAGTTTGGGCAAATCGTTGTCGAATATAGGCATAGCTATGAAACAAACTTCTAGCGACATCGCCCCCTTTTTCAAAATTAAGGGAGCTCTCGAGATTACCGATAATATTAAAAATTTTTTGCTGTGCTGTGTAACGTCGTTCACGATCCTGTTGTTCTAAGGCTGACCTATAAACGTTAAACTCACGGATCAACTCTTCATAGAGCAAAGAGATCAATCCGTGCGGTGTCGCATTCATTACCTTTGAATCGAGATCTACGTCCCGATAGCGAGCCGCAGCCCGTGAAAAAGGAGCATAACTCATCTGTTACAGCCCGCAACCTCCACCAGCATTCCCCTATTATCTCTGTTACGCACGTTCACTTAACTGTCGCTGTCACTGTTTGTCCACAAGGCAATTTGCTGCTTCAAAAAGCTTAGAGTCGATTTATAACCTGAAACGGCTGTATTCATAGCCGTAAATTGAGAACTTAATCGGGTGCGATAGTCATCCATCTTTGACGATAGAGCGGTTTCTTGTTTGGTAATATTCGCTGCCACTTTATTATAAGTGTTTTCACTGGCTGTCAAAGCACCACCCGTAGCCGTCATTTGCGTATAAAGCTGGTTAACCGCTCCACCTACCCCCGCATCAATAGAAATAGTGGAATTGGTAACGCTACTACCGCTTATTTTTAGAACAAGACCAACAGCTGGCGAATCTGAAGAAGCGATAAGACTGCTGCCTGAAACCAGCATTGCTTTACCGTTTAATTTTGCGCCGGTAAGGTTACCCGTACTGTCATAGGTTACATCGGTAAGGGAGTAGGTTCCCGGCGTTACCTTGCCAACGCTACTTGTAATAGAAACCGCCGAATTACTCGTACTTTGGGTTGGATTGAATAAGGCTTCCACAGAATCAGGATCATTCGCCAAGGCAGCATCCAGCTGGGTCGTATTGGCCGTCAATGTCCCATCACGATTAATAGCGACGCCGATTTCACCTAAGGTAGAATAAGTCCCATTAGAAGACAGCTTTTGATTGATCATGCTGTTGAGCGAATTTTTAAGGGTTCGCACCCCCGCATCATTCGCTAGTACCCCAGAAGCAGAAGTCGAACTACTTGAAGAAGAGCTAACAGCTGTATTGGTGCTAATATCTGAATAAAGTTCGTTGTAAGCGTCAACAAAATTCAGCACTGCCTGACGAACATTACTTGTCTGACGCTCGGAACCCAGAGTAACAGCCTGAGAAGACGTTGATTTTAAAGTGATACTGACGCCACTGATCAAATCACTGAAACTATTGGAACTACGCGTTACATCGACATTATTATAAGATAATTTCGCGTCTTGCGCGACCACATTAGCCGTCATACTGCCCGAATTAGAACTGCTATCATAATTTATATCAGACAGACCGTCAGAACCAGTGACACTATAGGCATAAGCTGCCCCTGTATTTCCAGTAATCATTAACTGCTGGCTGCCTGATGACTGGGTCAAAACAGTAGCCGTAAAACCAGCCTGCTTTTTGTTGATCGCAGTGGCAACATCCGTCAAAGAAGATCCCGCATCAATTGAAACGGTGGCACTACCATAGCTATTGGTAAAGGTCAGCGAACCCGCAGAAAAAGTTTTATTAGCATCATAAGAAGCACTACTAACCGTTTCAGCCTGAGCTAACTGCTTTACGACAATAGAGCCGGAAAGATTACTTAATCGTGAGCCGGTTTGCGCAGTTGCGGTTAAGACAGAGCTATCTGAAACCGTAGGCTGCGTTAAAAGAGAACCACCGCTAATCAAGGAAGAGAGCGACGTATTCAAGGTACTAAGATCCGAAGTGATCGTCCCTAAAGCGGATATCTGATTAGTATTCTTGGTACTCGCTGTATCAAGAGTTGCCTGCTGGGGTGCTTGGGTAGCCGTGACAAGTTCATCTACCAAATTCGAGGTATCAAGTCCTGAACCAGCGCCTAAAGTTGTCAGGATTGACGAAAGTGCCGCCGACGTAGATGTCGTTGCCGCAGTTGAGGTAGACGTAGAAGTTACGCCGGTAGTTGAACTCGTCATAAAACAATCCTTTCACTCTTTGATAACGGCAAAAGAGGAATAAATTTAAATACAGCCTTTACTATAGGGTAGTTTTAAGGACGATAGATCAAAGCTTCTCCTTTTTATCAGGCTCCGTTTTGGGTCTTTTTTCGGGTTGTCCTTCCTCATTGAACCGGACTTCTTCAGGTATATCCACAACGGGCGGCACTAGCCCCGGTTCACCCGCATTAAGACGAAAAATAAAGGCCAGAATAGAAGCCACTGCCTTGTATAATTCTTCTCTTATCAGTTCACCAGATTTTGAAGTAAAATAAAGCGCACGAGCTAAAAGGGGATAATGCAGGATCGGAACTTTACTTTCCTCAGCCATTTCACGCAAGGCAAGCGCTAATTCATCAGCGCCCCGAGCCATAACTATCGGTGCAATATCTTCCCCTGTTTTATAGCGTAAAGCGACCGCAAAATGCGTTGGGTTAGCAATAACGACGGTCGATTCCTGAACAGCCTTACGATTGGATGCACGAAATACCGCAATTTGTCTTTGGCGGATTGCTGCCTTTATTTCGGGTGACCCTTCTGTTTGTTTGTTTTCATCCTTAATTTCTTGTTTACTCATTCTTAAACGGCGATTCCGCCGAATAATCTGGATTGGAACATCAATAACGGCAACAGCGGCCAAGGCCAGTGACATGACCAGAACAAGTAATAGAAAGATATTGCCTAATTCAGAGACAGCCGCCTTCAAATCATGACGACCTAAACCTATAATAAGAGGAAGCCGTTGCCATAAAATCCATAGACCCAAGCTACCAATCAGTAAGGTTTTTAATAAAGATTTTCCGAGTTCGACCAGACCTTGCAACCCGAAAATTCGCATAAATCCGGTAAAAGGATTTAACCTTTCAGGCTTAAAATTTAAAGCTTCCCAGCGAAAACCTAAAGAACCTAAAATAGCAGGCGCAGCAATCGCAGCCACCGAAATCAGCAAAAACAACATCGAAAAAGGTAATATAATACAGGCAATCAAACGTTTAAAAAGCGTGAAGGGATCAAACCGCGTAATTGTATCATGGCTAAAAGTAAGTCCCATTTTCAGCATGATAGTGAGATCATGGAACATCGTGTGACTAATCATCAGAAACCAGGCCAAAGCGGCCAGCATAGCAAAAGCAATCGTTAATTCTTTTGATTGAAGGACATCCCCTTTTTCGGATACTTCCCGTAACCGTTTTTGGGTTGGTGCCTCGGTTTTTTGGTCTTGTTCAACCTCACTATCCGCCATGGGTGGCCCCTGTCTTTGCTAACTGGTCCGCCATGTCCAAACCCGCACGGATGGCATCCATGAAGCCCTCGCTGATCATCGGAGCCGTAACCGCCAGTAGGAGAAAACCTATTAAAAGCGCCATGGGCATACCCACTGCAAAAAGGTTAAGTGCAGGCGCTGTGCGGGATAAAAATCCCATCATAATCTGAACAAGAATAATAGAAAAAGTAACCGGCAACGCGATAAGCATGCCTATAGAAAAAAGCTGCCCACCGAATTGGGTTAACTTCAAAAACAAGCGCCCATCAAGGCCAGGGCCGCCAACGGGCATCGTCTGATAGCTTTCAACAATGATACGTATTAAAAGAAGATGGCCATCGGCTGCCAAAAAGAAAAAAGCCCCTAAAATAGTGAATATTTGGGTTAAGACGTTAGAATTGCTTCCATTGACGGGATCGATCATAGAAGCAAATCCAAGTCCCATAGCATTACCTATAAGTTCACTGGTACAATAACCGGCAGAGTAACCGATCTGAACGGCAAAACCGATAGCGATCCCCGTAACGATCTCCCCTGCAACCAAGAAAAAGCCAGTAAAAGATAACAGGCCGGAATCCGGTAAAATCAGATGGGCATCCATTACAGCAGGTAATCCTACAGCTAGAGCCAGCATAATTCGAACAGTGACAGGAAAAACATTAGCGCCCAATAACGGCGCCGCCACAAAGGCAGCGCCCGGTCTTAATAACGCCACCAGCCATATCCAGAGATAATTTTCGATCTCTGCTAAATGTGCCGGAATCATACTTAAATGCTCATCATCGCATTAAATCCGGAATCCGACCGTAAGTTTCGTGCATAAAATCAACGATCAGCCCAAAAATACTGCCACCAAACAGAGCTAACACAAGCGCGATAACAATCAGCTTGGGTAAAAAGCTTAATATTTGCTCATTAAGAGAGGTGGCGGCTTGCACCATACCGATCAGTAGGCCCACTATCAAAGCAGGGATGAGAATAGGCGCAATAGCTAAGGCGGCTATCCACATTGCTTGTTGCGCAACACCGATGAAATAATCGGGATCGGTCATTGGACAAACGAACTCGCAAGAGAGCCTACCGTTAATGTCCAGCCATCCACCATTATAAACAACAACAATTTAAAGGGCGCTGAAATAATTTGCGGAGAGAGCATCATCATGCCCAAGGCCGTTAACGTGCAGGCCACCACAATATCAATGATAATAAAGAGTAGAAATATTAGAAACCCAATCTCAAAAGCAGTCTTTAACTCACTTGTTACAAAAGAAGGCACCAAGACTGTGAAAGGAATAGATTCTGCATTTTCATAACGAGGATGATGGGCAAGATCCGTAAATAGCTGTAAATCTGCCTTTCTAGTCTGCTTCGTCATAAAGCCATGCAAGGCATTACCCGAACGCATAATAGCTTCTTCAATCTGGATTTCGCCTTTCCCATAGGGTGAAAAAGCGGTGGTATTGATCTCATCCAAAACAGGCCGCATCACAAAAAGCGACAAAAATAAAGCCAATCCGATCAATACCTGATTTGGGGGCGTTTGTTGTAATCCAATAGCCTGACGTAATAATGACAGCACAATAATAATACGCGTAAAACTCGTCATCATCAGAATAATAGACGGCAGAACCGTCATTAAAGTCATCAAAATCAGAATTTGCAAAGATAACGTTAACGGCCTTCCATTATTGAGGAAGGTATTCATACTTCGACTTAAAGCGGCACTGGTATTGCTGGCACCGGTATTAGATCCCGCAGGAGGCACTGGGGGTGTTGGTGCAGAAGGCCTTTCAGGCGAGGAGGCCGCCGGTGCTGCGGCCGCGTGGGATGTTATCGGTGCATGTTGTGCGACAGCGACAGAGGAGCACAGCAGCCCTAAAGGGATAAGAAAGCGTAATCCCCATTTAAAAACACCCGATTTCTGTCTCAGCGTGCCATGAGGCTCTAAGGCTAGCGTGGAAGACGGTAATAGAGACGAATCTTGAACACCGGCCATCAGATTAGATCCTCCCCTTCGGAAGTCTCGGGTAAAGAAAACGGAGGCGGTGCATCAGTTTCCGATAAACAGGTAACAGTATTATCCGTTATGGCGAGCAACAATCTTTTATGAGCAAATTCAACGACGGTTAACTGCTGACGCCGACCGATAGGAAGGGTTTCAACCAATTTAATGGTTCGACTTTCCTTGGGATCGACAGGCTGTAAAGCGGGCAACAGGTTAAAGCGTTTTAACAGCCATATCGTCAGTATGATCAGTCCCGTAACAATCGCTAACGGGATCATCATATGGAGAAGATAACCCCCGATCATCGTGATTAATCATCCTCTGCGGAGTTATTTTCTGTAGATACGACATCGACAACGCGCACCCCGAAACGGCCATTTACGGTGACAACTTCGCCTTTAGCGATTAGCTTACCATTCACGACCACATCTAATAATTCATTAGCCTGACGATCTAATTCGACAATGCTGCCTTCTGCAAGATCTAGTAATTCAGCGAGAGACAACGAAGTTGAGCCCACTTCAAGCGACATTTTTACAGGAATGTCCGATAGAAGGCCAAGATCCTTCGCACGCTTAGATTTCGCAGTTTTAGAGCCATTACCAGATGAATCATCACTCATATTTCAGGTTCCTGTTCAATTTTTTCTATCAATAAGGCCGCTTTCCCATCCCGATCTCCGATGCTGCCATAGGCAATCTTTTTATTGCCCGCTAACAACGGCAAATGTTCGGGTAAGGTGATCGGAATAATATCCCCGACCTTTAGATTTTTTAACTGCCCCATCGTAATTTTAGGGCGCGCAAGAATAGTCTTTACCGGAATAGGAATACCTGCAACGGCCAAACGCATCCGTTTTGTCCAGTTTTCATCAGCAGGTCCGGCATCATCATGCACTTTCGTTTCAAGGTGCATTTCAAAAGGACGCAGCGTTGCCCGAGGATAAACAATAGAAATACGTGCTGCACGACCATTCCCCGGCACAATTGTAAAGCGCTGTACAACGACCGCTTCATCATTTCGGATCATGGTGACATAGGCGCCGTTATTTTCACGGGAAAGAAATTGTGCCTTCAATTGGACAACATCGGACCATGCTTCCACAACACTTTCAGCGATGGTATCAGAAAGACGAGCAAGCAACCTTTCTTCCGCAGGCGTAAATTCTTTGGCCCGAGACGGCGTGACAATACCTGTCCCTCCGTAAAAGGCATCGACCAGTCCTGTAATAAATTGAGGGTCCATAACGATCATGGTGCCCCCTTTTAAAGGGGCCAGACGATATAGGCTGATACTCACAAATTCAGGTAAATCACGCCGCCATTTTTCAAAATGATGGATGTCGACACCATCAACCGTGACTTGTGTTCGAGCACGCGCAAAGGGTTCGATAATCAGGCGTAAACGGCGTGCCAATTTTTCAGCAATGCGTTCCAGCCCTGCCATACGGACAATAGGATTGAGCGTTTCCTGCCCGAAAACAAAGGTGTCATGTTCCTTTTCGGAATCTTCATCCGGTGTATCGCCGCCCAGCTCTGCCAATAAGGCATCCATTTCGGCGCCGGATAAAGAGGTTGCCTCGTCCTGATCTTTTTTGGAACTGGATGCTTTACTCATTGGATAAGAAAACTCGTAAAGTAGATGCTATCCACGCCACCAAAGCCTTCTTTGTCTTTAAGAACGCCGTTAATGACATCTTTTATCTGATTTTGGAGCTGCTTTTTACCGGCCTCAGTTGAGATAGTCTGATTATCCTGATTAGAGATCGTCATCAAAATAGCAGAACGAATAGGTAATTCATCCTTCTTGATATTATTAATTACTCTCTCATCATAATAAGTAGCAACCCCGATACCGATCTGTACTAGATTACTGCTATTTTGGACATTAGAAATGAAAGGCTTATCAAAAGCATAATAGCTGGCTTTGAACTGACCGGAAGAGGCATCCTTTTCATCAAGCGGCACTTTTTTCGGCAAGTTTTCATCAACTTTTGACTGATTAGCCTTATTGTTGCCACTTGAAGCCGGTGCAAATATAGCCGGTATATATCGCGGCAAGAAATATCCCCCCGCCACACTACCACCTGCAACAAGCCCGATAGCAAGAAGCGCTAAAATCAGTATTTTAACTATCGATTTCAATAAACCGCCTTTTTTCGGCAGTTTCGCGTCATCTTCGCTCACTTACATCCCCTGTTAAGCGTAACGCGCACGATTTTTATGCTCTTCAGCAAAATCATCGTCCGGTTTTTCGTTTAAAGTATTATTCACAGTTGGCACAGACTGGCTGAAGCGTTGATCTGTGTTTTGCTGATTTTGCTGCCCACTTTGCCCCGATCCTTGCGACATTGTCTGACTGCTTAAATCAACCTGTGTATGGGTGATTTGAACCCCTTGTGCCCGCGCTTCATCTACTAAATCATGACGCGCATTAGCGATAATAGACTGCGCCGCTTCACTACTCGCTGTCATATGGACAGCCAGACCATCCGTTCCTGACTGAAGCGATACATGCAACATCCCAAGGTGATCCGGATGTAAGTTAAAGGTAAGATTAGTATTCTGACCAGAAGCCTGAGCAATATCACGTGTCAATTGATCAAGCCATATCGTTTGATGTTCAAGATCAAGCTGATTATTGACCGCCATCTGGTCATGATTATCAGAAACACCACCACTAATCATAGTATTATTATCTATTTTATTTGTATTATTGGAAATATTAAGGCTAGTTGCTGTCGCAACATCGGTTGCAAAACTATGATTTGCACTCTGACTTGAGATGTTCGGTGCAGTAGAATCAACAGTAAGCGTTGTTTTCGGCGTGCTATCATCAGATAGAGCAGCTACTTTTGTATTGTCATGCGTAGAGACGGAAGCGCTACGTAGATCAGTACCATTAGTCGCGATATTGACAGCGTTCTCACTATTCCCTGCCCCCTGACCCGAAGCAGGGGTAGCAACTGCGCTATTCAACTCCCCAATATAACTATTCTGTGATGACAGATTTTCTGTTTTAGACAAAGCAGCAGTCTGAACGGTCGCTGTTTTATCAGTGGATTGGCGAGTATCTGATTGAGATACAGAAATATCACGGGCATTTATTGTATCACGATTACTCTTACGGCTGGTAGCATGCGTAGCAGCTTTTAACTGCCCATTACCTTGTAATTGGTTAGCAACAGCTGCTGTCAATGAGACGACTTCGCTAGGCTGTGTAGAACTTATTTCGGACGGAACATTAGAGGCAGTCGCTACGGCTGAATTATCAGGAAGCTGCGCCGATGATAAAGTCGATTGAGCTGTAGGCGGATTGCCTCCTGCTGCTGCCACATCTTTTGGGCTGTTAGTAGAGGATGCCGACAAGGTAGAGGCTGACGTCTGCGCTATGGCCGACTGTACCGAATTTGTAGCGGTCGCTACGGCTGAATTATCAGTAAGTTGCTCTGACGATACAGTCGATTGAGCTGTAGGCAGATTGCCTCCTGCCGCCGCAACATCTTTCGGGCTGGTGGACGAGGATGCCGTCAAGTTGGATGCTAACGTCTGCGCTATAGCCGGCTGTACTGTAAGATTTATACTATCACTCTGAAGGAAAGATGGACCATTCCCAACCGATTGCGTCGTTAACAGGCTTTTAGGCTCTGTATTCGTAGCGCTAGTAGAAACCGCTGATGGAGTGTTCTTGACTGAAAAACGTTGAGAAAGGGTCGATAAAGAAGAAGCATCACCCGTGTCATTATTAGGCTGTTTGCTTCCTTCTGAATCCGCACGCGCCTTCAGCACAGAGGTCAAAGTTGAAATAGAGGCTTGATCGACATCGCTTCTGAGCGTCAACGCTGTTTTAGGATCAGAGGTCGAGATATTCTTAGTCCCCAAGGAAACGGTATCGTTCCCTATCAAAAATTGGGGGTTACTATTTTGAATAGAAGACGATGTGTTGAGTGTTGCGCTATTCCCTATTGCTGCGTTCATACTTACGGCGAACGGAACAGTAGGTGTTTTAGAGGCTTCATTATCGACAGAAGCGCCTTGTATGATCCCAGAAGGCGCAATCGGAGCGTTAGGAATGGTCGCAATATTACTTGAACTCGCTACCGCCTGCATCGACGCGCTAGCCTCTGTACCTGCATTTTGAGACGTATCATTCTGTCTGGCGATAATTGTCTGTACCGCTGTTAAAATAGCCGGAGAAGCGGCTAATGCTGCTGTTAAGCTCGAAATATCACCTGACGAGGTATCACTGATAGTATCAGATACGGTTTCCTTAGAATCCGAATCTTCGTCTAAGATTTTTTCATCCTTTGTAAGGCTATCAACTGGAGAAGATGCCGCATTATTGTTTTTCGATATAACCGGAGCAGCAATAGCAGAATAATTGGCGGCCTTTACAAGTGCTATTGCTCCCTGTGCGGCATCATCCTCTTTGGCAGACAGCCAGCTGGCAGAGGCTCCAGAAGTTTCACTATCTTCTTCATTCTCGACATGCACACCGACAGAGGCCAATAAGTCAGCTGAATCTTTCGGCATAGCCTTAACTAAAGGGATGTTTTCTTCAGAGCTAGAAGAGGACGAGGCGTCATCCTCTTGATCTTCATCCTTCTCGTCTGAAGAAGTGCTATTAACAAGATTAGTTGTTTTCGTGTTTTTGAGCTGAGGGGTATTTTTACCCTGAAGCGAAGAAGTATTATTCTTTCCAGCCATCGTATCAGCTGTTTTTTGCAAGGCGGCAGCCGTTATTTTCGAGGTATTTTGGACATCATTATTCTGTTGGGAAGTATCTTTTCCGGTCATAGAAAGCGCTACTGTCTTATAGGCCGCCGCCATTTGGACCGTATTTTTAGAAGAAGATGTCGTCTGAACAAAATTCAGCATATCGCTGAATTGGCTTTCAGCTTTCGCTGCTTTCTTACTTCCCCCCAATACCGAATTGGAAGACAGAGGTGAAGTGCTGGCTACGATAGGCGTAATATCTGTCATAATGCTTCACCTCGCTTAAAGGATCGCGGTTGAGTCATCGTCATCAAACGACGTTCACGGGTCTTTTCGGCTTCCTCTTTTACCGTATCCCGCAATTTTTCAGCTGTTTCCTGTTGGATACGGGTTTCAATTCTTTTTTGCCGCTGACGGGCAACGATATGATTGGCTTGCGTCAACATATTCGTCAAATCTTTATACGCTGTATTTAACCGTATCATCAGTTCTCCAGCATTCGCCATAGTAGCGCCTGTTACGCGTCCGGTTACAGGGGTTAGCGAATCCTGAATTTCTGTCAGCCGTTCTACCGAAGCGACCAAACTATTCACACGGCCCTCAGCGCGTAACAAATCATTTTGCGCCTGCACATGCTGAATATGTCGAACTCTAGCTATTCTTTCCCGTCGTAAAAGCTTCTGCTTCATCCCCCAAATCCTCTAATCAACGCATCAACAGAAGAAGCCAGATCAACCCTTTCATTTTGCGCCTGTTTAATAAACGCTAAAATATCAGCATGTCGATTGATAGCATCATCAATAGCAGGATCGGTGCCCGCACGATATGCACCCATTAGAATAAGATCACGATTTTCTTCATAAACAGACCACAGACGTCTCAAATGAGAAGCGGCCTGCCTGTGTTTATCTGTAATAATATCACTCATCACCCGAGAAAGGGAGCGCCCAATATCAATGGCAGGGAAAACACCCTGCTCGGCTAAAGAACGGGAGAGAATAATATGCCCGTCAACAATAGCGCGTGCAGTATCGACAATAGGATCATCAGGATCATCACCGTCAGCTAACACGGTGTAAATCGCGGTAATGGCCCCTTTGGAATGAATATCAATACCCGCCCGTTCAACCAAGCGGGGAATAAGGCCGAGGGCGGAAGGGGGATACCCCTTAATCGTCGGAGGTTCGCCTAAAGAAAGGCCAACTTCCCGTTGCGCATGGGCAATACGGGTAAGACTATCTATCAAAAGAAGAACATTTTTACCTTTGGCGCGAAAATATTCAGCGATAGCCGTAGCACGCATGGCCGCGCGTAATCGTAATACAGGTGGATGATCAGCGGGCACAGCGACGACAATACTTTTAGGACGCACCTCACCACTGATTTTTGTTTCTACGAAATCGGAGACTTCGCGTGATCGCTCACCAATAAGGCCGGTAACAATGACATCGGCCTTAGCGCCTGCAATCATTTGCCCCATTAAAACCGATTTTCCGACCCCTGAACCCGCCATAATGGCAATGCGCTGTCCAATACCCGCCGTAAGTAGCGCGTTAATAGCTCTAACGCCCATATCAAAACTTTGGGTCACCCGTCCCCGGTTAAGCGGATTGCCCATTTTTCCGACAAGAGGCCAATATTCATCCGCAATAACAGGTCCTAAACCATCTAAAGGCTCACCTAACGCGCCAATGATACGCCCTAACAATCCATCGCCGACGTGAACCACACTTAATTGACGATCAGGCTCAACCCTTGCGCCGGGGTTATGCGGCGCATCGGCATCCAAGGCCATCAACAGGGTACGTTGCCCTCGGAAACCGACTACCTCCGCGCGGGATGATTGGCCATTGGCATCCAAAATAAGCGCACCATGACCAATAGGCATAGGAAAGCCCGTCGCCTCCAACATAAGTCCATCATAGGCTACCAGCTTTCCGATCCAGCGCGGTTCGCCTTCATCAATAGAGACATGCCCGAATATACGGGAAGCATAGGCAGCTAGACTTTCACTCACGCTTCAGCTCCCACCTCGACTAGAGCAGCATCAAGCTTTTCTAATAAACTCTTCGTGCCATTTTCTATCCAGCCATTATTAGTCTCAAGGCGCACACTGCCTTCGGGTAGAGACGGATCGGGTTTCAATTCTACCGGTAAGGAAACACCCCCCAAGCGTTCAATATCTGCCGGATTAAGGAACATGAAACAAGGCTTGGCTTCTTCCGTAATCATGGCAGCAACAGCATCGACACGCTTGCGCAGTCGAACAGCATCAATAGAAACTTCCCCTATGACCTGATGCACTAATCTATCAACGACATCAGCCAAAACAGAAGCCAAGGCGCGAGGGGGTTCAGCCTTCAAAACTTCAAGACCACGGGCTAGTTGCCCAACAGCCTGACGTTCTTCCCGCATTTCAGCCAGAACACTGCTACGCCCCTGTTCAAATCCGCTATTGTAAGCATCTTTTTTCAAAGCTTCTATATCAATAGGCGGCGGAACAATCTGTTGCGGTTCTTCCTCGACTTTTTCTTCAGAAATTTCCTGTTCCTGAGCGCCCTTTTCGGGTTCCGGTTCGGGTTTTTCTTCCTCAATTACAGGTTCAGGCACAAGACCAAAACGGACAGCCCAAGGAATAAAAGGCGGCTGCTCGGCTTTCATACCCGTATAAGGTGTTTTTTTGACCGCCTCATTTTCTTCTTGGGTGATGGCCTTCGCTGCATAAGGCTGAATATCCTGTTTTATGGCATCAGACATAATCATCTCCCTTGCCGCCTAACATGATTGATCCCCCTTCAGCCAATTTCCGAGCGATATTAAGCACTTGCTTCTGTGCTTCCTGCACCTCAGAAACGCGCATCGGGCCGCGCTCGCTCATTTCATCTTCAATGGCTTCAGCCGCCCGTTTAGACATACAACCCAGCATTCTGGTCTTGAGTTCTTCTTGTGCACCCTTAAGCGCAACAACCAAAATATCATTATCAATAGCCCGCAACAGCGTGCCCAGATTACGATCATCAAGATCATTAAGGTCATCAAAGACGAACATTTCATCTTCGATTGCCCGTGCCAGTGACTTATCCATTTTAGAAACGGCTTTCATCAGCCGTTGTTCACCGTCACTCATATTGTTAACAATTTGGGCCGCTTCAGCGGCACCGCCACGATGGGCACCACCGGCATTACTGCCCCCATTGGTCGCCCCTACCCTTGAAACCTGTCCTAATAATAACCGCTCTAATTCTTCCAGCGCTTCGACTGAAACCGTATCAAGCGTTGCGATACGGTAAATAATATCGGGCTGTAGCCCGTCATCCAATTGCTCCAGCACATCAGCCGCCACCACCGGATCAAGACAGGCCAATACCAAAGCCGCAATCTGGGGATGCTCATTCTCGATCAAAGTCGCAATTGTGCGCGCATCCATCCATTTCAGGGTATCAAGAACGGTCGTATGGGCAACCGGCGTAATACGCGCCATAACATTTTCAGCGCGATCCGCCCCCAAGGCTAATTCCATAATCCCGCGGATTTGGCTGTCGGCATCAAAGCCAAGCGTCGTTCTTGCCCGCGCGCGCGAGGTAAAATTATCCAAGACGGATTCTATTTGTTCCTGCGAAATATCTGAAACCGTAAACATGGCTTCACCCAGACGCTGCACTTCATCCGGGTCAAGGCGGCTCAAGATAGAGGCAGCCTCTTCTTTCGTCATCAACATCATAAGAATAGCCGCCGATTGCGTACCACTTAAGTCTGCTGTTTTCTCAACGGCTTCAGCCATTGTGACCCTCCAACGCTTTATAGTCTGAACGCATCATATCATGGACAACCAAAGCCGCTCTTGCCGGATCTTGTTTGACAAAATGGCGAACAAGATCGACGCGGTCTTTATATCCCGGAGCCGATTCAATCATATCCAAAGTAATCGGCTGTCCGTGATTTTCGGGTTCCTGCTCACTTTCAGCAAGAAGCGTATCAATATTATTACCTTCTAATTGCGGTATAGCCGAAGGATTTTCCGCCAGACGTTTTCTGGCAGCCGCTTCTGCACGGGCCTTTAATAAAGGTCTGGCAAAACCAAAGATAACCAAGGCAGCGACCAAAAGCGCTGATAAATTCCGCGCCAATAAAGGCACCCATGAATTCTGGTACCAAGGCAGACTGAACGCATTACCGCCAAGAAAATCAGAAGCCGTGATCGCGACTACATCGCCCCGCTGTGCATCAAAGCCAATAGCGCCTTTAATCAGTTTTTCTAATTGGGCGATCTGATCTTGGGACGGCGGTTTGCCATGCTGGCGTAAGGCCAAAGCCACCGTTAAACGTTTTACAGAGCCCGTTGGATTCCGAACGACAGAGACTTCACGACCCAGTTCATAATAACGGTTAAAGTTTTCAGACGTGCGCGCTTGTGCTTGCTGGGTATTTTCAGCCGGTGCCGTGCCAGGAGCACGGGCATTATTCTGCCCTTGTTGTCCATTCTGCCCCTGTTGTCCATTTTGACCTTGCTGGCCATTTTGGGCATTTTGCTGGTTCGCATTTTGCTGATTAGGGGCCGCCGGTGGTTGAAGATTGGGCGGTGGATTTTGAGTCGGATTGGCCGGCATAGGGGGCGAATTGGACATAGCCCCCGGAATACCGCCATTCTGATCAGGGCCACCCTCTTTATTCCAGCTGCCACTTTCAGAACGCAAGGAGCCTTCTTTGGGATAGCTTTCCCTTGTCGCCTGACTTTCCGTAAAATCCAGATCCGTATGAACTTCTGCGGTATAGTTATTTTCCCCCAGTAAAGGCACTAACAGCTTGTTCAAAGCATCCATATAACGGGCTTCGATTGTCTGTTGCAGCCGCAACTGACGGTCATTCATGTCATTATCAGAATTAGAAGAAGCCGATAATAAATGACCGGCCTGATCGACGACCGAAACCGCTTCTGCACTCAGTCCCGGAACAGATGAAGCAACCAAATTTTGGATAGCCTGCACCTGAGAATTGGAAAGGCTACGACCGCCGGTCAATTTCAACATGACCGAGGCGGATCCGTGCACCTGTTCCCGCAAAAATGGGCTAGGCTGTTGTTCAGCGATGTGAACACGCGCCTGAGTAACAACATCAATAGTTTCAATGGTGCGTGCAAGATCGACTTCACGGGCAGCGCGCAAACGCTCCCCTTCAACGGCACGGCTTGCCCCTAGGGGTAACGAACTGATGACGTGATCGCCGTCCGGTGCAGATTTGGGCAAGCCTTGCTGGGCCAAGAGCATCTTTGCCCGATAGAAATCCTTTTCGGAAACGGAAATAACGCCATTATTTTGATCAATGTTATAGTGGATTCCCCCCGTGTCGAGGGCACTGGCGATAGAGGCCCGATCCGCATCACCAAGACCCGGATATAAATCGCGTTTGGGCGGTGCCGATAGCAAAAACCATATCAAAGCGCCAACAGCTACAAGACTGATCAGCCCCATCAAAGGCAAACTGCGTTTGATAGCGGGTTGCTGGATAAATCCCTTTATCCGATCAACCACAGCATTTAACCGGCTGTTATTGGCCAGAAAATTAGCAAAAGGCCCCGGTACAGCTACACTACCAGCAGTATCATTGGGGGTAGGAACCACATCTGCCATAGATTACACCGACATATTCATAATTGTTTTATAGGCATCCATCAGTCGGTTGCGCATTTGAAGCGTCGCTTGAAAGGCAACCGAAGATTTTTGGCGGCTCAACATGACCGAGGCAATGTCAGTGGTTTCGCCTTTCTGATAGGCATCTTGCGCTGCATTAGCCTGAATATAGGAATCATTGACATCAGACATCGCCTCTTTCAGAGCATCGTTAAAACTAAGGATACCGCCCGTTTTTTGTCCCGATGTCACAGCCTCGCTACTGGTCGCGCCACCCACGCCCGATGTCGATAATCCGGCTGCATTTTTGAGAGAATCCGCGCGCTGTAAAATAGCATCATGCATATTTGTAAGGCTGGATGTATCAAGCGTAGTCATAAATTTCCCCCGAATTTATCGGCTATAATCTGATTTGAAATATCAAAGACGATGTAAGAATAAAAAACGGGTCTTTATGAAGCCGCCCGCATATCGGCTAATCTGTAGCGCAAAGTGCGCTCGCTAATGCCCAGTCGCTGTGCAGCCTGTCGGCGATGCCCGTTGGTCGCTAATAAAGCCTCTTCAATAAGCTTGTTTTCCGCTGCCCGCGCGGCATCAGCCAATCGAAAAGAGCCTCTGTTTTCAGCATGACGGCCTTCTTCATAAGAAGAAGATATTTCAACGATTTTACTATCTGAATCTTTCAAAACAGCGACAGAAAAATCAGGCGTTTCAATAAGCAAATCTCCGGCATCAATATGCGTTCCACGATGAAGCAGGATGGCGCGTTGAAGACAGTTTTCCAACTCTCTTACATTCCCGGGCCAACTGTGTTTTATCAAAAGATCAAGGGCTGCTGGGGTTAACCAAGGAAAATCGGTATCTTCCGGCGCGTGACGCAATAATAAAGCGGCCGCCAAGACACGAATATCTTGTTTTCTTTGGGCCAGCGGTATCAACGTAACCGGCACCACATTAAGCCGCCAATAAAGGTCGGCACGAAAATTCTTGGCCGACACTTCTGCCGCCAGATCACGGTTGGCGGCGGCAATAATACGAACATTAATAGGCTGGGGTTCGGATGCGCCAACCGGCAAAACTTCACGCTCTTGCAAAACACGCAATAACTTGGCTTGCAAACCCAAAGGCAATTCTGCGATTTCGTCTAATAGTAAAGTGCCGCCTTCGGCTGCACGAAAAAGGCCTTTGTTATCCGCCGAAGCTCCGGTAAAGCTGCCTTTGACATAGCCAAAAAGCATCGCTTCAAGCATAGTTTCAGGTAAGGCCGCACAATTTACCGGAATAAACGGTTTATCAAACCGCGCTGACATTTGATGAATATAACGCGCAATGCCTTCTTTGCCGGTGCCGGTTTCGCCCTGCACTAAAACCGTTGCATTACTGCCAGCGATACGGGCAACCAGATGAAGAAGATCAACCGTTTGTTTATCACCCACGGCGGGACGTCCGGCGGGACGCACTAAACCGGCAATCAAAGCCAATCCAAAAGCACTGTCAGAAGAGCCAAAGCTTATTTCGGCTGGCCGCCCTTCCGCATGAAATTTTAATTTGGGCAAACCCTCACGAAAATGGATGAGAATATCGCGTGGGCCAGCGAGAGAGCGTTCCTGTGGCGATAGTAAACGAATAATAAACTGTGCCGGTGTTTTACCCAACGGGGCACATTCCAGATCCAACGCATTCAGCCAAGGCGCTAATGCAGGAATCTGTTCGGCGATGACCGGACTGACGCCGATAGCGGCCTCAGATATAGCCTGCGCCTGTTCTTTGCTTCCCCTATTTTTCCCCATCAGGATTTCCGCCCTTTTGTAATGCTTCCATCCGCTAAGCCCTGCTTTTACAGATGCTTAACCGTATATCGGATACCTAGCAAAAACTATGCCAACTATTCCAAGATATTGGGAAATAGAACAAAACCGCTGCGATGTTTAATTAAAAATAATGATAAAAAAGGGAATGAAACCCTCTGAAGATATTCAGCATATTTCTACTGTAATCTTGGGTTATTTTTTATTTTATCTTTATTTATCAATATCTTATAATCATACTTTATATTTTGCGCCGCTATCTAAACCAAACTTGGACAGGGCTTTTAACTATCCCGATAGACGTTTTTAAAGAGAGAGGCTTCTTTTACAGGATTTTGAAATCCCCATGGGTTTTATTGCACCCTGAATTATCAGGCGTCAAAATTCCGTCAGTTTTCTGATAAGGCTATACTGTATCCGATTTAAGGGAACAAAATTAAATCTTAAAAAAATAAAATCATTATTTTTCAAAAACTTATGATGATTTTTGAAATAAATAATAAATTTTTTTCGGTGAGGAATTTAAAAAAAAATCGGGATGGTCGTTACTGAATTTATGGCGGTCACGGACATTTTAGTCCTGCTGCCCCTCTCTAACCGCACTACCTTGAGAAGGAATTTTTTTGTGACCGTTATTAACACCAATACCAGCGCCCTCCGTGCTCAGAATGCTTCCCGTTTGGCCGACAACAGCTTGAACACGGCGATGACCCGTCTGTCCAGCGGTAAAAGCATCAACAGCGCTTCCGATAACGCTGCCGGTCTTGCTATTTCCAGTTCAATGACCGCTCAGATTAACGGTATGAACCAAGCCATCAGCAATTCCAACGATGGTATTTCTTTGGCTCAGACGGCTGATGGTGCTTTGGGTGAAGTCACCAATATGGTGCAGCGTATTAACCAGTTGGCTGTTCAGTCCGCCAACGGCACCTATCAGCAGAGCGACCGCACCGACATGAACACTGAAGTGAAACAGCTTCAGGCTCAGATCACGCAGGTTGTTAAAGGCACCAACTTTAATGGCGCTACGCTTTTCAGCACAGATTCGGCTGGAAAGTCCTTCAAAATTCAGACTGGTGCAACGAACAGCACCACAACCGATCAGGTCACCATTTCTATTAGCGGCCTTGCGAAATTAGCTACCGTTATGAGCAATACCACCCTATCGGTTGGCACCTCTACTGCTGCATTGTCTGCCTTATCAACCATCACTTCGGCCCTGACCGCTATCAACACCACGCGTGCAGGTCTTGGTGCTTCTGAAAGCCGCTTGAGCTCAGTTGTCAACAATCTGACGACCAACGTTACCAACCTTTCTGATGCACGTAGCCGTATCCAGGATACTGACTATTCCTCAGAAACGACCAATCTGGCGCGTGCACAGATCCTCAGCCAGGCTTCAACCGCCATGCTGGCTCAGGCTAACCAGTCCCAGCAGAATGTTCTTTCCTTGTTAAAGTAAGCTTTACTTAAACAGCTTGAAAAAGAACACAAAAGAAGCCGCCCGATATTCATCGGGCGGCTTTCTTATTTTAAAAGCCTTCAAAAAACTTAATTATCACCAACTGTATAAGGTATCTGGCCGATATGTTTTACCTTTTGGGTAACATCCATATCAAACCATAATTGATAACCGGCATTTATTGCTCTGACACTAAAGACGTAATCTTCACCAAAAAGGGATTTTTTCTCTTTTCCTTCAAAATCCCGTAAAGCGAATAAGAAATAAGGGCGAGGAAGATGATCGAAAACCGACATTTTAATCAGTAAACAACCTGTCGCGATTAGCATTGCTGGCAATAATCCATGATCAACTAAATTTTCGGGTTTTTCTGTATTCTCAACGCCTGCGAACCCAACATCTTCACTCCTTTTGCGATAATTGGCCCCGACTATATCTTTGTTATGAGATAAAAACCTTGTGAGGGTATCAGATGGCACATCCATATCACTGTCGATAAAGAACAGATAATCGGCGTTGGCTTCCTGTGCCATTGCGACACAAGCATTCCGCGACACTGAAATATTAGGCGATTTATTGTTAATCAGGATAAATTCAACATCAGGCGTTTGTTGCATCATAATAGCAGTCGAAATCATAAAATCGACATGCACCATAGGGCCTGATGGAAAACAGATAGCGATCTTGACCGGCGACTTGGTCGGTTTTGCTGTCATGTGGACATCCTTGCAGCAAAGCGGGAAGAGAAAAAGAACTGACCTAATGGCCTGAATAATCAGGCCGAAGGCGGTAATAATTTCTCTTTTTCAGTTTTTAGTAATTCCTGTTCCATCAATAAACGGCGTTCTTCAATATCCGGCATATGGTAAACCCGCTGGCCAATACGGCCCATTTCGGCAGATAAATTACCATCGCACCAAATATCATAACCCAATTCACGAACACGATCGCAGAAGACAAACTCATCGCTCATGACATCATCCTGAAAGACGTCATAATAAAAATGAGGTAAATTGGGATCCAGCTTTTTAAAAACATCCGTTTTTACCAACAAGCAACCACCCGGCATATAATGCATTTTCAGCAAGCCTTTTTCGACTTCTTCAGGGATTTGCTGATCCGAGGTAATCCCTAACAAATTATAAGGCGCAATCGGTTTGGGATAAGTGACACCGATAATATCTTTTTTATGGGCCAACAGACGATGTAAGGTATCATTGGGAAAGGTGATGTCCCCGAACAGAAACAGGATATAATCGGCATCCCATTGCAGGCTGTCTTTGACCGCTATATTTTTAGCGTTTGCCAGAACGGAAGAACGACCACAAATAATATTAATATTCATATCACGAGCCTGCTGAATCAAGCCCATGGCACTGATTGAGAACTCAACCAAAATCATGTCACCCGGTGCGATAATCGCAATCGCGACTTTTGGCTGTTTGCTTTCACCCTGTTCCATATAAAACTCCCCTAAAAGGCCGAAATTAGCCTTAAAATTGATTATAGCGCTCGATGGTTATTAGAATGTTGACATTCACCCTACCCTAAAGGGTAGAAATACCTTCTACAACACGGCCATACCCGACCACGAAAAAGGATATGGTCGATCATAAAATGTTCCCTACAGCAGTATCATGCCGTCATTTAGCCTTTCCCCAATACGGCCTGTGCCTTCTCTTATTCCGATCCGAGGTCGCCTATAGCTTTTGAATCACTGTTGTGCTTTTCCTCCCAGCACAAACAACGATGAAAACTATAGGCCTTGATAACACGCCCCGATAACGGCCTTTCGACATCTTAATCTTATCAGCTATCGGTTTTTATCGGTTTAATGCTGCCAGTCTGTCATTTTTTGACGGAGGTGATCGACCGCCGCCTTTTTAATCTGACTAATTCGGGCTGTCCCCAAGTCTAAGACTTCCCCAATTTCTTTCAGATTCAGTTCTTCGACATAATACAGCTGTAACACCATAGCTTCTCGTTCAGGCAGGTTTTGAATATGTTCAGCCAAAGCCTTTTGCAGTCCTTGCCGCTCTAAATCACCTACGGGATCGGCAGTCTCATCGGAAAAAATACTGGAATGATCGGAATAAACATCATCCAAGGATTCTTGGCGAATACTGATCGCACTGTCGGCCCATTCCCGATATTCGCTGGCCGTCATACCTAATTTTTCGGCCATTTCAGAATCTTCGGGCGGACGCCCCAAGGCCGCTTCCAATTCTTCCCGCGTTTTATTCAATGTCTTGCGTCGCGCAATGCTAGATCGACCGGTTGCCGCATGTTGCCGCATATAGTCGATCATCGCCCCTCTTATGCGCATTGAAGCATAGGTAGCGAAGGCAAATCCCCGATTTTCAAAAGCATTAGCCGCTTCAATCAGGGCAACCATACCGATTTGAATCAAATCTTCTATTTCAATGGCATTGGAAACACGACCATGAACATGCCATGCTATTTTGCGCACTAATTGCAAATGGCCTTTAATTAAGGCCTCAATATTCTTCTTTGACGGATTACGGCTGTAAACAACGGGAATCGCTTCGGAATCTTCAAATTCATTAAGATGCACTCACCGTCTCCAAACCGAAAAAGAAGCTATTTCGCCGTCCTTTTGGTAAAGAGTGGTCATCCAGTGCATGAGCCAGACGATCAAAGGCTTCAGCCGCTCTTGATTTCGGAAATAATTCTAAACAACAACGCTTCCGCAATACCGCTTCCCGTAAATGAGGATCGCGGGGAATAGAGCCAAGATGATAAAGCTTTGTGCCTAAAAAACGTGCTGATACGTCCGAAAAGCGTCGAAAAAGATCACGACCTTCGGTTTCATCTTCTACCATATTCGTAACTACTGAAACTTCTTTCACTTTATATTCAAGCGCCAATAGCTTGATTAAAGCATAACCGTCCATAAAAGATGTGGGTTCTGAAGAAATTACCAGAATAACGCGATCGGCTGATGCCGTTAAAGCCAGTGAACTGGGAGAAGCCCCACTGGGGCCATCTAACAGAATATAGTCAAAAGATTTGGTCCAAGGCCGCAAGCTATCGACTAATCGACGTTTGGCGACCGCATCCATTTCCATGATCCGCCCTGCCCCGTTCACACCGGGAACAAGCATCAAACCAAACGGGCCTTGTTGGACAACATCTTCATATTCATGCCGACCCGTCAGAATATCTTCTATCGTTTTATCGGCATTCATGCCAAGAACTATGCCGACGTCCGCCATCCCAAGATCGCAATCGAGCAATAGCGTCCGTCTTTTCATTTTTGCTAATGCTGCGGTCAGATTAGCAATAACGTTCGTTTTTCCAACCCCACCTTTACCACTGGCAACAGCAATAACCTGAGGTGTACGTAACAGTTTGGGCATCATTACGACACTACCTCCGCCTTGTTATTGGCTATCGAAGGAGAAGACGATTGTCCATCCCCCACGACAGCAACAACTTCTACCGGCTTTCCATCTGGAATTTCAAGGAAAGATAAGACCGGAATATCTGAAAAATGGGGTTTTAACAGCCTTGCTAACGGACGACGAATAACGGGCGAAGTCACAATAGCAAAGCGTTGTCCTGAAGAAAGCAAAGGATGGGCTGCGGATTCCAATGCCGTCACGATGCGATTAGCCAAGGCCGGTTCAAATGGATGCGTCGCCTGTGGGCCAGAACGAACCCCCTGAGAAAGAAGGGATTCAAGCTTAGGCTCAAAGGTAACAACCGAAAGGGGCATTTTCACAGGAACGATAGATTGAACAATAATGCCACCAATCCTTATTCTGATAGCTTCCAGTAAAGCATTAGGTTCGGTTTCTTCTCTTGCGGCATCCGCCATAGCTTCTGCAATACGGCGGAATTCATGAAGAGAAACACCTTCGGATAAAAGAGAGCGACACATTAATGTAATAAGCGCCAAAGATAACGGCTGTGGCGTTAATCCGCCTACTAATTGTGGTGCAGACTCTTTCAGCATATCCAACAATTTTTGTGCATCATCCATGCCGAATAAATCAGCGGCATTACTCAGGATGGCTTGATTAAGATGGGTAGCAATAACCGTTGCCGCATCCACGACCGTATAACCCGCAACAATAGCATCCGAGCGGCGATTTTCAGGAATCCATACCGCATCTAATCCAAAGCTGGGATCTTTTACTACGCGACCCTCCAATGTGCCATCAGCATCACCATTATTCAGAGCCAATAACTGGTCAGGCCAGATTTCATCTTCACCTATCACAACACCCGCAACACTAACGCGATAACTATTCGGACCCAAGGATAAATTATCCCGCACCCGAACCAAGGGAATGACAAAACCCAAATCGCGGGAAAGTTGACGTCGAATACCCGTTATACGTGCCATTAACGGGGCCTTTTTTCGTTCATCCACTAAAGAGATAAGCGCATATCCGATTTCTAATGTCAAAACCGAACCATCAGAAACGTCATCCCATGATACAGGCGGCGGCGTATCGGGTACAAGGGTCGGTGGCGGCGCTTCTTTCAAAGCGGCTTCGGCTTGGGCTGATTTATGCAATTTCCATGCGGTCCATCCGGCTAATCCCGCAGCCGGTAAAATAACAAAATGGGGCATACCGGGCAAAATGCCAAGGAAACCCAAAATAACGGCAACCGGCGTCCAAGCGCGTGGGGAATTAAACTGACTGACAATTTGTCCGGTCAAATCAAAAGAGGAAGAGACCCGCGTAACAATGGAAGCCGTCGCAAAAGATAAAAGGAAAGATGGGATTTGAGCAACAAGGGCATCACCGATGGCCAGTTGCACATAATTAGAAGCGGCTTCACTGAAAGAAAGATTATAGCTGAAAACACCAAGGATCAAACCACCAACGATGTTGATCACCAGAATAAGGACACCAGCGACCGCATCCCCCTTAACAAATTTGGAAGCACCATCCATAGAACCATAAAAACCGGCCTCTGTGGAAACTTCTTGTCTTCTGGTCTTAGCTTCTTCTGGCGTAATGAGACCGGCATTAAGGTCAGCATCAATAGCCATTTGCTTACCGGGCATAGCATCCAAGGTAAAACGCGCTGACACTTCTGACACGCGTCCGGCACCTTTCGTCACCACAACCAAATTGATAATCATCAAAATGGAAAAGATGAACACGCCGACCATGTAATGATCGCCGATAAGAAAGTGACCAAAAGATTCAATCACCATACCCGCGGCATCAGCCCCTGTATGACCATTGACCAACACAACACGGGTCGAGGCCACATTAAGCGACAAACGAAGTAAGGTTGCAAAAAGAAGAACGGTCGGAAAAGAGGAAAAGTCCAAGGGTTTTGCTGCATTAAGCGAAACCATTAACACAGCGAGAGAAATCGTAATGTTGGAAATAAAGCCAATATCAAGGACGGTTGTTGGCACTGGGACGACCATCAACCCGACCAATACCAAAATAGCGATTGGCAAAATAGCAGTTCGACCAGCGGCAAGCCAAATCGTCTTTTTGACTGCGGCTGTTGCCATCAATATTCCCCTTTTACAGAAAGACGACTATAATTTTGTTGATTAGCCATCCTTACTCCCGCCAAATTTACGACATTTCATGGTGCTCTTACATATTCTAAGCAAATTTTATGCCATAATTAATAAAGTTTTCAGGCTCGCCCAATCTCAGGATTGAATGTTATTGGCTTTTGATAATTTTTTTCACAAAAAAGGAGAGACAGTAACTTTATTGCGAAAAACAAGAAGTCAACTCTTGTGAAATTATTTTGGGGTGAATTTAAAATACAGAATAAATTTGTTATTTATTTTTTATCTTTTGAAAACAGATAAAAAATCTGCCCATCAATTTTAGAGAAAAATAAAAAAACGCTTATTGTCCGACAGCAGATAGAGTTAAAACCGACACCTGATACGGGAAATTCGTCACCTTTGAATTAGTCTAAATTATTTAGAATTTTCCAGTACGTCGATAAGCTAGTGGAACATCCGCCAAACCGTAAATAGCCATTTGGCTTAATAATTTTTGCATCATATCTGCACTATATAGGCTACGCTGGCGACCCGCTTCCGCTTGTTTCATCGCAAGTTGCAAACTGTCGCGCAGCGAGTCCGTTGTGTGCCAAGCATCCTGTTCCCGCAGTTTTTCAACGCCGACTTGGACAGCCTTACAGGCTTGTTCAATATGATCGATATTCTGCCCGTCCAGAGCCTCGACCAATGCTATAATAGCATTCTGTAATTCTTTTACGTATTGCTCACTCATCAGGCGTTAGATGAATCAGAAGAAACCGCAGTGGAATCAGAAGAAGTCGAGGTGCCGGGCACCTCATATTGCAACATTTTAGAAGCAATCATATTCGCACTGATAGGATAACGCCCTTCCGAGATCAAAGCGCGGATAGCTTGTATCTTTGCCTGATTAACAGGCGGACCAGAGGCCGCTAAAGCCTCGGATAAACTGACGGGGCTGGAAGAGGCGACGCCCTTTTTGACGTCGTCTTTTTTGGACGTATCGGTTACACTGCTAACCCCTGTGTCAGACGTTTTAGACACAGATGAAGATGTAGTGTCATCCGCCGCTGCCGCCGCCGTATTATTCTGGAGAGGGGTGGTATCTCCAGAAGATCCTATCGAGGAAACAGCACTGACCGCTTGCAATGCGCCACTGGCATTTCCGATACTGTCAACCATTCTATTCGCCCCAAATTATAAAATACTGATAACAACAAAGCTCCTGTTGTCTTTATAACGGCAATAATTTTAATTATTTAAATTACTCAAAGCCAGGAATTCTCACTTTACCAGATTCAACGACAACAGCGATCACAGGGGGCTTATTGGGATCAGATTTTACACGTATATGATCGCCTAAGGCACCGTCTTGCTGGGCTGTACCTTGCACTGATACCGTAAAATTGCTGTTGCCTGCAATCAATTCGACAGGATCGCCGCGTTTTACCAAAATTTCACCTTTGGTATTATCCTTGGAAGTGCCCGTATTTTGGCCATTTTGGCTAGTTTCATGATGGTTGAGTGCATGGGTCATCGTCCGCACCAAGGGCACACGAATACGCCACCCAATCGAAGGACAATGAACCGAAACGGTGCCTGCTGCCGGTTTATCGACGACAACATTTTCTGGACATTGTGTCAGATGAAGCCGTCTATCAACGGGCGATACCGCCCCGCCCTCGGTTCCGATAGCCGCCCCCAGACTAGTCGCTATTTGTTTATCTAAAGCGGATAAATCTTGAAAATCAGCCGCGAAAACGGATATAGTTGATAATGAAAAAGTTACAATGCCTAGAAAAACGCTAAAATATGAAGATTTCTTTTTCATTATAGTTCTCGTTTCCCTCTGTTATGGCTTATTATTGAGGCCAATATAATATCCATTAATTTTTATTCGCGGTAATCATTAAATGCTGCCCCTTATCTGACGATGGATTATCAGGGGCCATCATAATTTTTAAGCGATCATCGGCAACACCAGCAGCTTTTAACTGTCGCGCTACAGTAGCCGTTCGGGCGGCGGCCAATTCCCATTTATCAAATCGGGCATTTCCATTGCCAATGCCTTGGCTTTCTATCAGAAAATGAGCCGACAATAGATCAGATTTCTTAAAAAAATCCGTCAAGACGGCCTTGCCTTGATCGGTTAACACCGCTTCTTCCGGTTGAAACAGGGCATCGGCTACAAAATCATGGGTCGGACAGGCGATGCCCGTTGTCGTCCCACAGTCTTTATTAGCTGCCTTTTCTGCTGTTTCAGCTTTACTGACCGCCTCGCTGTCTTTGGGAGACTGTGCAGTCGATGACTTATTGCTGTTTTTATCACTATTATGGGTAAAAGCTGAACGAAGACTGGCTGCAACCGCATGAGGATCATGCTCTCTTGCATAAAGCAGCACAAAAAAGCCTAACAGCGTCATTAAAAGGTCAATATAGCTGATAGCCCAGCGTGAACTTCTTTTTAGCTTCACAACTCTGCCTTCTGTTGATCTACCCTTAACAACGGAATACGGGCAGGCACAGGCGCTAACTCTCCCATAGCGGCTAGAACCAAATTATCCGCTACATTTTGCCACCAACGGCCTTCCATATCAGACAGATATTCCAACCTTCCGGCAATAGGAACGGCAATCAGGGTAGAAAGGCATAATCCATAAAGGGTTGTCAAAATAGCCATCGCCATAGAAGGCCCCAGCGTATTTATATCATCCAGATGGGAAAACATATTTACCAACCCGATCACCGTCCCGATCATAGCGACAGAAGGCGCGACATCAGAAATAATATGCCAAAAATTTATAGCACCCTGATGGCGATCTTGACGTTTTCTTATCTGTTCGACCGTCCATTGATGAAATATTTCGGGATCAGTGCAATCCGTTAATTCATTGACGGCCTGTTGCACAAAGCGCGGCGCAAAAGCAATATCAACCCGGTCAGCCGTTGCAATGCCCTTGGCTTGCACCTGACGAAGAACCGATTGCACCGCATGGGCGGCCACTTCGCCATCCCGTTCAGGGGTAGCCTTTATCAAAGGCACAAAGGCTTTCAAAACACGCAAAAGATCGGAAAGGGTCGAACGAAAAATCGCAATGGCAAACGCCCCGATAAAAACCAGAAAAAAAGCTGTGGCGTCAAAAAAGTGACTAACTGACGTCAGGAGATACATGACAGCCCGCCTTTCCCAAAGAAAACAAAGCGGCAACAAGCGGCAAACATTTGCCGCTTTCGGCAAGACAATGTCTGTTTTCTATAAAAAATATTAAATATCATAGCGTTTTGATGACATTTCTTCATTTGGCACAGCTTTTGAATAGAAAGTTTCAATACAATTCCAACATTCGTTCAAAGGGGGGCGACATGGCGATCAGTTCAACTTTGTTTGGTATTCAGGGCGATGCGCTTGTTTTACGTAATAAGCGTATGGATATGCTTGCATCTAATATCGCCAATGCTGCAACACCTAACTACAAAGCACGAGATATTGATTTTAACAAGGCGCTTAATGATTCTACCAGCGGTAGCGCTACCAACGAGGCCGTCGAAAATGCGATAGGGTACCGCGTCCCGATTGATACGTCGATTGACGGAAATACCGTCGAATTACCGACCGAGCAGACGCAATTCGCTGAAAATGCAATTAAATATCGTTCGACCCTTACCTTTCTGCAAGATCGTATGTCGGATGTTATGTCCGCCTTAAAAGGAGAATAAAGCGCTTTATGGATCGTCCTCTTTCCGTTTTTGACATTTCCGGTCGGGCTATGTCTGCGCAGTTGGTACGACTGAATACCAACGCGTCGAACCTTGCTAACGCAAATTCCGTAGCCAGCAGTCGGGACAACGCCTTCCGTGCTTTAAAACCGATTTTTTCAACCGTTACCCAATCCCCCGGCGTGGCAACGGTTCAGGTGCAAAAAGTGGTAGCAACGGATACCCAACCGACCCAGCTTCACGACCCGACCCATCCCTTGGCCGATGAAAACGGCAATGTATGGTCAGCCGGTGTCGATACCGCTCAGGAAATGGTGGAAATGATTGAAACAGCCCGCGATTATCAGAACAATGTTCAGGTGATGCAAACGGCAAAATCTTTAACGCTCGATACCTTGAAGATGGAGCGTTAATTAAAGAGGGCGGTAATATTATCCGCGCTTCATTTTCCTAAAAAGGGAGAATATGATGTCAACAACAAGTTCTGTTTCCGGCCAAAGTTATATCAATCAGCTCTCGACAGGTTCCAGTTCGTCAGCCACGACGACCAGTTCTTCCAGCGATCCAACGGCGGCGCTTTCTTCTACTGACTTTTTAAAACTGCTGACGACACAGCTGCAATATCAAGATCCTGATAGTCCGGTCGATGATACCCAGATGGCTGCCCAGATGGCGCAATTCTCCAGCGTGGCCGGTATTAATCAGATGAATACTACGCTCAGCAGTATTCAAAGCGATGTTTCTAATTCCCGTCTTTCCAATGCGTCCGATTGGATTGGTAAGGCCGCCTTGGTAAGCTCGAATACGGTTACTTCCGTCGATGGTATCTTTGCCGGTCAGGTGGCACTGGATAGTTCAGCAGCCGATGTCAAAATCAGCCTTGCGGATAGCACGGGTAAGGTCGTCTATTCTCAGGATTACGGCTCACAAAGTGCGGGCAATGTCAGCTTCTCATTCTCGGGCACTGACAGCAATGGCGACACGGTTTCCGGCCCGTTAAGTGTCAAAGTCAATGCGACCAACAGCTCCGGCGGCAGCGTCAGCAGCTCTACTTCGACATGGACGATGGTCAATGCTGTCAACTCGCCTGCCAGCGGCACCACACAAATCGTAACGTCGCTTGGAACCTATGATCCCAGCGATATTACCAGCATCAGTTAACCCTCTTAATCCGCCACCTTCACTCAGGAGAGTTATAATATGGCTTTTTATACGTCCCTTACCGGACTTAATGCTGCCCAGACTGATCTTTCGGTCACGTCAAACAATATCGCGAATGCCGGTTCTTATGGTTTTAAGAAAACCACGACCGATTTTGGTGAACTGGTGGCGGATTCGCCGCTGTCTTCCGGTCAGAATATCGGTCAGGGTACCCGCCTGCGTGCCACTATTCAGGATTTCACTTCGGGTAGTATGAAGACTACTAACCGTGCCCTTGATATGATGGTCAATGGCGATGGCTTCTTTCTGGTCAAATCACAGGGCGCATCCGGTACCATTTCCTTGACGCGCGATGGTAGTTTCTTGACCGACAAGAATAACAACGTCGTCACCTCGGATGGTAACTATCTTCAGGTCTATGCCACCAGTAATTCAGGCGACATCTATACTGGTAGCGACACATCAACCGCCACCGGAGGTCGTGTGCTTCAGAATTTGAAGCTGCCTTCTTATGAAGATCAAATTACCGTCAGCAATAGCAATAGTGGTAATTTGATTCAGGTTGGATCCAGTCTGATTGCTAATGGTACTATAACGATTAATAATACTGATGGCTCGACGACTTCTATTACAGGCGCCCAGATTACCTTAGGCGGTGCTGGATTTGATACAGGCAGTACTACCTCGCTTTCAGGTGGTGTAATGACGATCACCGGAGGTAAGGCTACTACTACAGACAGCAGCGGTAACACTGTTGGGACAGCCGATGCGATCAATACCACAACTTATACTTCGACGAATGGAACGGCTACTGTCAATCCGACTACAGGTGAGTTGACCGGCTTAGGTATTGCTAGTGGCGGTACTCTGACCGCTAATGGTAATAGTTATACTGGCAGTGTCGCTTTTACCAAAGCCATAACCTCCGACGACAGTGGCGACACATCTTCGGCGCTCAGCAATATTTCTGTCGGTACCGATGGTAAAGTCACCGCAACCTTCGCCAATGGTAACCAATATACATTGGGTGCCGTTGCTTTGGGCGATGTGAACAACCGTAACGGTCTTCATTCTACGGGTAATGCCAGCTGGACGACAACCGGCACCTCGGGTTCCCTTCTCTATCGTGAGGCGGATACTTCCGGTCTCGGTTCTGTGCAGTCGGGTGCTTTGGAATTGTCGAATATCGATCTGACACAGGAATTGGTTAATCTGATTTCTGAACAGAGAAATTTTCAGGCAAACTCCAAAGCGATCAGTACCGATAACCAGATGGTCAGCGCTGTTATGAATATTCAATCATAACCCATTGTATGAATTGAGTATTGTAAACGGACACAGGGGATAAGATGGACCGTCTTCTTTACACTTCACTGTCAGGTATGCGGGCAACCATGCGGCAGCAGATTGCGACCGCATCGAACCTCGCCAATACCAACACGCCCGGCTTTAGAAAGGAGCTGTCAACACAGGCGGCTTTCTGGCTACGCGGGGGCAATAGCAGTCGGGCAATGGCCTCTCAGGGCATTTATTCTGCTGATTTACAAAAGGCAGAAGTGCAACAAACCGGACGAGATTTAGATCTCGCTATGGCCGGAGATTCCATGTTGGCAGTGCAGGCAGAAGATGGTCAGGAGGCTTATACGCGGCGGGGCGATCTTCAGATTACCGATTCAGGTGTTTTGGTAAATGGTGAGGGTCGCCCCCTCGTCGGGGAAAGAGGGCCGATTACGATCGGTGCCGCCGATAAGGTTTCTATTGATAAAGAAGGCACGGTTTATATCGTCCAGCCCGGGCAAAATCCTATCCAGCCCGAAGCTATTGATCAGATTAAACTGGTTTCCCCTTCTGCCCAGCCCAGAAGCCGCATTGCAAAAGGTTTGGATGGTTTATTTCGTGTTGTCGATGGTGGCACTTTAAACCGTGATCCCGCAGCGACGGTTCAGGCTGACAGTCTTGAAAATTCTAATGTCGAACCAACGCAAGCGCTGGTTGATATGATTCAAGCCAGCCGATCTTATGAACAATCGGTAAAAATGGTGGCGACAGCGCGGCAGCTTGATGAAAGCAGCGCCAGCCTAATGGATATACCCAGCAGCTAATTTCGCTATTTTACCGCCGATCATTGTATCGCACAGGCGAACGACAAGACTTAATTGTAAGGAATACAAAGAATGCCAACCACGCCGCTACAAGTTGCAAGAACGGGATTGGATGCTCAAAACACCCGTATGCGGGTTATCGCGAACAACCTTGCAAACGTTAATACAACTGCATTTAAGCGCGATCGGGCAGCCTTTGAAACCTTGGCCTATCAGGCAGAACGGCAACCGGGTGCCCAGTCAACCAACAGCTATTATTATGCGACCGGCTTAACCTTGGGTTCGGGTGTGCAGACGATTGCCACCGAACGGCAAGAAACAGAAGGTTCGTTAACCAATACCGGCAATGCCCTTGATCTCGCTGTTTCAGGGGTGGGCTATTTTCAGATCCAGATGCCTGATGGCACAATCGGCTATACGCGGGCAGGTAACTTCCAACTGTCCCAAGATGGGCAAATTGTGACCGATGACGGAAAGCCTTTGATCCCGAACATCAACATACCGCAAAATGCTCAGCAAATTACGGTGGGTGAAGATGGCACGGTGTCAGTGCAGTTACAGGGTCAGACACAGTCCAATCAGGTCGGCCAAATTCAGACTGTGCGCTTTATTAATCCGGCAGGTCTTCAGGCCAATGGTCAGAATATTTACATTGAAACGCAATCTTCAGGTCAGCCCCAGATCGGTTTACCGCAACAAGATGGTATGGGCGCGGTTTTACAGGGCGAACTTGAACAATCAAACGTGAATATTGTTCAGGAATTGGTCGATATGATCGAAACCCAGCGGGCGTATGAAGTGAATTCTAAAATGATTAAGGCTTCTGATGAAATGCTCCAGTATATCAATCAGCAGATCTCTTAAGATGAAGCATTTTGTGAATTCCTCTTTTACGATAGCGTTTATGGCACTTGTGGCTCTGGCTGCAACGCCTGCGGACGCACGTAAAAAGGCACTTCAACCTGACCCTAACTTTGCCGCGACCTTTCCGGACGATCCCAGACCGGCGGTGACGCCAAATGGGGCCATTTTCCAGCCGACCTATGGCTATATGCCCATTATCTCAGGGGCACGTGCTTCCCATGTTGGCGATATGGTGACGATTACGCTCACGGAATCTTTTGCGGCGAGCAAGTCTGCAAATACAACAACGTCTCGTTCAGGGGGTATTGCCCTTATTCCTCCGACGACGGGTGTTTTGGCAGCCTTTAAAAGCACTGATGCGGCCGCCAGCAGTTCACAAAACTTTAAAGGGTCAGGCACAACCGGACAGTCAAACAGTCTTTCCGGCGAAATTACGGCGACAGTGGCACGTGTTTTTCCTGATGGCACCATGCTTATTCGGGGTGAAAAAATTATGACCATCAACCGAGGGGATGAACATATTCGTATCTCCGGTTTGGTTCGACCTTGGGATATTGATGGCACCAATCATGTGCTTTCAACCCGTATTGGGGATGCTCGTATCAGTTACACCGGCACCGGAGATGTCGCCAGAGCCAGCCGCATGGGTTGGTTAGGACGCTTTTTCCAAGCCATCAGTCCTTTCTAATGGACAGGGAGTCTATGGGCATTTTGTTTTTTGCACCTGAAAGAGGCACTATAGGCAGGTTATTCCGTTCGGGGATGCTTGGACTACTGCTTCTCTGTCTGGGATTAATGACGCCCTTTATGACAGCGGCACAGGCAGATCGCATTAAAGATCTCGGTGCTTTTCAGGGTATGCGAACCAACCAATTGACCGGATATGGTATTGTGACGGGTTTGGCCGGAACGGGCGATTCCAGTTTGCAATATACCATTGCCGCTATGACGGCATTATCTGCGCGTTTCGGGCTGAGTATGCCCAGCAATGTCAGCCCGACTTTGCAAGATGCCGCTGCGGTTATTGTGACAGCGGATTTGCCCCCTTTTGCAAAGCCGGGTCAACCTATTGACATTACGGTATCTGCATTGGGACGGGCGCGCTCTATCCGTGGTGGTGCCTTGATGATTACGCCGCTTTATGGTGCGGATGGTCAGATTTACGCCATGGCACAAGGTAACCTTGAAGTCGGCGGCCTCGGTATTAGTGGACGGGATGGTTCTAATCTGACCGTCAATATTCCGACTGCCGGCCGTATCCCGAGTGGGGCCACCGTTGAACGGGCGGTCGATCCCGGTTTTGCCTCGGCACCTTATTTACAGTTTAACTTAAGTGAAGCTGATCTCACAAATGTGCAGCGGGTAGCAACCGCGATCAACAACGCCCTTGGCCCCGGTCGTGCGCATGTTCTGGATGGTGTTTCCGTGGCGATCACCGCACCAGAAGGCGCAGAAGTCCGCACGGCTTTGATGGGTGAGATTGAAAATCTGCCTGTTGATCGTGCCGATGCCCGTGCCCGTGTTACGATCAATGCCCGTACCGGCACAATCGTTATCAATGGTGCAGTCCGAATATCACCGGCTGCCATTACTCATGGTCGATTAACTGTAAGAGTGGATGAAAACTATGGTGTTTCTCAACCGAATGCCTTTGGACAGGGACAAACCGCCGTCGTACCTAACAGCACGATTACAGCGGAACAGACCCGTTCACCTATGTTCCATCTTCAAACCGGCGCTAATCTGACAGACATCGTAAAAGCGGTGAATGCCATTGGTGCTACCCCGGGCGATTTGGCCGCTATTTTAGAAGGCTTGAAACAGGCCGGGGCCATGAATGCGGATTTGATAATCTTATGAGTAGTATTTCAAAAATCACGACTGGTCAGTCTTTGGCCAGCGAACTGGCTGCCAGTCAAAACAACATCGCGTCTTCCAGCGCGGCGTCGGCAGCTGTCAAAGCTTATGGAGAGGCTTCTTCTGCAAAAACGGATAATTCCAAAATTGCCGCTGTGGCTCAAAAGTTTGAGGCGATTTTCAATCGGCAAATGCTTTCTGAAATGCGTAAAGCTTCCCTTTCTGATGATGATCTGTTGGGAAGTGATGCCGAAGATCAATTCCGCGATATGCAGGATTCAAAATTAGCGGATAACTTGGCTGCTAATTCGGGTCATAACGGTATCTCGGCTATGTTGATCCAACAAATGGGGGGACAACTCTCGGCTTCAACAGGCACGAAATAAAATAATATCTCTGAACATAGGGATAAAAAACTTTTAAAAATAATAGTTTATAAGAATATCTGCCCTATTTTTCTAAAAAATTTATAAGGGCAGTCGTAAATAAACATAAGATAAGTGCAGCCGGTCAGAAACGATCCTCTGCATGGTGACAGGATAGTGAAACGATATGAGCGATATTCTTCAAATCGGAGCTTCTGGCGTCCTTAACTACGGTAAGGCGATGGACGTTATCAGCGAAAACGTTTCCAATGCCCAAACCACCGGCTATGCAAGACGTGATGTTAAATTAACGGAAGCCCCTAATGGCGGAAGCGGTATTCTTGGCCTTAATCAGGTTAGCGGGAATGGCGTATCGACCCAATCGGTTACCCGCGCATGGGATGGATTTGCCGCTACCCATGTCCGCAATACCGCCAGTGATGCCGGTGAAGCTAGCGCCGTTTCCCGTTGGATGTCCTCGGCTGAAACGGCTATTAACAGCGGAACTTCTGGCACAGATAGCCAGATAACCTCTTTCTTTACCAGTATTACGGCGCTTGCTTCCAATCCTTCTAATACGACCCAGCAATCTGCGGCTATTACCTCTCTTAGTGATGCCACAAAAGCGATCAGCGATTCAGCCACCAGCCTGAAAGGCGTTTCCACCGGGATTAGTGATGAAGCCGATGGCACGGTTTCGGTTATCAATTCCGATCTTAGCACCTTGGCGAAGGTCAACACCGCCATGTTGCAAACCCCTGCCGGCACGGATGCCTCGGCCGGTCTTGCCGATCAGCGCGATCAGTTGTTGGATGATCTTTCTTCAAAAATCGGTATCAATGCCGATATTGCCAGTAATGGTACCGTCAAAATAACGCTTAGCGGCAGCGGAAACGGACAGACGTTATTGTCCAGCACGGCGGCAGGTCAATTCGCCGGTTCGTTTTCCTCTTCGATGGATTCAAGTGGTAATCTGACTATTGGCGTAAAAGACGCGCTTAATAGTAGTAATAATCGCAATATGACCAATACCGCAGGGGGTTCCCTTACGGGTTTGATGACTGTTGCCTCCAATGTTGCCGATGAGCGTAGTGATTTAAATACTATCGCAAGTGACTTTGTGACGCAGGTCAATAGCTGGAATGGTAACGGAACCACCACGTCAGGCGCGACAGGGGGTGACTTATTATCCATTACCGATGGCGATGCTACCACGATTACGACTACAACCAGTGATGGCAGTGCTATCGCGGGGGCGAATTCGTCTAGCGCCAATGGTAACTTGCAAAATATTTCTAATTTGCGGGGCAGTAATGGCGTAGAAGCCAATTATGCTACGCTGGTTAGCAATAATGCCCAGCTGACCTCCACCGCTTCTACGAATGCGACCAATACTGAAAATTTATACACAACAGCCTCAAAAACGCGGGACAGTTTATCCGGTGTCGATCTGGATACTGAAGCGGCACAGCTCCTTCGTTATCAGCAAGCCTATCAAGCATCTGCTAAAGTATTGCAGGTCGCGCAATCGACCATGCAATCTATCTTCGAACTGTTTTAAGGAGGGCTACGTATGTTAACGCGAATTGGTCTTAATAACGTTATCAGCAGTATGCAATCGACGAATAGTCAGATACAAAAATACCAAGATCAGACGGATACAGGTATTAAAATTCAAAAGCCTTCTGATGATCCGGTTGCGGCCAATCAAATCGGGAATCTTAATCGTAGTCTAAGCAACAATAGTGCTTATACTTCGAATGTTAAGACTGCGACCGCCGTATCTGATCAGTCCGGTGCAGCCTTGTCCGATATGGCAACCCAGCTTAGTTCGATCCAGAATTACTTACAACAGGCTATGAATAGCACCAGTAATGATTCAACTCGGGGTGTATTGGCCGGTGAAATCGGAAGTGCCGCTGATCAAATCAATTCGTATAAAACGACAACTGATAGCAATGGTAACGCCTTATTTCCAGCGAGCTCTAACCAACTGATTACCTATCCGATCGGTGATAATCGGTCTGTGGCCGCTACGCTCTCCCAGAGTCAGGTTTTTAGTTTTACCGCCAGTTCGGGAAGCAGCGCTGGGACAAGTGTTGATCTGACGACTTTGTTGCAAAACACCCAAACAGCGATCAAAAATAATGATACCGCTGGAATGTCCGATGCCTTGGGTCAGATTCAGGATGCGATTACCAATACAACTAATATGCAAGGACAACAAGGTGTGCTTGCAACCCAATTAAGCAACCAAAGTGATCGCCTCTCTAGTCAGTCTGTTACGCTAAAAACGACACGGTCTTCCTTGCAAGATGCCGATGTCACAGAAGTTTACAGCAATTTATCTGCGCTCGTTACTCAGCAAGCCGCTGAACAGTCAGCGCTTATTCGTGTGTCGAGTTCAAATCTCTTCGACAAGCTGGGTTAAGAAATGAATAGACACTTTTTAAAGATATGGCTTTTCGCTATGCGTTAGAAATATTTAATTAATTACGCTTTGTATGAATAGAATATTTTATATCTGTATTCATATAATATTTTAAATAACAATATTTACCTGCCGCTACTTCTTTGTAACAAGGTAGCTTGTTACATTTAAATAATACTAATCGGGAAGTAAAAATGACCCGTCAGAAAGGCTTTTAATGTTCGCGGCAATCGGCTTTGTTATTTTGCTCGTTATGGTGTTCGGTGGTTTTGCCATTACCGGCGGCCATCTCGGACCAGTATTAGAAGCAATTCCGCATGAGCTGATTGTTATCGGAGGTGCTTCTATAGGCAGTGTTGTTGCTGGTAACTCAATGCTCGAACTTAAATTATTGATGAAGGGTTTTTCCGCTGTTTTTAAAGGCCCCAAATTTAAAAAAGAGGATTATAAGGATACTATCTTCCTTGTGGGAAGGCTGATGCGCACCCTGAGAACAGAAGGGCCGGTCGCGTTGGAATCCCATGTTGAAAATCCTGAATCCAGTGCCTTTTTTACAGAATTTCCGAGACTGCTCAAGGACAAAACCCTGGTGCGGCTTATTACGGATACGTTGCGTCTGGTTGTGGTTTCATCGGGAACGCTTGACCCCAATGCCGTTGAAGATGTGATGGATAACACCCTTAAAACGCATCATCATGAAGTTGTTCTACCCGCAGATATTCTGCAAAACCTATCTGAAGCGCTTCCCGCTTTTGGTATTGTCGCGGCCGTTTTGGGGGTGGTCAAAACCATGGGTTCCATTGACCAACCGCCGCCTATTCTTGGGGCAATGATCGGTTCTGCCTTAGTGAGTACTTTCTTAGGGGTGCTGCTTGCGTATGGTATCGTCGCCCCAATGGCTAATCGTTGCCGTGCGGTGATTGATTCCGACAATCATATTTATCAGGTTATCAAACAAATGATTGTTTCTTCTATGCAGGGACACCCCCTTCCCTTGGTCATTGAAGCGGCACGATCTGATATTCCAGAAGAAAATAAACCAGAATTTGCCGAAATATTTGATGGGATGCGGGGGCGTTAATCTCTTAAGGCACCGCTATTTCAGGCAGGACCATCATAAAGACAGAAAAAATTTTAAGGGCAAAAGCCGGTGGCAAGAAAAAGCAATAAGAATGAGGCCGAAGTTCGGCCAATTATCGTTAAAAAAATTATTGCTGATGACCATGCGGGCCACCACGGTGGGGCTTGGAAAGTGGCCTATGCTGACTTCGTGACCGCAATGATGGCCTTCTTCCTATTGCTATGGCTTTTGGGGGCAACCAACGACAAAGAACGTAAAGGCATAGCGGATTACTTTAAGCCGACCATTCTTTCCGAACCTACCGATAATTCTAATGGGGGTGTAGGCTTCTTAAAGGGCGACACCTTGGCGGTTGATCAAGATTTGCCGACCCATGCTAAACTTTCACCGGATGGCCCAAAACTGATTGCTAAAAATCCTGATACCTTGGCGCAAGCCAAAGAAATTATCAAACAGCATGATCAGCAGCGCTTTGATCAGCTCCGTAAAATGCTTGAAGAACATATGCAAAAAGACCCCGCTTTGGCAAAATTGAAACAAAGTGTGCGTTTAGTTGAAACGCGCGAGGGATTACGCATTGATCTTGTTGATCAATCCGATTTTGCTATGTTTACACTGGGCACTGAAACCATGGTGCCCCCTGCTCGAAAACTTATTGCTGAGGTGGCACGTGTTATCAAAGATGTGCCTAATATGATTATCGTCAGAGGCCATACAGATGCACTACCCTATGCCTCTGGGCGTAATGTTAATAACTGGACATTATCAGCGGATCGGGCCGACGCAACACGTCAGGCCTTGATTGCAGGCGGTGTCAATGTGGATCGTTTTGACCGGATCGAAGGTCTTGCTGATCGCGAACCCTATGTTCCAGATAACCGTATGGATCCCCGCAATCGTCGTATGTCTATCATTCTTAGCTGGCTTAATAATGACAGCGGCCGTGATCAGCCAATAACCTCCAATGAAGGACGATCAGACCCGACCCCTCATGAGACCAAGGCCGCCGCTACACTGAATACCCAGTCTCAAAATAAGGCTACGAAATAAGGTATAATTATTCCTTGGCATTTAAGACTTTACCCACGGCTATGGCTAAGTCCTGAATAGAAAAAGGTTTAGGTAAAAAGGCGACATGTTCTAAACTGATAGAACGGCGTAGCTGTTCTTCGGCATAGCCGGAAATGAATAATACGGGTAAATCTGGTCTGAGTTTGCGGGCTTCACTTCCCAAGGTCGGGCCATCCATGCCCGGCATAACGACATCAGAAATTAAAAGGTCAATCTTGGAATTATCTTTTAATAGAGAGAGGGCTTCTTCGCCATTTTCGGCGGTCAAAACATCATAGCCCTGACGTTTTAAGCCAAAGCCTGCTACATTCCGCACAGTTTCTTCATCTTCTACTAATAAAATCTTGCCGCTACCCCATAATAAGGCCGATTTTTCAACAGAAACTTCTATTTGTTTTTGGGGTGCGACACCTTCATAGACGGGGAGATAAATAGTAAACTGTGTGCCGACACCCATTTCGGAATCGGCAAAAATAAAGCCGCCTGACTGTCTTACGATACCATAGACGGTAGCCAACCCAAGACCGGTGCCTTTCCCTACTTCTTTGGTTGTGAAAAAAGGCTCAAATATTTTACTAAGAATTTCAGGTGGGATACCCGAGCCCGTATCAGAAATAATCAAAGCCGTGTATTCACCATCAGGTATGCTATGATTGGTATTTTTATGCACGTCTTCAACAGAAATAGGCTGGGTTTGGATAGTTAAATGGCGCTGTTCTCGACTGTTCATCATCGCATCACGCGCATTAACCGCTAAATTAACGATGACTTGTTCAAGCTGTCCCGGATCGGCTCTCACAAGGCCAAGATTACGGCCATGCTTAACCGTCAGTAAAATCTTCTCGCCTAATAATCTTTTTAAAAGATTAGAAATTTCTGAAATGACATCCGGTAATTGCAGTATCTGGGGCCGCATAGTCTGCTGACGAGAAAAAGCCAACAATTGACGGGTTAAAGCGGCGGCACGATTACTATTATGCCGTATCTGCTGAATATCATCATAATCACTATCGCCCGGAACATGGCGCATCCGCATGACATCGCAATATCCAATAATAGCGGTCAAAATATTGTTAAAATCATGGGCGACGCCCCCTGCTAACTGTCCGACTGCCTGCATCCGTGTGGCTTGTGCCATTTGTTGTTTAATCTGATTTTCGGCACCTGATTCTCTAAGACTGATGACGACGGCTATGCCCCCTAAATGGCGTGTCCCTGTCAGCATCAAGACGATTGTTTCTTCGGGCTTAGAGGCTAACCTGACTGAAATTTCACCTGAAAGAGGCTGCCCTGCCCCATAACGATGAACAGCATCCGCTACCGCAGCTTTGTCCTCTTGTACGACCCAATCGCTAGGATAAAGCACCGACTGACGAGACATACTGACCGTCTGCACCATCGCCCGATTCATAAACAACAACCTTCCGTCTTGGCCCGTAATAGCTAAACTATAAGGCAAGATAGAAAGCATTGAGCAGATAACATCGAGTATATCTTTACTATTGCGAAGAGCCCCCGAAATTTCATCCATCATCAAAATAAGGCTATCGCTTGTCTTATTGTTGCGATCCAAATCAACTTTTACCAAGCGGAGGGCTGATTTATTTTCTACAGCGCCTTTTATAAAATACTGACCGTTCATATCGCTTTCAAAAAGTGACATGAAATCAGCCCCTACTATAGAGCCATCCGGAAATCCGGTCTGTCGAAAAGTTAATATTGGGCTGGCGGTAAGAATATGGCCTTGGGCATCAAGTAAAGCGGTCATAATGCCCGCTTCGGCTAATGATGTGCTGATTTCACCTTCAATGAGAATCTGAATATTTTTTGAAAGTTTAGCGGTATTATCCTGAATAAGACGCCAAATTAGATAATTATTATGGATACCCGCCCGCTGGATAGAAATTTTATATCTGTCGCCTGTATCTCTTCCCCATGTAAAAAGACTGATACCATTCCGCCAGACTTGCCTTAGCGCTTGTTCAAAAAGGGCTTTTTCCGAGGGAGATTCTGCAAATTCGGAAGGGTCACCTAGTGTAGGGAACCATTGAGTATAAAGGCTACTCGCAGCCCAAATTTTACCGGATCGATCATTTATAACAATAGCTTCTTGATCATTTTCGATAATAGCCTGCAACAAAGCTAAGTCGGGTAAATTAACCGTAGAAGGCATCGAATTTTTAAGAAACAAGCGATAAAAAGAAGCGGCGAACAAAATAGAAAAAAGTATCGTAATGAGAAACAAAAAAGATAATCTATAATCTTTTAAAAACCACTCTAATAGAAAAAAAGGCAGAAATAGAAATATAAATGCAATAAAAATAGAAAACCAGAATATCGATTTCTGGCCTTTTTTTAGAAAATAAAAAGGCAAAGCAAATTTCATAGGATTTTCATCGCTTAGCCTATCACGAAGGTCAAGCCGCTTACTTTTCCATAGGAGGCTTTAATAGGAGAAAAGCCATCGCCTTTTGCAAAAGCTATTTCGTGCCCTGTCTTAGATAAAAACACATACCACGAAATAACCTTTTACAAAAAAACATCCGTAGTCTTTCTTGGAAGAAAGATTATCCCCCAATATCCAAGAATTTTTTACGACGCATACTCCGTAAGGCTTGTGCATCCAAAGGGGTCAAAAAGGCAAGTTCCTGAAGAATAGCTACTTTAAGCGCCGCTATGGCTGCAACAGGTTCGCGATGCGCGCCGCCAACAGGTTCCAAGACAATACGATCGACAATACCTAATCCGTAAAGATCGGTTGCTGTCATTTTCATCGCGGTTGCCGCATCACTCGCTTTTTCAGCCGCACGCCATAAAATAGATGCACAGCCTTCCGGTGAAATCACAGAATAAACGGCATGTTCAAACATCAAAAGACGATTAGCGGCTGCAATCGCGATAGCACCCCCTGAGCCCCCTTCACCAACGATAATAGAAAGCAAGGGTACCCCAATTGACAAACAGGTTTCAGTCGATCGGGCAATCGCCTCAGCTTGACCGCGTTCTTCTGCATCAACCCCCGGAAAGGCTCCAGAGGTATCAACCAATGTAACGACTGGAAGGTTGAATCTATCAGCCATTTTCATCAATCTGATGGCTTTTCGATAGCCTTCCGGTCTGGCCATGCCAAAATTATGCTTAATCCGGCTTTCGGTATCGTTGCCTTTTTCCTGACCAATAATCATCACACGCTGATTGTTAATCCGCGCTAACCCACCGATGATAGCCGGATCTTCACCAAAAAGACGATCCCCCGCCAAAGGGATAAAGTCATCGCAAAGCGCTTTGATATAATCGTGGAAATGAGGACGTTCGGGATGGCGTGCTACCTGCGTCTTTTGCCACGGAGTAAGATGGGCATAGGTATCGCGTAATAGCTTTTGCACCTTGCTTTCGAGATCAGAAATCTCGCGCTCAAGATCCATTTCATCCGAAGTGACTTTACGGAGTTCGGCAATGCGTGCCTGTAACTCAGCCACTGGTTTTTCAAAGTCGAGATAGGAAACCATTGTTTCGCGGTTAAGCCGGGTTTACAGCGACGTCAACGAGCGGATGACGCGTGTTGACTAATTCGACTAATTTTCGGCTATCTACATGCGTATAAATTTGCGTGGTAGTAATATCCGCATGGCCTAATAATAACTGCAAGACTCGCAAATCCGCGCCTCCTTCTAATAAATGCGTAGCAAAAGCATGGCGTAAGACATGAGGGCTTACTCTTTCACGGGGTAAATCGGCCTCTACCGCTAAAGCTTTGATTAACTGATAGAGCCTAATACGGCTAATATGCCCTTTACCTGATGGAAAAAGCCATAGACTTTTTGCCGGTACGTGTATTAACCATGCTGCAATAGCTTCTGTAGCTCTGTCTGATACCGGTACTAAACGCTCACGTTCTCCCTTCCCCTTCAAAATAAGAAAGGGCTGTTTTCGTTTAAATGCCTGTTTTGGCAAAGAAACAAGCTCGCTTGCTCTTAAGCCGGAACCATAAAGCAATTCGACCAAAGCAATCAACCGTAACGTCGCAGGCGAAGGGTCAAGACAACGGCGTTGATCTAAAACGGTAAACAAGCGATCGACTTCTTCGACGGTCAGAATCTTGGGTAAAACCCGTGCAATGCCCGATTGGGGTAATGCCGCCGAAGGATCATCAGAACGAAAGCCTTCTTCTACCAAAAAAGCATAAAAATGCTTTAATGCCGCCGATTTTCGAGCAACAGTATTTCGCGCATAGCGAGACCAGGCTTCTCCCAAACGCAAAAGATCATCACTCTCTGCCTGCACCAACCCTTTTTCTATCTGTTCAGAAGCCAACCGTAGATCACTGCCATACGCCATCAATGTATTGGGAGAAGATCCGACTTCTGCCGACATCATTTCTAGAAAACGGGCAATAAGCGCCCTATCTAACGATAAGGATTCGTTTTTTTGGGCCTCTGTCATCCGGCTATCTTCAGTTTAGAAGAGAATATTTCTAAAAATTGCTGTATCATTATTCTATATAATTCTATGTCCGGCTCATCATTTCAGCCGCTATCATCCGTGCTTCGCTATCGAGGCCGACATTCTCCATAGCGGCTAGCATATGATAAAAAGAAGAGGGTGCTACCATACGCCAAGGGCGATTTTGCATCCCAATAGCTACTAATAACGCTACTGTTGCAGGCGCATGATGCAACGAAGCCCGATCCAAAGCCGCAATCCAACCATTATGATCTGAAAAAGAAAGGTCGTAATGCTGTTGTAACCATGCACTATCCTCTTGATTGATTCGTTTTAAGGCTGCCAGTGCAGCAATGGCCATTTGAGCGCGCCATGGATCATTACGGCTACTCCGTTCTATAAAACCACGAACGCGATTACGGCTGAAATCAACCACTGGATCGGGGGCACCAATCGCTAATAATATCCAAGACGAATCGCTCTCTTCCTCCGGCATTGCTTTGACAACTGATGCCCATCGCGAGGCTGCCCGATCAAAACCAGCCGAAAGCATCGAGGCTACTAGATGCGGTATCACAGTATGATAGGACGAGGACGGCGATATATAGCTAGCGGCGCGGGCAGTTAAAATCATACCTGCATAATGATCATCGGCTTCATTTCCTGCAGCAATAAGCGATTCAACCGCTTTTACCCGATTATCGGCATACCGATCAGTATAAGCCTGTTTCAGGTTAGGCACATCTTCGGAAATCGTAGTATCATTAGCATCATGATCGCTATCATTGCTGGTTAAGGAAGAATAAAAATCTACTAGGGCCGCATTAGAAAAGACCCCAGAAACCGCAGCTTTTCGGACAGCGCCTAATCGGGCTTTGATGGGCAACATCGCCGCGCGTGCCATAAAAGAGGCAAAAGCAGGATTAACCCCATTATAAAGATAGTCAGGTAAAACAACACCCGCAGCCGTTGCCATACCATAACGCCAAAAGGTCAGATGACCTATATCGTTACGCCCAATATGGATGCTGTGATCGTCATGGCTGCCCACAATCGCAATTTTTTGCGCTAGCCGCCGATCAGTTTGATCACCCTTATAATTCGCACGACTGAATAACCAACTGGAAAGCGCCCCTTCACCACTAAGACCTGCACAAAGGGCTTTGACCAAAGTTTCGTTAATATCCTTAATATCAGTATTATCATGGAGCAAAGGCAACAACGGACATAAACCCGCAGGATCGGCAGTGGCTAAAATAGTATGGAGGGTAGCCTCTAATAGGGCATTATTAGAAGTAGAAAGGCCTGTTTGTTGAAGAATATCACTCTGTTGAACCAGCGCCCGCGCAGCATCAGCCTCCCCTAATTGTAATAAAAGTTCAGAACGCGCGGCTACCCACGCTTGAGCCTCAACTGATTTTGGGGTTCCAACTTTTAGCAATAAAGCCCGACGTAGCGTAATTTCTGCCCAACGTGAGGCCAAAGGCGTATCGACATGTTGCATCAAGGCTATTAAATAGCGACCGGAAAAATCGCCCCAACCCGCTTGTAAATTACCCGCTTTTTGACGTGTAATCAGACCGGTTGCGGCTGAATAGGGATAAAATCCTTCTTTTTTTTCAATTTTTTCTTTTTTTTCTATCCTAATAGGATGTTTTAACGCATTAACTGAATAAGGCGATAAAGATGCAGCATGGCTCTGTGCAAAACAGGCGTCAGTTGCTATGCCTCCGACCAGTATCAAAAATGACAGGAAGAAAACCCATTGCCGCCGATAATGAACAGCCATGGGTCTCATTCCCTTTTTTGCCTGATTTGGAAGGGCTATCTTAATGGGCAAGAACGTCATTACCGACGTTTTTTTCTATAGACCGAATCGGAACTTCAAAATGCATGAAGCCGAGGCTGAGAAAGCCGACAATCAATATCAATATGATTACCGACAAGAAAGCGCGTAAAATTGTCATATCACTCCCCAAAAGTCAGCAAAATTCACTAACTTATTCATCAACCTAGGTAATTGTGTAATCTCATTTCTTTCGTGTATAGCGTCTTGGCCATGCTGCAAAGCCCTTCTTCTCATCCTTATCCACGCACAATTACCTTGATCGGTATGATGGGCGTTGGCAAGTCCACTATTGGCCGTCGTCTGGCCTGTCGTCTTAACATGCCTTTTTCAGATTCTGATATAGAAATCGAAGAGGCCGCTGGACAGACCATTAGTGAGATATTTGCCCGTTTTGGTGAATCCCATTTTCGTGATGGGGAGCGCCGTGTTATCTCACGTCTTATTGCGGGTGAGCCTAAAATCCTAGCCGTTGGTGGAGGTGCCTTCATGGATGAAGAAACCCGCCAGCTCGTTTTAGAAAAAACACTCGCTATATGGATCAAGGCCGATGTCGATGTATTAGCCGAACGAATCACTAAGCGAGAAGATCGGCCTTTATTGATAGGGCATGATATTCGAACCCGACTTCAGGAACTGGCTGCAGTCAGGGATAAATTTTATGCGATGGCGCCGTTGCATGTATGGACTGGGGCGCAACCGCATGAAGAAATGGTGGATGCAATTATGATGGCTTTACCGCGATGATGAAAGAAACGCTTGATATAACCTCTGTGCCCATTGATCTTGGCAGTCACAGCTATAAAATCGATATTGGAGCTGGTCTTTTTCAATCAGCGGGTTCGATTTTACAGCCTTATACCCGCCAAAATCGTTTAGTTGTCATTACTGACGAAAATGTAGCACGGTGCCAGCTCCCTGAATTGGAAAAGGCTCTGAATAACGCTGACATTACAGTAGATGCGATCATTTTACCCGCGGGGGAAAGCACAAAAAGCTGGCATCATTTAGCAGAACTGTGTGATCAATTGATTCGTCGGGGTATTGAACGCCGCGATGCGATTGTGGCTCTGGGTGGCGGCGTTATTGGCGATTTGGTAGGTTTTGCGGCTGCTATCTTGAAACGGGGTTGTCGGTTTATTCAGATTCCGACCAGTCTTTTAGCGCAAGTGGATTCTTCTGTCGGGGGTAAAACCGCTATTAACTGTGAAGCGGGTAAGAATCTGATCGGTGCTTTTCATCAACCAGTTTTTGTGCTGATTGATCCTAACGCACTTGATACTTTACCGATCCGTCAGGTTCGGGCTGGTTACGGCGAAGTTATTAAATATGGCCTGATTGATGACGCTGCATTTTTTGAGTGGTGTGAACAATATGGCACAGATTTAATTTCTGGCGATAAGGCTGCCCGTCATTATGCCATTGAGCACAGTATTCGCGCCAAAGCGGCTATCGTCGCAGAAGATGAAAAAGAATTAAGCGGGAAACGGGCGCTTCTTAATCTGGGCCATACTTTTGGCCATGCCTTAGAGGCAGATACTGGATTTTCTGAAAAATTATTTCATGGTGAAGCTGTGGCCGCCGGTTCTGCTTTGGCCTTCGGTTTTTCAGCAGTGAAAAACTTGGCACCTAAAGAGGATGCGGCACGGGTAATTCATCATTTAAGGGTTATGGGGCTTCCCGCCAGTTTGGAAGAGGCAGGTGTGAAGGCCTCCGGTAAAGAACTGGTGGCCCATATGATGCACGACAAAAAGATGGAGGGCGGACAGCTTCCATTCTTATTAGTACAGGGTATCGGCCAAACTTTTCTTGATCGGCACGTTAATCTCGATGAAGTGGCGCGTTTTCTGGATAGTGATATCGCCCGTAGAGGGGAAATCTAAACAAAGCGCACAAATTTCCCCATATGCCTTTGTTTTGTGCCGTTTGATCTGTTTTTGATTAAACGGCATATTATTCTCATAGTGAATATTTTAATATTGAATCTGATCTTCTTTATTTATTCTGCTTTCGGCTTTGTATACCATGCTGAATAGGCTACTGCGAACCAACCCAAAATCATCAGAAAACCCCCAATCGGGGCAAAATGCGCCAGAAATTTTGGTGCACCAAAGGCTAATGCATAAAGCGTAAAAGAAAAAATGCCGGAGCCTACTAAAAGAAGAATAGCAGGACAGCGGGCTGAAATTTTAGTTTGAACGGCTATAACGGCTACAGCATGGATTAACTGAAACTCAGCGCCGGTTTTCATCCAGTTTGCCGCTTGCACGTGACCTTGAAAGGCATGAGCGCCAGCCGCACCCGCAGCGACAGCTAAAGCTGCAAATAAGGCAGCAAGGGTGATAATCGGCTCTCGTTTCATCGTTAAGCACCCTTAATGTTCATTTGAGCCTCTATAAAGACTCGAGCTTTTCTATTTCCATCTTAGAAGCAATAGCGGTTTCAAAAGCAGCAATAGCGGCGTCGAAAGGCAAACAAATGGCTCCATGGCGACCGGTGTGGGGACGGGCAGGCTCAAAAATCATCAGACCCGGCCATGTACCACTATCGGGACGAATGCCCGCTAAAAAATCAGCCAAGGCCTGACGGGCGGTTTTAATTTCGTCTAAAGAACGGCCTATAATATGTTGGCCTAGTAAAGCCGCAGAAGCTTGGCCTAAAGCGCAAGCGGATACATCCATACCGACAGCCGTAATTTTTTCATCTCTATCAATACAGATGTCAAAATCTATATGACTACCACAAATAGGGGCACGTTTTTTTGCCCGTCCATCCGCCTTTTCCAATCGATCTTCATAAGGAATGGATGTGGCTAGCCGAAGAATATCGCGGGTATAAAGCGTTTCTGCCATGGTAAACCTATAGATAAGCAGACCGAAAAGCGATCTATCTGTTATCAGTTTAACGAATTTTGGTAATTCTGCCCATAGGGTGAGATAATTTTCTGTCTGTTATTTTAATCATTTAAGAGAAAAAACAGGCTTATTTCCTCTAAAAATAGCCCTTAAACCAACCAGGCCAACAAGAAATTGGATACGCATTTTTAGCTGGAATGTCCTAAAGAATGAGGCGTCATCTTTTTCTTAACAGGCGGTGATGAGGTAGAAATATCTTGATCTTCAGGGGTGCACTCTCCCTCTTCAGCGAAAAATAAGTCTTCAAGATGTGTTCTCATTAATCGCTTTTGAGAGGCAATCACTTTATCCGAAGGCCAACCATCATTCTTTTCTTCCTGCCCTGATTGTCTAATCTGACTGCCCAGCCAAAGCGGATCAGGAAAACCGGTATAATCCAAAATAGCGGAACTGCCGCTTTTTAACCATGGATAGCTAACAGCTGACGCTAACCATAAAGGCGGGCGATGTTTATAATTTTTAGAAAAGGTAGAGTTTGCCAGTATAACCATTAGAAAAAGACATTCGGCAATAATAGCGCCTTTTATCAATCCAAACCCACCCCCCAAAACTCGATCAGGAAAGGCGAGAAAAGAACGTCGAACTTTAGCCCCGATATTATCAGATAACCATTGTCCTAGAAAATAAACAACGACAAACAGTAAAACAAAGGCTATCAGACTAGAACCGAAAATACCGACACCAAGCCAGCGGTGAAGTTGGCTTGCAACGGCGATATGCCCCATTCTGACAGCGATAATAGCCGCTATCCATGAAAAAAGGGATAAAGCAGCGCCGATAAAACCACGCCAAAATCCCATAAAAGCAGTTATAACTAATAAAGCCATAACCATTAAATCAACTGGATGAAAATTGGCCATTAACGTCCTAGTAAATGATCGACACACGCACCAAGCGTAGAAAAAGAAGAAACAGCGATATTGTCAACTGTTTCACCAATTTTAGGCGCCATAGCCTTAGAAAAACCTAATTTGGCCGCCTCTCGCAATCGAAGCCGGCTGTGCGCAACAGGACGAATTTCCCCGGATAGAGCTATTTCACCAAAAGCTACGGTATCAGAAGAAACAGGGCGTTCCGCCAAGGCAGAAATCAATGCCACGGCCACCGCAAGATCAGCCGCAGGGTCAGTCACCCGATAGCCGCCAGCGACATTCAAATAAACTTCAGCGGACGAAAAATTAAGGCCACAACGGGCTTCTAAAACGGCCAAAATCATCGCCAGACGTCCCGAATCCCATCCGACGACGGCACGTCTTGGGGTGGCTCCACTGGAAAGCCGCACCGTCAATGCCTGCATCTCAACCAGAACTGGACGAATCCCTTCCATAGCTGGAAAGACGATCGCCCCGCTCATATTTTCATCTCTTGAGGTTAAAAACAAACTGCTGGGGTTGGTGACTTCAGAAAGGCCTTCCTCGGCCATTGAAAAAACGCCAATTTCTTCAGTGCCACCAAAACGGTTTTTAGTCGTCCGCAAAATTCGGTATTGGTGACTACGTTCACCTTCAAAACTTAAAACCGTATCCACCATATGTTCCAAGACACGGGGGCCTGCAATGGCACCATCTTTCGTGACATGACCAACCAGAATTAAAGCTACGCCCGCTTCTTTTGCAAAACGAATCAATTCTTGAGAGGACGCCCGAACTTGACTGACGGTTCCCGGAGCCCCTTCGATCATATCCGAATACATGGTCTGAATAGAATCGATTATCAGGAAATCAATGGCAGGTAGTTGTTCTAAGGTCGCCAGAATATCACGCACTGAAGACGCGGCGGCTAATTGAACAGGGGCTTGTCCAAAACCTAAACGCTTTGCACGCAGTCGTATTTGATCGACTGCCTCTTCACCGGATATATAAACCACCTTTTTATTGGCTAGAGCCAAACGAACAGCAGCTTGTAATAACAGGGTTGATTTACCAATCCCCGGATCACCACCAATCAAGGTAGCAGATCCTGCAACAAAGCCTCCTCCTAAGACCCTGTCAAATTCGGCAATTTCTGTTACCATTCGGTCAGGAAGGGGCTGATCTGTATCAAGATTGCCAAGCATGACAAGGTTACCACCACTTCGGAGGTTGTGGCGGGTTGAAAAAGGCGTTTTTGGCGCAATTTTTTCTTCAACCAAGCTGTTCCATGCACCACAATCGACGCATTGCCCCTGCCATTTCGTGGCAACTGCGCCACAAGATTGACAGATATATCGTTTCTGTTGTCGAGCCATGGTTTTTCATACGAACATAAAGCGAACATGACAAGTAATCGTGCTATTTTGACCTTGCTTGATGAAAAACAATAAGAGAGGATGTTCGGTATGCAATTCTTACGTACAATGTTCGCGGCGGTTTTGTTCGCCATTTTCCTTACTTTTTGTGCTAGCAATTATAATGTTTCCGTTAAACTTCAGATGTGGCCGGGATGGGAAGCTGATATTAATGTCGTTCTTTTATTACTCATTGTCTTTTTAATTGGCCTGATGCCCGCCCTACTTTATCATAGTGCATCTCGCTGGAATTGGCGGCGAAGGATTGACAAGCTTAATCGTCAGATTGAAGATATGCAGCCAGAAAACCCGCCGTTAGTGACGCCGCCGTTAGGTGAAGATGGCACCCCGCGTCCCGGCCAATAGAGTTATAATTTACTGTGTCCCATGCTGATTTACTGAATCCCGTTTACGTTGCGCTTGATACCCCTAATCTCAAACAGGCTGAAAAATTAGCTTCCACGCTTCAGCCTTATGTAGGGGGTATCAAGCTGGGGCTTGAATTTTTCATGGCCCATGGTCGCTATGGGGTAGAGGCTATCGCCGATAAAGGGCTGCCCATTTTTCTTGATTTAAAATTCCATGATATTCCGAATACAGTAGCCTCAGCCGTAAAAGCATTTTTCCAAGCCTCAAGCTGTGCACCGGCAATTATGACCGTACATGCGGCAGGGGGCGAAGCCATGATGCGGGCGGCAAAACAGGCCGCCGATAAAGGCACAAAAATAGTCGGTGTTACTATTCTTACTAGCCTTGATCAAAGCGATCTGGGTGCTATCGGTATGACAGGAACGCCTTCTTCTCAAGTCGCTAAACTGGCTAATTTAGCCCGCAGAGCAGGCCTTGATGGTATTGTTTGTTCCGGTGCCGAAGTAGAAGAAGTCTATAAAGAATGGCGTGATGGCTTTTTTGTTGTTCCCGGAGTGCGACCTATCGATACGGTCGTAGGGGATCAAAAACGAGTTTGCACCCCTTCTGAGGCCTTAGCACGCGGAGCTTCTGTTCTTGTTATTGGTCGCCCGATTACACAAGCAGAGGCACCCCTTGAAGTCGCATCAGCCATTGCGAAACAATTACGCCATAAATAAAGAGCATCCTTAAAAAAATTGTGACCGGATGGATAAGATCGTTTAGAGACCTCTTATCTCTCTGGTTATTTGAATAACGTTAGCCGATAATCAAGTCGGAACGTAGGAAGCTGTTTTATGTCGGTTCGCACCAAGATATGTGGCATATCCACACCGGAAACTCTGCTGGCTGCGGTCAAAAACGGCGCAAGCCACATCGGTTTTGTTTTTTTTGAAAAAAGTCCGCGTGCTGTGCAACCGGAAATGGCTTCTATGCTTATCAATCGGATTCCCGATCATATTGATAAAATAGGCGTTTTAGTAGATCCTGATGATAATTTACTCGAAAGAGTAGTCCATGCTGGTTTAACAGGCTTTCAGCTTCATGGTCATGAAACACCCGAACGGGTCGCTTTTATCCGCCGAACATTTCCTAAGGTAAAAATATGGAAAGCGCTTCCTATCACCCGCAGTCAGGATCTCGACCAGACACTGCATTATCGTGGTCTGGTCGATCGCGTACTTTACGATGCGCGTACCGATGGCGCATTACCCGGTGGAATGGGCAAGCGCTTCGACTGGCGTTTACTCAAAGACTATAACCATCCCATGGCATGGGCTTTATCAGGCGGTCTTGATGCCGATAATATTGCTCAGGCTGTCGCTATCACCGGTGCTGAACTGGTCGATGTTTCTTCGGGTGTCGAAACGGCACCCGGTATCAAGGATATGGACAAGATTGCCCAATTCCTTCAAGCGGTTCGTCTATTATGAAACACACAACTTCTGTTCTTCCAAACTCTTTGCGGGCGCAACCCGATACAAACGGCCATTTTGGCCAATTCGGAGGACGCTATGTCCCCGAAACCCTGATGCCTCTGATTTTAGAATTAGATCAGGAATATCGGCGTGCCATCAAGGACCCCGCCTTTATTGCTGAACGGGATGATCTTTTAGAACATTACGTTGGGCGTCCCAGCCCCCTTTATTTTGCAGCACGTCTGACAGAAGCATGGGGTGGGGCTAAGGTTTATCTGAAACGCGAAGACTTAAATCACACCGGCGCCCATAAAATTAATAATTGCATCGGTCAGATTCTTCTTGCCAAAAGAATGGGTAAAACCCGCGTCATTGCTGAAACGGGTGCCGGTCAACATGGCGTGGCAACAGCAACGGTTGCCGCTCGCTTTGGTCTTTCTTGCACTGTCTTTATGGGAGAACTGGATACAGAACGGCAGCAACCGAATGTTTTCCGAATGAAATTGCTAGGGGCAGAGGTTCGGCCAGTCAAAGCGGGTGCACGTACGTTAAAAGACGCCATGAATGAAGCGTTGAGAGATTGGGTCGCCCATATTGACGATACTTTCTATATTTTGGGGACAGCAGCGGGCCCCCATCCCTATCCAGAATTAGTGCGCGACTTTCAGTCGGTGATTGGCCGTGAAGCGCGGGAACAAATCCAAAAAGCAGAAAAGCGCTTACCCGATTTATTGATTGCCGCTGTGGGCGGCGGTTCCAATGCAATCGGTCTTTTTCACCCTTTCCTTGACGATACGAATGTTGCCATGGTTGGGGTAGAAGCCGCCGGTGAAGGTCTTGAAACAGGCCGTCACGCTGCCAGTTTAAACGGTGGAGCGCCGGGAATTGTCCATGGGAATCGCACTTATTTGTTATATGATGAAAACGGGCAGATCAAAGATGCACACTCCATTTCAGCAGGGCTCGATTACCCCGGAATAGGCCCTGAACACAGCTGGTTGAAAGATATAAAGCGTGTAAAATACGAAACTATTACCGATGATGAAGCAATTGAAGCGTTTCAAACTCTTTGCCGATTAGAAGGGATTATTCCAGCATTGGAATCTTCTCACGCTTTGGCAGCGGCGGCAAAAATTGCGCCGACGATGGATAAAGACAAGATTATTATTGTTAATCTTTCGGGACGAGGTGATAAAGATATTTTCACAGTGGCCCGCCATTTAGGGGTTACATTATGAGCCGGATTACAGACGTTTTTGCAAAAGCCAAAAAAGACAATCGTGCTGCTTTGATTGCTTTTATTACAGCGGGCGACCCTACCCCTGATAAAACCCCTGATTTGCTGGATAAATTGGTGGAAAATGGGGTCGACATTATCGAATTAGGGATGCCTTTTTCCGATCCGATGGCCGATGGCCCCGCTATCCAAAAGGCTAATCTGCGGGCTTTAGCGGCCAAAACCAGTCATGATGATATTTTTGCTATTGCGGCCGATTTTAGAAAGCGGCATCCTAATACGCCTCTGATTTTAATGGGCTATGCCAATACAATGACTTTTAAGGGAAGTGATGACTTCTCAAGTCGGGCTAAAAAATCAGGCATAGACGGGGTTATTTGCGTCGACATCCCCCCCGAAGAAGATGCAACATTAGGGATCGATATTCGGAAATATGGATTAGATATGATCCGGCTGGCAACCCCCACCAGCGATGAAAAAAGGCTAAAAACTATTCTCCATGGTGCTACGGGCTTTTTATACTATGTTTCCGTCGCTGGTGTCACAGGCTTACAGCAAGCAACAGAAGCGAGCATAACTTCTGCTATGGACCGCATCAAGGCAGTAACAGATTTACCCGTGGCAGTTGGTTTTGGTATCAGAACGGCTGAACAAGCGGCAGCGGTTGCTCAAAAAGCCGATGCGGTTGTCGTTGGGTCTGCTTTTGTCAACAAGATTGAAGACGCTGTTCGTCAAAACCAAGACCCAGCCCCTGCCTTAGCCCAGCTAGCACAAATGCTTAGTACGGCTGTCTGTCATGCGCGCAAGGAGAAAGTAGCATGACATGGCTTGAAAAAGTCCGAAACAAAATAACCTTTATTGTAAAACGGGAAACCCCGGATAACCTTTGGCATCGTTGTCCGGGCTGTAAGACGATGATCTTCAACAAAGAGTATGAAGAGAATTTATCAGTCTGCCCGAAATGTGGCTATCATGGCCGTATCGGTAGCCGTGCACGTTTTGATTTTCTTTTTGACGAGGGTGATTACAGCGTCTTGCCACCGCCCGTTGTTGCAGAAGACCCGTTAAAATTTCGGGATACCAAGCGTTATGCGGATCGTTTGAAAGCTGCCCGTACAAAATCAGGCGAAAATGATGCCCTTCTTAATGCCCAAGGGTTATTTGGAGGACGACAAACCATCATCGGGGTGCAAGATTTTTCCTTTATGGGGGGATCTATGGGACTGGCCGTTGGAAGTGCTTTTGTTGCCGGTATAAGAGCGGCGATCCGACATCAATCACCCTATATTATTTTTACGGCAGCGGGTGGAGCGCGTATGCAGGAAGGGATTTTATCCTTAATGCAGATGCCAAGAACGACAGCGGCTATTGCTGAATTAAAGGAAGCGGGTCTCCCTTATATTGTCGTTTTGACCGATCCTACCACGGGCGGTGTTACCGCATCTTATGCTATGTTGGGAGATATTCAGATTGCAGAACCGGGGGCTTTGATCGGTTTTGCCGGTCAAAGGGTGATTGAATCAACTATTCGGGAAAAGCTTCCAGATGGTTTTCAGCGCGCTGAATATTTACTAGAGCATGGTATGATCGATATGGTCGTACCCCGGTCAGAACTGCGTAATCGTTTGATTTCGCTTATGGATTATCTGCTTCCTGTCAGTGAACCGGCCTGACATAGCATTTTCTTTCGGGATACAGATATGGCTGATCACGCTCGTTCCGATCACCCTGCCGTCCAATCTCAATTGGACAGATTAGCACAGTTATCACCTGGTAGCGATGTTTTAGGATTAAGTCGCATTAGCGAATTGCTTAAGCGACTTGATCATCCTGAACGCCATCTACCGCCCATTTTTCATGTGGCGGGAACAAATGGTAAAGGATCAACCTGCGCTTTCTTAAGAGCTGCTATGCAAGCCGCAGGTCTATCCGTTCATGTTTATACCAGCCCTCACCTCGTTCGCTTTAACGAACGTATTCGAATAGCAGACAAACTGATTGACGATGAAACGTTAGCCGCCGTTTTAAAAGAAGTATTGGACGTTGGAGAAGATGTCGGCGCCAGTTTCTTCGAGGTAACGACGGCAGCCGCTTTTTTGGCTTTTTCACGCAAATCAGCAGATGCCTGCATTATAGAAGTAGGTCTAGGCGGAAAATTAGACGCGACTAACGTCATCTTAAATCCCGTTGCTTGCAGCATTGCGCAGCTAGGTGTGGATCATCAGTTTTTTTTAGGGAATAGCCCGGAAGATATTGCCGAAGAAAAAGCCGGTATCGCCAAAGAAAAAGTGCCGCTTCTGACGCAGAATTATGCCCCCAACATTGCCAATCGCGTTAAACATATCGCTGAGGGGAAAAAAGCAATTTGGTTGCCGCGTGGGGGCGCTTGGGAATGGGCTGTTTATCAAAATGAGCTCCATTATCGGGACGAAGCCGGAATGATTCATCTTCCTTTACCTCGTCTCAATGGTAGCCATCAAAATGATAATGCGGCGCTAGCCGTGGCTATGTTACGCCATCAAAAAGCAATCATATTACCGGAATCAGCCTATAAAGCGGCGATGGGTTGGGCATCATGGCCAGCACGTCTTCAACATTTATCTCACGGCCATTTAGTAAGAACATTGCCTGTCGGGGCGGAATTATGGATAGACGGTTGCCATAATCCAGCGGCAGCCCCTTCTACAGCGGCCTTTTTTCAAGATCATGTTGAAAAAGAGAAAAAACCTTTTCATCTCATTATGGGGATGCTGGCGAATAAAGATGCCGAGGGTGTATTACAATTTTTCTCGGATTCTCAGGCTCGTTTTTATGCGGTTCCGGTTCCCGGGCATGCGTGTTACACGCCAGAAGCGTTGGCTTCTATTGCGGAAAAATTCGGTATGTCTGCAAGAACAGCGGATAATCCAGAAAAAGCGCTTCAGTTAATTACAGAAGAGGCTAATCCTGACAACCCTCCGATTATTGCATTGATCGGCTCTCTTTACCTTGCGGGCTCCTTTTTAGACGCTAACAGAACACCCCCTGAATAAAATCCTTATCTTCATGTTGTAGTTTAAAAATTAGCTAGAGGCGATCATGCCTCTAATTTTCTGCGACTGATCGATCTACCATGCCGGCTTTCATCATAAAGGCATAAAGTAGAATACTAGGCAGCGAAATCACGGTTGTTAAAATATAATAATTTACATATCCTATGCTGTCTATCAAAGCGCCCGCTGTCGTGCCCGTCAAAAAACGACCAAGAACCCCCGCCAAGGCGCTTAGTAGAGCAAATTGGGTCGCGGTAAAACGGAGACTACATAAGGCAGAAAGATAGGCCACAATTGTTACCCCCCCGACGCCGCTTGAAAAATTCTCAAAGCTTACAGCAAAAATCAACATAGGCATCGAATGCCCACAATGGGCTAAAATGGCAAAGCTGATATTGGATATTGCCATTAAAATCAGGCTTAACATCACAGAACGCTTCATGCCCATACGTGTAAAGAGAATTCCACCCACAAAAACACCGGCTAATAAGGCAAAAAAGCCGACATTCACATCACCCAAAAGAATTTCCTGCTTTGTAAAACTAAGGCTAACTAACAAATTGCGCAGCATCAAATTAGCCATGGTGTCACCGACTTTATGCAGCAAGATAAACAGTAAAACCAACCATGCGCCCTGTCGTTTTAAAAAGTCACTGAGAGGATTAATAAAGGCAGCCAGCATATCACTCGGATTTTTCAAGGCTTGGGGTTCACGATAGCGGCTAGGCTCTCCCATAAAAACAGATGTAAAAGGGGCAATCAGGACAAAAGGGGCACAGGCGATATAGCCGACATTCCAACCCGCCTTATCCGCCAAGAATAAAGCCCCGGAACTCGCCAGAAACGCGCCGATGCGCCAACCATATTGAGATAAACCAGATCCCACACCTAAACGGGAAGGATCTAGCAATTCGATCCGATAGGCATCCAAGGTAATATCAGCCGTTGCACCGCAAAAACCAAGGACAATGGCCCAAAAAATGACCTGTTCTAAATGATGATAGGGATCAGCGAGACCTAGCATAACAATAGCAAAAGCCGTCGCTATACCACTTAACCATAACCATGCCCGGCGTTGCCCGATTGCAGAGGTTAAAAAAGGCACGGGTACGCGATCAATCAACGGTGCCCATAGCCATTTCAAACTGTACATTAACAAGGTGAGCGCAAAAGCAGAGATAGATTTTTTATCAATACCGGCATCAGATAAACGATGGGTCAAAGTTGCAGCTAATAAGGTATAAGGTACCCCAGATGCAATACCGAGAAAAAACGCGGCTAGAGAAGTTTTTTCAAAATAAGGTATGATTGCTGTTTCTATACGCTGCACCCAGTCCTTCATTAGTTCGCCTATTCCTTCTTATATTTCAAAAAATGAAATACTAATTTTAATAAATTATAACGAAACGTTTTTATTTAATCTGACAAATAAAAATCAGCGTTTTTTATTCTCTTTTTATTTTAATTTTCTCTTAAAAATAAAATTTCCTTTTCAAAAAAACGATTTTATTTAAAATCCTATTTCTATTAGGGGTCTTTTTCATAAAATTTGCCTTTTTCCTTTTTTTAAAAGACAGAAAGCTTTTTCAAAAAAAGAACCTTTCAATTTTCCTTGATAAAAGAGAGACATCTCTTGCCTCTTATTTTTCTTAATTCCTGTTCTGGAGAAAAGCGTGGTTAAGCGGCTTACCTTTTGGATTATAGCAGCATTAGTGGTAGGTTTGATTATAGGGACAATATTTAATCTTACTATCCATGATCAAAACTGGATAGAATATCTAGTCGACAGATTGTCTTTATTAACGCTCATTTTTCTGCGGCTGATCAAAATGATCATCGCGCCCTTGGTTTTTGCAACGTTGGTATCTGGCATTGCCCATATGGGGAATGGTAAAGAATTAGGCCGTATTGGCCTAAGAACTATGTGCTGGTTTATAGGTGCCAGCTTGTTATCCCTCGCCATGGGACTTATTCTGGTTAATCTTTTACGTCCCGGTACGGGCCTTAATTTAGTGCCTCCCGTCTCCGCGGCACCGGTTGCTCCCGCGGCGGATTTCTCTCTGAAAGATTTCATCTCGCATATGGTACCCCAGTCAATGGTGGATGCTATGGCCCATAATGAAATCCTCCAGATTGTTATTTTCTCGGTCTTTTTTGGTCTTGGTCTTGGTAGCCAAGGCAAAAAGGCAGCGCCTTTATTAAAAGGTGTCGAAGCGCTGTCAGCCGTGATGCTAAAAGTTACTAATTATGTGATGTATTTTGCCCCATTAGCCGTTTTTGCAGCAGTTACCTCGGTCATTACACAACGGGGTATCGGGGTTGTTCTGACTTATGGTTATTTTATTGGAAGCTTTTATCTGGGGCTCGCTGTTATGTGGGGCCTTATTTTATTGGTCACTCGCCTTTTGGTAGGAAAGGGTGTTTTAAATATTCTTCCACTTTTGCGTTCTCCAGCGCTTATTGCTTTTACGACTTCTTCATCTGAAGCTTCCTTACCGCCGACTTTAGAAGCCTTGGAAAAATTCGGGGTTCCCCCCCGTATTGCAGGTTTTGTGTTGCCCCTTGGATATTCTTTTAATCTCGACGGCACGATGATCTATTGTACCTTTGCAACGATGTTTATCGCGCAATCGTATAATATTCATGTCCCCATTGGACAGCAGATCATGATGCTGCTTATGCTGATGATTA